>CAZUBW010000202.1:0-1529 GCA_964618645.1 uncultured Bacteroidales bacterium | reverse complement strand
CCATTTGCTTAAGCCGTTTGTCCGTAAGTTTCTCATATACACGAAATCCGGTTACAAGGCTCAGTATGCATATAACTATAAACGACAGAAATCCGGGTATTCCGCTTTCTACCATCGGCCCAATGTATTCACTGTGTGCATTCCCCATATCGCCAAAATCTGTGCTTATGCCGGTTTTTTCGGCAGCACGCTGGTAAGGGGCATATTTGAACATATAGGTACCGGGGCCCCAGCCAAAGAGGGGACGTTCCCTGATCATTCTGAATGCAGCATTCCAACGGTTAAGTCTTTCCAGGTTTGATTCATCGGTAGTAATGTTCGAAATAGATTTCACATGTTCACCAAGCGAAGCCGATGAAGTCTGCCTGTTCTTCTCCATCTTATGAATAATGGCAATCCGCTGGCCGGTAAGAAATATTACCCCCGCCAGACCAATCAAAAGTACATACCTGAGTTTAACCTTCAGTAACACCAGTACCAGAACACCAAAAGAAACCACCACGCTTATCCAGGCGGCCCGCGTATACGACAAAACCAGTGCTAATGTAATGACCAGCCATGTACTCCAAACCATCAATTGAAACAACAAATCCCTTTTTTTATTGATCACCAGGCCTCCCAAGGCAAAAAAAAGCATGGCCAGTATGGCGCCATAAGAGGTATGATCCCTAAAAAACGGATTCATTACAAAGTGTGCTGCTTTTTTGTCAAAAAGCCCGTATTGCATCAAACGGGTAAGGGCATATCCAATAACAACAAGCATGGGTAAGGTATAGCTTAATACAAATACCCTGATATTGGAAGTATTACGGAAGACCATGATGGCCAACAGGTAATACACGGCTATAAACCAAACCCTTGCCAGCACAAACTTAAAGGAAACCAGGGGCATAGTACTGGTCACTGATACCAATACCAGCCAAAACAGGTTGAAAAAGACGGCATAGGTGACCGGATGATTTAGAATACTCCGGTTGAACCAGCCGAGTTGCACCGAACGGTAAAGTAATAGCAGCATCATTCCAAACAGAAGTGGTTCGGTGGGAATGGCAAAATCAACAGGCGTTGAAGGCACATACTCAAGCAGTTGAATAGACAGCGGTGTACAGGCAATTACCAGGAAATAAGCCAGGTCAATCCGGGCAATAGCCAGGTATATCACCAGCAGCGCCAACGGCAAAAGATTAAAAACATAAATCTCCTTACAGGTAAAAACCATGTCGGCTACCAGGTAGATAAATACCAGGGCAACAACAAGGCTGTGCTTCTTAAGTTGTTGCAACAACTCCATGACTATTTTTCCGGTTTGAGCTGATCAGCGATCAGCAGTCCGAGTAACGACAATAAAAAGGCCGATAAGGTGGTAACAATGACAATGATGGAACGTTTTGGCACAGCTTTGCGCTCAGCTTTCACTGCTTTGTCGACAATAAAAATCTGTGGCAACCGCTGCTCCACATTCACTTTGGTAGAAACATATTTTTCCTTGAGTTGTCCCAGGCGAATAATTTCCGATTCAAGCTTCTGCG
>CAZUBW010000201.1:0-1592 GCA_964618645.1 uncultured Bacteroidales bacterium | reverse complement strand
GCCCACAGATCGTTCAGGGAATTTTCAATGGGTGTCCCGGTCAGCACAAGCCGGTGACAGGTGTTCAGGGCAATAACCGCCTTATAGGTTTTGGAATGCGGGTTTTTGATCACCTGCGACTCATCGAGGATCACATACAGAAATTCATAGGCCTTCAGCACGTCCAATTCATTACGGATAAGGCCGTATGAGGTAACAATGATGTCGTAATGGTGATAATATTGTCCGAAAGGTTTACGGTTTTGACCTCCGTAAAAGCCGGCATTCAAATGAGGAGCAAACCTTGCGGCTTCGTTAAGCCAGTTGTGCACCAGGGTTGACGGCACCACAATCAACGATGGTTTTGATTTCACCAGCGAGGTATCGGGCGAGTCAAATATGGTCAGTTGTCTTTCAAAGCGCGAATTCACCGGGCCGCAGGTCTTGGTCCGTTCACTGTTAATGGCCTGCTGTATCAATGTAAGCGTTTGCAGGGTCTTTCCCAATCCCATATCATCGGCCAGGCAACCGCCAAAATCGTTGTGGTATAGTTTCCACATCCAGCTGAAGCCTTTTTTCTGGTAGTCTCTCAGTTCAGCCTTAATTTCGGCAGGTATAGCCTGTTCTTCGAGTTCACCGGCCTCGAACCACTTGCGCAATTTACCGGAAAACGAACCTGTAAGGCCTTTCAGCCCTTCTTTCAGCAGGGGAAAGTGTTGCTTGTCGAGTGTTAACTGGTCATGATCATCTTTCACAAACGATAGGATATCCCTGAAGCGGGCAAACCATTCCTCAGGTAACACCAGTATACGGCCATCGGGAAGTTCATATTCGCGCCTTCCTTCCAGGATATAGGGTTTAAAACGAATAAAGGGTATTTCAAAACCATCAAATTGCACTATGGCCTGAATGTCGAACCAATCGTTTTTGCTTTCCGAAACTTTCAGTTTCAGGTTAACTTTTTGTAAATAATATCGTTGGGCATGAGCCGGCTGAACAACTTCGATACCCAATTTCTGCAGAGCTGGTCTGAAATTGTTAAGCCAGGTAATCAGGTCGTAGGTGACCAGAATACTTTCGCCTTTTTTAACCCGCAGGGGAGCAAACGACGAAGCATCCACGTTGGCGAGTCCCAGTTCCAGCAATTGCGATATTAACAGGTTTTCATATTCCATATCACGGTTAAGCCGGGTGAAAACGATGTTTTCATCATCTCCCGAAAGTGTCACCAGTAAATCTGATTTTTTGCCGGCTAAATATTCTTGATTTTCACTGTAACGGAAGCGGAGTGTAAAGACAGGGGTTCCCGACAGGTTTGCCTCGAGCGAGAGAATGGGTCGGGGGCGAATGTGTTCGTCAGCAATGGTAAATCCGGTGGCGTTTACCTTGTATTTTTGAACAACGGTTCTGGCAAATGTTTCAAGAAATTTACGGCTTGTTTCGGGGCGGATATGAATGGCTTTCCTTTTAAAGAAGGGCAGCAGTTTTTTACCATCAATATCATCGAACTGGAAAATACGGTTTTCGAGCACAAGCCGGCAGGGATCGTTGGTCAGTACCAGTCCGTTTTTCCCGGTGAGACTTATGTTTTCGTCGTTGTAGCTGATGGTGAG
>CAZUBW010000200.1:0-1648 GCA_964618645.1 uncultured Bacteroidales bacterium | reverse complement strand
ATGCCTGAAAAGCATGCCAATGCAAGCAAAATGCATACCTGCTTCATAATGTGAAATTTTTAAGTTAATGAAACAGCGGCAACGCATAACATTGCCACCAATTCCCTTCGCCGGCATTACCCGGATCAGGTTCTAAGGGTATGATCTCAGCCCGATTTTTTGGGGCACCCCCTTAGTGAAATACGGATGCAAATGTAGGGAAAAATTTTTTGTTGCGAAAATGCTATTTTTGCCAGTCATATGCTTTTACCCGATGAACATACAGCTTAATCATAAAATATTCGACTTGCTTTCGGAAATCATCACTGCAAAAGGACTTCAGGGATATGTTATTGGCGGATACGTGCGCGATCTGTTGTTAAACAGGCCTTCGAAGGACATCGACATCGTGGTGGTGGGCAGTGGTATTGAGCTGGCAAAAACTGTATCAAAAACAATCGGTAAAAAGGGCAGGGTCAGTATCTATAAGAATTTTGGTACCGCCATGCTTACCTATGACGATCTGGAACTTGAATTTGTAGGTGCCCGCCGGGAATCTTACCGCTCCGATTCGCGAAAGCCGCTGGTGGAAGATGGCACCCTCGAAGACGATCAGAACAGGCGCGATTTTACCATTAACGCGCTGGCCATTTCACTTAACAAGGCAAATTTCGGTGAATTGCTCGATCCGTTTAACGGATTGGCTGACCTTGAAAGCCGGATTATACGTACACCCCTCGATCCCGATATCACCTATTCCGACGATCCTTTACGCATGATGCGGGCCATAAGGTTTTCAACGCAACTCGACTTTACCATCGAGGAAAAATCGTTGCAGGCCATTCACCACAACCGCGAACGGATCAGCATCATCTCGGGTGAAAGGATCATCGACGAAATGAATAAAATGATTTTGTCGCCCCGGCCTTCGCAGGGGTTCGCATTGCTTGAGAAAACAGGACTGCTGGAGTTAATTTTTCCAGAGTTCAGTAAGCTGAAAGGTGTGGAGGTAAAAGATAATTTGCGGCATAAGGACAATTTCTGGCATACCCTTCAGGTACTCGACAAGGTTTCCGAGAAGTCAGGCAATCTATGGCTCAGATGGGCTGCCATTATGCACGACATTGCCAAACCTGCCACACGGAAGTATGTGAAAGGCCATGGATGGACTTTTCACGGGCACGAATATTTGGGATCTAAGATGGTCCCAGGGATATTCCGGCGGCTTCACCTGCCCCTGGGGACCTCTATGAAGTATGTGCAGAAACTTGTAATGCTGCACCTCAGACCCATAGCCCTGGTGGAAGAGGAAGTAACCGATTCGGCCGTTCGCCGGCTGTTGTTCGAAGCCGGTGACGATATCGACGACCTGATGATGCTTTGCGAAGCCGACATCACCTCAAAGAATGATGTCAAAGTACGGCAATACCTGAACAACTTCAAACTGGTAAGGCAAAAGCTGAAAGAGATCGAAGAGAAAGATGCCTTGCGTAATTTTCAACCACCGGTGGATGGTGAACTCATCATGAAAACCTTTAACATAGGCCCCTGCCGTGAAGTGGGTGTTATCAAAAACGCCATCAAGGAAGCTATTCTCGAGGGCGACATCCGCAACAATTATGAAGAAGCATATCAGCTGATGATGGAAAAAGCAGCGGAGATGGGGCTG
>CAZUBW010000199.1:0-1657 GCA_964618645.1 uncultured Bacteroidales bacterium | reverse complement strand
CTAGACAAATTTTATTTAATAATTATGATGTAATAGTGTTAATACCCGGAAATAACTCGTAGTTCACGAAGAGTTATTCTGGGTATTAACACCTTTTCTTTTTTGCTACTTTTTTCTTTTGTTCATAAGCTCATTTTTTGTTAAAAACAACAACATTTACTGGATGCCAAGATAGTCTGACACTAATATTTTGATGGTCCAGATTGGCCATATTCTTACTTAATCGAGACTTTATCAAGGCCGATAAAGGGAGCATTTAAGCTGGAGCGGAAGGTCTCAATAGAGCCTTAAAGTATCCAGAGATGCTTCCCCTTACCGTACCAAAATCATGCTGCTATTTTAATATGTTTTAAGTTATGTTCATAATCAAATGTCTCATTATTCTTAATTAAGGAATGGATCATTCGTAATACTTTGCGTGATATGGCAATAATAGCCTTTTTCTTTTCCATTCCTTTATTCACGTACTTGGTGTATTGTTCATGGTAAATGCCTCTCTTCTTTACCAGGCGCAGTGCAAGAAAATATAAACTGGTACGTAAATGTTCGTTACCTACTTTTGATATCCTTCTGTTGCCCCTATGATTACCAGAACTGCTTTCAACCAAATTTAGGCCTGAGAACTTAAGTAGTTCTTTGTTGGTCTTAAAATGGTGGAAATCTCCTATTTCAGAAATAATTGTTGCTATGGTTATATCACCGATCCCATTTATGGATCTTAGGATATAATATTCCTCAAGTGAAGCCAATGATTGTTTGATCTGTTTCTCAATGGCTGAAATTTGTATATCAAATAGCTCTATTTGATTTATATGCAATTTGACAATGCTCTGATAGGCATCAAGTCCATCTTTAATCCCAATAGTACTAAAGGCCGCAGAAATTAACTCTTCTGTCTTTTTTACATCGCATCTCCCCCGGCTTATTTTTCGTAATTCTTTTATTAATGACTTCTGGTCAACCTGTATCATATTACCGGGGGTTGGATAGTTTTTTAGTAAATACGTACTCGTTTTACAACTTATATCTTTGAACAAATCTAAATATTCCGGAAAGTACAAAGCCAAGCTAGCATGGATACGGTTCACAATCCTTTTCCTGTCTGCCAGCAACGATTTTCTTAAGCGTGTCAGC
The DNA here is from genome assembly GCA_964618645.1 of uncultured Bacteroidales bacterium. Taxonomy (GTDB): domain Bacteria; phylum Bacteroidota; class Bacteroidia; order Bacteroidales; family UBA10428; genus UBA5072. Next base: position 523 of record CAZUBW010000199.1, on the reverse strand, counting down.
TCCCGCACATTGGCCTTTATCCCATTGGGAAGATTTACTCTTAGGCCGCTCCCTATAAGAACTACCTGGGCTATTACTTTCGGATCTTTATGATCTGTTTTATTTGGGGTATTATCCGTAACATCTTTGAATCGCTTTGTATGCTTCCCATTAACCTGCACTATTGTGTAATGTGTTTTGCCCTGAATATAATAAGCCAGAGGTAGCCAGTAATTGCCTGTCGACTCTACTGCAATTATTACATTATCAACACTATGAGCTTGAGTAAACATCTCTATTTTCCTTATTAACAAATCAAACCCCTCTTTTGTATTAGAGAATGGGAAGCTTTTATTTGATTCATAGCTCAATGTCAAAAAAAAGCCGTAATGATTGCTTTTACCTATGTCGATTCCAACAATCAAAGTTTTTCCGTCTACTTTTATAAATTTGTACTGTTTCTTTTTCATAAAGACTGCTTGTTTTGATTTGTGGTTAAATCAAACTTAGCAGTCTTTTTTTTATCTGCAATATAGTAAGCTGG
>CAZUBW010000198.1:0-1838 GCA_964618645.1 uncultured Bacteroidales bacterium | reverse complement strand
CACACTCACCTGCGGACCCGCCAGTCCAATTCCACCGGCTTTTTTAAGGGTTTGTGACATGTTACCGGCCAGGGTCTTAAAATCGACACCCAGGTCAATGTCAAATGTTCTCTCCCTCAGTTTTGAAGCACCATATATAATAACCGGTAAAACCATGATCAGGCAGCTTTAATTTCCTGGTTATAATACACCACCGTATTCTTCTCTTCTGTTCCCAGTATTTCACCAATTACATAGCATTTCACCATTAGCAGAAAAAAGATAGGTTTTTTACGGTTACTGATCAACCCTTCGAGATTGCCCTGCCCCTTGGAAATGATCAGGTCGGCCGAGTCAAAAATCCGTCTGAATTCACCCGAACACCGGTTCAGCATGGTTGAAGGGGCATCGTATCCGTTTGATATGACGTTGGCCACACGATCCATACCTACTTTCGCGGCATCCTCCAGTGTAATGTCATTGATGATATTCCCACCCCGTGTCGCAAAATAAAGATTGGGATGATCAATTTTTTCAATGAATAATTTATCCAACACAATCTCTCCCGCATTATCGCCCAGGTATAAAACCATTGATGCCTTTTTTAAAGCCGCATAAAGCCGTTCGGAATGATCGATAGCCGGCACCTTATTAGCTGCGGCAGAAAGCGCACTGAATACATCAAATGCCCTGGGGGGACCAAAATCAATGATATTTCCGGCAAGTGCATATCTCAGCGCTGTTTGAAAGGGGTTTTCTGACTGTTGAATAATCTGCCGCGTATGCTCTTCAAAATCCAACATCAATTGGTTGTAGTCATTCTTCTCTTTCTCGTACAAATCGCCCTTTTGCGTTACACGCTTCAGGAGCCTGTGCATAAAACAGGCTGCTTCGGGCGCTGAAAGATTGCTGTTTGCAGGATCGATAACAAAATCATTAAACCTTTCGGTAACACGTTTTGCAATAGGTGAATCAACCTTGTGTTTGGTCAGCAATCTGTCGACCTGCAAAACAAGGCATTTCATACAATCGGGATGCATGCCTATTTGCCCGGTTTTTCGAGTTCATCAATACGCCTGGCAATGTCAGCCTGCGAACGGCTCAACGCTTCGGCCTGTGATTTCAACATGGTAATTTCATCCTCCCTGTTCATAGATTGAGGCCAGGGGTTAACCGAACCATAATCCCAGGACATTCGGCCATATCCGCGACCAAATCCGCGGCCCCTTCCAAAACCCTGTCCAAAGCCAAGGCCTCTTCCAAAGCCTCTTCCAAAGCCAAAGCCTCTTCCCATTCCACTTCCAACTCCTTTTGTGTATCCCGGGCTGTCGTATCCCGAGCAAAAACCTAATGATCTTCCGGTTCTGGGACCTTGTCCCACAGGTCCGGTACGGTCTCCTGATGGCATATTGCTAATGTTTAATTAATGTTTTTCTTTATAGCATTCTCACGACAAATATACGTATTTAAATGAACATATGTTCACTTATTTGAATTTTTTTCCGGTTTTTTTCTACGAACGGAATATTATATTAAATCGTAAAAGACCAAACAATTAAAGAGTACCCTTCAAGGGTTTTCAACCGCTTGAAGGGAAAAGGAAGACTGCAGGAATGAAAAAATGAGGATAAAACCTTAATAAATAAAGATTCGAGGAATACTCTTCCCCTTTTAATAGCTCATAGCTCACAACTCACAGCTCACAGCTCACAGCTCACAACTCACAGCTCACAGCTCACAGCTCACAGCTCATAGCTCACAGCTCACAGCTCATAGCTCACAACTCATAGCTCATAGCTCACAGCTCACAGCTCACAGCTCACAGCTCACAGCTCATAGCTCACAGCTCACAGCTCATA
>CAZUBW010000197.1:0-2052 GCA_964618645.1 uncultured Bacteroidales bacterium | reverse complement strand
CAGTATTGGGAATGGTTTCGGTCATCAGGATACTTTTGTCGCCATCGGGCTTTTTATACCTGAACTTGATGGTGGCCAGTTCATGGGTGGTGGATGCACCGGGCAGCACATCCGACTGCTGGTACCTGAGCTTCCGCGAGCTGTCGGCATTACCCCGCACAGGAACAATTTCATACAACGCGGTCACGGTATGTCCTGCTCCCAGTTCACCGGCATCCTTTTTATCATCCTCAAAATCCTCTTCATTGAGCAACCTGTTTTCATACCCCACCAGGCGGTATTCCTTTACATAGGCCGGGTTGAATTCAATCTGTATCTTCACGTCTTTGGCAATGGTAAATAACGTACTGCTGAATTCATTAACAAATACCTTTTTGGCCTCCATCAGGTTATCGATGTAATTGTAATTGCCGTTGCCCTTGTCGGCAATGATTTCCATCTTGTCATCTTTGTAATTACCCATGCCAAATCCGGTTACCGATATAAAAATGCCCTTGTTGCGGTAGGTTTCAATCATCCTTTCCATTTCGGCATTGCTCGAGGGCCCTACATTAAAATCGCCGTCGGTTGCCAGGATAATGCGGTTGTTGCCTTCTTTGATAAAGTTCACTTCAGCCACCTGGTACGCCAGTTTCAGTCCGGCTGCACCGGCAGTTGAACCACCGGCCTGGAGCCGTTCCAGGGCAGCATTGATTTTCTCCTTCTGGTTACCAGGGGTGGAGGGCAGTACCAATCCCGAACTACCAGCATAAACTACCATGGCTACCCTGTCCTGCGGTCTTAACTGGCTTACCAGCAACTTCATAGCCTTCACCAGCAACGGTAGTTTATTGGGTGAATTCATCGACCCCGAAACATCAATCAGGAAAACCAGGTTGGAGGGCGGAACTTCTGCTGTTGACATTTTTTTACCCTGCAAACCAATATGGAGTAATTTGTTGTCCTTGTTCCAGGGACAGGTACCCAGTTCATAAACAATGGAAAACGGATGCTCGCCTTTGGGTTGGGGGTAATCGTAATCAAAATAGTTGATCATTTCTTCAATGCGCACGGCATCGGGTATGGGTTTTTGACCCTCATTGATGAAGCGCCTGACATTGCTGTACGAAGCTGCATCCACATCAATTGAAAAGGTGGACAGGGGTTCACGCAAAGGACTCTTAAAACCGTTTTCATGAATGGCGGAATAGCCTTCGGTGTTGAAATCCGGGGCAGGCTGATAATAACCGGTCGACCTGGCCATTTTGGCAGACGAAGAGATGCCCCTGATCCTAACTGAAGAAGGAGCTGCTACATTGCTATTGCTTTCCTGAGCATATCCGACAACTATGCATTCCTGCAGCATACTGACATCTTCGTCCATCATTACATAAAGCGTTTTAGCCAGTTTTACATCAACTTCCTGCGATTTAAAACCGACAAAGCTAAAAACCAAAACGGCATTTGTTTCCGGAACATTCAGGGAGAATTTCCCATCCATATCGGTAACCGTTCCGATGGTTGTTCCCTTTAGCACAACACAAACACCCGGAATGGGATCGTTATTGGCATCCACCACTGTTCCGGTCACAATGCGCGCAAATGAGCCCGATGTCATCAGCAACGCCAAACTGATTATAAGGATTACATTTTTCATGGGAGTAAATTTTTAATGAAACACTATTTGCCAATAAGGTGCATCTGGTTGTGTGATTCCATAAAAGAATTTTAGTAATTTTCACCTCACCCCCCTGCCCCCCTCTCCTAAAGAGCGAGGGGGAAAATCCCCCCGAGGTTCGGCTATGGGCTCCCGCAAGAATGCGGGACAAGTTGTGTCCATAGCCGTCAAGCTAAGGATGCATATTGTTGATATTCTCTTATTTGTATATGGTGCCATCAATATCATAGTATTTAACGTTGAACATGGCGATATCCCCCGCTGGCGGCATAGCCGTCAAGCTAAGACGGTTTAAATAATTATATAATAATTAGTTATAATACTATTTTGTCTTTATTTCTTTGACATTTATTATCTACCGTACACACCTACACGGCAGATTTTATAAACACGAA
>CAZUBW010000196.1:0-2055 GCA_964618645.1 uncultured Bacteroidales bacterium | reverse complement strand
ATTCCTTGTGATCATTGGTAATAGGATCGATCAGCGTGATGGTGGCTGTTCCGGGAATGGTTTTAGGTTGGATTACTTCTGCAATTATATTGGGATCAACCGGAGTGGCCTTAATAACCGGGCTCTTTGAATCTGGACTTAACAGGTAACTGTACTGAACTGTTTTTGAATTAAATCCTTTTGCAGGTTTGTTATTTATGGTTACCGTGGCCAGGTTTAAATCGGGCATCACTTTAACCGGGAAATCGTCCGATACGGTTTTGCCGTTAATGGTTACTGCATTTGTTATGGTAGCCACACCTGTTCCCGCAGCTGTAACGAGGCCCTTTTGATCCACAGTTGCAACAGCAGGATTGTTGGATGTAAAGACAACTCCAGCTTTTGAGATATCATAAAAACGATCATCGGTCATGGCAGCAGTTACACTGGTTTGAGCAGTGGTTCCTTTTTTCAGCACAACAACACCACAATCGGCAACTACCGTTTTCAGAACAGGGATTAATGCTCCCTTCATAGTGGTATTCACGGTTCCTCTGATGTCTTTTGAGGAGGCTCCTATTTCAAATATGTAGTTGCCCTGGTCGTAAGTGATCTTGTTTTCTTTCATATCCCAAAACCACAAATCGGCACAGTCAATCGTGATGTTTACGGTTTTGGTCTGACCGGCAGGTATGGTTATTCTTTTAAATCCTTTCAGACGTTTGATAGGACGCTGTAGGGAAGCCGGGCTTTCGGGTGTGCACATGTAAATCTGCACCACTTCGTCACCGTCGAAGCTTCCTGTATTTTTAACATCCACGCGGATGGTAATTTTATCCTGCGGGGTGATGGTATTCCGGTCGATTTTAAAATTACTGTATTCAAAGCTTGTATAGGAAAGTCCGTACCCGAATTCATAGGATACTTCCTTGTCGAAATACCAGAATGTACGCCCGTTTTTATTGCTACCGCCCCTGAGGGTGTAGTCGGTAATGGCAGGAAGGTCATTTACAGATTTATACCAGGTTGCATTTAACTTTCCACCCGGGTTGGCTGCTCCAAAAAGAATTTCGGCAATGGCATCGCCTTGTGCCTGTCCGTTATAGCCTGTCCATATTATGCCCGGTATGTGTGGCAGGTTTTTGAATTCTTCAACCTCAACACATCCGAGTGTTTGCATCACAACAATTGTGTTGGGATTGACAGCCGCAACGGCTTTGATCAGATCAACCTGGTTGCCCGGAAGCATAAGTGTCAGCCTATCGGATTCTTCGGTGGCTGTTTTTTCATCGGTACCTACAAAAACCACGGCTACATCAGCAGAGGCTGCTATTTCGATAGTTTTCTTATCAATTTCCTTATCTGGGGCAGCTCTGTAAACCAGGTATAATGTCTGCGGCCCGTTCAATCCCAGCTTATTTACTTTTACTTTCATCAGGGTGCCGAGGCCATAAACACCTCCCGGCCTGACTCCTGCTTCAACGGTCGCATTCAGGGTAGTGAGCAGATTCCCTTCAGGAGAACCCACTCTGACTTCTACAAGTCCTCCGTCAATAGGTATATTCAGACTGATACCAATGGTATCTGTACTAGTCAGGTCAATGTTGTCATAGGCGGTCCACGATCCGTCATTGATGGTTCTCACCTGTTCCTCTGCTCCCATACCTGAGCCTACGGTGATTCCGTTGGAGCAGGAGCTATACTTAGTGGCATCGTATTTGGAAACAGAACCGTTTGAATTGAACAGTTCAAAGCCGGCAACATAAAACAGGTTGCTTTTGTTGGCAGTATTGCCTCCGGAACTGAATACTACTTCGGTTGACAGACCTTTTTCTGAAATATACTTTTTAATACCGGCCAGGGGAGAGACCATATTTTCCTGTGACGGTCTTCCGGAATAAGGCCCAAGTTCCACTTTATCAGCCTGGGGGCCAATAAGTGCCAATTTTTTGATATGAGCAGGATTTAACGGCAGTACTTTTTTATTGGTTTTAACGCTGATGTTATTCTTTAGCAAAACCGGAGTTTTGGTGGCAATTTCTTTTGCCAGCAACTTATTCGCCGGAGAGCCGATAA
>CAZUBW010000195.1:0-2111 GCA_964618645.1 uncultured Bacteroidales bacterium | reverse complement strand
GTACCAAAATCGACGAAATGCCACCACCGCCCGATAAAGTGCTTGAAATACTTGGCACCAAAGTGGCCTCGCGTCCCGCGGGGGAATTAAGCCTGAAAGGCTTCTGCTTTGGAACCAGCTTTGCCATCAGCACAGGCGAATTACAATTGCTTATTTTCTATGCAAGGTTCGATATGGGCCTTGGTTTTGATGTGATACTGGCCGACCGGAGCGATTACGTTTGTGCCTATAATGGAGAACGCCCCGGCATTAACGGCTGGTACGCCGAGGGACAGGTTTATGCCTTTGTTGAAGGCGATATAGGCATTAAGATCAAGATATTTACCAAAAAAATAAAAGCCAGCATTATTAAAATTGGTATTGCCACCCTGCTCGAGGCCAAGCTCCCCAACCCATTCTGGATGCGCGGACAAGTTGGCGGATACTACAAATTGCTGGGTGGAAAGATCAAAGGAAAATGTAAATTTGAATTCAAGTTAGGTAAGCTTTGCGAATTTGTCGAAGTGGTACCCGATACCACGAATGCAGTGGAAAGCCTTGAAATTATTGCCGACATAACACCCGCAGACGGCCGTAAAGAAATTGATGTATTTAACGCGCCTCAGGTCGTGTTCAATTACCAGGTCAATAAACCTTTCACCATCAGCGACGACTTGGGCAACCAATCGTTCAAAGTTATCCTTGACCAATTTAAGGTATCGGCCAACGGCGCCGAATTACCCGGCAGCTATGCGTGGAATGAAGACGGTGATGTGCTGGTATTCAACCCCAGAGATATATTGCCGGGCAAAACAAACGTTGACCTGGAAGCTGTTGTTCATTTCGAAGAACTGGTAAACGGGGCATGGCAGGCAGTCCGCAATCACCGCAACGAGGTAATTGCCCAAACCAAATTTTCTTCATTCGGTACCGGAGAAGCGCCCAATTACATTCCTGCAAACAATGTATCGTACAGCTACCCCGAAAGACAGATGGCCAATTTCTACAAAAATGAATACGCCACCGGATACATACAACTTAAACAGGGACAGGAGTATTTGTTCACACCCGACGAGGACTGGAAACAATATGTGCGGTTTACGCCCACAGCGGGAGGATCACCTTTTTACCAGAACTTTACCTATACGCCGGGGGATAAAAAATTAAGTCATTCTTTCCCTGCCGATCTGACCACTCATACGATGTATAAAATGGAGATTGTCAGTATTCCTGCAAAAGCAGCCGGAACCATTGACCAGAATATTCAAACCGTTACCACCCTGTCGGAAAACGAGACAGGCAACATGGAAAGAACAGAAAACAAAGCGGTTGGAGAATTAAATATTCCGGGAGAAAGCGTTATTTACGAGAATTATTTCCGCACCAGCATGTATAACACGTTCATCGAAAAAGTCAATGCACTTAGTGTGCCCCGGGGCTATACCTATCCCGTTGCGCAAGGCCTTTACGAGGTGGGAACCGGTATAAACGGCAATGAGTTTTTCGATGACATTGAACTGATTGGCAGTGCCGGTAATAAACCACTGGTCGAATTCCTGGCCGATGAAAACTGTGCATGGTTGCGCGATAAGGCTTACCCCATTATCTATGAGGGATACCCGGTGAATGGGAACATTTTGATTAACTGGAGAAATACCGGGGAGTTGGGTGTGGTACCCCTGAAAGCGGTAAAATTCACACAGTCCGATGCCACCTTAACCCGCCTTACTGAGGACGATTTTGCCAGTGGTGCAAGCCCGGCATTGAACTTCAATGGCAGACTGGTATATAAGCTGAATATAACGGCTGTTTACGATTGGCAGGATATTGTCACCGGTGCATTCCGCGCGGCTGAATATACAACCAGGATTGCCACTATCCTTGAAAATCCGTGCCCTGCCATCCTGTTTAATACTTCTTATCCGGTACGGGTTATTTATCACTTACCAGGCACGCACGAAAAAACGCATGAAGCTACCCTTAACATAAAGGTATTATGAGCAGATCTATCAGATATAGTGTATTCATATTGTTTGTGTTAACATGGTGTGTTGTGTTGCAGGCACAAATGCAGCAACCCGAATACCCTGTTAAAAAAGCTTCGGTGGCTGTCATTGCCCGTTCCAAAGGCG
>CAZUBW010000194.1:0-2229 GCA_964618645.1 uncultured Bacteroidales bacterium | reverse complement strand
TGCGAAGCGCATAGCCGACAAGGTATATTCGGCATCGGGCAAAATCAGCAAGGTGCGGGTAACTGTTTCGAAATTGAATCCTGCTATCGGAGGCAGCATGAGCCGGTTCAGCGTGACTTACGAAAAATGAAGAAACAAAAAAGAACCTTGAAGCGATGCCCGGCCTGCGGCCGGTTTTTCACCTGCCAGGGCGAGGACGACTGCTGGTGCGAAAAGGTACGGATCAACCCGCGCGAGATGAAAATCATCATGAACACCTATACGGATTGTTTGTGCCCGAGGTGTTTGAAGAAATACGAGGAAAGATAACACATAGCGGATTACCTGCGGTGATCACGTTTGCATGTCCCAAAAGAAAAAATCCCTACTCGCTGTTGCGGGCAAGGATTTTATTGAGGTCTCTGGCGGATTTGAACCGCCGTATACGGTTTTGCAGACCGCCGCCTAACCACTCGGCCAAGAGACCATTTTTACCGGACTGCAAAGATATAAAAAAAACTTACATAGGTAACTTCAACTGCAATTATTGATATCTGCACCGGGTTACACCAGATGTTACTTTTTTTTATACTTTCAGGGTTTAAGAAAACTCACAAATGAATACGCTGATAGTTGCTGCCATTTATATTTTCGGACCTGTTCTGCTGCTTTATGGCTGCAAACGATCGGCATGGCTGAACCAGTTTGGCACGGTGGGACTGGCCTATATATTTGGAATCATCCTCGGTAATATTGGCCTGATAAAACCTGAAATGAAGCCGCTGCAGGATACCCTCACCTCGGTAACCATTGCCCTGGCACTGCCCCTGCTGCTTTTTTCCATTAACATCAAACAGTGGTCGCGCCTGGCCCTTAAAACAGGTATTGCCATATTGCTCGCTATTTTTTCAGTAATGCTCATTATTGCCATTGGCCACTTTTTTCTGAAAAACCACATTCAGGAAAGCTGGAAGGTATCGGGACTGATGGTTGGTGTATACATTGGCGCTACAGCCAACATGGCATCGATTATGAAGGCACTTAACGTGGACCCGGAAACCTTTGTGCTGGTGAATGCCTACGATATCCTCATCTGCATTCCTTATTTCTTTTTTCTGATCACCAAAGCCCAACCCTTGCTCAACAAGGTATTGCCGGCTTTTAAACCGCTGAATACCGGGGTTAAACTCGATAACGAAGTGGACGACTTTGACGGATGGGATGCCTACCGGGGCATTCACAAAAAAAATATTTTATTTCCGCTGCTTCTGGCAGTTTTGCTTTCGGCCGTCATTGCAGGTATTTCTTTTCTTATAAGCAGGTATTTCCCTGAGAACTTCCAGACTGCAGCCACCATTCTGTCCATCACTGCCCTATCCATTGCAGCCTCACTGTTACCTGCTGTTAACCGGATCCGGAAAACCTTTCAGAGCGGCATGTACCTGATTGTTATTTTTTGTATCGTGGTGGGTTCCATGGCCGACTTCAGTATCTTCACATTCGAATCGCTTTACCTGGCCGGTTTTGTGGCCCTGGTTATCTTTGGGTCGCTTTGTTTCCAGGTGCTTTTTTCGAGGTTGTTCAAAATCGACACTGACACCACCATCATTGCCTCCACCGCCTTTATTTTCTCTGCACCCTTTGTACCCACCGTTGCAAATGCACTTAAGAACAAAGAGATTATCATTTCAGGAATTACCATCGGAATCATTGGCTACGCTACCGGCAACTTCCTGGGTATTACGCTGGCCTACCTGCTGAAATAAAAAAGCCCTTTTTCAACAAGATGGCTCATTCCGGCATCCGGATACAACTTATGTTGCAGGCGGATACCGGTATTCCTTTATTATCGTCTGATTACTTAGCGCCAAACAGCGTGTAACCCACAAAAAACTGGAAAGTCCGGTTTTTTATGCTTTCTTCCGAAACATCAGAAATATCGGTAAAACCCAGAATATAACGGGCCCCGGCTCGTATGCCAAAAGGAAGGTTCAACCCGGCTCCGAAAGCCAGGCCAAAATCAGTGCTTTTCAGATTATCCTTAATATCTCCCATATCTTCGCCTTCGGCCTTCAGCAGATAGCTGAACTGCGGACCTGCCTCAAAACTCAGGTATTCAACCGGCATAAACCTTACCATAACAGGTATCGCCAGGTAATCATAATCTACCTTCATTTCCTCCCATTTGGTTCCATGGGCTGAAAACAACACCTCGGGCATAATACCAAAATTGTCGGAAAGATTTAGATT
>CAZUBW010000193.1:0-2316 GCA_964618645.1 uncultured Bacteroidales bacterium | reverse complement strand
CGGGCCAATGGAAGAGATAAGGATAAACGCCGCCGGTAACCGAAAGCTCAACTTGACCGTCGTTTTGTCCGCAATGCGGGTCCCCGACAAGGCTGGTCATGCTAATCGCCGGTCCGTCTATAAGCGTTATCTGTGCTTCATCAGAGCAGTTGTACCTGTCGGTTACCACCACGCGGTAAGTGCCGGCTTTCAAACTATCGGCCACAGCCAGCGTGTCGTTTTTTTCATTGTTCCACTGGTAACTGTAGCGAGGTGATCCACTGGTGACATCAACCTTAGCGGCACCCAGGGGCTTTCCGCACCAGGTTTGTTCCAACTGGGTGATGCCGGTAATAACAGGGGCCGGACGGTCGGGTACAAACACAACATCCGAGGCTTCGCATTGTTTTCTGTCGGTTGCCGTTAAGGTGTAAGTGCCCGTCCGGAGCGCGGAGGTGTCGAGGTAGGTTGTTTCGCCAATGGCTGAATTGAACCATTTCAGACTATAATTACCATTACCGCCGGAAACGTTATAACCTATTTTACCCGTGTACTGGCTGCACGAGGCGGAATCGCGCAGGGTGAGGTCGACATGCATCGGAGGTGGCTCATACATGATGCCGGTGATGGTGTCGGTATAACAACCTTCCTGGTCTAAGGCATAGAAACGATAGGTTCCCGCGTCGAGTTCGCTGAAAGTACCTGTTGAAACAGGGGTAGGATTTCCAAGAAGGTAGTATCGGTAACCGAAAGCATGGCTTTTGCTTCCCGAAGCCGACAGGGTATACTCACCGTCTGATGCGTTATAACACATCACGCTGTCATATTCTTCCACCTTAATGAAAGGATTGAAAGCCCCTATGGTAATTCCGGAATCAGCAGCACATTGGTTGTGGTCACGTACATGGATATGGTAATTGCTTGAAGCAAGATTCGGCAGGGTGGGATTGGCCTGCCAGGTCAGTCCGCCATTGGCAGAATACTGATACGGAGTTGTCCCCCCTGATGCCGTTATAGTAAGAATGCCATCGGGAACTTCCGCGCAGGCTGCATTTTCGATATTCAGGTTATGGATAACAAGCCGGGTAGGTTCATCCAGAACAAAACCTGTTTGCAGGGTTTTGCACTGAAAGGTATCCAGAATAACAGCGCTGTAATGGCCGGCAGGAATGCTTTTAAGCAAATCGCCCGATCCGACGGTATCGTTGTGGACATTCAGCCAGGCATATACTACAGGATTATCGTCGCCTGTAAGGGTTGTAACCGTTATGGAACCATTGCTGTCGCCAAAGCACAACGGGGGGCGGCTATTATTGGTTATAATTTCAGGTCGGCTTTTGCGGTTAATGGTAACCGGCTTGCTTGTCTTGCACTTTTCCGCGTAGATGCCTCCCATGATATAGGCCGAATCGCGGATTTCGAGGGTATGCTCGCCGGCATTGAGATTGCTAAATAGGGTAGTAGTACCGGTAAGTGGTTGCGGGTCATTGTCATCTAATACGTAGGTTATCGGCTGCCTGGCGTAGTTAACCCCGGCTAGTTTAATCTGGCCACCGCCGATGCCGTCGGAACACGATTCGTGCTGGGTGGTGGTGAAGCTTATGGCCTCTTTATTGGGTATTTGGATGCCACCAGTATCAGTTTCGCAGGTGTTGTTGTTATAAAAAGCTTTCAGCTGAAATAGTCCGGGGCCTGTATCATTTAGTACCGAGGTAGTTTTGCCCTCCAAAATCTTTTTGTCGGGGAAACTATACCATTGCAGTGAACTGACTTCACCTGACAAAGTGACTTCAATGCTGGCATCTAATGTTCCATTGCAGGTTTCCGGATGAGATGTGATGTTGGTGAAGGTAATGCCTTCGGGTTGGGTTAATGGTGGTATATCTTTGACTGTATCTGATAAACAACCGTTTGCATCAGATAAATACGCGCTGTAAGATTGGGCGCTCAGGCCTGTAAAGGTGGTATCATTGACTGAAGCATAAGGTACATTCGATTGGTCATAAAGGTTCCCTCTTATTTTGCCGGTACCGCCTTGTCCATGCAGGGTGATTTTCCCGGAATTGTCGTTATGGCACTTTAGATCCCAAGTAGTATACGCTTCGCTTTGAAATTCAAGCAGATCAGGTTCTACAAATGAAGCAATGAGGGTATCAGAACATCCGTTGGCATCAAAAATTTTGATTTCATAGGGACCATGGTGTAACAATCCCTTAAAGTAGGTAAAACCGTTGTTTTCAATATTTTCTTCATCAACGATGAACTGTAAGTCTCCTGTCCCTCCTGTTCCTGTAAGCGTTCCCTTAATGGAATCTCCAAAACAGGCAATAGTCCCTG
>CAZUBW010000192.1:0-2346 GCA_964618645.1 uncultured Bacteroidales bacterium | reverse complement strand
CTTCCATGATATCTTCGATGAACAATTGCGGAAAAACGGCAGAAGTAGTCTGTTCAATACATCCATGTGGATAGGCGATCAGGAATTTCAACCTGCGCTCGGCATCAATGGGGGGGATACCCGAAACTTCGAGCACTGCCGTGTTGGTATTTTCCATACCCGGTAAAGTATATGCCAAGGTGCTGGTTCTGCCCTGCTCCAGCATCAGCCCTTCGGAGGTGATAATGGGCGGATTGGCATTTCTAACATCAAGTTCAATATCATATGTTGCTGTTTTTCCGCCTCCTGTAGCCATTACCTGAACTTTTCCTACACCTGTTGCCGAAGCTACTTTCAGATCGAAACTTACTATTTTATCACCAGGTTGTGCAAATGTTATGTTTTGGGTGGTAGCGGCTTCGGGTTTCAGCAATTCGTTGGTTTTAATGGTTACAGTGACCTGTTTCACTTTATTGTCCATGGCAAAAACCGTCACCGGCAGTTTAACGGATTCCTCGGGTCCAAGCACCCGGGGTAAAGTGGCCAGCACCATCAGTGGTTTTTTAACCGCCACCGCTTTTTCGGCTTTCCCGTAAGCGCCTTCGTGGCCGGCCACTACCATTACCCTGACCGATCCGACGTAATTGGGCATGGCTATTTTATGGCTGTTCTTTTTCCCGGCTTTAACTGTAAAAGGCCCCAGATATTGAACAACCGGTTTGAAACGGTTTGCCTTTTCACCAGATTTGTCTGCACCCACATCTTCATCCCCGCCAATTCCCAGCATGCTGGCCAGTTTACCGCCAAAGGCACCGATAACCATATCATAAATATCCCAGGTTTTCACACCCAGGGCTTCACGCGCGTAAAAGTTTTCCCAAGGATCGGGCGTTTTAAAACGGGTCAGATCGAGCAGTCCTTCTTCCACAACGGCCAGGGTATAAGTCATGTCGCGATTGTTCTTTTCACTTACCTGAATGGCATATTGTTGCATAGGTTCAAGCACATCGGGCATACCGATTACCGGGGTAAGCCTGGTTTGTGCGTCCTCAACAAAAAGCGGGATAACACCGTACAATCGCATGGGCATATCATTTTCGGTGTTGGCGTGCGGTTGAATGAGGCTTACATGTACATAAACATTTGGCGTCATTTCTGCTGTAACGGGAATGCGGTGCCTGATCTCTTTCCCGCTTACGGGAAGCCATTCCTTCGAAAGAATACGTGATCCCGATTCAATGGTTAGCAATGCATGGCCGCTACCGCTGGCAGGAATTATAATTTCGGCGGTTTCGCCAACGTTATACTTCTCCTTATCGGCGTTAAACGTGAGCATGCTAGCGGCTTCGGGATTATCTCGCAGTGGCCTTCCGGCCCAACCCGGCCAGTCGATATATACAACCTTTCCTGCTGAATGGCCACTCTCGGTATCTACAACCCTTACAAAGAAACGGCCCCAGTCGGGATACTTTATCCTGAAACTGAATTTCCCCTTTCCGTTTACTGCTGTCAGTGTTTTGGAAACCAGCGGCTCATAATAATTACTGCCAATGAAGTCGGCCAGGTCATCGCCCGAAGACTCCCACCAATAGCGCCAGTCGAGTTTATACACATAAGCCTGCAGGTTACTTCGTGAAACCGGAATTCCTTTTTCATTGAGGAGCACAACGTCTACCCAGTGCGTGGTATCGGTGAGCAACATCCCCCTCTTGTCCCCCACGGGTGTTCTGATACCTAAATAGGCCGTGTAAGGCGAATAAGGAATGGATAACCTGTCGATGCTGAAATCACCACCCCGCTCAAACACGCGTGTGGTGAAATTGGCCATCAACATACCCGGTGCATTATCACCTATATTGAAGCCTGCAGTGACTTTTGCCTGTCCCGTTTCATTCAGCGGGTGATCGAAAACCACCTGCTCTTCGGAAGCAAACTTTTTGGCCGGATCGGTAAAAGTATAGGCAGTGTATTTCTCAAAAAGTGTTGGTGCCGTGCTGAACCTTACCGATATGGACGATCGCAGTCCCGAAGCCACGGCACCGTGTAACCAGGTTACCGTAAGATCAGCCTGATTGGAACTACTGGCATAAAGCTTCTCTGCATTAAAGTTCAAATTAATTTTCAACCGGTTAGGTTTAATGCTTTCGATTTTTATGACTTTACTAAAGGTGGTACCCCCTATTTTTACTTTCAGGTTCCAGTTACCGGTGGGTACATCCGGGTTGGTAGGAACCTGCCAGGTATAGAAACCGTTTACACCTGATGTGCGGGTCGTCCGCGCAAAAAGCTGACCTTTTGGATTGATCAACTCAAACCCCACAGGGTGAGCTGCCGGCAACCGCTTTTGCTTATCCTCAATGATGCACG
>CAZUBW010000191.1:0-2346 GCA_964618645.1 uncultured Bacteroidales bacterium | reverse complement strand
CTTCCATGATATCTTCGATGAACAATTGCGGAAAAACGGCAGAAGTAGTCTGTTCTATACACCCATGGGGATAGGCGATCAGGTATTTCAACCGACGCTCTGCATCAATGGGTGGGATACCCGAAACTTCGAGCACTGCCGTGTTGGTATTTTCCATACCCGGTAAGGTATAAGCCAGTGTGCTGGTTCTGCCCTGCTCCAGCATCAATCCTTCGGAGGTGATAATGGGTGGATTGGCATTTCTAACATTCAGTTCAATATCATATGTTGCTGTTTTTCCACCTCCTGTAGCCATCACCTGAACTTTTCCTACACCTGTTGCCGAAGCTACTTTCAAATCGAAACTTACTATTTTATCACCAGGTTGTGCAAATGATATGTTTTGGGTGGTAGCGGCTTCGGGTTTCAGCAATTCGTTTGTTTTAATGGTTACAGTAACCTGTTTCACTTTATTGTCCATGGCAAAAACCGTCACCGGCAGTTTAACAGATTCTTCGGGTCCAAGCACCCTGGGTAAAGTGGCCAGCACCATCAGCGGTTTTTTAACCGCCACCGCTTTTTCGGCTTTTCCGTAAGCGCCTTCGTGGCCGGCTACGACCATTACCCTGACCGATCCGACGTAATTGGGCATGGCTATTTTATGGCTGTTCTTTTTCCCGGCTTTAACTGTAAAAGGCCCCAGATATTGAACAACCGGTTTGAAACGGTTTGCCTTTTCACCAGATTTGTCTGCACCCACATCTTCATCCCCGCCAATTCCCAGCATGCTGGCCAGTTTACCGCCAAAGGCACCGATAACCATATCATAAATATCCCAGGTTTTCACACCCAGGGCTTCACGCGCGTAAAAGTTTTCCCAAGGATCGGGCGTTTTAAAACGGGTCAGATCGAGCAGTCCTTCTTCCACAACGGCCAGGGTATAAGTCATGTCGCGATTGTTCTTTTCACTTACCTGAATGGCATATTGTTGCATAGGTTCAAGCACATCGGGCATACCGATTACCGGGGTAAGCCTGGTTTGTGCGTCCTCAACAAAAAGCGGGATAACACCGTACAATCGCATGGGCATATCATTTTCGGTGTTGGCGTGCGGTTGAATGAGGCTTACGTGTACATAAACATTGGGGGTCATTTCTGCTGTAACGGGAATACGGTGCCGAATCTCTTTCCCGCTTACGGGAATCCATTCCTTCGAAAGAATGCGTGATCCCGATTCAATGGTTAGCAATGCATGGCCGCTGCCGCTGGCAGGAATTATAATCTCGGCGGTTTCGCCAACGTTATACTTCTCCTTGTCGGCGTTAAACGTGAGCATGCTGGCGGCTTCGGGATTGTCACGCAGTGGCCTGCCGGCCCAACCCGGCCAGTCGATATAAACAACCTTTCCGGCTGAATGGCCACTCTCGGTATCTACAACCCTTACAAAGAAACGGCCCCAGTCGGGATACTTTATCCTGAAACTGAATTTCCCCTTTCCGTTTACTGCTGTCAGTGTTTTGGAAACCAGCGGCTCATAATAATTACTGCCAATGAAGTCGGCCAGGTCATCGCCCGAAGACTCCCACCAATAGCGCCAGTCGAGTTTATACACATAAGCCTGCAGGTTACTTCGTGAAACCGGAATTCCTTTTTCATTGAGGAGCACAACGTCTACCCAGTGCGTGGTATCGGTGAGCAACATCCCCCTCTTGTCCCCCACGGGTGTTCTGATACCTAAATAGGCCGTGTAAGGCGAATAAGGAATGGATAACCTGTCGATGCTGAAATCACCACCCCGCTCAAACACGCGTGTGGTGAAATTGGCCATCAACATACCCGGTGCATTATCACCTATATTGAAGCCTGCAGTGACTTTTGCCTGTCCCGTTTCATTCAGCGGGTGATCGAAAACCACCTGCTCTTCGGAAGCAAACTTTTTGGCCGGATCGGTAAAAGTATAGGCAGTGTATTTCTCAAAAAGTGTTGGTGCCGTGCTGAACCTTACCGATATGGACGATCGCAGTCCTGAAGCCACGGCACCATGTAACCAGGTTACCGTAAGATCAGCCTGATTGGAACTGCTGGCATAAAGTTTTTCTGCATTAAAGTTCAGGTTAATTTTTAACCGGTTAGGTTTAATGCTCTCGATTTTTATGATTTTACTAAAAGTGGTGCCCCCGATTTTTACTTTCAGGTTCCAGTTACCGGTGGGTACATCCGGGTTGGTAGGTACCTGCCAGGTATAGAAACCGTTTACACCTGATGTGCGGGTCGTCCGTGCAAAAAGCTGACCTTTTGGATTGATCAACTCGAACCCCACAGGGTGAGCTGCCGGCAACCGCTTTTGCTTATCCTCAATGATGCACG
>CAZUBW010000190.1:0-2431 GCA_964618645.1 uncultured Bacteroidales bacterium | reverse complement strand
GCTTCGGAAAGAAAGAAGAATCCCATGAGTGCGGCAAACACTATCCGCGCAGAAGATACCATGGAGCCTGCCCGGGCATTCACGTGTTTATAGCCCATGGTTAAAAACACCTGACCAAGAATACCCGATATACCGCTGGCTACCAGAAGCGGTAGCTGCCGGAGTTCCGGCATGACAAAAACGGGAATCAGAAAGATGACATTCACCACTGTGCCAATGGCCATCAGGTAAAATACAATCATCACGGTTGAGTCGCGTTCCCTGGCCATG
Organism: uncultured Bacteroidales bacterium; assembly: GCA_964618645.1. Lineage (GTDB taxonomy): Bacteria > Bacteroidota > Bacteroidia > Bacteroidales > UBA10428 > UBA5072. The sequence continues at coordinate 2,161 of CAZUBW010000190.1, read as the reverse complement.
GCAAGCGTGATTACCGAAAAAGCCGCCAGAATGCCAGAAACCAAACCCAAGATATCTCCCAGGTTGATATTGGAAAAGTCGGGGAAAATGACCAGGTAAATACCCGTCATGGCAATCACCAGAAACAACAGGGCAATTTTATGTAGTCGTTCGATATTGAAAAAAGGAGCGACCAAAAAGACAAACACCGGATAAGTCATGTTGAGCATATTGGCTTTTGTTACCGAACCATATTCAACAGCATAAAAAAATGCGATTAACGCCGAAAAGCTGAAGATTGCCCTTGCCACAACAAGGGTGATATTATGGGGTTTGAAAGAAGTCTTCGTTTTGATCATGTAAAGCGCTGCTATTGCGACCCCTATGGAAACCCTGAAGAAGGTGATTTCGATTGCCGGAATAGCAGAACTATTGGTGACCAGTTTGGCAAAAACAGTAGCCGCAGCGAAACATAACTCGGCAAGTAATAAAAGCACAATGCCACGATTCATTATTCAGTCATTTTGTTGTAATAAACCAAAGGGATTTACCAAAGCGCATCCCCTGTTTTTCAGCTTGATTTTACATGCTTCCCAGCACAACCAGTGCAACACCTGCCAGCATGCCGGCCAGCACAATACCCCTCTTCCGCAGGCTGGTTTCTTTGAAATAAAGGGCGCCGGCTGCAAATACCAAAACAGCAGAGGCCCTGCGCACAATGATAAGGATTGAAACCAGCGATCCTTCAAATGATAAAGCTTTGAAATAGAAAAAATCGGCAACGACAAGGAATATGCCGATGAGTACAACCGACCAGCGCCAGGTGAAAGGGGTGGTTTTATGGCGGGTTGGATACCAGATAATGACTACAATGATTAGGAATATGACTGCCGTGTACACCGAAAACCAGGCCTGCATGGCTATCCGGTCGAATTCCCTTACAAGGTATTTATCGAACAGCGCACTGATGCTGTTAAAGATGATGCTTAATAAAGCGAAAAACACCCACCGGGTGTTATTTTGTCCGGCTCCACGTATGTTTCCGCCGAGCGAAAGGGCGTAATAAAAGCCGAGAGATATGGCAACACCAGTCCATTGCAGGGTATTCATACGCTCACCATAGATGATAATGGCACCCAGCATGGTCCATACCGGTCCCGAAGCATTGAGCGGTGCCAGCAGGGTAACCGGCAGGTGTTTTACCGAAAAGTAACCAAAAACCCAGGCAATGGCAACAATGACCGATTTCAGGAAAAACATGAGATGAGCCGGCAGGTCTGATTTTGGTATGAATAAATCGTATTGAAGCGAAAGTGAAGGATACAACCGTGATAACAGGATGAAAGGAATAAATACCAGGGCAGAGGCGGTTGATCCCAGTAACAGTACCGGAAGCACGGCATTGTGATTAAGCGCGGTCTTTTTGAATATTTCGTGAAAACCGAGAAAAAAGGCAGAAAATATACCCAGGATGATCCACATAAGTGGCTGCAAGTATAGTAAAAATTAACAATTAACAATGAACAACGAACAATAAACAGATGACCGGCATGTAATGAAACCAGCTATTGCGGCAACATTTCTTTTGTGTTTGCAGACAACTGTTCTTTCATTAAGGCGTTGAGCCGGTTAACCGCTGACAGGGTTTCACTGCGTGTGGCTTCGCAGCTGGATTCGAACGTGAGCCACTGGTCAATACCGTTAGGCTGCTGCTGTAGAAATGACAGTGAAGTTAGGCTGTTCACAGGCAAACCAGGGTTGAAATCTGTAAATGGTTTATTATGCGTGTTGGGGTGTACCTGCGAAATAGTGTTCTCTTGAATTGTGATGAACCGCGACAGTAGAGATTCAGCATTTAGAAAGCTGCCTCCGAGGTGAAAAAAGGACGAATCAATTTCGGCAAGTCCGTTGCGGAGAGCACAAAAGTTGACAGCAAGTGGCTTCTTCGAGGCAATGAGCAGGGCATAATCTGCTGAAGCAAGCCATAGTGTTGTGGTGGAAAAGTTTTTGCTACAGGCGTTGACAATAGACTGTAGTTCATCGGCTTCCAGTATGCCAAGCGGTATTTGCTGGCAAAGCATACCGTCGTCTGTCAGCAAATTACTGCACTGCCTGAAATACTCCTCATGGAAGATACCCGGAACATCGTACAACAGGTTACGGCCCTGGGTGATGAGGTCGA
>CAZUBW010000189.1:0-2433 GCA_964618645.1 uncultured Bacteroidales bacterium | reverse complement strand
TGGCTGGCAAAATTTTGCCCTGTTAATGCCAGGTACCGGCGCGCTGCTTCATCAACCGACACCTGCGGATAATAAAGCCGGCTCACCGAATTCAGGTATTTAATAATGCGGAATGCATCGAACCACCGGTAAAAGCGCTTGGTAAAGGTCGTTACTGAACTGCTGTTGTTGTTAATCTCCCTCAACGCATCCACACACCTGCTTTCAGCCAGATATTTCGCAAGGGGTAAGGGAAGATGCTCCAACAGGGTGGTAGTTGATTCAGCCGGTTGATTAAATAATTCCGGAACCTTATCGAAAAAGGTTTTTAAATCGATAAATGCCTGGGGGGCATAGGTTTGCATTACCTGTTCCGGCGCAAGCATGTATTTTGCCATAGCGGCACCGGTACCAAACGGCACCCGGTGCGAAGTGCGTGGCGAAGGAATTACCCTGGTGGTATTGATGTTGATAAAGCCACCCAGGGGAATTATTTTGTGCAGAAAGTAAAAGTCTTCACCGGCCTTTCGCTTGTTCATCCCCCCTTGTTTGGCATAGGCATCGGCCCTCACGCCAAAGCACGATCCAACGGTATGCTGTGCAAACGGAAAACCGGTATAGTGAATGAACCGGTTAAGATAACGGAGGTGAAGCTCGTAACCAGTTATGCCTCTGTATACTTCCCGGTTGAATGCTGTACCCGAAAGGGGATGTTCGAAATACACATTAAATCCGCTGACGGGTTTGCCGGTATTAACAGCTTTTTCGATGGCCGTAAAGTAATCAGGGTCGCAACGGCTGTCGGCGTCAAACGTTAAAATGTAGCCATGGGGTTGGTTCAGTTGGTTATACCGGTATACGGCTTCGTCCATGCCTGTTTTGCGGGCAAGACCAACACCGGCGTCCCGGGCGGGCATGTGCCGTTGGTCAATAATGTAAAACCGAAAGGACGGATCATTGTGTTTTTCAATCCATTCTTTTGTTACGGAATAGGTTAGCTGGTTTTCATGCAATACCTGGGCGGTAGCATTTTCAGGGCCGTTAATCACAACAATCACCTCGATTTGTGCTGCCGGCCGCTGGCAATTCCATAACGATTCCAGTGAATCGGCAATTCCAGGTTCACAGAACGCCGGTATAACCACAATAAAACGCAGGCTTTCGGCTGGTGTTACGGCAATTTGCGGAAGAAATCCCTTTTGTTTGCTGAGATAATGATCAGCAAAGTCCATGGACAGACACTAATTACTTGTCTTTTTTGTCTGCAGCATATTTCTCGTTCAGGCCCTGGATGATGGCTTTCGTGATATCGAGGCTGTCGTTGGCATAGAGGATGTTGCCGCCGAACGAAGTGCCAAGTACATATTTGTAGTTGAATTGCGTACTGTTTTCTTTCATGTATGCCATGATGGCATCAATCACCTTGCGGTTCATAACAACTTGTTCTTCGTTAATTTCAGCAGAAAGTTGCTGTTGTAACTGCACCAGATCTTGTTGTTTCTGGTAGAGGCCCTGTTCAATGCCTTGTGCTTCGGTGCGAGTGATCAGGCCGCGTTGTGCTTTGTATTGGTAGTCGCCAACTTCTTTTTCGTAGGTACTCTGTTTGGCTTTGAGGGTGGCATCGGATGAATTGAATTTTGTTTCCAACTGGTCAGCCAGGTCTTTGGCCATGTCGAAGTTTCCAATCACCGAGTCGATCTGAACGAAATATATACTGTTTCCATCGCTCATGCCTGCCTGGAGGGCCGATGCTACCGGTTTTTTACCGGGGGCTCCGATACCGGTGAAATGCAGAACAAAGAGTGCAACTACAGCCAGGGCAAGCACAACATTCAATACAAGCGAAAGACTTTTCATGGTTAGGGTATTTACATTTACTAATGGGTAGCAAATATAAATTTTTAAACCAACAACAAAAAAAAAGAGGTAAAAATAAAACTAAAACTCCGGGCAGGGTACTTCTCCTTTCTTTGTACGGCGGGGCAGGGCAAATTTAAAGCTCATCGATACCTCGTGTGAGCCAAGGGCCTGCCCGATAAGATTCGAAATGGTTACATCGTAGCTGTAGCCGATATTGAAATTTTTGGTTTTATACCCTACCAGCAGGATAAAAGCATCGCCCCGTTGCGAGTTAAAAGGTGGAATGCCCCTGTACCACAATCCAAGGACAAAAGGATTTTTGAACCAGTAAACTCCCAGGTCGAGCTGGTTAAAGGTTCCCTGGTTCTTGTATAGAAAGGTCAGCGTCATGGTTTCTTCATCGGGTTTCAGCAAACGGCTTTTGCGTACCAGTTCAACACCGCCGAACACGGATGTTTTAATAGGCACCTTGCTGACATCGGCATAAAGTGAGACATTTGGTCTGAGCAGGTGGTCAACCGTTATACCGCCCCATACCCTTTTGGAGTATACAAGCGCCGAAAGGGCCAGGTCTACATCCCTTGTTTTGGCAAG
>CAZUBW010000188.1:0-2467 GCA_964618645.1 uncultured Bacteroidales bacterium | reverse complement strand
GCTTTGGTGGCTTATCCGCTGGTAAACAGGCTTAGCCAGGAAAACCTGGGTTTATTGCTGGGTTTTGTAGCTGGTGTATTGATTTATGTGTCGGCTTCTCATCTGTTGCCCGAGGCCAGGGGCGAAGAGAAGAAACACTCGGGTATTGCATTTCTGGCTGGAGTGGTTTTGGCCTTGTTTATAGTATTTTCGAAATTGATTAAATGATGGAAAAATGGAAATTTCAGTGCCTGAGAAGCACCTTAACGATTTAAAAGGTTGGTTTACTGCCTATGTGCGTTCTTTTCAACACGCCGATCCGGAGATACAGCAAAATATTGTGCTGAAAGAAGATCATACGCACAGGGTTTGCGAAGCTATTGTTGACATTGGTACCAGGTTGGGTCTAAAGGATGATGCGCTGAGGCTGGCAGAAACCATAGCATTATTACATGATATCGGGCGCTTTGAACAGTTCACGCGTTACCGGACATTTATGGATAGAAAATCTGAAAATCATGCCGAACTTGGGATAAAAATAATCGAAAGAGAAGACGTTCTTGCTTCCTTTGTCCCTGCCGTGCAGCATATCGTCAGGCAATCGGTAAGATACCACAACCGGCCTTCACTGCCGCTGAATGAAAGCCAGTCCTGTTTGTTTTATGCAAGGTTAATACGTGATGCCGATAAACTGGATATTTGGAAAGTAGTGACCGATTATTATCACCGGAGGGATAAAACAAAAAACGGCGCCATTGAACTTGAATTACCAGATTCTCCCGGTTTTTCCGATGAAGTGATACGCAGTTTAACAAATATGCGTGCGGTTAATATTAACGATGTTAAAAATGTGAACGATTTTAAGCTGCTTCAGGTAAGCTGGGTATTTGACCTGAACTTCAGACCAACCATGGATTTTCTGATGGAGCGACAGTACCTGGAGTTGATACGGCAGGTTCTTCCGGAATCGGAAAAAATCAACAAAATTTTCCAGGTAATTTTTGAATATGAAAAAAGTTTTTGTTCCTAAACATGGGCTGAATAATGTTTAGGATCAACCATTCCCCGGTATTTAAATACAACCTTTTTATAATCCTCCCAGGTATCGCGTTTTAGCGAAGGATCGCGCAACAGGGCGGCCGGATAGTAAACAGGCATTACCAGCCTGTTTTGCCAGTCAAGCCAGTTTCCTCTTTCGCGGGATATGCGGTGTTCAGGGCCCATGATATACTTCAATGCGGTAGCCCCGAGTAATATCAAAATTTTTGGGTCAATCAGTTCAATTTGTTTCAACAGCCAGGGCATGCATACCGCTGCTTCCTGGGGGGTGGGCACTCTGTTATCGGGGGGCCTGCATTTCACAATGTTGCTGATAAATACGTGCTGGCTGCGCGTAAATCCGCAGGCAGCCAGAATTTTATCGAGCAGCTGACCGGATAATCCCACAAAAGGTCTTCCCTGTATATCCTCATCTCTTCCGGGTGCTTCTCCTATGATCAAAATTTCGGCATTGTCATTGCCTTCTCCGAAAATTACATGGTTACGTTTTTCAGCTAAGTTGCATTTGTTACAGGCCAGTACTTCTTCGCGAAGGTCTGCCATTGCTTCATTCATGGTGCTGTTTTTTCAGTATTCAATGCCTTTGCGGGCTTCGACGCCGCTTGTATAGTAATGTTTTATTTCTTTCATTTCTGTTACCAGGTCGGCTGCATCAATGAGTTCGCCGGGGGCATAACGGCCGGTGACAATCACTTCGGTTTCTTCTCTGCGTTTATTCAGGCTTTCGAGCAGTTCTGACACTGAAAACAGGTTGTAGTAAACGGCAATGCATGCCTCATCCAACACTACCACATCATATTCGCCCGATGTAAGCACTTCCGTTACTTCGTGCAACCCTTTCCGGGCGGCATCAATATCTTCCTGCGTGGGTTTTTCAACAATAAAGCACCCCAGCCCGTATTGCCGGATAACAATTGCCGGCAGGCGGGTGCGCACGGCATCAATTTCGGCGTAATGAAGTCCTTTGATAAACTGGGCAAAGAAAACCTTTTTGCCTGCACCGATAGCCCTTACCGCAAGTCCCAATGCCGCGGTGGTTTTTCCCTTGCCGTTTCCGGTATATACATGAACAAAACCTTTCATTTGTGGCGTTAATTTAGTCAGCATTAAAAGTTGAAATATAAGGCCTTTTTCGAAAAGTCTTATCGTCATTGAGAATAAGCAGCAACGATAAACGAAGCGTCATTGGTAGCATTTGCGAAGCAATTTGTTAATATTGCTAAAATACTAAAATTGCTCTGCGGTATAAATATCATTGGCGTAATTTTGCAAAAGAGCTGCTTTTTTGCGGATACACCACTGCGAAATGGTTACTTTTGAGTTTCACATAGCCAAAAAACCGATTTGCGTAATTTCCCGGCTTATGTCCGTGACATATACAATTCGCTGGAAGACTGGTCGGCAAAAATAGTTGAAGGCGCAACTATTA
>CAZUBW010000187.1:0-2498 GCA_964618645.1 uncultured Bacteroidales bacterium | reverse complement strand
AGTCGATCATTTCAAAAACGAAAACCGACAGAACAATCAGGTAAATGAAATCGAGTACCACCGAAACCCGGTGCAACAGCACGTTCTTTTCCAGAAAAAGCCTCGCCGCTGAATGGAAACTAATCAGGGCATTCCCCAGCGTGGCAAAGAACTTACTGTAAAATATCCGTATCCAGACAAAAAGAACCACCAGCAATAAAAAGATGCCCAGTAACCAGTCGTGCTGCCGCAACTCCCGCTTCCAGGGATTTATTTCAGCCGGTTTTGCCGTAGAAGTAACCGCGTGAAAACCGTTTTGGGATGACTGCCGGCTAATTCCGTTCACCAGGCCGGACAAACCGTTTTCCGAGAAAAAATTTCCACTGGTGTTCCACCTTTCCTGCATGGGTTCGGGAGCCGGAACCATAACAACAGCTTCGGGTACTTCCTGTTTCAGAACCACCCCGGGGATTGCTTCGGTACGTTTGGCAGTAACAGAAACAACCAGCCTCCCGGCCGCCGAATCAACCAGACCTGTGGCAGCTTCCTGCGGTGCAGCAACAGGAACCGGCAGTGCCGATGTATCAGCCTGAGGCTGAACGGGAATGGTATCCTGGTAAATACCGGTATAAAACAATGGTGTCATTCCGTTGTAAAATTGCGCACAAAGATAGAAAATGAACCGCTTAAAGCACAACGATCTGAACGAAAGATGTTAACTGAAACACTATAGTGCTAAATTATTACGGTTTCAGTTTATCGTTGGAAAGATGCCGTTGATGGTCGCGACGGGTTTTCTTTTCGATATTGGCAGTCAGTGCTGCCTCAAGGTCAACACCGGTTTGATTGGCCAGGCATATCAGAACGAATAAAACATCGGCCATCTCGTCGGCCAGACTTGACGCGGCATCCCCGGGTTTGGCTGATTGCTCACCATACTTCCGGGCCATAATACGGGCCAGCTCTCCGGTTTCCTCGACCAGCAGGGCCAGGTTGGTCAGCTCACTGAAATACCTCACCCCGTATTGCTTTATCCATTGGTCGACCTGTTGTTGTGCTTCGTGCAGCGTCATTATTCCTTTTGCTTGGTGTCAATAATAATGGTAACGGGGCCGTCGTTCAGCAATTTCACCTTCATATCGGCCCCAAACTCACCGGCTTTTACCGGCTTGCCGAGTTCCAATGAAAGTTTCTTCAGGAATGCTTCATAAAGTGGGATGGCCGTTACGGGTTTTGACGCCCTGATAAAGGAAGGCCTGTTTCCTTTTTTTGTAAGGGCATGCAGCGTGAACTGGCTTACTACCAATATGTCCCCGCCTGTTTCCTGCACCGAGCGATTCATTAACTGGTTTTCATCGCCAAAAATCCTCAGCCGGGCTATTTTGCCCGCAAGCCAGTCGGTATCTTCGGAATCATCTGCATCTTCGATGCCCACCAGTACCAACAGTCCTTTGCCGATGGATGCCTTTTCGTGCCCGTTGATCACAACCGAGGCCTCACTCACCCGTTGAATTACCGCCCGCATACCTTGTTGCTTTTTTCGCCGGGTAAAAATAGCATTTTACCTTCGATCCGTGTGCTTTTACCGAATTTTTTACATTTTTTACTACTTTGTATTGCATATTACCATTTATTGTATATATCTTTGTATTGTTATTTTGCTTTTATAACCTAGTAATGTAAAAATAAAATCATGAAACAAACGTATTCGGTAAACCTGGGCAATCAGGTTTACAACATCGACGACGATGCTTACCTGAAGCTGAAAGCGTACCTCGATAATATTGAGGGTTACTTTTCCGACGAAAAAGAAAGGGAAGATATCATCAATGACATCGAAACGCGTATAGGTGAACTGTTTGCTGAGCGGCTTTCGCCGGTAAAACAGGTTATAACCCTGCGCGATGTCGAAGAAATCATCACCGTCATGGGTGACCCGGGTGTAATCAGCGGTGGCAGACAGAAAACCTATTCTCGTTACGAAAGTCGTACAACTACGCGACGTATCTACCGTGACCCCGATAACAGGATTATCGGAGGTGTATGTGGCGGACTGGGTGCCTACTTCAACTTCGACCCTGTCATCATGCGGGTACTTTTGGTGGTGTTGTTCTTTGCCTTTGGCTTTGGACTCTTACTGTACCTGATTCTCTGGATAGTTATTCCGGAGGCTAAAACCACCGCCCAGAAACTCGAGATGCGTGGCGCCCAGGTGAATGCTTCCAATATTGGCAGTTTTTTCAGGGAGGAATTCGACAGTGTGAAAAAAACCTTCACCAAAAAAAACCACCATTAGCCGATCCTTTGTAAACTATTAAATATTAACGATATGGACTTTGAAAATGTGAAAGCGCAAATGCGGAAGGGTGTGCTGGAATTCTGCATTCTGTCAATCCTTTCGAAAAATGATGCCTATGCCACTGATATATTAAACCGGTTGAAAGAATCGGAACTCATCGTGGTGGAAGGTACCCTGTACCCGCTGCTGACGCGCCAGAAAAATGCGGGATTGCTGAGTT
>CAZUBW010000186.1:0-2556 GCA_964618645.1 uncultured Bacteroidales bacterium | reverse complement strand
AGCTCATAGCTCACAGCTCATAGCTCACAGCTCATAGCTCATAGCTCACAGCTCATAGCTCATAGCTTTTTCCAGACTTAGCAGACCAAAAGACCGTTTCACCTACTTCACCTCAATTCTCTCCAGCACCTGCCTGTTAAATGCCGTACACCCGGCATCGCCTTCTTTTGGCGCCCACGACGCAAAAAACTTGTCGTCCGAAGGGTCCCAGGGACCATCTTTCACTTCGTAAACCACGGTTCCGCTTTCGAGGCATATTAAGCTGTGCCATTCTCCGGGCGCAACTTCCATACCGTAATTTCCGGTTTGCGGATCCAGCACCGACCAATCGGTAATATCGCCATGCTGGTTATACACAATGGCAACAACGCGACCTTTCAACACCAGGAAGGCTTCACGCTTTGCCGGATCTTCGTGTTTGTGGGGTTGCACATAAGTGTCGGGTTCCATGGCATGCAGCATCCGGTGCATCGGATCAGCTGCTGTGGGGTGGAAATTAAAGTTTTTTCTACGGCGAACCGATGTACGTGCCTCCTCAATCAATGGAAGAATAATGCTGTGGTCAATGTGTATCATAAAAGTGATTTTTACAAAAATAGCCTTTGCCCCGATATACTAACCGGCTCATGTACAATATTCAGTTTTTTTTGTATTTATATGAGAATAACTTACTTGCGTATCATTTTGTAATACGTTTAATATCAATATTATAACGCTAATACCAATGAAATACCCTTTGCCTGTTAATAAAATGGCGTGGTATATCGTCATGAATTCTCTATATTTCGTGCATAAACTAAATAAGAAAATCTATGAAAAAGCAACTATTATTGATCACTGCATTTGTAAGTTTTGTTGCAGTCGCATATGGCGGCGGAATAGTGACCAATTCCAACCAAAGTGCCTATTGGGTTAGAACACTGGTAAGAGATGCTGCCATTGGGCCTGATGCCGTTTATTTTAACCCGGCAGGACTAACCCGGATGGAAGATGGATTTCATTTTTCGTTGAACAACCAGACGATTTTTCAGAACAAGGACGTTACCAGTAGCTTTTTGTACCTGAATCCGACACCTAAAAAATACGAAGGTGATGTTAAGGCCCCTGTATTTCCTGGTATTTACGGCACATGGAAAAAAAGCAAAATAGCTGTTTCCTTTGGCTTTAATCCCATTGGCGGTGGCGGTGGTGCCGAATACAAAACAGGATTGCCTTCGTTTGAATCACAACTTGCCGGTGTTGCACCTGCCATACAACCCTTGCTTTCTGGTTTTGATGCTGATATGTCAGCTGCTTATGGATTTGATCCAGGGTTCCGAAATATAACGGGTTATAATGCTGATATTTATTTCAAAGGTACTTCTATTTATTTTGGCTACCAGTTAGGGGTAACCTACCAGATCACCGACATTTTCAGTGCCTATGTTGGCGCCAGACTGGTCACGGTAAAGAATACCTACGAAGGGCATATAAAAGATTTTCAAATCAGCGTAGAACCTAATCCTGAAGGAAATACTGAAGATTTATACGAAGTTACTGCAGGAAACTACACACCAGGTGATTATCTTAGGGGAGTTGCAGCAGCAAGTGGGGGTAGTGCATCTATTTATCAGCCAATGATTTATGGTTTTTCCGGAATGCTTGATGCAGCCACTGCGGATAGGGAAGTGGATGCAGAAGAAACAGGTATGGGCTTTGCCCCAATACTGGGTTTGAATATTTCACCGAGCGATAAGCTGAACATTGGATTGAAATATGAGTTCAAAACCAAGCTGGAACTCGAAACCACTGTTAATGACAATAAAGGCGGCGGACTGTTCATGCAGGATTCAACCGTATACAGCGATATGCCGGCCATGGCATCGGTGGGTGTTGAATACAAAGTAACGCCCAGGTTTACAACTTCAGTAGGTTTCCACTACTATTTCGACAAAGGTGCAAAGTATGGAAAAACCCTGGATGATCCCACCGCTCCCCATGATCCGGTTGATAACGATAAAGTAATTGATAACAATTATTTCGAAATTGGCCTTGGTCTTGAATACGGTATTACAGAGAACTTCCTGGTAAGTGCCGGTTACCTGTATGCAAAACCGGGCGTAACTGCTGATTATCAGTCGGATTTAAGTTATGCACTACCTTCGAGTACTGTGGGATTTGGTTTTGGCTACAAGATTACCGAAAAGATCATGGCCAATATCGGAGCCAGTTATTCGATTTACCAGGAGGGTGAAAAAACACTGGTAACCACTGGAACTCCAACCGAAACCTATTTTAAAGACACCCTTATTCTGGGCATTGGCCTGGATTTCAGCTTCTGATACAGCTTTATTACAGTAAACAAAAAGTTCCGCCAAAAGCGGAACTTTTTGTTTATGCTGATTGCTGAGCGCAGTCTACTTTACATAACTTCAACTTAAAGAAGCATGTTGTTGATACTTTTTCATTTGCACATATTAACATCAGTATTGCTGCAATTAAGGCTGAACGTAGCGATATCCCCCGCTGGCCTTGCTCTGCCGTAGCGGCTACGCGAAGGCGCAGCGGGGGCCAGGG
>CAZUBW010000185.1:0-2647 GCA_964618645.1 uncultured Bacteroidales bacterium | reverse complement strand
ACAATGCCCATTTGTGAGGCTTCTTCAATTTCGCCGGTGTCAGGATTGTAGAGATCGAAGAACCGGTTTTTGTGGTTGGTGAGGTTGGTGATGTCGAGGCCCCATTCCTGACTGTACTTGCTGCGGTTCATGCGAAATGCAATGCGCAGGTCTGCCCGGTAATAGTCGGCATGCGCTTTCTCAAAGGCATGATCATAATCGTACTGGGTTGAACCTTCTTCAAGCGATGCCTGCAGGTCGATGGGAATGGTGCGCATGCCCCCTGCCCAGGTGAACTTGAGGTCGACGGTAATGGAATTCTGCTTTTTAAGGTTGAACTCATAGCCTCCCAGGGCATTAAACACGTAATTGCCATTGTAGGCCGTGTTACGCCATTTGCCGTCGCTGGCTTTGTACTTCGAATCGAAAACCGACAGCGTGGCCAGGTAGTAATAATTGCCCGAGAGAAAACGCTCAAAAGTGATTTCAATACCTATGTTCCGGCCCGTGCCTTTGTTAACCAGGCTGTCGAGGTTCATGCCATAATAGCCCCCGTCGGCATTGATGGTGGAAATGGACGAGGGATAGCTTTTCACTGGCAGATCGTAGAGCGACTGGTAGTAGGCTTCGGTTTTCAGTCGCAGGTTTTCATTCAGCAACAGGTTATATCCCAGTACAATATGATGACTTTTTGAAAAGCCAAGGTTTTTATTCGGCTTGCTATATACCTGGTTGAGGGTATCAATAAGCACTTCCCTGAAATAAACATTGCGCGCCTGCATTTGGCTGTGCAAACCATACCCGAGGCTTATGGCATGGGCATCGTTCAGTTGCCATTGAAGCGACAGGCGTGGTTCAACGGCCAGCTCGTCGTTGATGCTTATTTTCTGGAAATGCAGTCCCGTTACCGCCGACAGCCGGTTGGTAAACTTGTGCTGCCACTGGCCGTATGCCTGCATCAGTACCAGGTTGTCGTCGAAGTCGAAATGATGCACATAAAAACCCCGGTCGTCGAGGTACACGCTGTCGAGGTAGCTCATGCTGATGGCTTCGGCATTTACGCCCAGGATGATGTTGTCTTTTACACTTAGCTTACTCCTGAATTCTTCGGAAACGAAAATACGGGTTTCGTTAAAATCGTCACCATAGGAGTCATCGAGCACCTCATTTTTGTAGGAATCGCTGAGCGTGCTGCTTCCGTGGTGGGTGGCGGCAATGGTGGTTTTAAAACGGGCATTTTCGCCTGTCCGGATGAGGTGGGAGAGTCCCAGCGTGCCTACATTTGATCTGAAATCAGTATCATACCTTCGGTTGTATTCGTTTTCATCTTCGAAGGTGATGCTATTTTTCCCACCCATGCCAAAGAGTGTAATCCTGCCGATTGCAGTTCCGGGCAGGTCAATCTTAAGCGCCAGATCCTGGTAATAGGGAATAGCGCCTACGCCAATATCCACTCCCAGGGCATCCATTACGCCCATGGTGGAGTAACGGTAATTGACCAGGTAAGAAGCATCCGACTTTTTCGAGAACGGGCCTTCAGCACCCAGTTCAAATCCGTTAAAGCCTACCTGGCCCAGAAATTCATGTTTTTCGTTATTGCCGGTGCGGAGACCGAGGTCAAAAACACCCGATGAGGCGTTACCATACTGGGCCGGAAAGGCTCCGCTGAAAAAGTCGGAATTGCTCAATACATTGTTGTTCAACATGCTGACGGGTCCGCTGGTGGATCCCATGTCGCCAAAGTGATTGGGGTTGGGGATGGGTACACCCTCGAGTTTCCACAGCAGGCCTGCCGGAGAATTTCCCCTGATGATGATGGCATTTACCTGGTCGGATCCCACCATTACGCCGGCAAAGTTTTGTGTCATTCGCGCCGGGTCGCCCCAGCTGCCGGCATATCTTTCGGTTTGTTCTACCGAAAATGAGCGGGCGCTGACCACGGCCATGTCGTTCAATGGTTTGTCCTTACGGCCGTTGGCTTTGATGATCACCTCGCCGGCATCGGTTACATTTTCCTCGAGGGATATCTTCAGGACCATTTCTTTCCCCGAAATCAGGTCGAGTGCCGGCAACGTAACGGTTTTATAGCCTATGAAACTGATCTGCAGAGTATGCCGGCCAACGGGTACTTTCTCGAGCCGGAATTCACCTTTCTCGTTGCTGGTGGTTCCGGTTAACGGTTTTGAGTTTACAATCACCACCGATGCGCCAATGACAGGCGTTTCGGTGTGCAATTCCACAACGGTGCCGCGTATGGTTTGGGTGATTTGCTGTGCCCCGATAAAAGTCAGCGATAAAATACAAAAGGCAGTGGTTAGTAAAAAGTTTTTCATAAGATATGGGTTTACCAAAAGGACAGCTTTTTGGGAAGAAGGTTGCATTGTAAAATGCCATTAGCCATTGGCCATTGGCTGGATGCTGGATGCTGGATGCTGGATGCTGGGTGCTGGTTACTAGGTGCTGGGTGCTGGTTCTTCGAAGTTCGGCGCCTGCCTGCCGGTCCAGGCAGGTTCGGTGTTTCTTGTTCGGTGTTTTGTTGTTTGATAAGGTTTGATAGGGTTTGAAAATGAAAAAATATACCAGGTAAAATTGCGGTTGTCACAGATTCCCTTCAAGCGGTTAAAAACCCTTGAAGGGTGCTGTATTTACCCCTGCCGCTGCCACTGCC
>CAZUBW010000184.1:0-2664 GCA_964618645.1 uncultured Bacteroidales bacterium | reverse complement strand
TTTTTAACCCTAACCATTAAACCTAAAATTTATGAAAAAAAACCCTGAAAAAAAACCCTGAAAAAAAACTACTGTTTAACCCTAATTAAACTAATTATTAACCCAACATTTATATAACGAAAACCATGCCATTTTAGTTACGGATGTTTGTGAAAAAATGTTAATTTTTCCTGAAATTTTGTCCCTTCGTAATAATCAGGCAATAAGCGTTATACTAAAACTATTTTAACATTTGTTGCGGTTACGGGTTACGCTCAGCTCAGAATTTAACATTTATACCTCCCATCAGGTTTACCCCGGCCTGCGGATAGTAATAAGGTTCATTATCATAAACATAGCCGTTTGATTCATACATTTCGTCAAACAGGTTATTTACCATAAAGGTAAGTTCAATGGCGTGTACTTTTCCTGTTTTTAGCAGGTAGGCTAACCGAAGGTCGTTTATGAGATAAGGATCAAGGGCCAGAACGTCCTGCTGGGTATTATCGAGGTATTGTTTACCTACAAATTTAACCATCCAGGCAGCCTCAAGGTTTTTTACAGGGAAAAACCGGGCCTGCGCTCCGGCAACAATATCGGGTGAAAAAGAAATCACGGTGTTTTTATAGGTGACGAGTTCATTGGCACTGTTTAACTGTTTGTAATCGGTTCGGTTTTGACTGTAGCTGAAGTTGCCGGTGATTTCAACAAATTTCGCAGGACTGATACCGGCTGAAAATTCAACCCCGGCACGGTAGCTGCTACCGGCATTGCGGCGCACAAACTGGCCGTCGTCATTAATGGCGCCTGTGAGTACAAGCTGATGCTGGTAATGCATCAGAAAAAAGTTGGCAGCGTATTGAAATCCGCGACCCGATTTTCTGATGCCTGTTTCGAGGTTACCAAGTGTTTCGGGTTTGGGTTTTTCCCCTTCGAGGGCATCAATGTAATCATCTCTTATGGGTTCGCGGTGGGCAATGCCATAAGATGCGTAAAGTGTGCCGGCTGGTGTTTCGAAACTCAATCCGGCCTTTGGGTTCAGGAAATGAAACTTTTCGTCGATAGCCACAGGGTTGAGGTGGCTTTCAATGCCGTTTGCCTTGTAGGTAATGGTGCGGTATTGCAAATCGCCGTAAAGGGTTAGTTTTTCTACAGGCGACCAGGCGGCTTTGGTAAATATGTTCACATCGGTCTTGAACGAAGTGTTGTTGTAATACTCGTGGTTTACAGGAAAGTGGTCAGCATAGGCCGACCAGATAATCTCACCGTAATGCCTGGCTTTATCGAATTTGTTGATGGCCCCGCCAACCATCACTTCGGTATTTTTGTTTTTGAGGCGAAGCGACCAGGTTACACCATAGTAATGGTTGTCGAGCCAGCGCCTGCGTATCAGATCGGTGGTGCATATGGTATCGTGATAGAAATATTGGTAAGCGCCGCCATTCAGAACGCTGTCTCTTCCAAAGTAAAGGTTCCCTAATCCGTAATCGGAGAAATATTCGTTTTGCTGGTATTCTTCGTAATAGCCGCTGCCCCGTGTATAGTGGCCCGAAATATTCAGGTGAAGCAAGCCCGACAGTCTTCGTGAAACATGTAACTGGTAATGATTTTGATTGTAATTATCTGTCTGGTTGTCGTAATAACTGATGTTTCCCTGTTCATCAAAGATGGCGCCTGCCCAGTTAAAAGTGCGGTCAACGCCCATGGTATAGGCATCCACACCATACCAGGCCTGGTATGTTTTTTCTTTTCCGCCAAATACCAGTGCTTTTACCAGGGTCTTATCGTCATAATAGCCGCCCTGAAAGAAAAATGAACTAAGTTCCGATGCGGCACGGTCGATATAACCGTCGGAACCCAATGCCGATCCGCGGCCTTCAAAGTACCAGTGGTTGTTGATCAGACCGGTTCCGGCTTTGAACGAGGTTCTCCAGGTATTGAAGGATCCTGCTCCAAGGCTTATCTCGCCAAAAGCATCGGGTTGAAAAGTACTTGTTTCGATATTCATGGATGCACCAAAAGCACCGGCACCATTGGTGGATGAACCTACCCCGCGTTGAAGCTGAAGACTGTTAACCGAACTGGCAAAGTCGGGTATGTCAACCCAGTAAACGCCATGCGATTCGGGATCGTTCAGGGGAATGCCGTTAATGGTAACATTGATGCGGGTGATGTCGCTTCCCCTGATCCTGAGCCCTGTATATCCCACCCCGGCTCCTGCATCTGAAGTGGTTACCACCGAGGGTTCGGCACTCAGCAGGTAGGGGAGGTCCTGCACCATGTTTTTCCGGTTGATCTCGGCCTTGCTGATGGTGGTAAAGGTGGTGGGGGTGTTCTGAGAGGCGCGAACTGCGGAAATAACAACAGCATCACTTACCACGGCCGATTCTTTGAGTTGAATGTCGAGGGTGGTGTGGGTATTCAGTTCAAGGGTACGGGTCTGTGGCTCATAACCTATATAACTGACTGTCAGAACATACCTGCCAGGCTTCATGCCGTTGAATGCAAACTGTCCCGATGGCCCGGTCACGGTTTGATAATAGGAGTTTTCGATCATAACATAAGCACCGGTTAATGTTTCGTTACCGGCGCCGGTTACCTTTCCCGTCAGGGAAAACTGCGCATGGGCTATGCCTGAAAAGCATGCCAATGCAAGCAAAATGCATACCTGCTTCATAATGTGAA
>CAZUBW010000183.1:0-2903 GCA_964618645.1 uncultured Bacteroidales bacterium | reverse complement strand
TGCCTCGGATTGGGTGCCGCGACTGACAGAGGTATTGCTGCACGGTGTGGCCGAAGGCCAGGTGGTAGAAAACATGCTTACCGTTGAACCCCGTTTTATCGAATACACCCGGCTCCGGAAGGCAAGCGAAATTTTTGTACGCTCAAACGTCCTTACCGACGAATGGAAAGACATAGCTTACCCGACCAGCGATACGGTAAAACTCAGGCGTGAAGTGGCTGTGGCCTTGAACCACCTTGGCTATCTCAGTGAAAGCTACACCGATGACGAGCTGACTGAAGCATTGAAGTCCTTTCAGCATTATCACGGACTTTCATCCGATGGAAAGCCCGGCAAAAACACAGTTGAGGCGCTACGGCAAAGCACGCTGTTTAAATACAGGATGCTGGCACTGAACCTCAACAGGCTCAGAAAATATCATATGGCCGATTCATCGCTTATTGTGGTAAATATCCCGGGATTTAACCTCAAGGTGCTTAAAAACAACCAGGTAAAAGATTCGTTCAAGGTTATTGTGGGCCATCCTAAAACGCCTACGCCTCTTATCTCGGGCACCATGGACAGAATCATTGCCAACCCTGTATGGTATGTTCCCAAAAAAATTGCCATCAACGAAATGTTGCCAAAGATAAAGGCTGATTCGGCTTATCTGAAACGAAACGGTTTTAAGGTACTCGACAGTGAATTTAAGTCGGTGGATTTCGAAAACCTTAACCTGGCCGATATTCCTGCCAGTGAATTTAATTATACTTTCAGGCAGGACAGGGGCGCCGACAACTCGTTGGGGCAGATGAAATTCATTTTTTCGAATCCCTATGCCGTATACCTGCACGATACACCGGGTAAGGCCTTGTTTGCAAAGGACATCCGGGCATTCTCGCACGGATGCGTACGGGTCGAAAACCCCGAACGACTGGCCAGCTATATATTGCACGAATACAATAGCGATACCACCAATGTCAGTCGCGTTATTGCAGCCGGCAAACCCAGGGAATTCAAAGTCGCTTCCGCATTGCCTATACAAATCATGTATCTTACCTGCGAAGCCGATGATGCCGGCAGGGTGTATTTCTTTAAGGATATTTACGGCAAAGACAGGAAAGAAATGGAGGAACTGGCCGGTTTTATGGGTATTTAACGAAGGGCTGCCAGCAGGGAGTCATTAACAAATCCCTTCAGGATGCACGATCCGCCCAGGTAATCCGGACTGGGGAAATATCCGAAAACTACAGAGCCATCCCTGATGAGGTTAATTACAGCGGTATTGTCATCGGGCGGGAGCGCCGGACAGCCAAAGCTTCGGCCCAACCGGCCATATTGTTTAACATAACGGTGCGTGGCATAATCTGCCCCGTGAATCACAATCGACCTTTTCCTGGCATTTTCGTTAAAACCGGTATCCACACCGTTAAGCAACATGGAGTAACCCTGGCTGCCCCGGTAAGTTTGCCCGGTAACATAAAAACCCAGTGCGCTCTGATGCGACTGCGGCCTGTTGGAAAAACGGTCTGCAAACAGTTCGCCTGAATTCCTGCCATGTGCCACCAGGGTTTTAACAAGCATCTTTTGCGTTCGCAGGTTAATAACATAAAACCGCTCGTCGGACGAAGGTTTGCTGAAGTCGATTATGGTCAGCAGGCTGTCCTTTGGCGCAAGGCCTTTTAATGTCAGTGTTTTGTGCCCCAGCATAGCCAGGTGAAAGGCATTCCTGTCCAGTGAGGTATCGTTCAGCAGGGCATATAGCTCCAACAGGTTGTGTTCAGGGTTGTTTTCAGCCGGTTCATCCGGCAGGTCGTTCATCCGCGAACCCGGGTACATGACAGGGGTCAGCAATAATAACAATGCCGTCAACAAAACCGGTTTCACACGCATGCCTTATGTTGGTAGTTTAACAGGTTACGAATATATGCAAACTATTGCATATTAATGGATGGCGAAAAAGTTTTTATTCCACAATCATGGTCGGTGCCCAGATGGAAAGGTTATCGAACTGCACCCCACCGGAAAAAGAGCCGAATCCAATCATACCCATTACCAGTTCGTAGTCCTTGATTCGCATAACAGGCTGTTTCATATCGTTAACAAACACAACTATGGTGCGCTTCACAATGTTACGTTCCAGCCGTATGTTGTGCCATTTGTTTACGGGTAAATCCAAAGGCTTCACCACCAGGCCGTCAAGTTGTGAAATCAGGCTGTCTTTTACCAGGTAGGCGCCGTGCAGGTTGTTGCCAGTGCCGTTGGTCAGTATAACACAATAATAGCGCGTGGTATCTTTCATGCCCAACATCAAGCATACATCGCGTTTCCCGGAACTGTCGGGTTCGAGCCTGAAGCCTGCCTCAAGGATGAAATCGCCGAACACCTTGTTGGACAGCACAGCGGCGAAGCCGGGCAAGGCAGTGCCATTGGCTGCCGGTCCGCATTGCAATACGTAATTACCTTTGTTGTTTACCGATGTCCATGCCCCGGGTGGCGTAAAACGGAAATCGGCAAGCGATTTCTGGTTATTGAAGTTCTGCCGGTATTGCAAAATGTACCCTACAGGCAATTGCTGGGCGGTCAGCGGAATGCTGAAGGCCATCAGTGTTGAGATTAGTAACGTGCGAATATTCATGATCAATAAAATGTGAAAAAAATGTCTATTAGGGTTTTGCATCCCAGCCGGCGTGGCGTTTTTCTGCTGCTTCGGTCCATTCCGGAATGACAGTGCGCAGGAATTCTTCCTTTTCCTTGCTGAGTTGTGCCATATCGAGACCAATAAACTGCTGGGCCTTGGCTTTGGTGCTGATATCGGGATAGGGGATCTCTTCGTTTCGGCCGTGCTGTGCAAGCACACGGGCGAGTTCGAGCCTGGCGTCCTGAGCCCTGGCAATACCGGCGGCAATGATACGGCTGATTTC
>CAZUBW010000182.1:0-2926 GCA_964618645.1 uncultured Bacteroidales bacterium | reverse complement strand
TATCAAACAATATCAAACTTTATCAAACTCTATCAAACTCTATCAAACTTTATCAAACCTTATCAAACCTTATCAAACCTTATCAAACCTTATCAAACAATAAAAACACCGAACACCGAACACCGAACACCGAATTTCGAAGAACCCAGTAACCAGTAACCAGTAACCATCATATCATGCCAAAGAGTCAGTTTATCAATCCAAAAGACATCCGTAAACCGGGTACGCTTAGCTTTGGAACCATACCCGTTAACCGTTATCAAAAATCGCTTGCCGAGGAACGCAGGCAGTTCACCGATGACGACCTGAAACGTATTTACCGCGACATGGTCATCATCCGCGAGTTCGAGACCATGATCAACGATATAAAGGTAAAAAACGAATACAGGGGCATTGCCTATAACCATCCGGGACCGGCCCACCTATCCATAGGCCAGGAAGCCGCTGCCGTGGGTATGGCCTATAACCTTACCCCCGATGATCTCATTTTCGGCTCGCACCGCAGTCACGGCGAAATTCTCGCCAAAGGCCTGTCGGCCATCCACCAGCTAAAGGACGATGCCCTGATGCAGATCATGAAATCGTATTTCGACGGGAAAGTGCTTGCGGTAGTTGAACAATCGCACAACGGCACCGTTAAGGAGCTTGGCATTAAGTTCCTGCTCTACGGAACACTGGCGGAAATTTTTGCCCGCGAAAACGGCTTCAATAAAGGGCTTGGTGGCTCCATGCATGCCTTTTTCACACCGTTTGGCGTTTACCCCAACAATGCCATTGTGGGTGGCTCAGGTGACATATCCGTTGGCGCCGCCCTGTATAAAAAAGTAAACAACAAGCCCGGTATTGTGGTTTGCAATATCGGTGATGCCTCAATGGCCTGCGGTCCGGTTTGGGAAGGCATTTCATTTGCCACCATGGACCAGTACACCCAGCTTTGGGAAGAACCATACAAAGGCGGCCTGCCCATCATCTTCAACATTATGAACAACCAGTATGGCATGGGTGGGCAAACCTGCGGCGAAACCATGGGTTATGGCATAGCAGCGCGACTGGGCGCTGGTGTCAATGCCGACATGATGCATGCCGAGCGCGTGGATGGCTACAACCCGTTGGCGGTGATTGATGCTTTCAGACGAAAAAAGAAAACACTGCTCGATAAAAAAGGTCCGGTATTGCTCGACACGCTGACCTACCGGTTCAGCGGACACTCTCCTTCCGATGCCTCATCGTACCGCAGCAAGGAAGAAGTTGAAGCCTGGCAACAGGCCGACTCCATCGTGAGCTTTGCCGGTGAACTCACACACCATGGCATTGCCACCCCCGACTGGCTCGAAACCCTCAGTCAGCTTACAGCAGAAACCATCACTGAAACGCTGACCAGGGTTATTGACGATAACATTTCGCCAAGGTTAAACCTCGGCGCTTTCCCCAATGCCATCGGGGATATGATGTTTTCGAATCAATCAGTTGATGCCCTTGATAACCGCACACCCGAAACCTTGCTGCCGCTGGAAGACAACCCCAGGGTTAAAGCCATCCGTAATAAAGAAAGATATTACCTCGACAAGGAAGGCAAACCTGTGTCCAAAGCTAAACAGTACCAACTGCGCGATGGCATATTTGAAGCCATTATTGACCGGTTTTACAAAGATCCGACACTGGTGGCTTATGGAGAGGAAAACCGCGATTGGGGCGGCGCTTTTGCCGTTTATCGCGGACTTACCGAGGCACTTCCGTATCACAGGCTGTTCAACAGTCCCATTTCCGAAGGCGCCATTGTAGGCACAGCCATTGGCTATGGCATGGCAGGTGGAAGAGTTATAGCGGAAATCATGTATTGCGATTTCATCGGTCGCAGCGGCGACGAACTTTTTAACCAGTTGCCCAAATGGCAGGCCATGAGCGGAAACCTGATCAAAATGCCGGTAGTGATAAGGGTATCTGTCGGTTCAAAATACGGGGCACAGCACTCGCAGGACTGGTCGTCGATTATTGCCCATATCCCGGGCATTAAAGCCGTTTTCCCCGCTACGCCCTATGACGCCAAAGGTTTGATGAACAGCGCCCTGCAGGGTACCGATCCGGTGGTATATTTCGAGAGCCAGCGCATATACGACGTTGGCGAACAATTCCACCCCGAAGGCGTACCCGAAAGCTACTATGAAATACCACTCGGGGAACCCGATATCAAAAGGCCCGGGAACGACATCACCATACTGACCATTGGCTCCACGCTTTACACTGCCCTAAAAGCCGCCGATATGCTGCAGGAACAATATGGTTTGTCGGCCGAAGTAATTGATGCACGAAGCCTGGTTCCGTTCAATTACGACCTGGTGCTGCAATCGGTTGGCAAAACCGGCCGGATTGTATTGACCAGTGATGCCTGTTCGCGCGGTTCGTACCTGCGCGATATGGCCTCCAACATAGCTGAACTTGCTTTTGACGAGCTCGATGCACCGCCGGTGGTGGTTGGGTCGCGCAACTGGATCACCCCGGCGTATGAAATGGAGGAGGATTTCTTTCCCCAGCCCGCTTGGATACTCGATGCCATTCACGAACGTATTGTTCCGCTAAATGGTCATGTTGCCACCACCAACTGGAGCCGAGAAGAACAGCTTAGCAGAAGCAGAAAGGGAGTGTGACGGAGGCAGGAACAAGGGACAAGGGACAAGGGACAAGTGGCAGCGGCCGCGGCAGTCAAATCACAAATCCCAATTCCAAAAACACGCACATCCAGCACCCAGTACCTAGTACCCAGCACCCAGCACCCAGTACCTAGTACCCAGCACCCAGCACCTAGCACCCAGCAACCCAGCACCCAGCACCCAGCACCCAGCAACCCAGCACCCAGCACCCAGTACCCAGCAACCAGCAACCATCAACCAAAATGAACATACTTACTTCCTTTCCCGACAGCCGGACA
>CAZUBW010000181.1:0-2932 GCA_964618645.1 uncultured Bacteroidales bacterium | reverse complement strand
AACCCGCTATAAATACCGCACAGCCGAAATTCACCAGATTCATCTGAAAGTGGATGACAATGCCATCTCACTTGAAGGTTACTTCGCCATTTTCAACAATGATGTTAAATATGGTAATGGTTTTGCAGCCAAGGTTACTGCTAAGTTTTTATTCATCGGACTATCGGCCTCTGCTATGTTTGGCGAGGTGGATGATTTCAAATATTTCTATGTAGATGCCCTGGCCGATCTGAGCAAATCGCCCATAACCGCCGGAGCAGTGGCTTTCTATGGTTTTGGTGGCGGCGCTTATTCCAGGATGAAGCAAATATCCAACATAGGTAACCCGTTGGCGGCAACTCAGAATGCAGCAGGAGCAAAACCTCCCATTGCTTATGAACCCGATTACAATACCCTGTTCGGATTTAAAGCTACCGTGGCGCTTGGAACCTCCGGTAATCCACGCCCCTTTAATGCCAAAGTAACTTTCGAAATGAGTTTTAACAACAATGGTGGTATTAAAAACGTGATGTTCTACGGTGCAGGGTATTTCATGTCTGAACTCGATGTACTTGCCGAAACCCAGGAGTCTCCGGTTTACGGTACGGTCTTTATTGGTTATGATGTTGATAACAAGGTGTTTCACAGTAACCTGAAAGTTTATGTCAATGTTGCGGGGGGTATCATTCAGGGCATCAATCCCGGGTACCTTGCAGGGGAAGCAGTGATACATGTTGATCCCCACGATTGGTACATTCATATCGGCAGACCCGCCACGCGCGTAGGGATTAAAATAAGCGTTTTGGGCATCAGTATCGTCAATGGCAGTTACTTCATGATGGGTACCAAAATCGACGAAATGCCACCACCGCCCGATAAAGTGCTTGAAATACTTGGAACCAAAGTGGCATCGCGTCCCGCAGGAGAATTGAGCCTGAAAGGCTTCTGCTTTGGGACCAGCTTTGCCATCAGCACAGGTGAATTACAATTGCTTATTTTTTATGCACGATTTGATATGGGCCTCGGTTTTGATGTCATACTGGCCGACCGGAGCGATTACGTTTGCGCCTATAATGGAGAACGCCCCGGAATTAACGGTTGGTACGCCGAGGGACAGGTATATGCATTTGTTGAAGGCGATATTGGTATCAAGATCAAGATATTTACGAAAAAAATAAAAGCCAGTATTATTAAAATTGGTATAGCCACCCTGCTCGAGGCCAAACTCCCCAATCCATTCTGGATGCGGGGACAAGTTGGCGGATACTACAAATTGCTGGGTGGAAAGATTAAAGGAAAATGTAAATTTGAATTCAAGTTAGGTAAGCTTTGCGAATTTGTCGAGGTGGTTCCCGATACCACCCATGCAGTGGAAAGCCTCGAAATTATTGCCGACATAACACCCGCAGATGGCCGTAAAGAAATTGATGTATTTAACGCACCGCAGGTTGTGTTCAATTACCAGGTCAATAAACCTTTTACCATAAGCGACGACTTGGGCAACCAATCGTTCAAAGTTATCCTGGATCGTTTTAAGGTTTCGGCAAACGGCACCGAATTACCCGGCAGCTATGCGTGGAATGAAGACGGTGATGTGCTGGTATTCAACCCCAGAGATATATTGCCGGGCAAAACAAACGTTGACCTGGAAGCTGTTGTTCATTTCGAAGAACTGGTAAACGGGGCATGGCAGGCAGTCCGCAATCACCGCAACGAGGTAATTGCCCAAACCAAATTTTCTTCATTCGGTACCGGAGAAGCGCCCAATTACATTCCTGCAAACAATGTATCGTACAGCTACCCCGAAAGACAGATGGCCAATTTCTACAAAAATGAATACGCCACCGGATACATACAACTCAAACAGGGACAGGAGTATTTGTTCACACCCGACGATGACTGGAAACAATATGTGCGGTTTACGCCCACAGCTGGGGGATCACCGATGTACATGAACTTTTCGTATGTACCGGCGGATAAAAAATTAAGTCATCCCTTCCCGGCTGATCTGACCACCAATTTGATGTATAAAATGGAGATTGTCAATATTCCTGCAAAAGCAGCCGGAACCATTGATCAGAATATTCAAACCGTTACCACCCTGTCGGAAAACGAAGCCGGCGACATGGAGAAAACCGAGAACAAAGCGGTTGGTGAATTGAATATTCCGGGAGAAAGCGTCATTTACGAGAGTTATTTCCGGACCAGTATGTACAACACGTTCATTGAAAAAGTGAGTGCATTCAGTGTTGCCCGGGGTTATACCTACCCCGTTGCGCAAGGCCTTTACGAGGTGGGAACCCGTATAAACGGCAATGAATTTTTCGATGACCTTGAACTGAATGGCAGTGACGGCAATAAACCACTGGTTGAATTCCTGGCCGATGAAAACTGTGCATGGTTGCGCGATAAGGCATACCCCATTATCTATGAGGGATACCCGGTGAACGGGAACATTTTGATTAACTGGAGAAATACCGGGGAGTTGGGTGTGGTACCCCTGAAAGCGGTAAAATTTACGCAGTCCGGTGTCACCTTACCCCGCCTTACTGGGGACGATTTTGCCAGTGGTGTAAGCCCGGCATTGAACTTCAATGGCAGACTGGTATATAAGCTGAATATAACGGCCGTTTACGATTGGCAGGATATTGTAACCGGTGCATTCCGCGCTGCAGAATATACACCCAGGATTGCCAATATCCTTGAAAGTCCGTGCCCTTCCATCCTGTTTGATACTTCTTATCCGGTGCGGGTTATTTATCACTTGCCAGGCACGCACGAAAAAACAAATGAAGCTACCCTTAACATAAAGGTATTATGAGCAGATCAATCAATTATAGTGTATTCATATTGTTTATGTTAACATGGTGTGTTGTATTGCAGGCACAAATGCAGCAGCCCGAATACCCTGTTAAAAAAGCTTCGGTGGCTGTCATTGCCCGTTCCAAAGGCG
>CAZUBW010000180.1:0-3012 GCA_964618645.1 uncultured Bacteroidales bacterium | reverse complement strand
TTTTTTTATTGATCAAGTTTAGCGGCATGGCGCGATTTTACACCCAGGTATCCGCCATGGTGTCGTTTGGCATAATCCCCGGCAGTAAAACCTATACGGTTCATCATGGTCACTACCAGTGCATCGCCAATAACGGTCATAACCGTAGTGGATGTGGTGGGAGTAAGCCCTAAAGGACAAACTTCTTTTGGATGGCCCGTGGAGAGGGTTACATCGGCAAGATGGCCCAGTTCGCTGTCGTGATTGCCGGTGATGACAATGGTTTTCATATTGTATCCCAGCCTTTTGGCCAGCTCATATAACTCCAGGATTTCCATGGTTTTTCCCGAATTGGAAACAAGCAGTAAAATATCGCCGGGCTGAATCACGCCCAGGTCGCCATGCTGTGCATCTGAAGGATGCAGAAAAATGGCAGGTGTTCCGGTGGCAGAAAAAGTAGTGGCAATATTCAGAGCGATCTGGCCTGCTTTACCCATTCCGCTGGCTACCACTTTCCCTTTGTTCAAATGAACGGCCTGGTAAATAAGGTCGTTGGCATGCCGGTAGTTATCGTCTACCGGTATATTCAAAATAGCCTGAGCCTCGGCTTCGAAAATACGGCGGATTTCGTTTGTCATTGTTATAAAATGGAAGTAAGCCGCAAATATAGCAATTATCTACCGGAAATATGTAACCGTTGCGACGCATTACGCACTATATCCGGCGATGAGGTTTGGGTTGGGTTGATTTGCGAAGGAGTTTGGCCATTTTTGCCAACAGGAGTTCCTTGTGAATGGGTTTTGAAATATAATCGTCACACCCGGCGTTAAGGCAGACTTTTCGGTCTTCTGACATGGCATACGCTGTTTGGGCAATAACAGGTACTTTGTTCCCGGATGATCTTATGTTCCGGGTGACATCAAGTCCGTTAATCAGGGGGAGTCGGATATCCATAATAATCAGGTCGGGCTTTAGTTCTGCGGTAAGCCGTAAAGCCTCCACACCATCTGCTGCCCTTTGTATCTTCAGGCCATAATTGCTTAACACTTCAAACAACAGGGCAAAGTTCAGGTCGTCGTCCTCAACCACCAGTATCGTCTTGCCTTTCCAGTGTTGAAATTCTTTTTCATATTCCAGACCATTTTTTTCTTTGGAATGATCTGACCGTCGGAAAGGTATGGTAAAAAAGAAGGTGGATCCTGATCCTGGTTTGCTTTCAACCCAGATTTTGCCACCGAGAAGCTTCACAAGCCCTTTTGAAATGGGAAGGCCGAGTCCGGTACCTCCGTACATTCGTGTATTTGAATTGTCGGCTTGTATAAAAGGTTTAAAAATATGCTCTTTCAGTTCTTCCGTAATGCCAATACCGGTGTCCTCAACAAAAAACTTCAGTTCGTCGGGACTTTCCTTTATGGCGCCAAATCGAATATGTCCTTTATGCGTGAATTTCACGGCATTGTTCAGCAGGTTCTTCAGCACCTGCCGTAGCCGGTACTCATCGGTAATGATCAAATCGTCTTCAGCTTCGGGCTCGTAATAAGAGAAGAGGCGGACACTGCTTTTTTCTGTATTTTCAAGTTCTCTGCTGAAAGTAATAAGCAGGTCGCTTATGAGTCTCGCGATACTGCAGTCCTGATCGACAAGTTGTAACTGGTTTGCTTCAATTTTTGAAATATCTACCAGATCATCAATAATATGCAGGAGTTGTTCGTTGCATTTATTGATGATTTCAACATAGTGGTTGCATACATCGTTATCAGGGACCTGTTTAATCAGTAACCCCGAAAAGCCTATAATACCGTTCATCGGTGTTCTGATCTCGTGCGAAAGATTGGCCAGAAAGGCCGATTTCAACTGGTCACTCTCCAACGCCTTTTCTTTGGCATTGCGCAAGTCGTTTTCAAATTCCTTTTGCTGAGTAAAGTCACTGGCAATACCGGCAACCCGGTAAATTTGCTGTTGTTGGTTTGCAATGGCAAACAATCTTACCCATACCCACCGGGTTTTTCCTGAACTGTCGTATATCCTTAACTGGCGGTCAATGGAATTGAACGATCCGGTATGTTTATATTGCAACAATTGATCGAGCAGGTGAAGGTCCCCGGGATGAATAATTTTACGCACGGCATAAAGATCATTCAAAAACTGATCACGGTTGTGTCCGTATTTTCGTTCGATGGCAGAATTAAGGTACAAGACTTTGTCGCTCTCTGTTATCCAGAATACATCGTCGATGTTTTCAGCAAATTGCCTGAAGCGTTCCTCACTTTCCTGGAGCAGGTTATAGGTCCTTTTGAGTTCAGTGTTTTGTTGCCTGAGTTTCTCGTTGAGTTCTTCAAGTTCCTCGTTTTTTTTGCGGAGTTCTTCTTCGGTGGCCAGTAATGCTTCATTTTTTTGCATGAGTGCGGACTCAATACGCCTTAACCCCGAAATATCGGTGAACATGGCAAGCATGCAGCCGGGAGAGGTCTGAAAGGCATTCACCCTGAAATTACTCTCAATTTTGTGGTCTTTGTATGGGATTTCGTCGGATGCCCAGGTATTGCCGGTTTGTGCAATTTGTTTGTAAATGCCGGGGATCATTGTCTCCACCAGTCCCGGGAATGCTTCTTCGATGGGCAGACCCAACAAATCAGCATGTTTTATGTTGAGGATGCTTTCGGCAGAGGTGTTGGCGCCCCTGAAAATAAGCTGGCCGTCAATCAGTTCGTAATAATGGGCTCCAATGGGTGAATTTCTGATAAAACCTGCTACCTGTTTCAGGAAATCGCTGCGCAATAACTTGTTCAAGGATGTTGCCGCGGTTGAATTTTTTGACTTCTTCATAAATAACGGGCTGTCAGACAATGTTATACGTGAACTTATGCAATAATGGAACCATTACCATAATATACAAAAAAAATCGGAATGGAAAGACATTTTTTGCAAAATCGATGCTGGATGCTGGGTGGTGGGTGCTGGATACTGGATACTGGATACTGGATGCTGGATACTGGATGCTGGATACTGGATGCTGGATGCTGGATGCTGGAT
>CAZUBW010000179.1:0-3205 GCA_964618645.1 uncultured Bacteroidales bacterium | reverse complement strand
CGCAGTAAACTGGGTAATTACCATGTCGAAGGTGATTACACCTACACCGGCCCTCTTGGCAGCAATCCACTCAACACCAATTACCTCCAGGGTACGTTCAACGAACTGAACCGCAACATGAACGAGGAACTCACAACCGACCCGTACCTGAATTTCCTCGATCCACGGCTATACCTGGGAGCGGCTTATAAACTAAACAACCGGTACGATCTGAATTTTCTGTTATACAACAGGCTACTGTCCCGGAAACTGCAAACGGGGTTTACCGTATCGGTATTAACACGCCCGCTGAAGTCGTGGGAAGCCACCGTAAGCTGGTCATATATGAACCGTAGCTTCCTGAACCTGGGATTGGGATTGATTTACGGCAAAAATCCATTGCAATTATACGTGGTGAGTGATAATTTACCCGGACTCATTTGGCCTTTGGGTACAAAAAACATAAATTTAAGGGCTGGAATAAACCTGAACCTGGGTTGTGGTGAAAAATTCAATGTTAACCAAAGAGGTTGTGCCTGGCTGAGAAAAGCTGAGGAACGTAAGGATAGAATGGAAAGGTTCAGACGCGGAAAAAATGATAAAGGTAATTAATACAATATGTTATGCTGATAAAAACCTTTGGTGGCGCGGTTCATGGTGTAAACGCGGCCATCATAACCATTGAAGTGAACATCATTCAGGGGGCCAGCTTTTACATGGTGGGTCTGCCCGACAACGCGGTAAAGGAAAGCCAGTTCAGAATTGAATCCACTTTTAAATCAAACGAGTTCAGAATGCCGGGCCGCAGGGTTATTGTCAATATGGCGCCCGCCGACATTAAAAAAGAAGGGTCGGCATACGATTTACCCCTTGCCATTGGCATACTGGCGGCCAGCGACCAGATAACATGTCCCGAACTCGACCAGTACCTGGTAATGGGCGAGCTATCGCTCGACGGCGGAATACGTCCCATCAGGGGCGCTTTGCCCATTGCCATTGAAGCCCGCAAACAGGGGTACAAGGGTTTTATTCTCCCGGCCTGCAATGCCCGTGAGGCAGCCGTGGTAAACAACCTCGATGTAATTGGCGTGGAACATTTTAAAGATGCTGTGGATTTTCTCACCGGCCAAAAGGTTATTGAACCCACCGTGGTAGATACCCGCAACGAGTTTATCAACAACATCAACGATTACGACGAGGATTTTCTGGATGTAAAAGGCCAGGAAAATGTGAAAAGAGCCATGGAAATTGCCGCTTCAGGCGGTCATAATATGCTGATGATCGGCCCGCCCGGTGCCGGAAAAACCATGCTGGCCAAAAGAATTCCCACCATACTCCCGCCGCTGTCGCTTAACGAAGCCCTTGAAACCACCAAAATACACTCGGTAGCTGGAAAAATGGGCAGAGATGCTTCGCTGATGACTTGCAGGCCCTTCCGCAACCCGCACCATACCATTTCAGACGTGGCCCTCGTGGGTGGTGGCTCTTTCCCGCAACCGGGCGAAATTTCCCTGGCACACAACGGGGTGTTGTTTCTCGACGAACTGCCCGAATTTAAGCGCACTGTACTTGAGGTAATGCGCCAGCCGCTCGAAGACCGGCGTATCACCATTTCGCGTTCCAAGTTTTCCATTGAATACCCGGCGTCGTTTATGCTGGTAGCCTCAATGAATCCCTGCCCGTGCGGCTATTACAACCACCCCGAGAAAGATTGCGTATGTTCACCCGGCGCCGTGCAGAAATACCTGAACCGTTTGTCGGGGCCGCTCCTTGACCGTATTGACATTCACATTGAAGTGGTGCCGGTGCCATTTGACAAACTTTCCGAACTGCGACCTTCCGAGCCCAGCGAAAACATTCGCTACCGGGTGATAAAAACCCGTAAAATTCAACTCGAAAGATACAGCCATCACGATGGCATCCATTGCAATGCCCAGCTTACGCCGGCTCTCATGCGCGAACACTGTGGCATCAGCGCCGAAGGAACCCAATTGCTCAAAACCGCCATGGAAAAACTGGGACTTTCTGCCAGGGCATACGACCGCATTCTAAAAGTGTCGCGCACCATTGCCGACATGGAGGAAAGCCGTAACATCGAACCCCACCACCTGGCCGAAGCCATCAATTACCGGAGCCTCGACAGGGAGAATTGGGCAGGATGAGAAAATAGTGACAAGGGACGAGAGACAAGGGACAAGACGAGTAAAAAATAGCGCTGGCGTGCATTTGTGAAGCCTATCTGCCACAGTCGTGCCAATATAAAGTTATTAGGCATAGCATGTTTTTCAACACCACAAACGCCAAAGTTTCGCAAATTACAGTACGTAAAAAACACAATAAAGCCGGTTCCGGAGGCTGTGTAAAAAGTCCGATAATCGAAGCCGTCATTGCGAACGAAGTGAAGCAATCTGTTAAAATACAGATAGATTGCTTCAGTCGTCCCTCCTTCGCAATGACGGGGGAGCGACGTTTTACACAGCCTCTCTTCGTGTTCTTAACTTCGTGTGCCTGGTGAAGTTTTATCTTCGTGTTCTTTGTGTTAAAATCAACACCCACACCCTTGCCCCTCAGTTTTATGCGAGACTTCCGCTGGGCCGCTTCGATTGAAATCTACTACTAGCGGGGGATTTATTTTATCGGATGACTTTTATAATATAAAATTTCCGGATCAAAATCCGCTTCATTGGCCCATTCAATTGAATCGAAACTTATCTTAACAGTTCTGAATAGACTTGGATCCTTAAGTTCCTTAAATATACCTGTTTCGAGATAGGGCTTCATATCAAACTGACGTTCTTCTCCATTTTCAAAGGTTAAATGAAGCAGATAATTATCTTGAGGCCTGACGTTTTTTATTGCTAAATACATAGTATACTATTTTAAAGGGTCAATCTGGAATGGTTTTTCACCATTCTGACATAATTCCCAGTCAGCCAATAGTTCTTCACGATGTATCTCAATCCATGCCTGTATTAACCTTAATTGCCTTGCCGGAATATGTCCTTCCAAAATCTCACAATCATGAATGCCAATTACAATTGTACTATCCTGGTAATACCCGTGGATATGTGGAG
The DNA here is from genome assembly GCA_964618645.1 of uncultured Bacteroidales bacterium. Lineage (GTDB taxonomy): Bacteria > Bacteroidota > Bacteroidia > Bacteroidales > UBA10428 > UBA5072. The sequence goes on along the minus strand of CAZUBW010000179.1, from coordinate 152 downwards.
GATTATGTTCTCCAGGAGCGAAATACATTCGAATTATAATTCCGAAAAACATCGATATTGTTGGCATACCAATCCAATTTATACAAAGATACGAATCTATTTTATATTGGTAATATCCTGATAGGCAATCAGTAAAATATTTCCTTGCTAAG
>CAZUBW010000178.1:0-3214 GCA_964618645.1 uncultured Bacteroidales bacterium | reverse complement strand
GATTTTTTTATCCGAAAACAGGATATCATCCAGCGAAACATAGAGTCGTTTTCTGCTGTTGGTGTGCAGCCGGGCAAACTGAAGTAATAAAGTTGATTTTCCGGCGCCCCTGGCACCCTTAATGCCAATCAGCCTGTCGGGTTTAGTCAGCCATTTGATCTGATCGCGGATGATGCTTAGCGATACGGATTCAATGAGCCTTTCAGATAGTTCAACAAGGTGTTTCATAAAAACGGTCTATTAACAGACCAAAAATAGTATAAAAACGGTTTATTTGCAAACCGGATATTTTAAGAATTTCTTGCAGAATACGGAAGAATTTCTCGCAGATCATGCAGATTGAGCAGATTCCGCAGACCTGCCGGCAGGTTTTTTTGTGACTTCCCCTTCAAGCGGTTGCAAACCCTTCAAGCGGTTGCAAACCCTTGAAGGGTGATGGGCCTGCCTGCCATTAGGCAGGTACCGGAAGCTTCAAAGCAAGTAAACCGGTGTTCGTCGGGACAAGCTATGTTAACCCAAAATATCGCAGACATTTTCAAAATCCATTCGTGTTCTATACTTACCTATAGTTTTGAATTTACCCCATATTTCTGCACCCATGCACGATTTTACCCAAACCACCTTCCATATAGAAAAAAAACAACTATAACCACAGCCCTTTTTTTAACCACGAAGGTCACGAAGTAAAAACTTCACTAAGCGCACTAAGTTTAAGAACACGAAGGGTTACGCCGATGGCGTAACTTTTTCATACTGCAAAAGGTAAAATGTTAGTGCCACAAACCTGCCCGACGGCAGGCGGGGACACGAAGACACGAAGGTAAAAAGAATGAGGAAATGGAAAAATCAGGCCAGCCTGCCAAAGCATCGGCTTATGCGGGACAAAAATGTCGCAGACATTTTAACTTAGTGTTCTTTCTTCTTCGTGTTCTTTGTGAAGTTTTCTCTTCGTGTCCTTTGTGTTTAAACTTCTTCGTGTTAAATCCCAGTATGTCGCAGGACGAGGCTGTAAATAAGTCCGACAATCGAAGCCGTCAAAGTTCACCTGCTCTGCTCCAGGGAAAAACTTCAATTCCGTTGCTGCGAAGCTGAAATTCCGGTCCTCCGTAAATAACCGCTCCTGATTGTATTTTACTTATTTTCTGCCAGTAAAGGAGACCCTTAAAGAATTCCGGCGTAATGGTTTTTCCATATTTTATTTCAATCGGGAAATTTTCCACAGGGTTTTCCACCAGGATATCAATCTCATGGCCTACATTATCTCTCCAGAAATACAAATTGCTGTTTAAAGCTTTATTATACCTGGATTTAATGAGTTCGCTTATTACCATATTTTCAAACAATGCACCTGTCATATGGTGATAATCCAGCTGCCCCGGATGCTGTATCCCAAGTAATGCGCATACAAGGCCGGTATCATAAAAATACAGCTTAGGCATTTTTACGATCCTTTTGTTGAAATTCACATGATGGGGTTGAAGCCGGAAAAGGATAAATCCGCTTTCAAGGACTCCAATCCAGGAATTTACCGTTTTGTTGTCAACGCCGGTTTCCAGCGCCAGACTGTTCATATTAAGCAGCTGGCCGGTTCTTCCGGCGCACAGTCTGAGAAACCTTTCAAATGTGTTCAGATCCGTTATGTTCTTCAGTTGTCTTACATCTCTTTCAATATAGGTTCTGATATAGTCAGCATACCATTTTCCGGATTCAACCGGCTGGTCCCATACAGGTGGATAAAACCCTTTGAAGATTAGCTGTTGTAACGAGGTGATTTCTTCTTTGTGTAGTTCAGCAATGGAAAAGGGCAGCAGGAACAAATAAGCGATTCTGCCGGCAAGACTCTGGGATATGCTTTCCTGCAACAGGAAATTATTCGATCCTGTTATAATAAATTTCCCCTTTGTATCATCCTCATCCAGTATTTGCTGAAGGTAGGAGAACAATTCCGGTGCCCGCTGGGCCTCATCCAGTATAGCACCCTCGGGATATAAGGCGAGAAATGATCTTGGATCTTCCAGGGCAAAGCGTCTTGTATCGGGATTTTCGAGACTTACATAAGGTTTCTTACTGAATACATGTCTGGCGAGTGTAGTTTTACCGGATTGGCGTGGTCCAATCAGTGCAACTGATTTAAACTGGGTTGCTAATGCTTTAAGTTTTATGGCAGCTGTTCTCGAAATCATACTACAAAATTACAATATTGGAATCAAAATCCAAAAATGTAATAAATATTTCGTATGGTAAAATCCAGCATCTAAGCCCTGCCTGCCGGCAGATTTTTTGAAGAATTTCTCGCAGATTCACGCGGATTGAGCAGATTAACGCAGACCTGCCTGTCGAAGTGCGATGTCCCCCTTTGGAGAGCTTGTCCCGATTCATCGGGAGGGTAGGGGGAGGATTTTATAACTGCTGCTTTCATTGCCATTGCCGTTGCCGAAACGCTTCACTAGCCCCGGGTTTCAACCCGGGGATTGCGGAAACCAGCATATAATACCGCTGCATGCACAGCTATGCTCGTGGCAAAGCCCTGCATGCAGCGGAATTGCCAATCCCTGTTTCGCATTCCGGCGATTATTGCATGTGTCAACCGGCAGGTATTTCAGGTCTTCGGCTAGTTGGCATACATCCGGGAGCTTCGCCCCGAACCCGACGCCGAAGCACTATCCAAGCAGCCCTTTACTTTGACTTTTAGTGTATTCAAGAACGAGTGAAGAGAGTTTCTTTTTTACGGTGCTCCATTTCAGGCTCCGGTCTGTTATCATTACCGGCCAGTCGGACAAATCCACTTCATCAAAATAGATCAGGCGTTGGTTTTTGTCCTTGTCCAGCAATGAAATATCCATATCCCAAAAATATTGGGTTTTAAAAAGCTCTGTAATGGAATGCTTTGAATTCATTGGAATGACAATGTTTTCTATAAATCAAAGATAGTAAAAATCAAGCAGATTTTCTCGCAGATAACCGCAGATTAAGCAGATTTTATTTGACGATGCTGGATGCTGGATGCTGGATACTGGATGTGTGTGAATAGGGAGTCGGGATTTGGGATTTGACTGCCGCTGCTACTGCTGCTGCCACTGCTACTGCCGCTGCCGCTGCCTTCTCCCCCAAATCACTATCAAAACACCCCCCACCGCCAGGCCCGCAACATTCGCCACCAAATCAAACGGGTTAAACGCCCGCGCCGGCACCCAAAGCTGCACCACTTCGGTCA
>CAZUBW010000177.1:0-3255 GCA_964618645.1 uncultured Bacteroidales bacterium | reverse complement strand
CCAATAACCAATAACCAATAACCAATAACCAATAACCAATAACCAATAACCAATAGCCAACAGCATCATTCGTATTACGTGAAACACGTAAAATCATACGTGATGCCCGGTTATTCGGGCATGGCTAACAGCATTTATTACAAGAGTTTATAGATTTGCAGGTAATAGCTATGAGCTACGAGTTACTAGCTACGAGCTTCGAGTTACTAGCTCGCAGCTCAAAGCTCAAAGCTCAAAGCTCAAAGCTCAAAGCTCACAGCTCAAAGCTCAAAGCTCACAGCTCGCAACTCACAGCTCACAGCTCAAAACTCTTTTACAAATCTTTAAACTCAAATAACATGGCCGACATTCTCGATGTAAAAGTAAACGACTTCATGGCAAAGGTAATTGCCAAAAACCCTGGTGAAATCGAATTCCACCAGGCAGTGAAAGAGGTAGTGGAATCCATCATGCCCATTATCGAAGAAAATCCAAGGTTAAAACAAGGTAAAATTCTCGAAAGAATTACCGAGCCCGAACGGGTTATCCTGTTCCGTGTACCCTGGATCGACGACAAGGGGGAGATTCAGGTTAACAAGGGCTACCGCATCGAAATGAACAGCGCCATTGGTCCCTACAAAGGCGGATTACGTTTCCACCCCACCGTCAACCTGGGCATTCTCAAATTCCTGGCTTTTGAACAGGTTTTTAAAAACAGCCTCACGACCCTTCCCATGGGCGGCGGCAAGGGTGGCTCCGACTTCGATCCCAAGGGCAAATCCGATAACGAAGTAATGCGTTTCTGTCAGAGTTTTATGACTGAGCTGAGCCGGCATATTGGTCAGGATACCGACGTACCTGCCGGCGATATTGGCGTTGGTGGTCGCGAAATAGGTTACATGTTCGGACAGTATAAACGCATACGTAACGAGTTTACCGGTGTGTTGACCGGCAAGGGACTCGAATGGGGTGGCAGTCTTATACGCCCCGAAGCCACAGGTTACGGATCGGTATATTTCGCCGAAGAAATGTTGAAAACAAGGAACGAAAAAATTGCCGGCAAAACAGCTGTTGTTTCGGGCTCCGGAAATGTGGCACAATATACCGTTGAGAAACTGCTGACATTGGGTGCCAAAGTGCTTACCCTGTCTGATTCATCGGGATTTATTTACGATGAAAATGGTATAACTGCTGAGAAACTCGATTGGGTAATGGACCTGAAGAATAATAAACGTGGCCGTATACAGGAGTATGCCGACAAGTTCGGGGCAAAGTATTTCGAAGGCAAACGTCCCTGGTCGGTTAAGTGCGATATGGCTTTCCCCAGCGCTACCCAGAATGAAATCAATGCCGAAGATGCTGAATTGCTTTGCAAAGGCGGATGTATGGTGGTTTCCGAAGGAGCCAACATGCCTTCGACACCCGAAGCTGTGGAAGTATTCCTGAAGGAAAAGATCCTTTATGGCCCGGGTAAGGCTGCCAATGCCGGTGGCGTTGCCACTTCAGGCCTCGAAATGACGCAGAATTCCATGCGTCTGCCCTGGTCGCGCGAAGAAGTGGATCAGCGTCTGCACCAGATCATGATCAACATTCATGCAACCTGTGTAAAATATGGTAAAGAGCAGGATGGGTTTATCAATTATGTGAAAGGCGCCAACATTGGTGGTTTCATCAAGGTTGCCAATGCCATGATGGCCCAGGGTGTTGTTTAGTTCCTACTATAACCCCTGACAGGGTTTCAAACCACCCCTGACAGGGTTTCAAACCACCCCTGACAGGGTTTCAAACCCTGTCAGGGGTAGTCTACTATGCGTAGTCTCCCGACTACGCTTTTTTTATTCACGGCAAGTCGCCTTTGAGCATTTAAATCTACTGCTTATACAATTGACTAACCAAAAGGCCGTTGGACTTTTACATGAACTGGAAGAATTACGACTGATAAAGGTTTTGAAAGAAAATATTGAACCTGTAAAAACCAAATTGTCTGATAAATACAAATGCTTTATTACCAAAGAAGAAGGACGGCAGTTAAACGATCATATAAATCAGATGCGCAGCGAATGGAACAGTATTTAATCGACACCAATGTTGTTTCCGATTATTTCTCGGCCTCGCTTCCTGATGCTATTATTGCCGCTACTGCCCTGGCTCAGGGACTTACCCTTATCACCAACAACGAAAAGGATTTTAACAATATCAAGGGTTTAAAAATAGTAAATCCTTTTAAGGTTTAATCTTATGCTAAGCGTAATCTCCCGTCTACGCTTTTTTTTATTCACTGCTAAGCATTGTCACTGTATCCAGTAGTTCGGCTTAGGCTGAGCCTAAGACGAACCTATTTCTACAGGCTCTTGCCTGTGGAATTGCCTGTCATATTCAGGCGCAGCCTGATAAAATAGAAACGACTCAGGCACAGCCTGAGCCGAACCAAGGGCTTGTCAATTCGCTAATAACCTTTTTCAGCTCAGTTGTTAATGCCTGATTTTTATACTAATTTTGTTACACGCCAAATAAGTAATGATATGGATACAATGCTTATACAATTGACCAACCAGAAGGCCGCAGGACTTTTACGCGAATTGGAAGAGTTACGGCTGATAAAGGTTTTAAAAGAAAATATTGAGCCTGTAAAAACCAAATTGTCCGATAAATACAAAGGCTTTATTACCAAAGAAGAAGGACAGCAGTTAAACGACCATATTAACCAGATGCGCAGCGAATGGAACAGTATTTAATCGATTCCAATGTTATTTCCGATTATTTTTCCGCCTCGCTTCCTGATGCGATTATTGCTGCTACTGCTCTGGCTCAGGGATTTACCCTTATCACCAACAACGAAAAAGACTTTAAAAATATCAAGGGTTTAAAAATTGTAAATCCTTTTATGGTATAATCTCATGCTAAGCGTAGTCTCCCGACTACGCTTTTTTTATTCACTGCTAATCATTGCCACTGAGTTCGGCTTAGGCTGTGCCCATAGCCGTCAAGCAAAGACGGGTTAAATAATTATATAATAATTAGTTATAATACTATTTTGGCTTTATTTTTTGACATTTATTTACTGCCGTGCACACGTACACGGCAGATTTTATAAACACGAAGCACTCAAAGTGAAATCATCGCTATGAACGCTAAGAACTAAGCACACGAAGGAAAGTCCCGCCGATGGCGGGACCTCTTAGTGTTCTTAAACTTAGTGGTCTTAGTGAAGCTTTCTCTTCGTGTACTTCGGTGCGCCACGAGGCGTGCGTATATATATTTAATACCTATAAGGAT
>CAZUBW010000176.1:0-3277 GCA_964618645.1 uncultured Bacteroidales bacterium | reverse complement strand
TATTTTATATTGGTAATATCCTGATAGGCAATCAGTAAAATATTTCCTTGCTAAGCGAAGTTTAGCCTCGCTAAGCTCTCCCAATAAAAATCGGGATCGGTTGCAACTTCGCTTTTCTAAACTGTGGTCTGCGATTACGTTTCAAACACATGCCTCGTCAACCTAAAATTCACAGAATCATGCCCAATCACAACTTGTCCCACAGTTATACGGAAAAATGTCGCCGGGCCGCTTCGATTGAAGTCTGCGGCTGTTGCAGGCATTGGCGCAGCCAATGCTCTCTTCGTGTGCTTAACTTCGTGCGCTTAGTGAAGTTTTATCTTCGTGTTCTTTGTGTTAAAATCAACACCCACACCCTTGCCCCGCATCTTTACAGGAGACCGTCGCTGAGGTATAAATTCCAAAAGAATTTCCATATCTTGCAAGGATGCTTATCCGTACAAACAAATACCGGTTGACGAAAACAAACGGGAAATATTTACAACATACCTGAACCCGATTGCACAAAAGCAGATATGTTTTATGAACATTGACAACATCGAAAAAGAGTACTTGCAGCTATTCCACTTGCTCAACAGGCAGGGTGTGAGAAACAAATTACTGGTGCTTCTGATGATGATTCCTGCCTTTTTTCTGGGATATTTATTCATTAAGCCCATGCTTGTCATGGCTGTTGAAGAAGGGGAGCTCAAGGCCGGTCATATCTTTATGTTTATCGCTGCTGTGGCAGTGTTTTGGATTGCCATATTGCTGCTGACCAAATCGCTCACCTTTGTTGGCTCTGGTAAACTTTACTATTTCCGGAAGGAATTCAAGAAACAGCTTTACACGTGTATAAAGGAAGATATTCCCGAAATAAAGGAATGTTCTGCCAACAAAAAAATGCATCCGCGCGATTTCTATGCATCAGGTCTGTTTGTCTACAAATTCGACGATTACCTTGGCGACGACTGTATGAAAGGATCAACAGCCGATTTGCATTTTGATATCTGCGAATTACATGTCAGGCGACTGGTTGAATCAATCTTTAATGGAATCTTCGTGAAGTGCCAGATAGACCGGCCGGCTGCTGTTATTAACCTGGCTGATCTGCAAAGGAGTGTTATCGTCAGCGAATTTCAGGAAAAGTACAAAGCCCAGATTAAGCTCTCGATGAGTGACAATCATTTGTATATGGCCGTTGATATGAAGGGCTATTTCTTTGAAAACACCAGTAAAGGTAACCTCGAAAAACTCGATTCCGACCTGGTTATGCTCAAAGACCTGGTGAACATTATCAAAAGGGTTACCTTTTAAATACGGCGAAGTCACCAGTCTGTTGCCGAACAGTTTTGATTTAAATCTACAGCTGGCGGTGGGCCAGAACAAGCTCGTGTTCGACTCCGAAGTTCCGGGAAAACCATGCTGACCATAAGAATTCCTTCAATTCAATTTAATTGATGATTCGTATAATTGAAGGTACTTTGTAAAAATTTTATTGACTTTGGCTTCCTGTTTTCGTAACTTTCGTTGAATATCTTCAACAAGAAATTTGTTGTTGTATATATAACGTTGATAAGAAATGCTTTACTTAATTGCAAGAAGAATATGAAAAACTTTTTATCAAGTCAAGAGTATGAAAATTTCTTGAATGATTTTAAGATTTCCTATGATTTATCGCCCTCTAAAGCAAAAACAAAATATAAGAATTACCTTGTTAATGAAATGGGACTGAATGAAAATCAAGCTATAAACGTCATTCCGCATCTTGTAGATTCAATTAAAGATATCCGAAGAACAATGATATTTAAGGCAATGCTTGTAGGTAGTTTTTCTTTGGGATCATCAAAGGGTACTATTGGCTTCGGTTATAGCTCAGGGTATGCAGCTGAACATATATTAGGGGAAGCCTTCACTTATGTGTATAATGATTTGCAGCGTTCCAGTTATTGCTCCCCACTTTCATCATACTCTTCTTTTAGCTATTCTACTGAACCGTCACGTTCATCTGCAAGCGGAATATATTTTCTTGGTAAACTTAAAGATGATATTCGCAGTCCCTGGATAACTGTAATAGTTTGCTTTAATGATGGCTCATATAAAGATTATATAGCTGATCTAAATTTTTCAAAAAGGCATTTTTGGGAAAAATAATCCCTTGCCGCTTATTTCCCTTGCTAAGCGAAGTTTGTAACTTCGCTTTTCTAAACTGTAGCCTACGCTTACGTTTCATACAAGCACCGCGCTAACTAAAATTTAACTCCATTATACTCAGTCACAACTTGAAACACAGTTATAAAGCAGACTTTCGCCGGGCCGCTTCGATTGAAGTCTATGGCTGGCGGCAACATTGGCGTAGCCAATGCTTTCTTCGTGTTCTTAACTTCGTGTGCTTAGTGAAGTTTTGCCTTCGTGTTCTTTGTGTTAAAATCAACACCCACACCCTTGCCCCGCACTGCCCAGCCAGGCAACTAAGGCGTTGCAGTGAAGGTAATCCGTAAATCGTCGAAATAAGCTTCCGCTTTTCCGGGATACCACAAATACACCTTAATGACCTCGCCCGAAAGTTCTTCAGGTATTACCACGTTAAGACGCACCGTTTCCCAACCGTTTATCTCACCCGTGGCAATGCCATTGGCTTTGTATAAACGCCCCAATGTATCTGCAGCCACCAGCAGGCCGCTGTTGTCAGCTGCGCTGCGCATTACCGACACTTCGTAAATCCCTTTGGCGGCTTTAAAACTTAGTCCCGGCCCATAGGGATTGTTCCGGTCGAGCTTAACCGAACGGCAACCCGAAAATGCCGTTTCGGTGGTTTGCAATATCCCGCCCGACAGGGAAAATGCCGTATCGGAAGTAAGAAAACCCTCACCGCCGTCCCGGAGGCTTTCAAAATCGCACTGCATGAAAGTATGTGACACCATATACTTTTTCAACAGTGCCGTGTCGGTATCCAGCACATAGATATATTCGTTGTAAGCCTCGCCATAGTATGCCAGTTGAATAGCGCGGACAAAACTCTGCTGCATTAGTTGCCGTAGCGGTATGGCAACTGCCCCGGGCAGGGTGTCGGTTTTTGACCGGTAGAAAAGAAAGTTCCGGGGGCTGTGCGAAAGTGCCGCGGCCCAGGCATATTCATGCACCCAGTCGTGAAGGTTATTGGTCCCCAGGTTTAAAAAATAACTCTCTGGAAACTGCTTTTTCAGTTGGTTGGCATAAGCCGGTTTCATGCCGTTGCTGTATGCCATGCCATGATAAAGGGCCGTCTCAATGAATGGTCCGGGATGCTCCAGTATTA
>CAZUBW010000175.1:0-3413 GCA_964618645.1 uncultured Bacteroidales bacterium | reverse complement strand
AGTATCCAGTATCCAGTATCCAGTATCCAGTATCCAGTATCAAGCACCTGCCTAAAGACAGGCAGGCCAGATAATATAAGAACTATGTCAAACAAACCGGCATTTCGTAACCCCTGGACGTGGGTTCCCACGCTGTACCTGTTTCAGGGTATCCCCTACAGCATTGTAATGACTACCTCGGGGTTGATATATAAAACCATGGGCATTTCAGTATCAGCGTTGGCATTCTGGACAAGCCTTCTGTACCTGCCCTGGGCTATCAAACCGCTGTGGAGCCCCTATGTTGAAGTGGTATCCACCAAGCGTAACTGGATAGTGGTTACCCAGTTACTGTTGGGTATAACGTTTATACTGGCCGGAATGGTAATGCCGTTGGCATTTTTCTTTCCTTTGTCCATTGCCTTGTTTGCAGTGGCGGCCATTGCTTCTGCCAGTCACGATATCGCCGCCGATGGTTTTTATATGCACGCGCTCGATCAGCATAAACAGGCTTTTTTTGTAGGCATCCGAAGCACCTTTTACCGGATAGCCATGTTAACGGCCATGGGGGCTATACCGCTAGTGGCCGGACTGGTGCAGGAGCGGACAGGACTTGACCCGGTTGTCCTTACCGTGAATGCGGTACCTGCTGACCAGGTTAAACATGTGTCACAACCCGAAGCATTAACACCTGCAGGCGATGCCGAGCCAACCATTGTGCTGCTGCCCGCTCAAATAAGTATACCACTTGCACAGGCTGAGGACCGGCAGCCCGATACAGCCGTGACTTATATTGCCTTGTCGGCTCCTCCGGGAGAAGATGAAAGCATTGTGGTGACACTCGATTACAAGAGTGGGAGTAAAAATATTGAACTGGCGCCCGAACAGTCGCAACGGTTTGAATTTACCAACAATAACTGGAACATACCGGTTCCGGTGGTTTTTACCGTCGACCGGAACCTTTCGGCGCAGGCTGTAGCAGAGTTTTCCGCAAGTGCAGGCAACATTGCATTCAGCTGGATGGTATCGTTAGCGCTGCTGGGTGTATTCCTGCTGATGCTGGGTGTATTTCACAAATTTATACTGCCGTATCCCACCGAAGAGAAGGCCTCTGATACGGTAAACCTGAAGGTGTATGCCGACGTGTTTATTTCTTTTTTCAAGAAGCCTGGTATTATTCCAGCGCTGTTGTTTTTCCTGTTTTACCGCTTTGGCGAGGCACAATCTATCAAAATTGCCACGCCTTTCCTGGTCGATGCCAGGGGAAACGGAGGCATTGGTCTCACTGCCGCACAGTATGGCATTGCCTATGGAACCATTGGCATGTTGTCGCTCACCGTTGGCGGTATTTTGGGCGGCATATTTGCTGCCCGCTACGGGCTGAAGAAGCTGATATGGCTGATGGCCCTGAGCATGAACCTGCCCAATATAGGATTGCTGTATATTGCCATCATACAACCACTTCCATCAGACGTGTTAGTTTACGGAGCCATTGTGCTTGAACAGTTCGGCTATGGATTTGGCTTCACGGCTTATATGCTGTTTATGCTTCATTTTGTGGGCGAGAGCAAGTATAAAGCTGCCGAGTATGCCATTGGCACATCGCTTATGGCATTTGGTATGATGCTCCCGGGGATGCTGTCGGGGTACGTGCAGGAATGGCTGGGATACAAAGATTTCTTTGTTTATGTATTGCTGTGTACCTTACCGGGAATGGCCATCATTCCGTTCCTGAAGATTGATCCCGGGTTTGGAAAGAAGAAAAGCCAGTAAGCCTGGCGATATTTTCCTTCGTCGTCTGAAATTGTGGATTCGTCAAATGCAATTCAGGGATTCGTAAATAATATGTCACCCATTGGGGGTTGTTTGCGTTACAGTATGCGACAAAACTTATCAATTGGCGCCCCATAACTCAAACCAAAACAAAGCCTTTTATGAAAGCCATTTCTGATGATATCCAGACCATACCGGTTGACACTGAATTTGAACAATACAGGTTACAGGTAAAAGAAAACCTGGAGAGCAGGTTCCACGGCAAACCCGATACACTGAATTATCTCGAAAGGGTGATATTAAGTGAATCAAGCAGGGATGTTTTATTTTATGTTTCTGAGCAGCTCGACTTGCGCAAGTATTCCGGCAGCATTATTGTTACCACCTGTACTTGTTCGTATCTCGATCATGTTGATTTCGACAACCTGAGGGCCATTATTAACCTCGAACCGGCCAGTCCCGGTCGAAAACCAGGTAAGGTATTCAGGGCTGTGAATACACTTTTACCGGATGCCGGAATTTTTATCGGCAAAACCCATATCAATTACTCAGTAAGAGCTTGCAGCAAGCTTATTCGCAATGGTTTCGACATTGTTGACATGAGCCTGATCAATGGTTCGTTATACTTCACTGCCCTAAAAACCAGCGAGCCTGCCAGGGAAAACTGATCCGTTTTTCATTAGACTGTTATTCCCACCGTTTTTTTTGTTCCCCAAAACATACCGATAGTGCAACCATAGTTGAATTTTGTTGTCATTGTATACAACAAAAGAGGCTGTGTAAAGTAGTTCCCCCGTCCTTGTAAGGGAGGAACGACCGAAGCAATTATCATATATACAATAGATTGCTTCACTTCGTTCGCAATGACGGCTTCGATTTTCGGTCTGTTTACACAGCCTATTGTATTATAATATTTCATTTAAACACCGGATGTATGAGGAAGATTATTGTTGTTTTACTGGCATGGATGGCAGCAATGCCTGCGGGAGCCCAGTCGGCTGAAGGTTTATTTGGCGCATCTGATACAAAAATCACTTACCTGGGTATTGATTTTTCACATGTTAAACTGATCGGCAACTTTGCCGAGTTTTTCGAAGCCGGCAGAAAGAATACTATGGAAATACGCGATGTGTATTTTCCGCGCTGGAACATGGTGGTGGTCAATGAGCGCGAAAAATACGACATCAGCGGGATGTTGCGTAAAAACAGTGTTTACTACGACCTGGACATGATCATGTCGGTTAATGCCGGCACTGCACTCGACAGTTTGGAATCGTTCAACGAGGTTGTTTTCTCCGAAGAAGATATCAGCAGATTTGTATCGGGATACGATTTATCCGGTAAACAGGGCATAGGTATAGTGTTTATTGCCGAGAGCCTTAATAAAAGCAGTCTGTTGGCCGTATTTCATTTTGTTGCCATTGATATGGGCACGGGTCAAGTGTTGTTCCAGCGCAGGTTAAGGGGTGAGCCACAAGGATTTGGGCTGCGGAACTACTGGATTAACTCGTTGTACCGCATCATCAACAACATAAAATACTATTATTATGATGAGTGGCGTATAGCCACCCGGCAGCAGGCAACACAGGTATAAAGGGAATTTATTAGAGGCTGTCTAAAAAGTCAATTTATTAGGCGTAGTTGCAAACTACGCCTAGCGC
>CAZUBW010000174.1:0-3419 GCA_964618645.1 uncultured Bacteroidales bacterium | reverse complement strand
CCACCCAGCAACCCTTGACCAAAAGCTTCCGTCGGCATCTACACACCATTCACCGACAAAAAAAAGCCATTTGCCGATTACCGGTTCAGCATTGATTAAAGTGTTCATACTTTTGTCAAGTGATTTGGTCCCTGCTTCGTGCAATGAGCTGCCAAGAAGAAAAGCATCACAATGTTGAAATGTTAACGATTTTTTAACAGTTTTTTTAGTTTATAAATTACTGAACTAAATAAACTAATCGTATATTTGCGCCCTTAATTACGTACCAGTATGACTTCAGAAGAACGCATCAAACGCCAGAAAGAAATGGTTGAGCTGGCGGGAAGGTTTTACGACAAAAAGGGTATGCAGCCTATTGCCGGTCGTATTATCGGCCTCTTAACCGTGATGGACAAGGAGCAATATACCTTTGACGAAATAGTTGAAGAGTTGCAGATCAGCAAGAGTTCGGCCAGCAACGCCCTTCGCTTGCTTGAGGCTTCGGACACCATCGAATACATCACTTTGCCGGGCGACCGCAAGCGCTATTTTCAGTTAAAGAAACGCGACAAATTCGCGATGATCGACGAACACCAGCAGGCACTTACCGTTTCGAGGGATTACCTCAGGGAAGTATTGACGCTTAAGGCCGACAAGCATGCTGAAAATGCCAGGCTCATCGGCAATATTATTGAAATGCTGGATTTTTTTCTCAATAAGTTTGATGAACTAAAGAAAGAATTTCGTTTAAAAAATGAACAAACAACAGGAAAAATTTGATTAACAATGTTTTTAAGCAACAACAACATGAAATGGATTAACACTTTAGTCTTTTCAGTGCTGGTACTTACTTCAGGCAAAGTACAGGCACAGGAATCCTTTACACTCACCTTGGACCAGGCCCGCGATTATGCGCTACAGTACAATAAAACACTGTTGACAGCAAAGGATCAGGTTGCTTCGGCCAAACTACAGTATTGGTCTGCTCTTGCACAAGGCCTGCCTCAAATAAACGGCAGCGTTGATTTTATGACATACTTCAATTACGAAATGGAATTTAATTTTGGCAGTTCGGAAGGCGGTACAGCATTTGACCCGACTAACCCTGCGTTGGATGCCGGTGACTTTGTGGTATTGGATGCTCTTAACGGCATGTTCGGCTCGTCGGAACCCATTATCATGGACAACCAGATGAGTGCAGCTGCGCAGGTTTCACAACTCCTGTTCAACGGACAATACTGGGTTGGCCTGCAGACTGCTAATATTGCCCGCCGGCTGGCCGACCAAAGTGTGGTCATGAATGAACTTGATGTGAAAGAAAGTATCACCAATTCGTATTTCACCACCCTGGTAACGGAACAAAACCTGCGTATTTTGGGCGAGAACCTGAATAACCTGAATACTATGCTGGAACATACCACCAATATGTATAAAGCCGGTGTGGCCGAAGAAACCGATGTTGACCAGCTGAAAATTACCGTCAGCCAGCTGAAAAACAGTCAGAAATCGCTCGAACGGGCAGTCCAGCTGAATTATAACATGCTGAGGTTCCAACTGGGCGTGGCGCCTGATGCAGATATTAAACTGGCCGATAACCTCGAACAGGTTATGACACGCATTAACCCGCAAACAGCTTTGGACCCGTCGTTTAATGTAGCCAACAATATCAGTTACCAGATGGTGGAAAACCAGACGTTAATCAGCAAAAAGCAGGTGGATATGCAAAGCTGGGCCTTTGCTCCCACCATTTCGGGATTTTACAGCTACACCAAAAAAATCATCACTACCGGTTTTGATATGACACCCAACCACCTGGCAGGTGTAACCGCCACAGTGCCCATTTTTTCGAGTGGTATGCGTGCTGCCCAGCTGAGCAATGCCAAGGTTAACCATAATATAGCCATACGTAACCAGGAGATGGTGAAAGAACAGTTGGAAATACAGAAGAACCAGCTACTTTATAATTACGAAAGCGCTTTTGAAAACTTCAACACACAAAAGGAAAACGTGGAAGTTGCCAACCGGGTGCTGAAAAACATCCAGAACAAGTATAAGGAAGGAATGGTATCGAGTCTCGATCTTACCCAGGCCAACACCAATTACCTGAGCGCTGAAAGCAATTACCTGTCGGCTTTATTAACCCTGCTACAGGCGCAAACGGCTCTCGAAAAACTATACAACAACATTTAAGCATTTTTAAATCATATCATACAATGAAACAATCAGGAAAAATCATCGTTTTAGCGCTTATTGCAGCCATTGTTGTATCGTGCGGACAAAAAACCGTTACTGAAAACACTGCAGCAGAAGCTGTTGACACTACCGTTTACAAAGTTAAGACCATGGCGCTTGCCAGACAGAAAATAGCCCGGCATATCGAAAATACCGGAAACCTGCTGGCTTATGAAGAAATCTATTACGCCCCTGCCTCACCGGGCAGAATTGAAGCCATTATGGTTGAAGTAGGAACCCGGGTAAGCAAGGGCGATGTTATAGCACGCATGGAAGCCACCCAGCTTCAGCAAGCAAGGGAGCAATATGAAAATGCCAAATCCAATTTCGAACGCATGGATACCCTCTATAAACTGAACAGCATTTCGGAACAAGCTTATGAAGGCGTTAAAACTCAATACGAGGTAGCCAAAACATCCTACGATTTTCTCCGGAAAAACACCACCCTTACTTCACCTATTAATGGTATTGTCACGGGTAAGTATTACGAAGCCGGTGAATTGTATTCGGGTGCGCCCAACACCACCGCAGGTAAGGCTGCCATTGTTACCCTGCAGCAGATTAACCCGCTTAAGGTTATCATCAGCGTTCCCGAAAGGTATTATCCACTCACCAAAAAAGGAATGAAAACTGAGGTTAAGGTGGATATTTATCCCGAAAGCACTTTCAAAGGTGAGATTGATCTGGTGCATCCCACTATCAGTGCAGATTCACGAACCTTTCAAGTGGAAATCGTTGTGCAAAATAACAGCGAAAAGTTGCGTCCCGGTATGTTTGCGCGGGTTGCGCTGAACCTTGGCGAGATTGACGCCCTTATCCTTCCGGCCATTGCTGTAACCAAGCAGGAAGGCACCAACGATCGTTATGTTTTTCTTGCCAATGGCGATAACACTGCCAAAAAAGTAAGGGTTGAAATCGGGCAACGCTTTGACGACAAACTCGAAGTGATTTCGGACGAGCTGAAAGAAGGCGTTCAGGTGATTTACGCAGGCCAGGAAAAACTAATGGACCAATCGCGTATTGCCATTGTACAGTAACAGCCAGCCATTATACATTGATTCTTAAACAGCATTAACAATTATAAAAATGAGTATTTACGGAAGTGCAGTTAAAAATCCGGTTACCACCTTAATGTTATTTCTGGGGGTGATCGTATTCGGACTATACTCGTTGGTTAAACTGCCCATCGACTTTTATCCCGAAATGGA
>CAZUBW010000173.1:0-3437 GCA_964618645.1 uncultured Bacteroidales bacterium | reverse complement strand
ATTTTATAAGTTTAACCCTCTATAACAAAGTCCGATAATTAGGGGTCCAATCCAGTTGTATACAAAATAAGTAAGGCGAATAATTGGATTCACGTTGCCGATCCTTCTCTCGGACTGGTAAAATATAAAGCTGATGAATTTAAGAAAGCCTGGCTTTCCACTAAAAAAGATGGAGAAGAAAAAGGTCATTGCCTGATTCTTGAACCTACTCCTGAATTTTATCAGCAGGAAGATGAAGAACCGGACCGTAAGAATATCGGGTTTTTATTGAAATACCTTCAGCCCTATAAGAAACTGCTGGTGCAGCTCATATTAAGTTTTGTTGTGGCCAGTTTGCTGCAACTTATTTTCCCATTACTTACGCAGAGCATTGTTGATAAGGGCGTAAATTATAAAGATGTGCCGTTCCTGATACTGGTTCTCATAGCCCAACTGATGCTGATGTTCGGGCAGGCTTCTGTTGAGTTTATCCGTGGATGGATTATGCTGCACCTTACCACTCGTGTTAACATTTCACTGATATCAGATTTTCTTATTAAGCTCATGCGTTTGCCCATCGCTTTTTTCGACAGCAAAATGACCGGTGATCTGATGCAACGGATAGGTGATAACAGCCGTATCCAAAGCTTTCTTACTTCCACTTCATTGAATATCCTCTTTTCTGGTGCGAACTTCATTATTTTCAGTTGCGTGATGGCTTTCTATAATTCGCTCCTGTTTTTGATTTTTCTGTTGGGGAGCGCTATTTATATTGCATGGGTAAGTGTTTTTCTTAAATATCGCCGTGAGCTCGATAACCGTCGGTTCGCACAGATGTCGAATAATCAAAGCTCCATCATTCAGCTAATTACTGGTATGCAGGAAATCAAGCTTAACAATAGTGAAAGACAAAAACGCTGGGAGTGGGAACGCATACAGGCCAGATTGTTTAAAATAAGCATGAAGGGCTTGATGCTGGGACAGTATCAGCAGGGAGGCGCCTTGCTGATCAACGGAATTAAGAATGTTACCATTACTTTTTTTACAGCCAAAGCGGTTATCGATGGCCAAATGACACTGGGCATGATGCTGGCTGTTCAATACATCATCGGGCAGTTGAACAGTCCGGTTGAACAACTCATCGGATTTATGCAAAGTTGGCAGGACGCAAAAATTAGCCTGGAACGTTTAGGCGAAATACAGGAAAAAGACGCTGAAGATGCTCCCGGCATATTCAGCGTAAACGAACTGCCTTTGAAAAAAGATATTTCAGTTAATAATGTGTCTTTTCAATATGAAGGGCCTCATTCGCCATTTGTATTGAAAGATGTAAACATAAAAATACCGGCCAATAAAGTTACCGCTATAGTGGGCACAAGCGGTAGCGGTAAAACTACCTTGTTGAAACTGTTACTGGGCTTTTATAAACCAGTAGAAGGAGAGATTAATATTGACAATACCCGGTTGGAAACCATTAATTGTCATATCTGGCGGCAACGTACAGGCGCTGTGATGCAGGACGGTTTTCTATTTTCCGATACTATTGCCAATAATATCGCGGTGAGTGATGAAGCCATTGATAAAGAAAAGCTTTATCATGCAGTAACAGTGGCAAATATCCGTGAGTTTATTGAATCACTGCCACTGGGATACAATACAAAGATAGGGGGCGAAGGAAAGGGGTATCAGCCAGGGGCAAAAGCAACGCATCCTTATAGCCCGTGCTGTTTATAAAAACCCTGGCTTTATTTTTTTTGATGAAGCCACCAACTCCCTTGATGCCAATAACGAGCATACTATCATGGAAAACCTCGATGAATTTTTCAAAGGCAGGACTGTGGTTATTGTTGCACACCGTTTGAGCACTGTTAAAAATGCCGATAATATCATTGTGCTTGAAAAAGGGAAGATCGTGGAACAGGGAAAACATGCCGAACTATCGAGAATGAATGGTTCATATTATCATTTGGTGAAGAACCAGCTGGAATTGGGGAATTGATAGAAATAAATTATAAAGATGGATGAGCGAAGATATTTTGAATAAGGAATCAATTGAATTATCCCAAGGGGAAAAAATAGAGCTCCTGAGCGAGGATGTGCAGGAAATAATGGGGCATGTGCCTAACTGGATTGTTCGCAGGGGAGTTACTGTTATTCTGATAACACTTATAATGTTGATTGCCGGTAGCTTTGTTTTTAAATATCCCGATGTCATTACATCGGATATTGTAATCACTTCCGAAAACCCATCAACATCGATTGTTGCAAGATCAAGTGGCAAGATAGATAATTTGTTGGTGAAAAACCAACAAACAGTACAACAGGGAGAAGTTCTTGCTGTGTTGGAAAATGCTGCAAACTCCGTGCATGTAACTGATCTAAAGCACCAATTAGAGGTCTTTTCAGCCTTTTTTACTTCCCCATTAGGCTCATTTGAAGGTGGTTTTCCCATCAACTATTCTTTAGGGACGGTACAGACTGCTTTTTCCTCATTTCAGCGACAATTTCAAAATTATCAGGATTTTTTAAAGACAGATTTGATAGGGAAAAAGATCCATTCGGTCCGGCTACAATACCAAGACTATGGTGAATATGGCAAGAAACTCAAAGAACAGGCCTTTAATCAAGAGAAGGCACTTGTGTTGACCCGAAATCAACTTTCAAGAGATTCGAGCCTGTTTGCAGGTGGGACTATTTCTGTTGCCGATTATGAAAAATCGGAGCAAAGTTATTTAAAGGAAGAAAACAGCTATCAGAATTTACTGGCTACGGTGGCCAATACTCAAATGCAAATGAACCTGTTGAATTATCAGGTAATTGATTTGGAAACTCAGCAGTCGGACCTGGTTAAAACAAGCCTGAATACACTTAAAGAAGCGTTCGATAATCTTAAGGCTGCTATAACCGAATGGGAAAAACAGTATGTATTGATCTCACCTATTGAAGGAAAAGTTTCTTTTAACCAATACTGGACTAAGTACCAATATATAAGAGCCG
Source organism: uncultured Bacteroidales bacterium (assembly GCA_964618645.1). Taxonomy (GTDB): domain Bacteria; phylum Bacteroidota; class Bacteroidia; order Bacteroidales; family UBA10428; genus UBA5072. The sequence goes on along the minus strand of CAZUBW010000173.1, from coordinate 461 downwards.
GAGAGATAGTGTTCACCGTGGTTCCGTTAGTGCCCCGAAAAATAATAGGCCGGGTTAAATTGCCAGTATCAGGCTCAGGGAAAGTAAAAACAGGACAAAAGGTTTTGATTCGACTCGCTAATTATCCTAACACGGAATTTGGCATGCTCGAAGGAAAGTTGGAATTGGTTTCACTGGTACCGGAAATCACAGATATAGGCGCTGTTTATACTGCTATTGTGTCTTTACCTGCCGTCTTAATTACCAACTATGGTAATATGATTCCTTTCAGCCAGGAAATGCAGGGAACGGCAGAAATTGTTACCGATAATTTATCGCTTTTTGATCGCCTGATAAACCCGGTAAAGTCAGCATATCATAAAGGAGTACATAAATAGCAGCTCTTTCCCAAACACAAAATTTCACAAAAAGTACAAGTATTATAACTTTAGAGGTATTAGCTTGAAGGGCTTATGGCCCGG
>CAZUBW010000172.1:0-3465 GCA_964618645.1 uncultured Bacteroidales bacterium | reverse complement strand
ATCCAGCATCCAGCATCCAGTATCCAGCATCCAGCATCCAGCATCCAGCATCCAGCATCCAGTATCCAGTATCCAGTATCCAGCATCCAGCACCCAGCACCCAGCACCCAGCACCCGAGAAGTGAACCAGTGTATTTTAACAAATTTTCACAGCAAATAGTTGGTTTGTTTCCCCTGAATTATTTACTTTGTATCTCAAAGTACTTTCTATGGAAAAAAATCAGGAGCCCATTCAGCAATTAAACGAGATACGCAGCCTCATGGAGCGGTCATCGCGTTTTATTTCCCTGAGCGGATTGTCGGGTGTTTCAGCAGGAATTATTGCCCTCATCGGGGCGGCTGCAGCTTATTTCTATCTCGACTTCAGCTGGCGCTACACCAATATCGGCAGCTATCTCGAAGCCGTTAAGGATGACAGGTTTGGCAGTGCCTACTTCTTTATCATTACCGATGCATTGCTGGTACTTATATTGGCACTGACGGCCGGCATATATTTTACCACCCGTAAAGCCCGGCGCAAGGGGTTAAAGGTGTGGGACCATGTTGCCCGCCGTATGCTCATCAACCTGATGATACCACTTGCCACAGGGGGGTTGTTCTGCATCATATTGCTTTATCACCGCCTGGTATTCCTGGTGGCCCCGGCTACGCTGATTTTTTACGGACTTGCACTGATCAATGCCAGTAAGTATACCTTTCACGAAATCAGGGTATTGGGTCTTTCAGAAATCATCCTGGGCCTGGTTGCCTCATGGTTTATCGGGTATGGACTTATTTTCTGGGCGGTTGGCTTTGGTATCCTGCACATTTTTTATGGATTGATGATGTATTACCGATATGAAACCAGTGACAGGACAATCTGATACAGCCATTTTTATGCTTATATGCTGTGCCGTATCTAAAACCCGTCAACACAACCATCAGCAGTGAAAGATATTATCCATAACCTGAATAAACAATTCGAAAGCCGCGTCAGACTGGGCATTATGTCGGTACTGGCAGCCAACGACGAGATGGATTTCAACACGCTCAAAGAGCTGCTGGATGTCACCGACGGAAACCTGGCCAGTCATCTTGCCGCACTCGAAAAATCGGGGATGGTGGAAGTAAGAAAACAATTCATCGGCCGGAAGCCTAACACCCGCTACCTCATTACCACATCGGGCCGGCTGGCTTTCAGGGAACACCTCGACTTCCTGGCCCGACTGGTAAAACAAGGCAAAAACGGATAAGCATCGTACCAATCACCAATCACCAATCACCAATCACCAATCACCAGAAAACAATTCATATCAATATTCACTTTGTAATTCAAAGTACTTTTAAATCTTCACAACCATGGAAACAATAACAAAAACAAACAACGGATTTTTTAATTCACTGGGGGTTAAACTGGCACTGATTGGTTTGCTGAGCCTGTTTCTCCTGATCCCTGCCAACCTGATCCTTGACCTGATCAGGGAACGCGAACAGCGACGCACAGAAACGATCAACGAGGTAACTTCGTTATGGGGAAATGCCCAAACCCTAACCGGTCCGGTACTTACCCTGCCCTATGAGGTGACTATCCAGACCGGCAAAGATGAATTTTTCACCGAAACCAGGTATGCACATTTTCTACCCGAAGACCTCAACTTGGAAGGCATTGCAGAACCTGAAGTCCGCTACCGGGGAATCTACGAAGTAGTCACTTACCGCACAAAACTTCGCTTTTCGGGCAAATTTGCCGAACCGGACCTGGCCGTTTTGGACATACCGGAAAAAGCCCTTGAAAACCAGGCTATGTTGGAAATTGGTATACCCGATATGCGGGGGATCAATAAAGACATTGTAATCCAATGGGGAGATTCTTCCGTTCCGGTTATCCCGGGACTTCCCAATACACATATTGCCACATCGGGGGTTCATGCCAGGTTACAACTGTCGGGGACCGAAACCTATAACTTCTCGTTCGACCTCGACCTGAACGGCAGTCAGTCGCTTAACTTTATTCCCCTGGGAAAAAAGACCAACGTTAACCTGAAATCGGTATGGACATCCCCCAAATTTATAGGGGCTTTTTTACCTGACGACCGTAACATCGATGAAAAGGGGTTTACGGCAGCATGGAATGTGTTACAACTGAACCGGAATTATCCGCAGCAATGGATCGACAAACAGTACAGCGTTGATGAATCATCTTTTGGCGTTGAACTGCTAACCCCTGTCGATACCTATCGCAAGTCGGAACGTTCGGTGAAATACGCCATTCTCTTTATTGCACTGACGTTTATCGTTTTCTTTTTTGCTGAAGTCATGACCAAAACCCGGATTCACATTATCAATTACGTACTTACAGGAATTGCACTCTGCATTTTTTACTCGCTACTCACGGCCCTGGCAGAGCATATTCATTTCAACATAGCCTACCTGGTATCGGGTATTGCCATTATTGGCATGATTGCCGCTTTTGCCCACTCGCTTTATAAGAAAAAACAGGTCACTCTTACCGTTATCGCTACACTGGTTATCCTTTACACATTCCTTTTTGTAATCCTGCAGTTAATGGACTACTCATTGCTGTTTGGCAATATCGGGCTGGCTGTTATTTTGGGAATTGTGATGTACTTCTCACGTAAAATCGACTGGTATTCAACCCCGAAAGGAAATTCGGATAACGTCGGATAATCGAGGCCGTCATTGTAAGAGTTAACACAGAGATTGCCGCGCTCCACTGCGTTCCGCTCGCAATGACGGTTCTTAGCGTCAATGTGAATATGCAGTGGCAATGATCGAAGACTATGTTTTAAATTGCTAAATTTGAAAAAATATGGCATTGATGGGGCACAAGGACAATAACTTCAGTGTAAAAGAAAGACTCGGCAGTTTTAAATATGCTTTTAAAGGCATGAAGCATGTGCTGAAAGCCGAACACAACATGTGGATACATCTTTCGATTGCTATTGTGGTGATTGTCCTTGGCCTTGTGCTGAAAATAAGCCGGTTCGACTGGATGATTGTCTCGCTTTGCATTGGGTTTGTGCTTGCTGCTGAAATAATGAACACAGCCATTGAAAAGCTTACCGATAAGGTATCACCCGAAAGAAACGAAATGGCAGGACTGGTTAAGGATATTGCGGCCTGCGCCGTGCTGGTTTCGGTGATAGCCTCGGTTGTAGCTGGTTTATTGGTGTTTGTGCCGCCATTATTAAAGCTTGTTAAACAGTTATAGTAAAAATAAAACAACCCGTATTAGTACATGCCTGTTATACGCCAGTTCACCCCATAGTCGATAAGCTAAGACGATTTAAATAATTATATAATAATTCTACTTTGACTGATTTCACATAGATCGTTCCTAAGAGCATGAGCATCAACTTAAGTATTTCTCAGAAACACATTGGCCTTTATATGAACAGCGTCTGGTGAATTAAAATCAGCGAAGCTAAAACGCTGTATGCCTGCGGCATACTTATTATTTTAACA
>CAZUBW010000171.1:0-3584 GCA_964618645.1 uncultured Bacteroidales bacterium | reverse complement strand
AAAAAATTTGAGGTGATTTCAAATCCCGGAAAAACCATTGTACTGGGAACAAGTTTCAATATTTATGCAAGAGAAAGTGACTACCGCGTTGTTTGCATCACCGGTAAGGTCAAGGTAATAGAAAAACATAAGAACCAGGAATTAATCATCAAACCGGGTCAGCAGGCAACCTTGTCCGCCCAGGGAACATTGGATGTAAATGCTGCCATTAACACTGTGGAAACCATATCCTGGATTGAAAACAAATTAAGTTTCACAGCTGTTCCCCTTCAGCAGGTTATTGAAGAAATCAGCCGGCAATATGGCGTTATTATTCATATTCCTGAAGACCTTGATTATATTTATACCGGGACATTCCGTAAAAACTCCGATGTGCAACGGACACTGGATATGATCTGCAAACCTTTTGGTTTAGCATATGCCCGGAATGCAAATGATGAATTTGTTATTACACATGGCCGTTAACTATTCAGCAAAACACACTGTTATAATAGCCTTTATCCTCCAGGCTTTTGCTTTCCCCGCTGTTTCCCAGGAGATCAGGATCAATTGTACCGATAAACCGCTGAATACTATTCTGACGCAATTACGCGACAACAACGGGGTGATGGTATCATTCGACGACCAGAAACTATCGGCATACAAACTTACATTGAACAGGAAATTCACCTCCCCTTCCCTTGCACTTGATTATCTTTTAAGGGGTTTGCCGTTAAGTTATGAAATAAATGACGGTGTATATATTATCTACAGTGTAATCCCAAAAGAAAAACCAAAAAGTTACCGGGTATCCGGAAGTGTCACTGACCGGACCAATCATGAAACGCTTCCTTTTTCCAGTATCCTGGTTAACAACAAAGGTTTCATTTCGGATGCCAAAGGTAATTTTGCTTTTGCCTCGGTTACCGACAGTATTTTTGCTATCAGGATATCATACCTGGGCTATTATATGCTGGATACAATAGTAGCTCCCGGATCACATCATGTATTCAGGCTTACCCCTTCGGTCATTGCCATGAAGGAGGTAGTAGTCCTTGGCGCAGCTGTTGAAAGGTCCATTCAAACGGGGAATGCACCGGGCAATATCAAACTAAATCACAAAATAGCCTATTTTCTGCCTGGAAACGGCGACAATTCGGTTTTTAACCTGTTAAGGCTGCAACCCGGGATTCTGGCATCGGGTGAACAATCGTCGGACCTGATCATCTGGGGAAGCTACGAAGGGCAGAGCCAGGTTATCTTTGACGGGTTTACCCTGTATGGGATGAAAAACTTCAACGACAACATCAGTGCCGTTAACCCCTTTATGGCTAAAGATATTAAGGTATTGAAGGGAGGCTTTGGCGCTGAATATGGCGAACGGGTCGGTGGTATTGTCGATATTACCGGTATGGATGGTAACCGCATGGCGCCTTCAGCTCAGTTCAACGTTAATAACATGACGCTGAACGGAATGATCAGTGTCCCTTTCCGGAAAAAGTCTTCACTGGTTTTGGCATACCGTCAGACCTATTATAACCTGTATAATCCGGTTGAATACTCCACATCAGGTTCAGGCCGTGGACAATGGGGAGGCAGCGGGGCGGCGGATTACTACCTGGTACCCGATTATGCTTTCAGGGATTTGAATATAAAATACTCCGGAAATGGTGTGAAAAGCAATTACTATGTAAGTCTGTATGGCGGCAAAGACCACTTCAACTATTCGTTTGACGAAGAAACCATGCAAAAAAGCATATCGCTTGATTATCATGAGCAGAATGTACAATTGGGCGGATCGGTTTTTTATGGATGGCGATGGAATGAAAAAAACGCAACAAACATAACGGGCAGTTTTTCGTCGCTGCAAACAGACCGGAATTATGGCGAAGAAACCGAAAGAACAGCAGGAAATCAGATTTTCAGAGATATCCGGGAGAAAACAGTCAACAAAGTAAACGAATATAACTGGAGAACAGAACATAAGATAACCCTTTCGGAAAAACACAAAACCGATTTGGGGGCGGGTTTACTTTACTGGCAGACAGTTAATAAAATAGGCCTCATCAACGACACTGCAGAGGCAAGCCTTATAATGCCTTATTTATACCTACAGGATAATATATCATTCACGGAAAAGTTCACCCTAAGGCCTGGATTACGCGCCGATTTTAATCCGGTTGCCGGCAAGATTTACGCCCAACCCCGTATCTCTTTTGTATACAAATTAGGTAACACTTTCAGGATAACCGGGGCTGCCGGCTTATATAACCAGTTTGTAACCAAAAATATGATCATGGATGCCGCGGGGAATTACAGGTTGGCCTGGACACTTTGCAACAATGATGATATTTCTGTGCTTCAATCCGCAAGCTATGCCCTTGGTCTGATATTCAGCAAAAACAACTTTTCGGCAAGCGTTGAAGGCTACCTGCGAAATACCAGCGGAATCACCCGGTTTCTGGAAACTTCGCGCGGAACAATTGCTTATGAAGGCAAAAGTATGGCAAAAGGATTGGATGTATTTATCAAAAAGGAATTCAAAAATCAGTCGTTTTGGATTGCCTATACATTAAGTAAAACTGAAGAGAAATTCCCATACTTCCCCACAGATTCCTATATTCCGGCCATGCATGACCAGCGGCATGAGTTAAAAATAGCAGGATTGGTAAAAATAAAGGCACTTCATTTCTCAGCAACTTATGTATATGGTTCCGGTTTCCCCGATCCTGATCTGTTGCCTGAATCAGCTGAATATCTGCAGCCCTATCACCGGCTTGATGCCAATGTGATTTACCAGATCCTATCGCGAAAGGTAAAGATCGATGCCGGTTTTTCGGTATTGAATGTGCTGAACACCGAAAATATCCGATACTCCAACTATTCCCGTGTTCCCACCGATGAAACAACTACCGTCAGTCTTTATGCAGAAGCAGTGCCTTTTACCCCTTCTCTGTTCCTGAAGATTTCATACTGAAAAGCCCTTCTATAATGTTTTAACGCAAAGATCACAAAGAAAAGGCTGTGTAAAAAGTCATTTTTTTTGACATTTATTATCTGCCGTGCACACGTACACGGAAGATTTTTAAACACAAAGTTCTCAAAGTGAAATCGTCGCTAAGACCACTAAGAACTAAGCACACGAAGGAAATTCCCGCCGATGGCGGGACCTCTTGGTGTTCTTAAACTTAGTGGTCTTAGTGAAGCTTTCTCTTCGTGTACTTCGTGTTAAAAAAAAGACTGCCAAGCACAGCGCAGGCAGAGTATGATTAGGATCATACTGACCATTGAATATCTATACTTTATAATTCTTAGCTTGACGGCTATGCCGCTGCGCCTTCGCGTAGCCGCTACGGCAGAGCAAGGCCAGCGGAGGATAGCGCTCTGTTCAGCGTTAACTGCTCTGATATTGATGTCAACATATGCTTATCCTTAAGTTGACGGCTATGGTCTGGAGACTACGCTCTTTTTATGACTTTTTAGACAGCCTCATTGAGTTCTTTGTGACCTTTGTGAAATACTTAGTGCTCTTAGTGGTTAACTTTTTTCAAAAAAAAGTAGGGTAAAAATTTTTTCATGCGGATTAATAGCAAAGAAGCAATAAA
>CAZUBW010000170.1:0-3590 GCA_964618645.1 uncultured Bacteroidales bacterium | reverse complement strand
GCGCTGTCCCCAGTCGTAGAACTCGAACGATGAAGCCGGAAGTTCAATAGTCACCTGTTGTGTCTTTCCTGCGGGCACGTCAACGCGACTGAATCCGCGTAATGTTTTCAGCGGACCTTCCACATCATTCACCTTGCGAACGTACACCTGAACAATCTCAGTGCCATTGCGCTTACCGGCATTTTTAACGGGAATGGTCATTTGCACCTTTTCATCGGTTTTTATGCTGTTCTTGCTGAGTGTTGCATTGCCAATTTCGAATTGGGTGTAGCTCAATCCGAATCCGAAAGGGAAGAGGTAATCAGTTGTATACCGGTAAGTACGGCCCTTCATGGAATAATCTTCAAAGTCACCCAGCTTGTCGGAGTTTTTATAGAATGTTACAGGTAATTTTCCGGCCGGGTTATAATCGCCAAAAAGTACTTCGGCAACAGCCTGACCGCCTGATTCACCGGCATACCAGGCCTGAAGTATAGCATCGCACGATTGGGTTTCGGGTTCCAGGGCAATGGCCGAGCCGGAGCAATTTACAAAAATTATTTTCTTGCCTGCACCCTTCAGTGCCTTTAGGCAATTCCGCTGAACTGAGGGCAGTTCAATATTGGTGCGGTCACCGCCCTTGAAACCGGGGTACGAAACCGGCATCTCTTCTCCCTCGAGGTTTCCCGATATTCCCCCAACAAATACTACCGTTTCAATACCTTTTAGTTTGTTGATGAGTTCCGTGTAATCCACATCCACTTCTTTGCCAAAGTCGAATTCAATATTGGCCTGCCAGTTGTTGAGCTGCGCATAACGAATTTCAATGTTGTATTTTTTGCCGGCTTCCACTTTAAAAGGAATGCGCGACGGCAATGTGCGCCAGTTCTCATATTTCTGCACTGTTTCACCATTGACTATCAGCTCGAAATAGCCGGTAGCGCCGCCTTTAAACACGAGTTCTTCGGAGACTTTGGGGGTGAATTCGGCTTCAAACAAGGCAGAAAACCCTTCAAGTTTTACACCCGATGCAAATTCGTGTTGGCCGGCTGTGGTCATCTTAATCGGATTGGTTATCTGAACTGTGGTAACGCTTTGGCCTTCGCGCCTGGGGTTGTTCCAGTAAGTGGTCTTAAATCCGCTCTTGCCTTCAAAAGTAAGTTGCCCGAAATAACTGTCGGTCACCTTGTCTTCCACCAGGTCACAGCCTTTATCATAAAAGATTTTGCTCCCGGGAAGCTTCGTTTTAATCCCGTCGAGTATGGAAATGGTGCGAACAGGTGTGCCGTTGTAATTGCCCCACAACATCACCTTGTTTTCGGCATTGGGACCAATTATGGCAATTTTTTTCCCTGATTTTGATAAGGGCAGGATGTTGTTGTTATTCTGGAGGAGGGTCATGGTCTGGCGGGCCATGTCGAGTGCCAGCTGGCGGTGCTTTTCGTTATTCAGTATGGAAGGTGGTATCTGCGCCCAGGGAACCAGGGAATTGTCGTCGAAATCACCCAGGTCAAAGCGACCGGTCAGCACACGCATCAGGCTTTCATCAATATCTTCTTCTTTAAGCAGTCCCTTTTCAACACCCTCAGGAAGCGTTTTGTAAGGATAGTTTTCCCAAACACACTCCACGTCGGTACCAGCCAGCACGCCTTTGGAAGCAGCATGTACGGGGGTTGAAGATACCTTGTGCGAGTTGAAAAAGTCGGTAATGGCACCGCAGTCGGATACTACAATGTATTTAAAGCCCCACTCTTCGCGCAGAATACGTTGCAGCAACCGGGTACTACCACAGCATGGCTCATCATCAAGCCGCTGGTAAGCACACATAACCTGGCGTACATCGGCATCCTGAACCAAGGCCTTAAAGGCAGGCAGATAGGTTTCGTATAATTCCCGCGGATTCACATTGTTCAGGTTCAGCTCGTGACGGCTCCATTCGGGACCCGAATGAACTGCATAATGTTTGGCACAAGCCAGCAGTTTGCGGTATTTGGCATCGGCCGGGCCCTGTAGCCCTTTAACTACCTGAACACCCATACGTGAAGTGAGGTAAGGATCCTCTCCATAGGTTTCCTGGCCACGTCCCCAGCGCGGATCGCGAAATATATTCACATTGGGCGTCCACACGGAAAGACTCAGGAAACGTTTGTTCTCGTTACCGCTTTGAATCCACTGATTGTACTTGGCACGTGCTTCGTCGGAAACTGCATTGAAAATATCAAACAACAGTTTGTCGTTGAATGATGCGGCCATACCAATGGGTTCGGGAAAAACCGTAACATTGTCGTTATTGGCATACCCATGCAGGGCTTCGCTCCACCAGTTGAACTTTTTAATTCCCAGGCGTGGAATGGCATCCGACTGATCACACATCAACAGGGCCTTTTCTTCCAGCGTCAGCCTTGAGATCAGGTCGCGGGCACGCTCTTCAAAACTCAGTTTGGGATTCTGAAAGGGAAATTGCTGTGCCGACAGCACTATTGTCAGCAGCATTAAAACAGGCAGAAGCAAAGTCTTTTTCATATTAAGGATATTTATTAATTATCAATCATATACGGGAATGCAGCGTGATACTACGGAATACTGACACGATAACTTTCACGATAACTGTAAAGATAGAAAAAATATTTTTGGTGATGTCTTCTATCTTCAAAAACAACCTTTATATATCAAAGCATTAAAAGGCGGATGAAGCTTAGGTGTCATTGCGAACGCAGTGAAGCAATCTCATTTCTATATTGTCAGGCTAAGCCTGAAAATGATTCACAAATACATTTATCTGTTAGTCCGTTTTTTTGTACTCCTTTTTGCATAATATAATGTTAATCAGGCAAGAGCTTGTTGAAATAGTTCCGACTTAGGCTGAGCCCATTCCGTCAAGCTAATATTAATAAAGTATAGATATTCAATGGCTAGTTTGATCCTTACCTTACTCTGCCTGCGCTTTGCTTGGCAGTCTTTTTTTACCACGAAGTGCACGAAGAGAAAGCTTCACTAAGACCACTAAGTTTAAGAACACCAAGGGGTCCCGCCATCGGCGGGACTTTCCTTCGTGTGCTTAGTTCTTAGTGTTCTTTCCCGACAGGGTGGGACAAGATGCGACGATTTCACTTTGAGTACTTTGTGTTTAAAAATCTGCCGTGCACGTGTGCTCGATTTAATAACATTTTACTTATTGACGATCCTGAAATAATCGAATGATACATCCAGGGGCGTATCGGGCTTGGTGGTATCGGGGTTGAACCAGTAGGTATTCTTCATGCTTTGAATAATAACTCCGTCGCACGCCATTAATCCTGCTTTGATGTCCTTCAGCATGCTATTGGCAACCCCAAGGGCATAAAATGCTCCTCCGTTGACAGCATAATAACCGGTATAAGTGTCTCCCTTTTTTTCCAGTTTCAGTATCAGCGCCTTGTTACCGGTAATTTCTTCCCTGAGGTTGAAAGACGCAACCGATTTGGCAATTCCGTTTTCTTCCACTACAAGGTCAATGGTGCCGAATGGTGCCGGGGCTCCGGCAGTGTTCCATCCTGAGCGACTTGTTTTGGTAACGGCCCTGAGCATCAGCTTTACAAAATTATGCTCATCCTGATAAGCTACTATTCCTG
>CAZUBW010000169.1:0-3615 GCA_964618645.1 uncultured Bacteroidales bacterium | reverse complement strand
CCTGTTCCTGTAAGCGTTCCCTTAATGGAATCTCCAAAACAGGCAATAGTCCCTGTTGTATCAAGGGTAATACCAAATTTTGGTATAGCAGGAATCGTTACTTCCACCGGATCACTCTGGCATTTTTTTTCGTCAACGGCATAAATATTATGTTTACCACTTTTAAGGTTTTCAATTACAGAATTATACCCCTCGGTTCCATCAAGGTTAAACCTAATGGTACCCACACCTGCTGATGTGGTTAATGTAATCTTTCCATTATCTTTATAAGAACACGTTGGCGATGTAACTATAGTATCTACAATGGTCAGTTTATCAGCCAAAGGAATATTGTAAGTGCCAATAGTAGTTTGACAGCCCGCCGACGTTACGCTATATTGATAGGCTGCTTCAACTTTATAGGTTCCTGAATCCCCTACCGGTATAGTTATTTTGTCATTAAAAGTGGTTTCATTAATTGGAGTTATTCCTCCTCCAGTTACGGTAAACCTGAGAGACACATTAGGAATATCCGGTAAATTATTCAGAGTTATTGCAGCATCATTGGATGTTTCGCAGGATTCCTTGCCTGGAACAAACGTCACACCTGAGACATCGGGTTTAAGTCCAAGAAAACTTTTGTTAATGGTTTTTGTATTGACATTCCTAGGGCCTTCATATATGGAGAAAAAAGTAGCAGTATTGGTTTCAAACCCAAGTGAGTCAATTTTTGAAAAATCGATTTCTACCGGGAAAGAACCACTATTATAGGTTTTTTCAATGCTTCCCTGGGTAACGCTGACCGTATAAGGCGGTCGCAAATGGCTAGGTGCTAATTTTAATGTACCACAGATGGCAACAGTATCCTCTGCAGAAGTAATGACTTCTAAGCCGTCATCCAAATAAAATGGTCCCGCAGGGTTAGAATAAACATAGGTTTCAAAAATATTACCATTACTTTCAACCTTGATATGATTGAGCGTTCTCAGGTAAAACGGCTTGGTTAGAATATTGTTAACGTTACCATATAAATCCAACAATTTATCCCAAAGTTCATCAAATGTTCTTTCTACATAAGAGGGAGCATTTGGCATTCTTAACAGTATGGGTTTTTGTTCTGTCACTGTGGAGCTTTCGCTCAGATATACTGGTAAATCTCCTATATAACCATTTCGGTTGACGTTAATCCTAATAGGATAATCAGAGCTAATGGTTGTATCGTTTAAGTTTTTTGTATTAGCAGTGTCCGTAACTGAGAGTTCAAAATGAGGATCGAAATATATAGCTAAGAAATGCCCGTCACGATCTGCATATGCTGTGTACAGCTTATTATTATGCCAGGCGACCTGCTGACGATGTTCAATTACATCAAAAGATTCTACTCGTTCATTAAGTTCTTTGATTATTGTGGTATTACCGTTAATAACTACTGTCTCATCAGATGGATGTAATTTTAATGTGAAGGTAATGCCTTGAAAATTGTTACTTACAGGAACAAAGTAGTATTTGTATTTGCCTTGTCCGTATAACAGCCCATTGGCTGAAAGCAGCATCAATAATACAACAACCCTGAGTAGAACATTTTTCATAACCACTGTGTTAAAATTGAACATTTTTCATGTCACTCATCATTGATTTGCTACCGTTTTGCAGGTAGGGCATTACACTGTAACCATAGCTTGTTCCGGGTTTAACACCGGTATCGGTTGCGGAACTTGCGGTGCCGGCCAGTGTTTTATACAATACCGGAGCGCTGTTGTTTACCGTCCGGTACAGGGCAAACCTGGCAATGTCAACACCCTTTGCCGTTTCCCAGGCAATATGGATACTGTTCTGCTGCCTGTCGGCCCTGGCATCTATTTTGGTGATAATGGCCATAGCCCGGGGATTTCCGCTGGCCCTGATTGTCAGGGCCTGACCCGGTTCAGATTCCAGTCCGGATTGATCTGCAGCCATTACAATGTATTGATAAACGGTTCGTACAGCAACGTTCAGATCGTTAAAACACCCTGTTGTATCACCGTGCGGGTTAACCCTGGTCCAGGCCTCTTCTCCTTCCTTTCGACGGTAGATGATGTGGTCGGTGACATCGTCCGAGGGACTGTTATGCCAGAACAACACAACCGAGGAGTCGGTAACTGCATAGTTATAGAACGAAGGCGATGCCGGAGCAATGGTGTCGGGACGCTCAATGATCAGCGCTTCCGACAATTCCGATTCGTTATAATGCTTATCAAAGGCTGCTACTTTATAGTATACTTTTTTGGTAAGCACCCGGAGCGACAATGTATCCTGAAATGAAGTCGCAGTAATTTGTTCATTGTTTACTTGCATGAACCCTTCATTCGCGTAATTCGACCTGTAAATACGATACCCGGCCAGGTCATTATCGGTGTTGGGGGCCCATGACAAGGCTACTATCCCGGCCGAATCAACAGTGCCGGTAAATTGCACGGGTGTTGCCGGGGGAAGCGAATCGGGCAGCAATACCATAGCAGGAAATGAATAATGCTTTTCTCCGGCCTGATCAATGGCAGCCACCCGGTAAAACCCTGATTTCAACGGCAACGGATCAATGAAACTGTACTGGCTGTTGGGAATTGGTTCAGGGGTCAGGCTGGTATAAGGTCCTTCGGATGTAACTGCACGGGAAACGTCGAAGCCATGGATCTCCGGGGCATATTCTTCCATTACCTCCCACTTTAGTTTTACCGCGGTTTCATTCAGCAGTTCATGACCCGTGATCATGGGATTGATAAACTCAGTTTTTCCAACACCCATGCCTGTTACAATGTCCGAAGGAGGGCCGTATTCGCCAAAAGGAGAAATACCCCTGATTCTGAAAGAATATTCCCTGCCGTTCATGGGCAATGAATCTACCCGGTACATGTATTCGGTTTCAATATCGGTTTCCCTGTTAAGCTGAACATAAGGTGTTTCAGCGGTCAGCTGGTATGATTTCCCGCCATCGTCAGAACGTTCCACCACATAAGATGTATAAAACCCCTGCAGGTATTCGCGGTTCCACACCAGTTCCACAAACCTGTCGCCAAAAGAACCGTGAAAATCGTAGGGCTGGGGCAGTGATGCCGTGTCGTTCACTGCAATTACCGTGTAGGCAGTGTCAAATTCCATCACACCAGGGGCAATTAACGGATAAACCCGGTAGAGATACTTCTCGTTCATGCTAACCCGGGTGTCAGTAAACCACAGTCCGTGAACCCTGGCTGCCAATGGCGACTGGTCGGCCGAGAGCAGGGCAAATGAAAAACGGTCTTCGAGTTCCTTTGCCTTTTGGAGCGCTGCGGCAGGGTTTTCTTCAAAACTGGCCGACACCTCAAAATCATCACCATAAATAGCCTGTCCCACTATTGCTGCATACTGGTCTTGCTCTATAAAGGGTTCAATTTGTGCAATGGTAAACGGTTTAACACTGTCGGCCACCATGGTTATAACACGATTGCTACCAAAGAGCAGTTTTTCATCGCGGGCCACCGTAATGCGTTCCACACGGTAACCGTATTTATTGCCAGCCTGCCATAACAGCGGATCGTTGGGAGCCCACCTGATCCATACCGAATCGCCTTTGGAACGGGCAATGACAGCCACCGAAGCTTTTTTAACAGGGTATTCGGG
>CAZUBW010000168.1:0-3624 GCA_964618645.1 uncultured Bacteroidales bacterium | reverse complement strand
TACGCGCTGCATCCAATACTTTTACAGACCATGTGTTGGTGGTGGTTTCAAATGGATTGGTTTGTCCAACAAGTCTTTTTGATACTGAATTCAGCTGTACATTGTAATAGGTGGTATTATAATTGTAACAATACTCAGTTTCTATACCGGCAGTAACATCTGTTGTTTTGGTCTTCATGAAGCCCAAAAAACCCTTACCTCTTAAGTGAACTCTCAATGCCTCATAATAGTATTGTTGTGTATTTAAACTTCCCCTGCCATTATCGTATTGAACAGAACTGACAACTGACATTGGCCCTATATAATCTGCTGCCGGGAACACCGCCCCTGTGCTTCTTCTGTAAGTTGCTATGGTTGCCTGGGACAACTTTGTATAATTGATCTTTGTAATATTGCCCAAACCATCACCGACTTTTACCATAAGGATTCCGGTTCGCCCGGGTGAATGGTTAAGTCTATAACCTGTCCACCATGGCGATGCAGCATCTGTAGACAGGTAATCATCCCTGCCATCTCCGTTGTAATCATTTATATAATAGTTATAATTGGCCACTACGCCATTTTCAAATGCCGAAGTAAAATTCATCCCTGATTGAGATGACAGGTAGTAATATCGTCCTGTCCAGCCATTATCATTTGCTGCCGTTACCAGCAAATCGGCACTGCCGTCACCATCAAAATCCCCGTTTCTGACAATGTCATTTTTCAGATTAGCCTTCTTCTGCGGGATAGACACCATATCAAAACCGGTTTCTTTGGACAAATACATCAGCCAATTGGTGTAATCTGTGGAAGCCAAACCGTACACAAACATATCTGTTTTGCCGTCTGCATTAAAATCATCCAATAAAAAATGATTGTCTTTTACCGGGAATGTGCCGGAATATAATTCAGTTAGCGAAGACTCCCTGATTGTATAAATTTTAGTACCTGCACTGGTAATCTTCCAAACATCGGTAAGCCCATCCCCGTTATAATCGGTAAAGTAATATTTATCGCTGAGGTTTACTGCACTGCCAAAATTAAGCACAAACTGATACCCTAAAGGCTTAATGGCACCCGACGGATAGAGATCACATGAAAATACCACCAGGTCGCCATTATTGCGGATAATGACTATATCATTAAAGCCATCACCATTTATATCTCCTGTTGAACGGTAAGTTTTATAAAGCCCTATGCTATTCGCATATTCAACTATTAATACTGCTTCATTAAAGAACATACCGTTACTCAATGCATAATAATACTTTGTAGTGCTTCCGCTTTTTATATAGAATACCAAATCTTCTTTTTGGTCTGCATTAAGGTCAACAGCGCTCATACTGGTAATTGATGTTTCATCAATGGCAAAGGAGCCGCTTGTAATAAAAGTAAAGGTATTGTCTCCATTGTTAATATACGACCGCCAGCCTCCTCCCGAAGGCAGACAAAAGATGTCCGACTTGCCATCTCCGTTGAAGTCACCTGAGAGTAACCGCGATCCATAAGAAAGGTATGTATCTGTACTATTATAGACGGCCTGGGTAAACGAAACATTTTCCGGCAGGCTATAGGTAAAGGCTGTGGAATTTAACCTGTTTTCACCAAGTCCGTATTCAATAACTTCGTTCAACACAGAATAAGTGTTGTATGAAGACCCCTTATTGTTGTATTTGAATTCATAAGTCTTAACGGTATGATCATTGTATTTAACGATAATCTTATCGAGTATAAGCCGTTGCTCTATCTTTGTGCCTTTCAGATAATGATAGTTTTTGTCGTTCCTTTCTTTATAAATGAACCTGACAATATTTGGCCCGTATTTAATTTCCGCCGGGTATACGCTGTAATTGTCCTGCAAATAGGAATAATCAATTTTGTTTCCAAATAAATCTGTTATTTTGGATACATACCAGTTCACTACATGCGGGTAAATATCTATCTTCTGCTTCGAGTCGGCAGTATTCCCATATTCATATTTCAATCCCGATTTTGTTTCTGCCATAAACCATGTAGGTCCCCAATAATAGGTAACCATATCTTTAGGTGTGACTCTCGTGAAAATGTCATTATCTGTTTGATATTGTACCTGTGTGTAACTATGGTAAAAAGTATTTGTATTGATTAACCTTTCTCCATCCAGATAAAAACGGTCTGTTGTATCCAATTCTACGCCCATGGTCTCACCGCAATCAAAAATAGTTCTCGGGCCACGGCTTATTCCTGAAAAACCTGCAATCTGCCATCCATATCCTGCAATTCCCGGTCCGGCATTACTTGAATAAACAAGGGACAAACCGGGTGCCAGGCCGTTTACACCCGGAGGTAATTCCAAAGGAATGGTATAGGAAGCGCCCCCCATTGTATTGACATTGAAACTGCCATTGGTAGCCCCTACCATTAAAGACGTATTCAACGTCCGGGTTTCGGGATCTACCGGGGTGGCAACGTAATCAACACTTCCGCTAACCATCGGATTAACGGTCAGGGTACCTCCGGATGGTGAATAACTATATCCGGGACCGAGGGTTACCGAATTGTATACCGCATATGATTTCGTGCCGCTTTCGGTTCCTGTTAGTGTTATATCATAATTCTGGCCAAAAGCCAGCATATTACCGGCCATGAAACACATGGCCAGGATACCTGTTTTATTCATATCGGCAGGATTTATTGCGGTTTCGTTTCTTCATTCTTTAACAGCGCTGCCACCTGCCTTTTTAAAGCAACTATTTCTGCCTGCTGTTCTTTAAGCGCGTCCACCAACACGGGTATTAATCCTATATAATCAACGCTGAGATAGCCATTTTCATCTTCTGTTACAAGATCCGGGAATATTTCCTGAACCTCCTGCGCTGAAAATCCATACCTGGTTTTGCTGTTAAAATTCTTATCTGCCTCTATTTTTTCCTTATCAACAACCATTGTATCTGCAACAACATCAGTTGGCGCCATTTTGAATGCATCACTTTTGTAATTAAAGGTGATGGGGTTTAACAGAGCAAGCCTTGTCACGCCTCCATGAAACTGCTTTACATTCTCTTTCAGCCTGATGTCTGATGTTAGTACTATTGATCCATTGACAGCTATGTTCCCTCCAACATTGAGCCTTGCACCTGTAATTGGAGCTAATCCAATACCAACGTTCCCTGTGGAGGAACTAATGGTTAACCTTGGATCAAAATTAGAAGAGGTACACAAATATAGATTCTCACCAGTGTAACTGGTTAATTTACCATTTCTGATATCTATGCCTTTATCAAAGTAAAAATTGCCACTATTGGTTAAGAAATGAGAAAAACTTGTGTTAAGCGCTCCGATTTTCGTGTAATTGTAATCTGTTTTTATATTCAATGAACCGGCGGATTCATTCCCTCTTATGGCCCCGTTAACATGCAGCTTTTCTGCCGGTGTATCCGTTCCGATCCCAACATTGCCGTTGGTGATTACCTTTAACTGTGCTGATAAGTTTACAGCTAGTAAAACGACTGCTGCAAATAATGTAAAAGCTTTTTTCATGGTATTTTTTGTTTTGGGTTTTTAATGATGTATTGTTTTTATTTTATGGTGTGCTATTGCTTCACTATCTTCCACTCTGTTTTCCGTTCCCCGGAACTGACCCTGAGTATATAGGTGGCACGG
>CAZUBW010000167.1:0-3704 GCA_964618645.1 uncultured Bacteroidales bacterium | reverse complement strand
CAATCAGATTAGGTTTTTGCTTGCATGGTTAACAGTATTGACCTCAACTTTAAGTATGCGAGGTCAATCGGATACCATTGCAGGCATTCCGGTTAACTATGATGAATCAAAGGTGATCTCTTATGTGCTCCCAGATGCACTTACATTGAACAGTGGCGGGAAGGTGACCGATAAGGACATCTTTATAGGCAGGCGTGTACCAGAGATGCTGCAACAATTCCGGGAGAACCAATATGGGCGGGTTCCGGTAAAAGAAGCCAAATGCAACTTTGAGGTGTTTGATAAGGGAACTCCTGCTTTTAATCACAAGGCTGTCCGGAAACAGGTGCGTATTTGTTTTTCCGAGGACACAACCGGTCCAAAAACAGATGTGTTGATTTATTTACCACCGGGTACAGAAAAGCCGGTGCCCCTGTTGCTCATGCTTAATTTCACGGCAAACTCATGTATGGTTCAAGACTCAGGCGTAAGAAGAGGAGTGATCTGGAATCGCGAAAAACAAAAAGTCCCTGCTCCCAATCAGTCGTTCTTTGGAACCTGTGATGTAATTCCTTTCCTTGAGAGTGGTATTGGCGTTGCCATGCTTTATTATGGCGATATTGAGCCTGATTTTCCAGGTGGTGTTCCATATGGGGTGCGTGGACTGTTTCTGGAACCCGGAGAAGATAATCCACGTGCGGATGAATGGGGCGCCATTGCGGCCTGGGCATGGGGATTGAGCTGCGTAATGGATTACCTGGAAACCGACAGGGACATAGATAAAGAACGTGTTGCCTTATTTGGTATTTCCCGATTGGGGAAAACCGTTTTATGGGCAGGGGCAAGCGATCCGCGGTTTGCTATGGTCATTGCCAGCTGTTCCGGCGAAGGGGGAGCAGCGCTCAGCCGTCGTAATTATGGTGAAACAATCGCCCACCTGACTGCGCCAACGCGATATCCATATCAGTTTTGCGCCAATTACCAGAAATACGCGACCGATCCGGATCTGCTTCCTGTAGATGCCCACCTGTTACTTGCACTGATGGCTCCCCGGCCTGTGCTTTTACAAACCGGCAATGAAGACAAGTGGTCGGACCCGAAGGGGGAATTTCTTGCTGCTGTTGCAGCCGGACCGGTATACGAACTTTTTGGTAAGCAGGGATTAGGAACAGACAAAATGCCTGGTGCAGGTGAAGCAATATTAAATACTATTGGATACTATATGCATGAAGGTGGTCATGGTACCATTCCTTCTGACACAACGATATTCATTGAATTTCTTCGAAAACATTTTTTTGATTAATCCTTTTCAATAGTAACTTATTGTCCGGAGAGCCTGACCCGATTCATCGGGGGCATATGGTATTATAGAAAACCAAATATTATATTGTCCTTATAGCGTAAAGCGCATACCTGCCTTTTTATGGCCCTTGCATGGCAGGCTGGTTTGATATCGCTTCATCTTCAAACGCCTAGCATCAAACGGCGAAGCCTCAAACGCGCAGCTTCAAACATTTCTCTTATAAATACACTCATTTTGCCAATAGTTTAAGAAGATTTTTGAATTCGTTTTTCTTTTTACCGGTCTCTGAACACAATCTGATAATCTCGGCGTCCATCTTATAAAATGCTTCCATATCAAGTCTGAGATCTTCTTCAAGAAAAATTTTAGTAGATTTGATAAACCGGGGCCTTATCAAGGGGGTATATGCAATCAGGTCACAAAGAGCTTTTTCTGGTGAGGCTATAAGTATGGTCATGTTATCTGTCATTTTCTGATCTATTCCTATCGAATACCAGGCATCATCGCAGTTGATATACTTATAAAAGCCAATAGCGTTTTTGAAGTTCTTCGACCTTTTAATTGTCATGGATTTTACTACATGCACACTTTCAGGTATGAGACCATAAAACCTTAATGCACGCTCCATTGAAACATATGAAGGTCCGTAAATATGGTTTGCTATAAGTTCATTTGAAATAAGTTTTCCCGAAACTTTAGGTGATACAACATACATTCCACGCTTTAACCTTATTAATGATCCTTTCATTTCAAGGCTTGCTATCTTGTTTCTTGGATAGCTGTAGTCATTGAATACAGTCTCAAGTACAGGATAATCAATCGGGATATTGCCCAAATTCTTCAATTGTTCCATACATAACAGCTATTTTGCACAATCAAAAATAGTCAATTTATGCATAGCTGTTCTTATTATTATCAACTATATATGCAAAAAGTGACTATTTATGGAAAATGAAGCATACTTTTTAAATTGGTGCTTGGTGCCTGTCCTGTCTTTCAGTTTCATATTAAGAATCCATATAAATTACGAGGGGGTAATTATATTGCTAAAACTTTAACGGGCGCAGTAGCCAACAGCCAACAACCCGCATTCGCTAAGCCGCCAATGGAGGTCATTACCTTATCGGGTGCATAAGTCATCCGGTTTTTTATATTGCCTGTTGTTGCGCAAGGCATCATACCTCCTCTTCTCCCCGGGATTTAATAGACGCCTCTGTTGCCTCCCATACCCCCCCCGATTCTGTTGTCACAATTCTGCAACCAGGGAACTGTTGTTTGTCGCCGGAAAACAGAATCTCACGGCATTTGCGCCATCGGTCAGGATAGTTGTATCCCACTATCTGGTTTTCGAATTTTTCAAGAAATTCAGCTGTTTATTTATTCGTTAATCCACTCCTTAGGAACAGGTATAATACATATGTTCATCGACCGGTTGTCTTCGGAAAGCATGGCCGATTGGATCTGGATGCGGGTGCCATCGGGACTGAAAGTGGGATGCGGATGATCGGCTGCTGTGGTTTTGTGTCCGGTTGACAGCAATATCATCTCATGTGTTTCCCTGTTGATCAGGTATATATTCCTGGCAAAATCGTCACCGGCAACAAACCGTTTGTCAGCCGATCCGGTTACATGCCAGAAGCCGCTTCCTTCCGGAATTTGGCCTGCTATATGCATTTCTCTTGTGCGTATATTTACAATACCCAGTGCCAGGTGGTAATTTCGCCTTTGCTTCGGTCCTGGAAGCTAACCTGCCGTTTGCTTATATCGGTTACAACAAACGACCATGCTGCCTCAAATTCCTTTTCATATTTATTATCCGGCGGCATTAAGGTAAATATTGTTCCAAGGCTGGAGTTACCATACATCTTATGATTTTTTGAAAGGTTCCAGAAACCTTTATTCGATCCATCATTCACATCATCATAGTCAATAATGGCCCAGGTTAAACCAATTTTTTTGTTGTCAGACAGAACAGATTCCACTGCTCTTGCATGGCCCTCAGCTCCGGCATAATCAAAAGGGGTTATCCAGAATTCGGCAATAAGTTTGCCTGATTCTCCCGGCTTGAAATCATATGAATAAGCAATGTTGGCGTAAGGGAGGTCTTTTATCCAGGGTTGGCAACCCCAGGCCAATGCCCAGTCTTTGCCAACAGCAGGGGTAACATTTGCCAGCGTCATTAAAAGTATTGAAGCAAGTGCTATTGCATTCAAACGAACCTTGTGATTTTGTTTATCCATTATTGAATATGGTTTTAGAAGGATTGCCTGGTGATTTCCTGCAAAGTGATGTCCTTAATTTCAGGACAGTCTTTCAACCTGAAACCGGTGACGTTTTCAGCTGAAATCAATGGGGATGTTCCGGCTCTCATCATCGCAACGTTTAGCATCTCAATTCCTTTAACATCGGAAAGTATTATGGC
>CAZUBW010000166.1:0-3879 GCA_964618645.1 uncultured Bacteroidales bacterium | reverse complement strand
ATTGCCGGGCCGAGGGGTTGCTAATGTCAATTCACTTGGCTAACTTGCGGGTAACACGACACGATAGCGCCCATGAATCGGCAACTGCGCATACCGGTGAACGTTGGCAGCAACCCAAAAAAAGCTCTTCGACTAAATTTAAACTGACTTATTAAAGACAAAAAAAGGGCCGACCCACAAAGCAAAAGTTTGGCAGCCCTTCCCTACAACCGTCCCGTCGCTGCCAAACACTTGCTTTCTTCCCACCGCGCCTGCTCCGTTGATAAATATTGCTATAATTATAAGATTATTTGTGATGAATAGTAACCAGATAAATATTGAGGAAGAAGCACTTAAACACAGAAAAGATGCGCAACTCGTTATTGATATTTTTAAAAATCAAAAAGATATTGAGTTAAAATACGACCACCAATCACTTGTGATTCTCGAAAACTATATAACCCAAATAAAAGGGCATATTGACGCAATTCAAATGCAACAAATACTTATCGTGATTGGCTGTTTTCTTGGAGAGACTTACATAAAAAACTTTGGCGGCTCTTGGGATTTTTGGGAAGATAACTGGATTGTTCGTTTCGATGAAAATAATGGTGTTTTCCCAATCAATAAAGTTTTCAAGTTTTTTGAAAATGGTCAGGAAGATTCCTTTGCAAGCATGTTTAATTCATGGACTGTAATAAATAAAAATGGCCCCACTCATTAATTGATTATTTTTGCCGCATGGATGTTTTAACGCCTGAACAAAGGAAAAGGAACATGCAGGCAATTAAGAGCAAAAGAACGAAAATTGAAGAATTGCTTGCCAAGAACCTTAGAAAAAAAGGGCTAAGGTATCGACGTGATAACAAAACAATATTTGGAAAACCAGATTTCACATTCAGAAAACTCAAAATTGCAATCTTCTGTGATAGTGAGTACTTTCATGGAAAAGACTGGGAAACAAACAAGAAAAGAATAAAAACCAATACTGATTTTTGGATCAAAAAGATAGAAGGCAATATTTCCCGGGATAACTTGGTAAATGAGACATTGTTAAAAGATGGTTGGAAAGTATTAAGGTTTTGGGGAAACGAAATTAAAAAAAATACTGAATTTTGTGTTCAATCCATAGTAAATGAAATCGAAAACAAAGGTAGTGAAATACAGCGAGATAAGGAAGAAACTAAGAATCCTGCCCGAGAAGGAGAAGGATAACGGTTTAGCTCACCTCACGCATTACCTGCAAAATGCAGGTAATGGTGCTTCTCACTATTTTAAGGATGCCGCAATTGAGTATCTCAACACTATAGATTTTGTTGATGAACCTGAATTTCAGTATTTATTACCAATTAAATGGGATATACCTTTCCCAATTTCGGAAAATCCAAAATTTAAATTTATTGACCTGTTTGCCGGTATTGGAGGTATCAGGCTTGCTTTCCAAAATCATGGCGGCAAATGTGTTTTTACTTCCGAATGGGACAAATTTGCAAAAAAAACGTATGAGGCCAACTTTGGCGAAGTTCCCTTCGGTGACATTACTAAAATTTCAGAAAAAGAAATACCTGACCATGATTTACTTCTGGCTGGGTTTCCGTGTCAACCTTTTTCAATAGCCGGAGTATCCAAGAAAAATAGCTTAGGCCGCAGTCATGGTTTCCTGGATAAGACACAAGGAACTTTATTTTTTGATGTAGCCAGGATAATAAAAGCAAAACGCCCACAGGCTTTTATGCTTGAAAATGTAAAAAATTTAGTATCACATGACAAAGGCCGTACATTTGAAGTGATATATAATACATTGGATGAGTTGGGCTATTCTATTCACTTCAGAGTATTAGATGGAAGACATTTTGTACCACAACACAGAGAGCGTATCATTATAGTCGGCTTCGATAAAGAAGTTTATAATGGAAAAGAAAAATTTCAATTTCCTAAACTTCCTAAAGCTGACAAATCAATAATTGATATTTTAGAAAAAGACCCGGAAGATAAGTATACATTAACGGATAAGCTTTGGAATTACTTACAGAACTATGCAGAAAAGCATCGTGCTAAAGGAAATGGATTTGGATTTGGCTTGACTGACCTGTCAGGTGTCGCCAGAACCCTAAGCGCAAGATACTATAAGGATGGTTCTGAAATTCTTATTCCACAAAAAGAAGAGAACCCCCGTCGTTTAACTCCTCGTGAATGTGCAAGACTTATGGGTTATCCCGACTCTTTTATAATTCCTGTTTCCGACAATCAGGCATATCGTCAGTTTGGCAACTCAGTGATTGTTCCTCTTATTGATTCAGTAGCTAAGGAGATGGTTAAAATTATTTCCAAATGAGTGATATTGTTAATTTAGCCATAGAATCCGTTAATAAAAGCAAAACATCCTTCTGTAAATTTATTTCAGCTAATGATGCCGGCTCAACCGGCGGACATCAGGAGGGATTTTACATTCCAAAAAATTCAATACCTCTGATGTTTGATGTTCCGGGGGTAAAAGGAGAGAATAAAGAGCGATTTATAACAATTAAATGGCAAAACGATTTCGAAACCCAAAGCCGCTTTATTTACTATGGACAAGGCACGCGTAACGAATATCGTTTGACCCGGTTTGGTCGAGGTTTTCCGTTTCTTACTGAAAATAATGTTGGAGACTTATTTATTTTAAGTCATATAGCAGGCGATTATTATGAAGGATTCGTGTTGCAAACTGATGAAGACATTGAAGATTTTTTTGCAGATTTTAATATATCTTCAAATGAGACAAACAGATTAATTGAAAAAAGAATAGTTGTAACAGCAGAAGAAAAGCTTTTACAATGCTTCAATCAATATCTTTCATCCTTAAAAGTAGACTTTCCAACTACCACCGATTTAGCTACAAACGCTCGCAACTGCTATATTAATTCATTTGGAGTAAAAGCTTCGGTAATTCTTGCCCATCCGGATATCCAATTACTTAACTGGCTTGATGCTGAATATCAGTTGTTTAAAACCATTGAAAACGACAGATACAATGAAAGAATTAAAACCCCGTTTTCAACTGTTGAAGAATTAGTAGATTGTGCAAATACAATACTTAATCGTCGTAAAAGCCGTGCAGGTAAATCCTTAGAGCACCATCTCTCAGAGATATTTAATAACTTTCAATTAAATTACCAGACTCAGATTATTACAGAAGAAAACAAGAGACCTGATTTTATTTTTCCCAATTCTGAGGGTTATCACAACTATAAATATTCATCTGACAAGCTGGTTTTTCTTGCGTCCAAAACTACATGTAAAGACAGATGGAGGCAAATTTTAAATGAGGCTGACAGAATTAAGGTTAAACATCTATTTACATTACAACAGGGAATATCGCTTAATCAATTAACCGAAATGTACAAATACGATGTTCGATTAGTAGTTCCTAAACCTTATTTAAATACCTTTCCCGATGAATATAAGGACAAAATATTGACACTTGAAGGTTTTGTAAAACATGTTAAATCTTTACAAAACTAGCAGTTGAAATATTAAAGCAAGACCCTGCTTTCGCAAATCATCCTAGCCTACTAGACCTTTAGAATAATAAAATATAAAGACTGATAGGTCAGAGCACACCTACGCACCCATCCCTTCGCGCCAAGGCACATTTGCAGCCCCCACAAGCCAAGCTTAAAGGCCATGGGCTGCAAAAGAGCCTTGTCGCCCATCCCGCCCTCTCGCGCCATTCAAGGGCAGTGCTTCGTAAATAAGGATTAATTATTTTTAACAAAAGATAAAAAATGGGCAGCTGCCAACAACCGGTCATACGCAATTGCCGCGTTGAGGGGTTGCTAAAGTCGTTTCACTTGGCTATCTTTCGGGTAACACGACAAGCGAGTGCCCATGAATCGGCAACTGCGCATACCGGTGAAC
>CAZUBW010000165.1:0-3890 GCA_964618645.1 uncultured Bacteroidales bacterium | reverse complement strand
TTCACATTATGAAGCAGGTATGCATTTTGCTTGCATTGGCATGCTTTTCAGGCATGGCCCATGCGCAGTTTTCCCTGACGGGAACGGTAACCGGCGCCGGTAACGAAACATTAACCGGTGCCTATGTTATTATCGAAAACTCCTATTATCAAACCGTGACAGGGCAATCGGGACAGTTTGCCTTCAGCGGCATGAAAGCTGGCAGTTATGCTGTGACAATCAGCTATATAGGTTATGAGTCCCAAACCCGTACCCTTGAACTGAATAACCACACCACCCTTGACATTCAACTCAAAGAATCGGCGGTTGTAAGCGATGCTGTTGTTATTTCCGCAGTGCGCGCCTCTCAGAACACCCCCACCACCTTTACCACCATCAGCAAGGCCGAGATCAACCGGAAAAACATGGTGCAGGACCTCCCCTACCTGCTGAGTGCCGAACCCTCGGTGGTAACCACTTCAGATGCAGGAGCCGGGGTGGGATATACAGGGCTCAGGATCAGGGGAAGCGACATCACCCGCATCAATGTTACCATTAACGGCATTCCCCTGAACGATCCCGAATCGCATGGCGTTTACTGGGTTGACATACCCGACTTTGCCAGTTCGGTTAACAGTCTTCAGCTTCAACGCGGGGTAGGTTCATCCACCAATGGTGCCGGTGCTTTTGGTGCATCCATGAATATCGAAACAAGTACTTTTCAACCCGATGCTTTTGGCGAGATAAGCCTTGGAGCAGGATCCTTCAATACCTGGAGAACCTCGTTCAAAGCCGGAACCGGTCTGATCAACAACCACTGGTACTTTGAAGGCCGCGGATCGGCATTGGGTTCCGACGGTTATATCGACCGTGCCGCATCGGAACTTAGTTCATTTTTCTTTCAGGGCGGCTATTATGACGATAAGACCCTGGTAAAAGCACTGGTATTTGGCGGAAAAGAAAAAACATACCAGGCCTGGTATGGTGTGGATGCCTATACCATGGGCGTTGACCGCACTTTTAACTGGGCAGGCGCCATCTTTGATGAACAGGGAAACATCAGTTATTACGACAACCAGACAGATAATTACAATCAAAATCATTACCAGTTACATGTTTCACGAAGACTGTCGGGCTTGCTTCACCTGAATATTTCGGGCCACTATACACGGGGCAGCGGCTATTACGAAGAATACCAGCAAAACGAATATTTCTCCGATTACGGATTAGGGAACCTTTACTTTGGAAGAGACAGCGTTCTGAATGGCGGCGCTTACCAATATTTCTATCACGATACCATATGCACCACCGATCTGATACGCAGGCGCTGGCTCGACAACCATTACTATGGTGTAACCTGGTCGCTTCGCCTCAAAAACAAAAATACCGAAGTGATGGTTGGCGGGGCCATCAACAAATTCGATAAAGCCAGGCATTACGGTGAGATTATCTGGTCGGCCTATGCTGACCACTTTCCTGTAAACCACGAGTATTACAACAACACTTCGTTCAAGACCGATGTGAACATATTTACCAAAGCCGCCTGGTCGCCTGTAGAAAAACTAACCCTTTACGGCGATTTGCAATACCGCACCATTACCTACAAGGCAAACGGCATTGAAAGCCACCTCAACCCTGTGGCTATCGACGAAAAGTTTCATTTCCTGAACCCAAAGGCCGGATTGAGTTTCGAAACACCAGCCGGCACACTTTACGCATCTTATGGCATTGCCCACCGCGAACCCATAAGAGATGATTACATTGATGCCCTCGAAGGGGAAAAACCCAAACCCGAAACACTTGGTAACCTCGAAACAGGCATCAGAAAATCGGGTCGCGGATTTCAATACGCTGCCAACTTTTTTCTGATGCATTACCAGCATCAGCTTGTACTCACAGGCGCCATTAATGACGACGGCCAGTTTGTGCGCCGCAATGCCGGTAGCAGCTACCGTGCCGGGGTTGAATTTTCAGCCGGTATCAGTCCTGCGAAATTTGTTGAAATCACCGGCAACTTCAGCTACAGTCAAAACCGAACCGATTACAAACAGTTAAACAGTGCCAATGAACTTGTCACCTACAAGAACACCATAATTTCATTTTCGCCCGATATTGTTGCCGGAGCACAGGCCCGATTTTTCCTGGTAAAAAACCTTGAAGCTGCATGGATGCTTAAATTTGTAGGTAAACAATACCTCGACAATACCCAGCAGAACGATCTGGCACTAGATCCCTATCTCATAAACGACCTGCGGTTAGCCTTCCTGCTAAAAACAGGAAAACTACCCGCCATTGAACTTTCCTTTATGGTAAACAACCTGTTTGACGAAAAGTATGAATCAAACGGCTATGTTTATGATAATGAACCATATTACTATCCACAGGCTGGTATAAACCTGATGGGAGGCATAAATGTTAAATTCTGAAAGGAGCTTAACCTGTAACCTCGCCAAATGTTAAAATATTTTTTGTATAATGCTTATTATCTGATTATTACAAATCGAAAAAAAATCCCGAAAAATTAACATTTTTTCACAAACATCCGTAACTAAAATGGCATGGTTTTCGTTATATAAATGTTGGGTTAATAATTAGTTTAATTAGGGTTAAACAGTAGTTTTTTTTTCAGGGTTTTTTTTCATAAATTTTAGGTTTAATGGTTAGGGTTAAAAAGCGGGAGTTACTCAAACTCCTGCTTTTTTTTTGGCTAAAATCGCAGCAATTTGACCCGGGCGCAATAACAAAATAATCATTTAATTAGGCAAATAATTTAAATTTTTACTTCTTTTGTAGAATATTTCAACAATTACTTGTGTGTAATGGTAGACTTGTACAAAAGCGCCTGGAAAGCCTGTCATTCTTCGGTTTGCTGCATAAGATTCCTGAACGGGAATGATATAGAGATTATCTCCATAACCGGCTTTAAAGCAGGAGATTACATCCTGACACACGATATGGTTAACCGCATGCAGAAAGCGGAATTTGTTGAGATCAGATTTGTCAAGGAGGATGGTCATACTATTACAGCCCTTGAACGGCTATCGATGCACGATTTTTCTGAACGTATCATCACCTCATATGATCAGGAGATTACGGGTTTTTCGCTAATTTCCATAGCCGACTTATCCTTTGGCGATATTCCATCCTTAACCCTGGCTGTAAACCGTCACATTTATATCGGGCAACATGTGGCCCTTATCGGATACCAGTTTGATATGCCAAGCCTGACCATAAAATCGGGCATCATATCGGCTCATATACACCGGAATGGCAACCGATACCTGCAATTCGACGGTTCTACCATCTGGGGTAATTCGGGGAGTCCCCTGATAGACCTGAAAACCAACGAGGTTATGGGTATTATCGGGTATAAACTCGACCGGAAGAACAAGTCGTACGAAAAAATGATGGAGATCAGCAGCACCAATATCAAGATGCTCGAAAAAGCCCAGGGCGAATTCGAAGTGTCGGGGGTTGACCCTATTCAGGTGCTGATTGCCTGGCAAAAACAGATCCTTCAGTTGGCCTCGGAAATTTATAAAGCCTCAGGAAGCGGCATAGGTGTGGCCATTGATATCAAAACCGTTAACAAACTGCTGAAGGACTCGGGGGTGGAAATCTAAAATTGCTGTTGGTGATTGGTGATTAGTGATTGGTAATTGAATCCGGCCACTGATACTGCTATTGTTACTACTTCTGCTACTGCCGCTGCCACTGCTTCTGCTACTGCCGCTGCTACTGCCGCTGCCGCTGCCGCTGCTACTGCCGCTGCCACTGCCACTGCTACTGCCGCTGCTACTGCCGCTTTTTCCCCACCAGGCTATTATAATCGATATAATACAGGATTTTTAAAGAAAGGCTGTTGACCTGGTCCGAGCGCCAGGTTTTGCTGAAATTGTTCCAGTAATTGT
>CAZUBW010000164.1:0-3910 GCA_964618645.1 uncultured Bacteroidales bacterium | reverse complement strand
CAGAAAACGACTCTATGTTTCGCTGGATGATATCCTGTTTTCGGATAAAAAAATCACAGAACTGGCAGATGAATTTGTGAAGTTGGGCGGAGAATACCTGCTGCTCGATGAAGTACATCATTATAAAAACTGGCCGCAGGAAATTAAAAACATCTACGACCGCTATCCTTCGCTTAAAGTGATATTTACCGGATCATCCATCCTGCATCTGAGCAAGGGAGCCTCAACGCTTTCGCGCAGAGCGGTAATGCATGATCTTCCAGGTTTGTCGTTCCGTGAATATCTCATATTCGCCAGGGGTATCTCTTTCCCGGTTGTTTCGCTGGACGAACTGCTGACTCATCACATGGAACTGGCCAAACCCGTTTGGAAGAAAATCAAACCGCTTGAAGCTTTTAATGAATACCTGACAACCGGCTATTATCCTTACTTTATTGAAAATCCCGGAACCTATGATCTGAAGTTACGTGAATCATTGATGAAAGTCCTTGAATCGGATCTGCCCTATGTTACCCAAATGGATTATGCCAACCTCGACAAAATCAAACAATTGCTGTATATCATCAGCCAGAGCGTACCGTTCAAACCTAATATTGAAAGGCTTTCGGAAAAACTGCATGTAGGTAAGAATACGTTAAAGCTGTATTTGAAATATTTAAATGATGCCTCCATGATCAACACCCTATACAGCAGTAAAAAAGGGATGACCCTGCTTACCAAACCTGAGAAAATATATCTGCATCATCCAAACCTGATGTCATGTCTTGCTGCCTACAGCGCTGATGTAGGCAATATGCGGGAATCTTTTTTCCTGAACCAGGTGATGCATCTTCACCAGGTGCAATATCCCGACCAGGCCGACTTTTTGGTGGACAACAAATGGCTCTTTGAAATCGGAGGCAAAAACAAAGGCAAAAAACAAATACAAGGCCACACCAATGCATTTCTGGCGCTGGACGGAATTGAAACAGGTTACGGAAATACCATTCCGTTGTGGCTGTTTGGATTTTTGTATTAGTGCTTCGACTCCGCTCAGCATCAGCTTCGTGTCCCCGCCTGCCGTCAGGAAGGTTCGTGGTTGCAAACCAAAATATGCCACTAAGACACTAAGGCACTAAGATTATTATACTATTCAATTATTAAAACATAGAAACAATATTTTCGTGTCTTCGTGACTTCGTGGCTCAATTCTTCATTTCTTCGTGTCTTCGTGTCCCTGCCTGCTGATTTGCATCTGGTTCCTGGATCTTATATCTTGATTCTTGAATCAATTATTGCTAATTTTGTTATGTTAAATTAAACCTGAAAATGGACTCCCGTCATAGCAAAGCCCTCAAATCAATCATGTGGGATTATGATATTACCGTTAAGGAGATGCAAATGTTATTAAACGGTAAAACCCTAAAGGCCGGTCATTATACCTATGAATCGTTGTTCATTAAAATGGTTTCAGGACTGCCTTGGTTTTCCATTGTAGCTATTTTTGGACCCGAAAAGATCAAAGAATTGCTTACTGAGGATGTCATCAGAAAAATATGGCCTAAATCGGTTCAGGAAAAATACACCTATGTCAGGAAAAGACTACAGGAAGCTTTACCGGATACAAAATAATGTTCTTGAGACATTAAAACCTGTTTTGGATGGCTTCTATCTTACAGGAGGTACAGCGCTGGGACGTTTTTATCTCCATCACCGGTATAGCGAAGACCTGGATTTCTTTGTTAATGCTGATCCGGACTTTAAAGAAAAACACTTGGTTATAGGAAAGAAATTACATGAAGAATTTTCATTGTTACCCGGACAAACGGTTGTATACGATGATTTTGCAAGATACTTTATCGCTTATGATGATGCCGTTCTGAAAATTGAATTTGTCAATGATATTGCCTACCGAAGCGGAAACCCACTTGCTTCGAAATACGGACTTATAGATAACCCGCTGAATATCCTGTCGAATAAGTTGACTGCCATTGTGGGACGTGATGAACCAAAGGATATCTTTGATATATACATGCTCGCCCGGAAGTATAGTTTTAACTGGATGAACGTTTTTGAGGAGGCGAAGAAAAAAGCAGTTTTGAATGAAATTGATGTGGAACAAAGGAT
Organism: uncultured Bacteroidales bacterium; assembly: GCA_964618645.1. GTDB lineage: Bacteria > Bacteroidota > Bacteroidia > Bacteroidales > UBA10428 > UBA5072. The sequence continues at coordinate 1,804 of CAZUBW010000164.1, read as the reverse complement.
AAAAAGTTTCCCTGCGGAACTGTTAAATGATGTGGATTGGTTTTTACATCCCTTTGATCCACATCATTTCGCTTCCGGTATTTTTACCCTGGCAAATGATTTCATTTTGGGTAAAGATAATTCCATTTCATCCGGAAAAAATCAGGTCGCAATTGAAAATGCAGCACTCCTGCCGGATTATGAATAAAGAAACCACCACCAAATAGTGGCAGTGGCATGCTTCGGCGGGAACTTGTCCCGACGAACACCGGTTTACTTGCTTTGAAGCTTCCGGTACCTGCCTGGCCGGCAGGCGAGGCTATGGCGGGCAAGTCTGCGAGAAATTCTTCAGCATGCTGCGAGAACGGTTTTACGAGGATATTGGATGTGAATTTTTTATTTCGTAAATTGCGTTACGTTAAAACCGTAATATGAAACACAACATCACCAATCCTTTTATTACCGGCGGTTATATTGCTCCTGAATATTTCTGTGACCGGCAGCAGGAAACGGATCACCTGCTCAGGGCGGTTGAGTCAAAAAGAAATGTCACACTCATATCGCTCAGGCGAATGGGTAAAACAGGGCTGCTGAAACATGTCCGCCACCTGCTTGAACAACAAAAGAACCCCCCGGCAGTGATATATGTCGACCTAATGCCCACCATGAATGGCAATGACCTGATGAATGCCGTATCTTCTGCCCTGCTTCAGGTAAAACACGCCGAAAAGAATATGGCCGAAAAGTTGCTGACAGTACTCTCGGCTCTCCGACCCCGGTTATCATATGACAGCCTCACCGGAAACCCATCGGTTGAACTGAGTATTGCCTCACCTGCAGAAATACACACAGGTTTTGACAACCTGTTAAAATACATGTCGGAGATCAAACACAACCTGGTGTTTATGTTCGACGAATTCCAACAGATCAGCCAATATCCCGAAAAAAACATTGAACACCTGTTGCGATCGATTATTCAAACCTACCCTGCTATTCCCTTTATCTTCTCGGGAAGCAGCAAGCACATGCTCGAACCCATGTTTTCAGCGGCAAACCGTCCGTTCTACCAAAGCGCTGAACTTTTGTACCTGAACGAAATTCCTGAACCAGACTACCAAAACTTCATCATTCAGAAAATGGCCTCCGGCAATAAATCCATCGATACCGAAAGCCTTTCTGCGTTGTTTGAATGGACCAGGCGGCATACCTTTTACGTTCAGCATGTCTGTAATCTCCTTTTTGAAAACGAATCACAGCTTGTTGACCATAAAGTTGTTAACCAGGTTTTCTACAATGTGTTATCCTCCTTCGAACCACTGTATGCCGGATACCGCAAACTTGTTCCGCCACAGCAGTATAAATTGCTGATGGCCCTGGCCGCTGAAAATGGGACCACGCAACCTACATCGGGTGCCTTTATTAAAAAGTACGACCTGGTAAGTGCCAGTTCAGTGTCTACATCGCTTAAGGCCCTTGCTGAAAAGGAACTGATTGTGCAAAATACCGGCCGCTGGCTTGTATACGATGTGTTCCTTTCCAGGTGGCTGGAGACGTTGAGATCGTAATATGCTTCGGCGCCGCCTTCCTGGCGGAAAAATATACCACTAAGACACTAAGGCACCAAGATTATTATAAGATTCATTGACTGAAATATAATCCAGTCTCTTAGTGCCTTTGTGCCTTTGTGGCTCAAAACTGTTGTTCTTTGTGTCTTTGAAGCGGCAGTAAAGGCTTCCGGTACCTGCCTAATGGCAGGCAGGCCCATCACCCTTCAAGGGTTTGCAACCGCCTGAAGGGGATTCCGCAACGACTCTGTCAGGTCACC
>CAZUBW010000163.1:0-4033 GCA_964618645.1 uncultured Bacteroidales bacterium | reverse complement strand
TTTTTGCCCAAAGATAGAAAATAGGCTGTTGCCATGCCCGTTTTTATATTCACCAATTAATAACTAATTTTGCGCGGCCGCTTTAGCCTTATTCATTAAACTATCACAACATGTTGCAAATTCAACGGTTCGTTCTGCTGTTAGGCCTGATCATGCTTCCCATGTTGGTTTCGGGCGAGGGTTACGAAATCAGGATAAAGATCAATGGTCTGACCCATCAACAAATCATCCTCGGTCATTATCTCAGCAAGTCGATGTACCCCGATGATACGGTTAAACTCGACGATAAAGGAGTTGGAACATTCAAAGGCCCCAAAAAACTACCGGCGGGCATGTATCTTGTTTACCTTCCCAACTCGCGCTATTTTGACCTTGTAGTGGGAGAAGACCAGGTGTTTTCAGTTGAAACCGATACGTTGGATTTCCTGAACAATATGGTTATCAAAGGCGCTGAAGAAAACCAAATTTTTCTTGACTTTCAAAGATATATGGCTGATTTAAAAACGGAAGCCGACAGCCTGACAAGGCAACTCAGAAATGCCGTAAACGCCGGTGAACGCCAGAAACTTTCAGATGCACTGAAAACTTTAAATGAAAACAGGATAGCACGTATCGAGAATATCAAAAAAGAGTATCCCGGGTATTTTGTTGCTGACTTTTTGCGGGCAACACTGGACATACAGGTTCCCGATCCTCCAAAAAACGACCAGGGTAAAATTGATTCTACATGGCAGTATTACTACTATCGTGCCCACTATTTCGACAACTTTGATATAAGCGATCCGCGATTGCTTCGTACTCCTTTTTACGAAGACAAGGTGATGACTTACCTGAACAAGGTTATTCCCCAGGTCCCCGATAGTTTAATTCCCCATGTGGACATGCTCATTGAAAAATCACGCGGTGACTCAGCCCTCTTCCGGTATATGCTGATTACCCTTTTCAACCATTATGGCAAAAGCAATATTATGGGCATGGATGCCGTGCATGTGCACATTGCCGATAAGTATTACATAACCGAATCGTGGTGGAGCGACCCTAAATATTTGGCTGAACTGAAGGACCATACCGAGAAAGCCAAACCCCTGCTCATTGGAGCAGTTGCACCGGATGCTGAACTGATGTTTGTGCCGGCCGATCATTTCAAAAGTGCCATGACCGATACTGCCCTCAGACGTTTCCCGCATGTAGGCATCAAGGGCAACATCCGCCGTGTTGAAGCCAAATTCACCGTGCTGATGTTCTGGGAGGCCGAATGTGGCCATTGCAAAACCATGGTGCCGGAATTGCATAATCTTTATGAGAAAAGTCTGAAACAATTAGGTGTGCAGGTGCTCGCCATCAGCACCCTGTTTGGAGAGGACGGCAAAGCCAAATGGGTTGATTTTGTAAATAAAAACAAATTATATGGCTGGATAAATGCCTGGAATCCTTATTCATACGACTTTAAAATTAAGTACGACATCATTGCCACGCCCCTGATTTTTGTCCTCGACGAAAATAAGAAGATCATTGCCAAAAGAATCAGTCCCGACCAGGTCGAAGGCATCATTACTTCCATTTTGAAATGACATAATCTTAATTATAAATGAATAAACGCATAAACATTAAACTAGTACTCGAAGATGGTAAGGTATTCAACGGATATTCTTTCGGACATGAGAAATCAGTTTCGGGGGAGGTAGTTTTTAATACTGCCATGACGGGGTATCCCGAAAGTCTGACAGATCCTTCCTACAAAGGGCAGATTCTGGCGCTCACCTACCCTATTGTGGGTAATTACGGTGTTCCCGGAAATCTTACCGAAGATTCGATGTACAAGTTTTTTGAATCCTATGCACTGCATATTTCCGGGTTGGTGATATCGGATTACACCGGTGAATACAGCCACTGGAATGCCAACAAAAGCCTGGGAGACTGGCTGGCTGAATATGAGATCCCCGGTATATACGGTATCGATACACGTGAACTAACCAAGATCCTTCGTGAAGAAGGAACCATGTTGGGAAAAATCATAGCAGACAATGACGATGTTCCCTTTTACGATCCCAACCTTGAAAACCTGGTGGCCCAGGTAAGCACACGTGAGAAAAAAGTATATGGTAACGGCAGGTACCGGATTTTACTGGTTGATTGCGGTGTTAAATACAATATCATCCGTAACCTGCTTCAACGGGACACCACTGTAATCCTGGTTCCCTGGGATTATGATATTTCGAAAGAAGAGTATGATGGACTTTTTATCTCTAACGGGCCCGGCGATCCGAAACAATGCACCACCACCATTGGCAACCTGAACAAGGCTTTGCAACAGGACATTCCCATTTACGGGATATGCCTGGGCAACCAGTTACTTGCACTTGCTTCCGGCGCCGATACCTACAAGCTTAAATACGGTCACCGCAGCCATAACCAGCCTGTCTTGCAAATAGGCACCGACAAGGCCTACATTACTTCGCAGAACCATGGTTTTGCCATCGATAACAACACGTTAACCGGTGACTGGGAACCGCTTTTCAGCAACCTGAATGATCAGACCAACGAAGGCATGCAGCATAAAAGCAAACCTTTTTTCTCCACCCAGTTTCATCCCGAAGCATCAAGCGGTCCGCGCGACACCGAATTTCTTTTTGACCAGTTTATAGAGCTGGTTGCCCGTTACCGGAAATAATCAGTTTCCGGTTTCTTTTACTTCCACCCATTCTCCTTTTGTCTGGGCCGCATAATTGTTATCGTACATGGCCTCACAATAAGGTCCTGCCAGGTAATACCGACCCAGGTAGGCAGCATTGAGTTGTACGGCAAAAGTTTTGGTCTGCCCCCTGTGCAGGTCGAAGTAAGTATAAACGCGGTCATCACGTATATCCTGGTAGGTGAATGCATTCCGGTTCCCGGGCAATTCCAGGTTATCCATCCGGCTGTTCCGTATTTCCCATCCGGCCGGAAATATCTGTGTGAGTGCCAGGTCGCGTAAGACCAGTGCAGAAGGATTATGCACCGAGACCACCGCGATAAAATCACTTCCCTGGGCAATATGGCTAACCTCAACAGGCTGTCCTTTGAGATCCACATAGTTGATGTCCACCACCAGGTTATTGCTGAAAGTTTTCTCCTCTCCTGCCCTGGGAATACCCTCCATGATAATCCGTGCATAAAGAGGCCCTTTGCTGTTGTTGGTTAACGTTACAGTACCATCTTTGGCATTCCGGGCCAGGGTAATGTTGTTTTTTGAAATGGGTTTTGACGTTTCCACCTGAATGGTTTTTCCTTCTTTTGTCTTATAAGAAAAAGCCACTTCCCCACTGTGGCTGCCTTTGGTGTATGCGGCAATGGCTTTCATACAATAGGCACTGGTTTGAGTACTCATCCATTGAGGCGAGGACAAGGCATCGGCAATTTTACGGACGTAAACCATTCCTTTGGCATCTTCGTTCAATAGGGTTAAGGTTTCGAGGATCATAGCCCAATCGCGTTCCAATGAACCATAACTTGAGGACAACGTATTATAAGGTTTAATATCAATGCTTTCACGCGATATCATCTCTTTGGCAATGGTGGTTTGACCACTTAAGGCATAGGCTGCTGCAAGCCTCCATTTTGCCTGGATACTGATGTTTGGGGTTTCGCGCAAACGGTTCATGGCACTTATCTCGGGTTTACCTGCCAGGGCTAACGTATAAAGCCGGTACGCCTGTTCGAGATCGTATTGGTAATAAGGATCCTCAACCTGCCGGTTGGTCCATTGACGAGCGATTTGCCGTTGAGCTTTCAGCCACCCCGATTTCATGCTGGCAGGAACAGCATAACCCTTTTTCTCTGCTTCGAGCAGGAAATGCCCGGCATAAGAAGTTCCCCATGAATTGGGTACATTGTTTCCGGGCCAATAGGAAAACGCCCCTCCTGAAAGCTGGAAACGCTGCAATTTACGAATGCCGGCCTTTATATTTTCATCCAATCTGGACCGGGTATGTTCATCAACTTCCATGATATCTTCGATGAACAATTGCGGAAAAACGGCAGAAGTAGTCTGTTC
>CAZUBW010000162.1:0-4137 GCA_964618645.1 uncultured Bacteroidales bacterium | reverse complement strand
CCCACCCATTCACCTTTTGAGCCGAACCGCAACCGCGACATCAATCTTTGGCCATTTGACAAGGCCACTTTTTCGGCATCCCTGCCATTCAGCAACATATAGTCGAAATCCTCCTGTTCAATACCATAGGCATTTTCTTTAAATATTTTCCAGGGCCCCGTATCCGGCAGGTCATTTCTTTGTTTGCACGAAGGATATCCTACAACCACCTGACATCCGGCACTGCTGAAGAAATCGTGACTGGTACCCATCGACCAGGCAGCATGAAGATTATCATAAGGATGCGTAAAGTCCACACGATCGTCATTGTTATATTCCAGGTCATTGGCAGTGCGACGTACAGGCAATTCGCCATGTTGTCGAAAAGCATGGTGCGAAGTCTTTTTTCCCCAATTGTGCCAGCCTTTATGATAGTTGTGGTAATAACCGGTAAAAAGCATATTGGTACCCATGCCACCTGACGCCAATGATTGCCGGATATAATTGATATGCGGAATAGTGCTTCCCGGGAACAAAGCAATGCCTTTCCCCGGTTTATACTGACCCAGCGTACACCGCGGGTGTATATGGTCATATGACACTGTCTGAACCATGTGTTCATTTTTGAACTGCGTGGAATCGTCACAGACGGGCAGGCATCCTCTCAATCCAAAAAAGAACATGCTGCTAACCGGAAGCTCAAAATGGTTTATAGCCGCCAGCCGTTTAATATGTTCTGCGCTAATTTGAAACATTTTAATAGCCCTTTATTTTGTACACAACTTTTATCTCTTAGCTGTTAACATAACAACAATAGGAAAGCATAATCAAGTTTTTTCCGGAGTTGGCCTGGTGCCAATGGCAACTTTCATGGCATTACTCAACAATTGATTGATAAGCGGTTGGACAATTTTCCCAATAACTTGTACGCGATCTTTGGGTTTTTCCGGTAAAGGCACACTGTCAATGGCAATTAGCATGGCATCATTAAAAATCTGGTTATAGACCGGATTGATGCCATTCACAATAAGTTCAATCCGATCATCCTCTTTCTCTGGCAGCGGCACAGTGTCTATTGATACCAGATACCTTTTGGTAAATTGCTTTTTCATGGTGCTTAAAGATTATACTTTGTATGCATTTCAATTACCAGAATCAAAGCTAATTAGCACTTATAAAACAATGAAATGAGAGGGATAACAGAACTTGTCTTATGGAAAGGCGTAATTATTGGAAATATACGAAATTAAATATTGAAAATCAATTACTATAAAATTGATTTTCACCTGTTAATGGGTTAAATTTATTTATGTTTTTCGAACCTTGTTCGACACTCACAATTATTAACTCAATTAATGGAGGTGTGTTATGGAACTTGATAATCAAAAAATGGAATTGTTACAAAAGACAATTAAGCAGCTTGATGAAAGAGAAATGCTTACGGCCAAGTACCGAAGGCAGTCGATTGAAAATCAAAAAAGGAGATTTGTGATTGCCAATCGATTCAGACAGCCCTTTTATGAAAAATTTATTGAGTCGTTAAAATTGGAGAAAAAACAAATTGAGAATCAGGATCGTAAGGATAAAGAAAGCTTAAGAAAATTCAGTCAGAAACAATACAAACATCTATTAGAGGATTTAAAGGAAGTTGGTAAAACATGTGATGAACGAACCAAAGCATTATTGGAGTATCGGAAGAGAAACTATAAGGACAATAAGGGCAATCCTGTTCATATATTTTGTGGTCTTAAGGCTGATCACATCGAACAGTTTCGACTTGATGCATATGTCAATGATTATTCCCTGCCTCAAGCTGAAATTAGCCAACCAGATTTCGGTCATAACCTTGTTCGTTTTAAATGGGTTATTACAGAAAATGAAAAAGAATTCTGGGCCGGGTTCAGGGCGTTTTTCTTTTGGAATAATCCTCCCTCAGGATTAATTGGAGGTACAGCAGAAATGCATGTGAATGGAGCATATTATTTAGATGCTATTCATCACTGCTTTAATGCTGGCAGTTATGCATATTTAAATGGTGAAGCTAAGTTAACCATTGCCCAAGGTAGTTTTCCTTTATATATATCAGAAGACAGCGTATTTTTTAGTGAAATGTGCAGAACACCTGGTTGGAACGAAGGCTCAATAGGTTTTGCGGGACCAATTCCGATGAAAGTACCAACAATTATGCTTAGTATTCCAAGAAATGTAAGATGTGAAGCTGGCTCCCCTTTGCTTGGAATTTTACAAATTAGGTTTTTAGGTTATGTTAGTGGTGATGGCAAAGTATTGTTGGACTGCAAATCTGAAGAATTTATGAAAATGAATTTTGCAGGGCTTGTTTTAACAATTGAGACTTGATGGCTGACTATAGTGAAATAGGCAGTATTTTCAAGAATACTGTGGGGCAAAACCTGTTATAGGCATTTGAGGAACGTGGCTACTATAGTGGTTATGTAACTGAATTTAATTCTGAAAGTCGTCTTTGGAACCAAAAGAGTTTTGCCCTGTCTATTAACGGTTAATTCAATACGAAAGAAAATATTTGAACAAATTCAACTATTTCTGCTACAAATTCGGAACTGACCTTGAAAGGTTTACCTGCAGTTGGTATTGCAATTTGGCGGTTTTTTTTAGTGCCGAGGACAATGTCATATTCATATTTACCAGTTAATGGAAAATACTCCGGAGGAGTCAAATCTTTATAGAATGCATGATTGGAAGAAGGATTCGACCCCAGCCGGGGTCGTACATTCTCTTGGTATATCCTTTTCTATAAATATGCAATCCCTCCGGGATTATTTAGGAACTATTTATATTTAATTTACATACTTTTCTCCCACGCAACCTTCTTTATCAACCCTTGTCATTACTATAGCGGTTTGGCAAAGTGTAAGTTGTTTTTAATTATCCCCAAACCGTACCGGGTTATGCTTAGCTCAAACCATATTGAACATATTCCTTTCTGCGACAGGAAACAAACTACAGGGAAGCTGGCTGTTATTACCGGCGCTACCAGCGGCATTGGTAAGGCTTTTGCAGAATATTTTGCTTCGCAGGGGTATAATCTTTTACTTACCGGGAGAAGAAAGAACGTGCTGCTTGACGTGGCATTAAGGCTTGAAGCTGATTATGCCGTGTCTATTGAAATTGCTTTTGCCGACCTTTCAAAAAGCGAGGAGATTTCCAGCCTCATCAAAGTCGTCAGGAAGCGCAGCAATATCGAAGTGCTTGTCAACTGTGCCGGTTATGGCCTGGATGAAAAGTTCAGTGCCGACGAAATCAACCACCAGATTGCCATGCTAAGTGTTCATGTATATGCGCCATTGCGGCTAACCCATGTTGTGCTGCCTGCCATGATGCAAAAACGACGGGGTACCATTATCAACGTTTCTTCATTGGCGGCCTACTTGCCTGCCCCTGGCAATGCCATGTACACAAGTACCAAATCGTTTCTGAAGAATTTCACCGAATCGCTGCACATGGATGTCTGCAACCATGGCATTAAGGTGCAATGCCTGTGCCCGGGTTTTACCCACAGTGATTTTCATCATAACCTGGGTTTTCCGGGAAAGACCTTAAAACATGGCCCGTTCCGCTGGATGGAACCTGGTGAAATAGTCAGCAATTCCATAGCTGCACTGAACAAAGGACAGGTTATCTGTATTCCCGGTTTCTTTAATAAAGTATTGGCGGCATCGGCCCTTACCGTCCCCCGCAATATCTATTACCTGGTGGCTGCCAAAATGGAACAGCGGATAAAGAATCGGCCCGATCTCTCGGGAGCCATACCTGACGAATTGTTAACAGGGGCCTGAAGATTGCCATTACCCTCCCGACATGAAGTGTCGGGATACCCCGCCCAATGGCGGGGCCACGCCCATACGAAAACAAAAAAGCTGCCTGTAATCAGACAGCTTTTCATTTGCCGGGGCGAGAAGATTGCCAGTAACCTCCTGGCGTCGGTTAATGGCGGACTTCCGATGGGGGAGCCTAAAAGAAAAAGCCTGTTTCTCGCAAAGCTCGCAAGCGGCCTTTTTATTTGGGACATGCCTCATGCGGACATGGTCATGTCCCAAATAAAAAAGCCCGCCGCTATCGCGAACAGGCTTTTTCATTTGTCGGGGCGAGAAGACTCGAACTTCCGACCCCTTGCACCCC
>CAZUBW010000161.1:0-4171 GCA_964618645.1 uncultured Bacteroidales bacterium | reverse complement strand
GCCCCTTAATGGGGCTATGTTTAATCATGGTAAATAAACATCTTTCAACTTATAAAATCTTCATTATTAACGATAAATGAGCCATTAGCTTGACGGCTATGGTCGGGAGACTACGCTACCAACCCCGGTTTATATCATCCTGCCCCTTACTTCTTCCCTCTCATATCTACCGCAAAACTTGTGGCCCGCGAAATATAGGCAGCACTGAAAAACCCGAGCGCCTTTCCGCCTGAAATGTTACCAACGGCATTGGCCGGAGGTCCACTCATGCTGTATGCATCACCCGACCCATCAATCAACTGAATGCCATTCACAAAATCGTAATAATTCTTTTCAACCGATCGTATCTCCAGCACGATGGTATCTTTGGCTTCCACATTTTCATTAAATATGAAATAATCATGATTGTTACCGTTGTTGTTGTCATCATTGTATAAGTAAACCTCTTTGACATTGCTATTCCAACAGGTCTTGTTCTGAAAAATGCGGGCTGTATAGTAATTATTGGGGTCATCAGGCTCTTTCCCGAAAAAGGCTAACGACAATATGGTGGTGTCCGGGTCCTCATCCTCCTCAAAACCCAAATCCGGCATTTCATATATTTCGCAGATGATGGTATCCAGGTCAATTCCCTCGGGCATCTTCGATATGGCCCTATAGTCGGTAAGGCCATTGAGCGGCTCAGCCAATTCTACCTCAAGTTCATAGGTTTTTAAGGCTTCGCCGGCAAAAGGAATATCGGACAGATACAACCCCTGCTGGGTTGCGCTTTCGGTATAATAGTAGGTATTGCTTCCTTCCCTCACCACAACGCCGGCTCCCGAAATGGCCTTTGGTGCCGATGTGTCAAAATAGGGTGAAGTCTTTGCTAAAAATACTGTTTGCTGCCTATATTCATTGGTAATATTACCCTCCACCACCAGCATATCCTGATGTTCATCCAACTTCCAGGTAATCTCTTTTTCATATTCGGCACAACCCGTTAATACAAGGACTGCTGCTAAGATAAAATATATCGTTGTTTTCATATCCATAGAATAATTATAGGTTAGAATGAAAAATTCCAGGTGACGGCCGGCATGAACCCGAGGAACGTCTGCTCATAGGCCCTGGTTATGTTTTCGTTATCCTCATCCGGTCGGAAGTTAATCGACATGGGATTCGAACGGTTATACACATCAAATACCGATACATTCACTTCGCTGTAAAAACGACGCCCCGGTTTGCCTTTCCAGGTAAGCCCCAGATCAAGCCGGTGGTATACAGGCATACGGTCGTTGTTTCTCCCCGGAAAGTATGGGATTACCGCTACATCCTGATCGTTGCCGTTGGGATAAGTCAACTTGCCATACTGATAACGGTTGACAGGTGATGTAAAGGGCCTGCCTGACTTCAGCTGGAAATTGGCCGAAACCGATAACCTGGCAGAAAAATCATACATGGCGACAACCGACAGGTCGTGTGTGCGGTCAAAAGGCGACAGGTACCACCCCTTCTCCTGGATATCTTTGGTTTTCTTTTCCGTTTTAGACCAGGTATAGCCGACCCATCCGGTAAAGTCGCCGGTTGTTTTCTTCACAAAAAGCTCAATACCATAGGATCGCCCTTCCCCAAACCTGAAATCCTCATCCATGTGCTCATTGAACTGGGGTGTGGCAAATTCACGGAATTCAATCTGGTTATACATTTTTTTATAATACACCTCCACTGACGCTTCCAGTATATTATCCAACGCATTCATAAAAAACCCGGCGCTGAACATATCGGCCAGTTGGGGTTTGATATTTTTGTTTGAACCCACCCAGATATCAATGATGGATCCTACATTGGAATTAGATGCTACATGAACATACTGGCTTGTGCGACTGTACCCGGCTTTCACCGAACTGTTTTCTCCGGTTCTGTAGGTTAAGGCCAGCCTGGGTTCCGGCGACTGAAAATGATTGTATATCTCCCAGTTGTCATAACTAACAGTATCCACGGTCAGGTATTCGCTGTTCAGCACATAAGCATTGGTTTTCCCCATATTCTGAAAAAGGCTGTACCTGAGTCCCATTTCAATGGTGAGTTTCGGACTCACCTTGAATTCATCGGCAATATAGAAAGCATGTTCCATGGCCTTATTCAATGGAATGCGGAAATTGTATTTCATGGTATCGTTATAACCAACAACCTTACCGGGATTGAAATTATGCAGCGTATTCACCAGGCCTGCCCTGAGGGTATGCTTCTCATTCAGGTAATAATCCACATCGTACTTTAAGGAATAATCCAGCAGATCTGCTTTCCAGTCGAATTTCGATTCTTTTTCGGGCTCCCCGTAAGTAAGGGTATTCCCAAAAGCATAATTGTAATTGCTAACCAGCAAAGTCAGGTTTGCAAAAGCACGATCCGAAAGCACTGAATTCCACCTGAGCGTTCCGGTATAATTGCCCCATGCCATGCGATTCTCAAAAGCATCATCTGCTGAATTCATTTCAAATACATCTTTCCCCAGGTAACCCGACACAAAAATTTTATTGCGGTCATTCAGGTTGTAATTTGCTTTAAGATTCAAATCATAAAAATAATAGGGCACTACCGGGGAGGTATCATCAATGGCATGCATGGCTTTGGTCAATAAATCAATATACGCCCTCCGGCCCGACAGGATAAAAGAACCTTTGTCTTTTACAATAGGCCCTTCCACCGTAAGCCGGCTCGAAAGGGTTCCAATGCCGCCGGATACGCCAAATTGCTTCCGGTTCCCGTCCTTCATCCGCATATCAATTACCGATGACAACCTGCCACCATATTGCGCCGGCATGTTTCCCTTGTAAAATTCCACGTTCTGCAAGGCATCGTTGTTAAATACCGAAAGCATATTCCCCAGGTGACTGGCATTGTAAACCGTTGCTTCATCCAGTATAATCAGGTTCTGATCGCGGCCTCCACCTCGCACACTCAGCGTTGACCCGCCATCATCGCCCGACTTAACACCCGGCATCAGTACCAATGTTTTAAGCACATCCACCTCGCCAAAGGCTACCGGAATCTGCTTCATGGTTTTGCTCGAAAGACTCACAACGCTCATCTGCGTGGAGGTGACATTTTCCTGGGCCCTTTCTGCCTTAACCACTACCGCTTTCAATTCTTTTACACTTTCGCTCAGCTCAAAGTCAATGGTAATATTCTGGCTGATATTCAGCACCGTATCAATCACTTCATAACCAATGTAACTTACAATTATTTGCTGACTGCCCTGAATCAATGGCAGTGAGTAAAAGCCGTAAGCATTGCTGACAACACCTGTAGTGGTGTTTTTTACATAAATACCAACGCCAATGAGCGATTCTCCATTTCGCTTATCGGTAACGTGTCCGCTAAGGGTATATCGTTGCGCGTATGTTCCGAGCATCATTCCGCTCAATATACCCATCCATAAAAGCAAGATTAATCTCTTCATAAATGAATTTTAAATAATTTATAACTGCTGATTTTCATATACTAAACTTTATCCTTGCAGCCCAGGCAAAACATATTGCCTGAACTTATTTATTGTACAAATGACAATAACAAGTGAATAAACCCTACCTGATCCGGTAAAAAATTCTATGGCGCTTATTTTCTACCGGTTAAGCCATTCGTTTGCCGTAAAAAAGTCGTGGTTAATCCTGAAAATCCGGTTTTTTACCGTTTTTGTTCTTGCTGATATTACCATTAACCCCTACATTTGATAGTACAGTTCCATAACTAAAATTTTTAACCATGAAAAATGAATTTAACTGCAACACCTCATCCAATGCCGTTTATGGTTTAGGATTCATCGGAGCGGCCATATATTACATTTCAAATGCCACCGGTTTTTGGATGGGTGCGCTGGGCATACTGAAAGCCATTGTATGGCCTGCTTTTCTTGTTTATGAAGCGCTGCAAAAACTGGGCGTAACTCCCTGAGCACAAGCACCGCTGCCCATAGTGGTCAAACTAAGAAATTATTCAACAGAACAGTGTACTCACTTCATTGATTTGAGCTGAGTTGTGAAAATGCGTTATCCCCCTCTGAGGTGGCTGGGGGAGGATTATATTACGCAAGCAATTTGTAATAATAATAAATTTTAAGAGCATATTTTTAACACGAAAAACAATATGAATTCTTATAAGTCCACCCCCTGACCCCCGCTGCGCCTTC
>CAZUBW010000160.1:0-4268 GCA_964618645.1 uncultured Bacteroidales bacterium | reverse complement strand
GGATCAGGGCACACATTGGCTATACCAGCATGAGCTTTTCGCCCTATTCCCTGAACGGGCATCTTTTCCTGGGAGCCGGTGTTGAACTCACACCCGAGGGCCCTTTCACCTTTTCTGCCATGGCCGGCCGATTACGTAAAGCCGCTGAATGCGACACGCTAACGGAAACGGCGCCTCCGCCAGTATTCGAAAGATGGGGTTACGGCTTCAAAGCAGGATACAAATTCACCCCGGCACCTGATGCCAGCGCCAGTATGGCGCTCAGCGTTTTCCATGCATCCGACAAAGCCGGTTCGCTTCACCATGTCCCCGATTCCTCGGTATACCCGGGTGAAAACCTGGTGATTGGCACCAACATTGACGTTTCCATTGCAGGGCACTATTCGGTATCAGCCGAAATATCTTCAAGCGCCGTAAGTCGCAACATCGATTCCGATATGGAAAGGGGCAGCGAAAAAGCATGGAATAAAGCAATGGGCGGCCTTATAGGAGCCAACGGCACCACCGAATATTTCTCGGCTTACCGGGTAAATGCCGCCTACAGCGCCGATATTTTTTCAGTGGGACTGGGTTACGAACGGATCGACCCCGGTTACGAAACCTTTGGCGCGTATTACTTCAACAACGATATGCAAAATATTACCGTAAACGGTTCCCTAAGGTTGCTTGAAAACAAGGTTAATTTCTCCGCCAGCGCGGGCCGGCAAAACGACAATCTCGACAAGCAGAAAATAAGCAAAATGAGCCGCTGGGTTACGGCGTTGAACCTGGGGTTCAGTCCGAATGAAAAGTTCAACGGCTCATTATCCTATTCCACTTTTACCAGTTTCATGAACATCCGCTCGCAGTTTGTGGATATCAACCAGCTTACCCCGTATGACAATCTCGATACACTCGATTTCACCCAGCTTTCCACCACAGTTTCCGGGTCAATGAATTACGTGATCGGGGCTTCCGACAAAGTCAGGCAAAATGTTTCGCTGAACCTCAATTACCAGCGCTCATCCGAAGAACAGAACGGAGCCGACTCCCTGGGTTCAAGCAACTTTTACAACGCGAGCGCCATGTACGGCTATTCGTTGGTTCCGCTGGCTCTTACCCTGTCACTTTCCATGAATGCCAGTATCAGCAACATGCCCGGAATTGACAATACTACCTTTGGGCCATCCCTATCGCTGAACAAACTGATGCTCGATAAAAAGCTCAGGAACAGCCTTGCATTCTCCTTCAACCGGTCGTATACCAACGGCGATGCCATTAACCGCATTTACAACGTAAGGGCAGGTTGCGGATACAGGCTTGGAAAACACCACAACCTGTCGCTTAACCTCACCTATATGAACCGGAAAACCCTTGCAGGAGATCATGATGCCATCAATGAGTTTATAGGATCGCTCGTTTATTCCATGAATTTTTAAGCTTATGCCCGACAATTACCCAAATATGCACCGCCTGGCCAACATACCCGTTATCGCCTTCATGGTAATCGCCCTGGCGCTGACTTCATGGCCGGTGCAGGCACAGCATTACCCCGTGCGGGTGAATACCATTGTTACACCGCCCTATTCTGCCAGGTTATCTGATTATGTCGAATCGGGTTACGACCGCGTGCAGCTGTTGATTAACCCGCTCGATATGGGACTGATGGATTACAAGGTAAAGGTAAAGCTGATCATCGAATCGCTCGACGGGCGTGTGCTCATACAAACCGATCCCAGCTACCTGCCTCCGCCGGTGTACCTGAACGGGGGCGTAACCGAATTTCTTACCAGTTATGATGTGCAGGCGCTTTTTGATCCGCGAAACCTGATTTTCATTAAAGGCATCACCAAAAACGAATACTTAGTCAGCAAAAAGCTCCCCGAGAATTATTACAGAATTGGCTTTGTGCTGCTCGATTACAACAGGGCTACGCTGGGCGGAAGTTCTAACGAGGTTGCCGTGTCCAACTTTGGCTATACCATGGCAGGCTTGTTTTTAAACGATCCCCCCATACTGAATCTTCCCCTGAACGGCATCAAACAAAATCTTTTCGAACCCCAGCAAGTGGTGCTGCAATGGACCCCGCGGCATAAAGGTTCGCCAAACTCAGCTTTCAGCTGCGAATACGTGGTACGGCTTTATGAAGTATGGAACGAAGGTTACAGCGCTGCAGCCATTGCACAAACGCAGATGCCCGTGTTTGAAACAGTGACTTCGGCAAACAGGTATGTATACGGAATTGCCGACCCCATGCTGATACCGGGGAAAAAGTATGTGTGGACCGTTCAGGCACGCGATGCCGATGGAAGAGATATGTTCCGCAACAACGGGCTCAGTGAAGCATTTATGTTTACCTGGGGTGATGCCTGCACACCTCCTGCAGATTTTATAGCCGATCCGGTAAACGGGCCCGGAATGGAGCTGAAATGGGCAACGGCCGCCGGACATACTGATTATGACATCCGTTACCGGCTGGCCGGGAGTAATGGCGAATGGTACGAGCAAAACAGCCTGCTCACTAACGCCCGCGTCAGCAGCTTAAGATATAGTACCCGTTATGAGGTCAGTGTCAGATCGAATTGCGGAACCTACAGCAGCGATTACACTCCGGTGGTTACCTTAAAAATGCCCGAAGAACCCAAGCAAACCTTTAGCTGTGGCGCAGTTGGGGATATGGCGCCCATAACCTCCACCACACCGTTAACTGTGTTGCCGGCAGGAGCAATTTTCTATGCCGGCGGTTTTGAATGTCATGTGGTGGAAGCTAAACCCTCAGACAGAGGATTTTCCGGCACCTGTTATGTGGTAGTGCCGTTTTACGGATTTGCTAAAGTTTTGCATACCTTTGATGATATCAGAATCAACCTCGACCTGCAGATGTATTCAGGCAAGCTGGTATCGGTAACCGACACGGTAAAAGGGAATGCGCTGATGGCGCGCATTGACGATGCCATGACGGCTCCCGGAACCGGTTACAACAACGATCAGGTGGCACAGATTTTGGGGGCAGATACGGTGATTGTATTGAAAGACCGTATAAAAACCGTGGTAGTAAATGATGAGGGGAAGATTGTGGTAACCTACAACAATGGCAAGGAAGAAGTCATTGAAGTGGAAGAAGGGACAAAGGTAGTGATATCAGATAGGGACGGCGAACAGTATTATGTAGATAACGGAACCGTATCCAAAGCCGGCGATGCCATTGCTGCCGCTGCTTCGTCTGCATCACAGCAGGTAGCCGATGCCGAAAAGGCTAAAGAACAGCTGCCGCTGGTACGGTTTGCGCCCGCTAACAACATGCAGTTTGGATTCGACAGTCTGGTTTACCCCGAACTGCGTTCGCAATACCTTATCAACACCGTGCACGGAAAAGAATATACCTTGCCTTACAAATCGGTGGCCACGGGGGCTATGGATGTGGTAGATGCCCGCATGCCGGCAGGAGGTTTCGGTGCAAGCGGATTGAGTTTCCGGATCAACCAAGCGCCGGTGGTGGCATTACCGGCAACAGGTGACAATGTGCGCACGGTGAATGTAACCCCGCTGATGAGCGGAGATGAGCAGGTGCTGGAGGCGGTGTACACGTTAACCGACACCGCGGGCAAAAAGGTGGAAGAAACCCTGGGGCAGTTGAATGTAGTGGCGTACGACAAGCAGATAGTCAAGCTGTATGTGGTGCCGGTGAGCACTTCTAAAGTTTACTTGGAAAATGACATAAAACAAATCATCAACAAAATATATTCCCAGGCCGTGGTAGAATGGAATATTGAATGGCTGGACGCCTTTGATTCCGATGCCTGGGATATCAACAGCGATAAGGTGTTTGAAGACACCGACTCTGACGAGCGGATGGATTACACCCCGGCCATGAAAGCGCTGATACGTGCTTACAAGGATGTTAACGAAAACATAGACAGGCAGGCGGTGTATGTATTCCTGTTCGATGGTGCCCACCGGAATACCGACCTGGATGGCTACATGCCCTTTAACAAGCAGTTTGCCTTTGTATTTACCGGGGGCATGACCACAGAGGCTGTAGCCCATAATATAGCGCATGAAATTGCTCACGGCACCTTCAACCTGCGCCACACCTTCAGCGACAAAAACCGCTACATCCAATCCCGCAGCACCACCCAAAACCTCATGGATTACACCACCACCAATGCCAATGGGTTGAATAAGTACCAATGGGATCTGATACATGATCCGCAGAGTGTGATGTTTAGTTGGCTGGAGGATGAGGAGGAAGGAATGAGTTTACCATGTATTGGATGGTTTGATAAATG
>CAZUBW010000159.1:0-4269 GCA_964618645.1 uncultured Bacteroidales bacterium | reverse complement strand
CGTCATATACAGTGGTTACCTGTGCGCTTTGGGTATTTTGAGAAAAAGGGGTGTGCAATAGTTCACCAGCCAGGTGGACATGTTAATAAAAAGTGGTTGTCTAAAAAGGCTTGCTGTACATTGGATATGAGCAGTAAAGCAAAACGAAGCGTCATTGCGAGCGACAGCGAAGCAATCTGCTAATATACAATAGATTGCTTCACTTCGTTCGCAATGACGTTCCATGCGCATTGCGTTGAATGTCTACTCTGAATGCTGAGCCTGTCTGCTGCCAGACAGGCGTAGTCTTCAGACTACGCTCTTTTTATGGCTTTTCAGACAGCCTCATGTTTATAGCACTGCCTGTAAACATAACACATACGACTCCAGCCGGAGTCGCACCCAGCAGAAATACATTGGTTTCTATAAACATCTGACTCCTCCGGAGTCACTGGTTGGCATCCCTTAGCACAGCGTTAAGTGCTATGATATTGATGTCGCTATATGCAAATGGAAGAATATCAACAATATGTATTTCTAGCTTGCCGGTTATAATCACGAAGATTAAACCGGGCAAAGCAGACAAATAAACAAAAGATGTACCGGAATATACCAGCACACCTTTCACAATTTAAATCGCCATGTTCCTATCCTTTGATCAGGGAGAACAACGGCCCCTTTTCTACTTCCAGCACTGGGTTTCCATAGTAGGTTAAGCTTCCGACAACAAAAGCACTGACCTTTAGCTTCTCCGAAACACTTACAAATACTGTGCTTGCTCCACGTATATCGCAATGGGCATTGTTGCATATCAAATCTTTACATTTGATGGCACCGCTGCCTTTTACGTCTAACGTAAGCTCGCCGGTTGTTCCTTTTGCTTCAATTGTTCCGGCACCCGACTGCACTATATTAACATTTTGGGAATTGATACCGGAGGCCATAATATTTCCTGCGCCCGAAACGATTAAGTATATATTGTCTGAAGCAAATCCTGAATTAACATGAATATTTCCCGCACCGGAAACTATGACTTTCGAAAGTTTATCGGGTATGGTAATGGAAACTTTTAGTTTTGAGCCCATCACCTGGACACTTCCATATGAAATAACCAGTCTTTCCCCTTCCAAATAGACTTTTGCAAGAAGAATCAAATTTTCATAGTCGGATATTTCGACCTTATATTCACTGCCGCTTAAAATTTCAACTTCGCCGATTTTCTCCAGTTCAACCTCTGTAAAGGCAGTTAAATTACAAGTTTGGGTTACGATTTCACCTGTACCGGAAACATATGGAGCGTTTTGGCCCGGATCTGTAAAAATATCAGTTTGGGACGTATCCGGATCAGTAAAACTTTGGGTGGAATCCGGAAAATCATGGTTTTGAGTCGTATCCGTACTGCTTTGAGTCGTATCTGCACACATACTGACGCCAAGAGAGTCGTGGGGATTGATACTTTCCATCCATCCGTTATCCAGTTCGCACGACACTGTTAAACCAGCTATAATAGCCAATACAAATAAAAATTTAATTGTTTTCATACATTTTGTTTTAGGTTAAACTTATTGAAAATAACATCCTTGTATTGATACATGGTTGTTTCATGAATATTACATTAAACTGCTCCGGAGGCAATGCAACTATTGCAGCAGAAGATGACAGGTACTCTTAATTTCCGTGTAAACTGAAGTATAAAGAAAAATCAATACGCTGACCGGATAATGCGCCTGCATTATTGTTGACATGTTCTTCGGCCGGGTAGGAAGAAATAACGACTTTAGAATCGGGCATAACAACTATATTTCCCACCGTTGTGCCATTAATTTGGCCATTGCGCTGAATCTCTTCACATAAACCATAGGAATAATTAATCCCCAGCGAAAGCCTGTTGGAAAGAAGAATTTCGGCACCAATCAAAGCACTGAAATAATTTCCTTTGTGTAATTGATTGTGCTTAAACCTGCGTGTATACTTAAACCCCAAATATGGGCGGAGAAAGCTTATTTGATACCCGACTTTAACCGGAATGTCAATTTGCGAAAAACTGAACCTGGCATCCTTTTCGCCATCAACATCCCAGCTAAAAATGTCATCATATGTTATCACCGCAAGTGAAGAAGACTGGATGGAATCCATAAAGTCATCGTGATGAAAATGAATACCCTTATTCAGGGTCCAGGTGTAATGGAGTGCAACTTTACAAACAATATGCCGGGTAACCGTTTTCTCATAAAAAATTCCTGCATGAGGTGAAAGCAACATATCTGAACGCAAGTTGCCATCGAAGCTCCGGGCCTGCCAACCGCCACCTCCGGCCGATATACCCCAACCGGACCGGTCTGCATATATGCTATTGTTTCTCTCGCTTTTCATCAATTTCATCTTACTTTTTGCATTTATGATGCCTTTTTCGAAATGGGTGGCAGGCAATTCACAAAAGAATTTTTCAGATTGATTAAGATATTTGTTACTTAAAGAAGTCAACGGAATACTAACCAATGGCTTGTGTGGGTATGGTGTGACAAAGGACTTATCCATTAACTGACCGTGCAGGGCGGTATCGGCCATCAAAGTAGTGTCGTATGGAAAGGCAGTGATTCCGAGTATCGTATTGTCATATTCCTTGGTCTGCGCAGGAATATTCTTGCCTTGTTTTGGTACACGTATCGTATCGTAAATATAAAGTGTATCGTAAACAATTTGGGTTTCGTAAATAACGAGGGTATCTGGCGAGGCTTTTTTAACTTTATCCTGGGATTTAACAGGGAAAACAACCCAAATCAACAAAAGAAAAAGAAAGGATCTTTTACCTGGCATTTGTTGTATCATAAATTTGAATTGTCTTTTGCACTTCAACAGTTTGCCGTTGAATGATGGTCTTTTTCACAATCACGGGTTGCTTTTCTGATGTATCCGGTTCTTCAACGCTCAATGGCTTTGTTGTCTCAGCAGCGTCCACGCCGGATGCAGAGTATACATCGAGAGCTTTTGCTGTTTCCTTGATGGCAAGGGTATCTGGTGCACTCGTTATGGGTTGCCTGATAATCCCGGCTTTTTCCGGGGGAATCATATTCCTTTTTCCGCCCGGGAATACAAGTTTTACGGTACATATTGTAGTCAATACCATAAGTGTGGGCAATATCACGTATTTGGCTGTCTGAAGCGTTGAGAAAAGAATCTGCTTCCTGATGAAGGCTGGTTTGGTCATGAGTTTCCAGTTGATAACCGAAAACACAACTTGTGGATCTTTAATTGGTTTAAGCTGCAAACCCGATAATTGGTTACTGAAGACCCGGTCGATATAACCAGCTTTAGCAACTAGGGGTACAAGCATGGCCACCCTGGGTTTTCGTTTTTCCTTGTCTGCCATAATCTTCTGATACAATAGTTTTTGAAGCCTTTTGCGAGCCCTGGCCAGGTGTGATTTGGAGGTCCCCTGGCTGATATTCAGTTCTGAAGCAATCTGTTTGTGTGTGTAATTATCCATAACATACAGGTTGAAAACTGCTTTATGATGATCAGGCAGCTCGTCAATAGCCTGTAAGAGATCGTTGTCGCTGAAGCCGGCATTTTCAATAAGACTCCTGATGTCACCCTCGTTTGGTGTCCCTGTTGTATCCCGGCCAGGGTCATCATCAAGAGAAAAATGGCTGATGCTGTTCTTTTTTTCTTTGCGCAGGTGCATCAGTGCTGTATTGATAACGATGGTGCGTAGCCATCCTTCCAGGCTGCCCCGGCCATTGTAAGTGGAATGTTTTTTAATGGCCGTGATGAAAGCATCATGCACCAGGTCTTCGGCCAGTTCACGGCTGGAAACATATCTCCTGCAAATGCCAATTAATTTCGGGGCGTTATCCTGGTATACCTTTTCCCAAAAATGCTGTAAAGGATCCACAAAAAAGCTTTTTTTATCTGATGCAAAAAAACGATTGGGTTGCAGTTCAGTCGCAAAATTTTTTAAAGATTGTTTTTTATTTCGGAAAATAAAAAAATTCCAGCTTCTGCATGGTTGTTTCCCCAGTTCCTTTCTTAAACCGGTTTGTTTGGGATGAACAGCGAATTTCCATGGTTAAATTTCCGGTCGAGCATTAAATCAACCACCTGAACGCCATTCATCATGGTGCCATAAAGGCCATGGGCAAATTTCGGCTGATAGAGGTTTTTTACAGGCGTTTTCATGGGCAGGCGTTTTGGCCCGAACTGTGTAACCAGTGATGCCATATCGTAGATGCTCCCCGTTGGCGAACCGGAATAACGGGCGTAGGTTGCCGGTGTGGCAATATCTTTAAC
>CAZUBW010000158.1:0-4309 GCA_964618645.1 uncultured Bacteroidales bacterium | reverse complement strand
AAGAACACTAAGAGAAAACTTCACTAAGTTCACTAAGAAAAAAGAACACGAAGAGCGTCCCGCCGATGGCGGCACGTTGATGGCGTTACCACTTGCTTGTGAACGTTTTCAACGTATACCTGAGTATTAAGGTCGGGGCAAAGATTTTCCACTTTAGAACAGGCAGTGCTTACCAAAACGCACCGTGCGGTGGCCAGACATACTTCGACCAAAGCTCAGTATGACGGTAGAGGTCGTACCGGGACCAGCCGGGGGTTCGTTTTGTTCTACCTGGCCGGCAGACAGGCCTGCCTGTGCCGAGGCTGTGGCAGGCAGGCTTGAAGATTACAGCAAGTTCATTGTCCCAAATGACGCTTGTATTTTTAATTTGGGCGATTTAACGGGTGGGGTATATCTTAAGGTCCACGAGGCATCTTTGTGTGCCGGGTTATAGCTCGATTGCAGCAGACTTTTGTCGGGGGCGTAACACTCCCGGGTAAGTGACAATGGACAATTTACACCGCTGAGGTTGATGTCGAGTGTATGGCATCTCCTGTTGTCAATAAGAATGTCGGTGGCATAACTGCTGATGGAAAGATCCGCCACCTCATTTCCGTATTTCTGGTTGATACTGCCATACCGGGTTTGCAGCGAAAGTTTTCCGGTTATTTCATTGAGCAGTATATTGGTATGCCTTGAACTCACTTCTCCCCTGAGGGTGGCATCCAGACAACTCAAATCACCCACTTCAATGGTCAGGTTAATTGTGCCGTGGTACGACTGGAACAATACATCGCAGTATTGCAGCTCGCCGCTGATGAGGTCGGCATTTGTGGCGGTAACGATAACACGGCCGAATTTGTTGTTGATACGGATGTCGGAGTTAACCGGTACTTTTATCACGTAATTGGCTGATATTACGCTGTAAATATCCTTATGTGTTGCTGGCAGGTTCATTTTATTATTCAGAAATATATTGCCCCTGTCTTTTACCAGGTTGTAATTCATGTAATCCAGTTCCTGCCTGGCCACCTCTGCGTCTGCATTTTTGGCTGAAATACTGAATGCAATATGCACTTCATCACGATCCCAGCTTTGGATTTGGATTTTGCCTTTTTCTGCGTTGATGATCACCTGCCCGTTTTTACTGTTAAAGGGGAAGGTTTTTTCAGCTTTACGGGTAACCATCTTGACAGTTTCCTGCGGCATGGCATTGGTATTCATGGCAAACCACAAAAGTACCAGCAGTATAGTATGGATAGATTTCTTCATTTCATGCTGTTTTAAGCTATCTCAACAAGTGTTTCAGCTTTATTCCGGTACCGGAACATAATCCGGCACGAATCCCGAATATGGGCACAAATCCCTGGTTGGATTGCTGTCCTAAATGAAAGTCACTTTCTTCCGGTACTTCGTATATTTCATAGGCGATTCCGGCAAAAACATCGACATACCCGATATCTCCAAAGCGACGTTGTAATCCGTACCTGAAACTCAATCCCAGCCGGTCCAGGGTTTCATATCTTCTGCTTGTAAAGTATAAATACGTCCAATCGTACCAATACATGTTACTATTTAAGTATAAACCTAAAGCCACATAGTTTCCCGAGAAACCCAGGGTATTCCTGCCGCGCGATTCGCGCCGTTTGAAATTGAGATAGTATTTAACCTGCTGTTCAAACCCCATCGCGGGCAAGGAATGCAGCCCGAAACCCGATTCACCATGGTCATATTTAATTGACCTGGTTTCAATACCGAATTTTAAATAACTGTCAGAAGTGATATTTTTGGCTAACCTGAACTCAAAACCCAAATTGGGCATAAAAAGCCGGAGATCAACCAGGTTCATTTTCCACAATACACGGTTTCTTTTTGAGGAATCCTGAATTGAACCCAGGTTGTCAATAATGGTTTGGGTGTTCTGAAACAGTGATTCCAGGGCAATGCCGGCCTTAATCCCCACAACGGGTAGAAAATTCCAGCGTCCCGCTTTCCGGGATCCCAGGTTGCTGAATAAAAAGTCAGCGCCGTCTGTTTCAAGGAAGCTGTAATACCCATAATTCATGCCAACATAGGGTTCAATAAAGAAATTTCCAATTCGCCGTTGCATGCCGTAATGCAAGCCTATCCCGTAACCCGATTCGGCATCCTTAAGCATTTCGCCATTATAACCAGGCTTGAGATCGCGCTTTTCTTCTCCAAAAATGTTTACGGATAAATAGTTGGCGCTGAAGCCATTGGTTGTTTTGCCCAGCCGTTCACGCCGGTTAAGATTATAATAGAACTTGAACTGATGGCTAAAGGACCATTCAACATCCATTCTGTAATAACCCCAATACGCCGGGAGTCCGATTTTCAGATAACTTTCGGTGGTCCATAGTTTGCCCAGTTTATGCTCGTAACCCAGGCTGAAAACAGGTATGTCCAGGTTGACCAGGTCAAGCTTCCACAGGTGGTTGATGGCGGGTTTGTTCTGCCGGATGTATTGTTTGTATGGTTGGTCAAATTTATCATGCGTGGAATTGATTTCTGCCGGAACAACCTGCAGGGTGTCATGTTGCGCGTTTAACAGAAATACCTGCCGGCAAAAGATAAAATACAACAACAGCAGTGTTTTCGGTTTTAGGTATGTCATGATTCAAGAATTAGTTTAAGCATTTTTTTTTCGATTTCAATTTTCAGGTTGTCCAACCGGTAAAAGTACCTGGTCAGTTGCGGGTCGTTATGTTGGATTTCAGGTTCAAGCATCTCGAGTTCCTTTTTGACATCGTGCCATTGCTGATCAAGTTCTTTAAACAACCTGGTATTGCACGCACGGGGGTTGCTGCGGCAAAGTCCGGGGTCATACACCAATGGCGATTGCGTTACTTTGCCAGGTTCAGTATGGTACAGGTCGGTTTCCGTGATTTGCCCGGTAGAATTTCCGGAATAATGCCGGATAACAATCCATCCGGTGCCAAGCATCACTATTAAACCGGCAATGGCTGCTGCCAGGCGAACATATTTAAATGCATGCCATGGCCTGGTGGCGGGTTTGTCGTTTAATTCCTTCTCAATGTTTTCCCAGATACCCTCCGGTGCTTTGTAAGTGGGCAAACGGTCGGACAATGCCTGGGCGTTTGCCCTGTTTTCCATGATCCGTTCCCACAGGCTTTCATTGGGCAGCTTGTGTACTGGCATTTCACGGATGGCTTTTTTGAGGATATGTCGGTTTTTCTCTCTCATGCATTCATGCATTCTTTAAGTGTTTGCTGAAGGATGGCCTTTGCCCTGGAAAGTTGCGATTTGGATGTTCCCGGTGAGATGCTGAGCATTTCGGCAACTTCTGTATGGCTGTATCCTTCCACTTCTATCAACAGGAAAACGGTTCTGTAGCCGTTGCTGAGACAGGCAATGGCTTTGTCAAGCATTTCACCGGTGAGGTTAGTGTCCCATTCAATAGCGACCTGATTTACTTCAGGTTCATTTGTTTCAAAGAGCGATTCATTGCGCAGAATTCTCAGCGCACTTCTAATCATGATCGTTTTGATCCAGCTTCCCAGGGTAGCTTCAAACCTGAAATTGCGGATACCTGAGAATACCTGGATAAAGCCTTCCTGCAATGCATCGGATGCCAGTGTTTCATTTCTGAGTATTCTATAGACCACGGTGTACATGGCATCTTTATACAAATCAAAGAGCGTTTTTTGAGCATGTCTGTCGTTATTGAGGCAGCCCTGCACAATGTTTTCTATTGGATCATGATGTTGTGAAAAGATCATTCCGGTAAAAATTCACACTATAGTGTAAAGAAATAGGAAAAAGGTTGCATGTGGGTTTAAGAAAGGCATTTTTTTACAACTCCTGCTGGTGTTCATTTGCACCGAGCGCCTGAGTATAGTGGCCTTTTCCGCTAAAACGAAATATGTGGCGTAGCTTTTATTTGGAATTACCATAGAATGTTTTCCAGTCACAATAAAAAACCGCTAAGGGTCTATAGCGGCTGTTTTGTGAACTAATTTGACTAATCTTCAATAACATATCCAGGTCCGCCCCTGATGGTTAGCACCCCTGCCTTGGCGGCAGACCTATGTTTTTAAACACAAAGAGCACTAAGAAAAAACTTCACTAAGTTCACTAAGAAAAAAGAACACGAAGAGCGTCCCGCCGATGGCGGCACGTTGATGGCGTTACCATTTGCTTGTGAACGTCTTGAATATTTCAGGGCTTTACCACAGCGTGTGCGGAGCATAATAAAAAATTCCATATAGAGACGTTGTGCCGTTCAAACGAAGACGAGGTACGAGACGGAGTGCGTTCACAACGTCAGTCTTCCCTGCCTACCGTAGCC
>CAZUBW010000157.1:0-4366 GCA_964618645.1 uncultured Bacteroidales bacterium | reverse complement strand
TGTGCTAGGCGTAGTTTGCAACTACGCCTAATAAATTGACTTTTTAGACAGCCTCCTATTGAGAATATCCGCAACAATAGCTGCTACTGTTATTGCCAGGATGTTGCGCCCGCCTGCCTGCCAGCCTCAAATATTTTCGCATTAACAACGCTATTCTAAAAAAATCCCTTACATTTGCTCAATAAAGAACAGGTGTTATTATATGCAAATCAGGAAATGTGAAGTGGAAAAAGCCCTGCTGGATGCCGCGGAGTCTGAGTTTTATGCTCATGGCTTTAAACACGCATCGGTGCGCAGTATCATGCGGAACGCCGGCGTGAGCATTGGCAATTTCTACAACTATTTCAAAAACAAGGAGGAATTATATTATGCGGTTGTCGGTGAGGCTTACCAAACCTTTGTCCGCTTTATGAACCAACAGGAACATGAAGATGAATCGCTGTTTTCACCTGAGATGCTGCAACAACCCGATTGGAAGCAACAACTGCCGGTTTTGTTGTCGAAAATCTTACCGGAATACGTCAACCACCTGATGCCTGATTTCGACATCCGATTCGTGATTCTGATGGAAGGAAGCCGCGGAACCCGTTACGAACACACGGGTGAACAGCTGATTAACCTGGTAAGAGATCATCTCCAACAGCATCTCAACGAAACCGGAACTACGCTCCCCGGAGCAATGTGCGAATTGCTGGCCCGGCAATTCCTCGATGGCCTCATTCGCATCATAAAACAGCATTTAAATGACAAAAACGCCCGTAATATCCTGTTGGCAAATTACCTGGTTTTTTATGTGACGGGGGTAGCAGGGCTAATTAGCAATTAGCAATTAACAATAATAAAGCTGTGAGCTGTGAGCTGTGAGCTGTGAGCTGTGAGCTGTGAGCAATTGGCCAACAGCCAAGATGGGGAAAAGTGGCAGCGGCAGTGGCAGTGCTTCGGCTCCGCTCAGCAAACTGTAGCAGTCAAATCCCAAATCTCAATTCTCAACCCCCATACATCTAGTATCCAGTATCCAGTATCCAGTAACCAGTAACCAGTATCCATTAAACTATGATCCACGTTAATAACCTTCAATTCACCTACCAAAAGACCAAAAAGCAGGCTATTCGCGATATGAGTTTTGATATCCGCGAAGGCGAAATCTTTGGCTTCCTGGGGCCCAGCGGCGCCGGAAAAACCACCACACAGCGCCTGTTGATCGGACTGCTGCGCAACTACCTTGGCAGTATTCAAGTGCTGGGTAAAGAGCGACGCGACTGGTCAGACGATTTCTATGAAGAAATTGGTGTGGCCTTTGATTTCCCTAATTTATACATCAAGCTCACTGCATTGGAAAACCTGGAACTAATCAGCGCATACTACCAGCGACCACCGGTTGATCTGAAAAAACTGCTCGACAGGGTGGGACTGCTCGCCGATAAAGACACCCGCGTTGAAGGTTTTTCAAAAGGAATGAAGATGCGGCTGAACTTTATCAGAGCCATCATGCACCAGCCCCGGCTTATGTTCTTTGATGAGCCTACATCGGGACTCGACCCGGTGAATGCCCATATTATCAAAGACATCATACTCGAACAAAAAGCCCAGGGCAAAACGGTTTTCCTAACTACACACAACATGACTGTTGCAGAACAGCTATGCGACAGGGTGGCTTTTATTGTCGACGGTCGTATTGTGGTTACCGGATCTCCCCGCGATCTGATGATCCAACACGGAAAACGACTGGTGAATGTGGGATATGCCTGTAATGGTCAGACCTGCGAAACAGCCTTTCCCATGGAGGGTATTGGCAGTAACCCGGAATTTGTCAGGGTATTGCAGGAAAAGGAGCTCCGGACCATTCATAGTTGTGAAGCCACCCTGGAGGATATCTTTATCAAGTTAACCGGGAGGAACCTGTTATGAGATTGATAAACGCCATAAAAGCCGATATCCGGTTTCAGCTGAAACAGGGTTTTTATTATGTGTATGTTGCCATTACCATGATGTACCTGCTTGTGCTTTCGTTTTTACCCGAAACTGTTCTGCCTGTTGTAACGCCCATCATTGTATTCTCAGATCCTTCGGTGCTGGGCTTGTTTTTCATTGGGGGCATTATCATGCTCGAAAAGCTGCAGGGAGTGATGATGGTGATGGTGGTCACGCCCCTGAAAACGACCGAATACATTCTGTCCAAGCTGATTTCACTAGCGCTGATTGCCATTGCTGTGGGGGTATCCATAACTGTTTTTAGTCATAATCAGGGAGTAAACTGGGTTTTCCTGATACTTTCCATTGCCCTTACCTCGGGCATTTTTACACTCTGTGGGATCATGATCAGTGCAGGGTGCCAAACCGTTAACCAATACATGGTGAAAAGTATTCCTTACATGTTTCTTTTCACGGTACCGTGCCTTGCGCTGATTGGTTTTCCCTGGTCATGGATCTTTACGGTTTTTCCCAGTGTTGCTGCACTGAAATTAATGATGGGGGCCTACTCGGCAATTCCGGTTTGGGAAGCTGCCGGACTCACGCTTTACCTGGCCGGTTTGAACTATTTGTTGTACCGGCTTACGATTCGGGTTTTTGAAAGTAAAATAGTTTACCAGGATTGATTACCATGCCTTTTATAATTCATCTCCGGAATGATATCCGGCAAATTGTCCGCGATCCCATCATGCTGGTGTTGCTGTTTGTACCCGTTATCCTCATTGTTGTTTTCAAACTGATTCTTATTTTTCTGTTACCGGTACTTATTGTACATACAGGCTTTAACCCCGAACCCTACTATGCCTACCTGATCTCGTTCACCTTGCTGCTGATAGCAGGCATGCTGGGTATAGTCACCGGCTTTCTGATGATTGACGAACGCGACGGTAACATTGCAGAACTCATGGCTGTTACACCGCTCGGACGAACTGGTTACCTGGTAAACCGCCTTTCTTTTGCCGGTCTGGTAACCATGGTTTATAGCTTTATGGCTATTTATGTATTGAATGTGTTGCATTTAAAATTAATCACCGCTTTATGGCTAGCTTGTTTGATGGTTTTGTACACGGCCATATTTGGATTGATATTGTTCAACAGCGCGGATGATAAGGTAAAAGGGCTGACCTTTGCCAAAGGACTGAATGCCCTGGCATTCTTTGCTTTCGCCGATCTGTTCGGGTTGCCCTGGCTCACTTTGTTATCCTGGCTTTTCCCGCCATTCTGGATTACTGCACTCCTTAAAAATCAGGGTGCACTTTTGCCTTACGTTATGGCAATGATTGTTCATGCCGCCTGGTTTGCATTTTTGCTGGTGAGGTATCAACGAAAAAATTAATCAACCTGCTTACCCATCCTGGTTTCATGAATGGCATTGTCAAATTCAAGCAATTTGTAATGGCTGATAAAACCAATTTTTGACAACATTTCCTGTGAGGCATTATTTGCTGCATCGCATCCGCAAATGGGGACCCAATTGTTGTTATGGCATAGCCGGATCAAATACAGCATGATTTGAACAGCATATCCCTGTCGCCTGAATGCGGGTTCAATCCAAACACCCAAATCATGGTAAGGATAATCTGCCACCACCTGCGTCAGGAATCCACAGCCTGCAATTTGGTTAGCCTGCTCCAGGATAATGATCCCTTTGCGCTCCACAAATTCTTTCAGCAGTGCTTTGGGTTCAAACACCTCATCTTCCTGCTGCTGTAAAAAGGGCAAATCGGGAGTTCCCGCATAGCGGAAAGGCAGGTCCTTTTTCAATTGAAGCCCTTTATCGGTAAAATCCCTGTACAAATAACCGGTAACCTTATAAGGCAGGGAATAAACCAGGCAGCAATTCAGCAGCAAATGGTCAAATGATTTACAATAAACTCCTTTGATGTTGAGGTTACGAACCAGTATATGAAAATATTCGGGGTTGTTTCCGGAAAATTCTTCAATGATATAGAATTCCATCAGTATGTTATCATTGGAGACGATGGCATATCCGATAACCTGATTTTCCAGGGATAACTTATAGTATGCCGAGTCACGAATCACAAATTCGAGGTAGATATCCTGGAATTTTTCAAGCGAATTGAGGTATTGTTTTCTTAATTCTGCAACCTCTGCAGGATGGATTCTCTCTATTTGCAAGGGCATATGGAATCGATCAGCTTATTATGATGCTAAGATAGCAAGGTAGATTGGATTTTAATGCGGCCGTTCCAGTAAGTCGCACTCCGCTCGGCTTAGGCTTTGCCCCATAACCGTCAAGCTAAGAAGTTATTCTATAAAACAAGGCACTTACTTTTTTATTATGAGATGAGTTTTGAAAATGCGCTATCCCCCGCCGGCGGCATAGCCGTCAAGCTAATATCTGTAATGCATTGATATTCAATTACTGGAATAT
>CAZUBW010000156.1:0-4433 GCA_964618645.1 uncultured Bacteroidales bacterium | reverse complement strand
CAAAGAACACGAAGGAATTTTTATCAGCAACAAACTGAATCCTTGGCTTCTTCTAAAAAATCTTCGTGTCCTTTCCCGCCGAAGCGGGACAAGCTGTGAAGTTTTATCTTCGTGCTCTTCGTGGTTAAATATCAAAATGTCGCAGACATTTTCAAAACACATTCGTGTCTTATATTTGAAAGTAATGCCTAAGTCTCTCCGCTGGGCGTAGTTTTCATAACTTCGACCTGTCGGTTTATCAGGTTTTTCAACTTTTCCCGTAGAATACTTTAATAAGTTACCTGGTAGACCTGGCAGACCAGAGGACAATTCTTCGACCAGACCTGAGGGTGCCGAAACACCATTAAAAAAATATAACCGTGTATATTGCATTTTATTTTTTAACTTTACACGGTATAATAAATGATGTATTATAACAGGTATATAGAGAAAACTGTTTTAAAGAGTTTGTCGGCCAATCCGGTAACAGCCATATTGGGGCCCCGGCAATGTGGAAAATCAACACTGGCAAAAACGCTTCTCAAAAATAACTTTAATGATGTTTTTTTGGATTTGGAAAGGCCATCAGATTATGAAAAATTAAATGATGCGGAATGGTTTTTTACATCCCAAAAAAACAAGTTGATATGTATTGACGAAATCCAGCGTAAGCCTGATCTTTTCCCGGTAATACGAAGTCTGGTGGATGAATGGGGTGGCAACGGTCATTTTCTGATACTGGGTTCTGCGTCCCGCGATCTGCTGAAACAAAGTTCTGAATCACTTGCCGGACGTATCAGTTATAAGAGATTAACGCCATTTCTGGTTTCAGAAATTGAAAATAGTGTGCGTATCGAAGAATATATTAACAAGGGTGGATTCCCCAGAAGTTTATTGGCAGATTCACCAGAAACCTCATTTAACTGGCGTGAAGATTTCATAACCACTTTTCTTGAAAGAGATCTACAGCAATGGGCAGGGTTTGCATCGGTAACCATGCGGAAGCTATGGCAAATGCTGGCTTACAATAACGGACAAACAGTTAATTTTTCAGCACTCGGCAATTCCCTTAATGTAAGCCATTCCACCATAAGAAATTACATAGAATTACTTGCACATACCTATATGTTACAAGTCATTCATCCCTATATAAAAAACACGGGTAAAAGATTAGTTAAGTCACCAAAGGTATATATCAGCGATGCTGGTATCGCAAATGCCTTGCTTGGTATAAAATCATTTGAACAGCTTGCAGGGCATCCATCCTTTGGAGCCATATGGGAATCGGTTGTATTGGCAAACCTGACAGGTCATTTTCCTGAATGTGATTTTTATTTCTATCGTACAAATCACGGTTCTGAAATTGATTTTATCATCGAATACAAAGGTAAAGCTATAGCTGTCGAATGTAAAAATACATTGTCACCGGCACTGACAAAGGGCACCTGGCAGGGAATTGAGGATATTAAACCCGAAAGAACCCTGATTGTGGCTCCGGTAAAAGATTCCTGGAGTATGAAGGAAAATGTTGACGTTACCTCGATTTCCGGTGCGATCGTAAAAATTTCTGAAACATTATCATTACCTGAGCAAAGCCGTGGTTGACATTGTAATGGATTCTCCCGACCGGACTCCTGCCGTGCAGGAAGGAAGAAAAGTCAAACAGCAGTTTTCGATGCCCGTAATCTTTCGATTGCAATAATGTTGCTAACATCCTCAACTTTGTAGTAGTCTTCAGACCAGCAGAAATACTTGTAGAACCTGCAACGCAACTCATCGACGCTATTGAAAAAATAATCCAGTCATCCTCAGAAATAGCATAAATCATAGTCTTAAGACACGACTGCACGACTAATCAGACTGCAAGACTGCACGACTAATCAGACTGCACGACTAATCAGACAGGTTTCCCAGGCTATGAAAATCGGTATGTTTTTATTACTATATTTGCGAATATATTCGCAACGAACTTTATCGCAATGATAAAATCCAATCCTTTCAAATTTGGGAGTATAGTTGATGAGCCCTACTTCACTGACAGGACAGATGAAATGAAACAGGTCTCCGCCGTTATAAACAGCAGCAATCACCTGATTCTCATAAGTCCCCGGCGTTATGGTAAATCAAGCCTTGTTTATAAAGTGCTACGCTCACTCAATCGCCCGGTAATAGCTATTGATCTTCAATTAATTACCAGCGTTGATGATTTTGCCGCACAATTACTGAAACGGATTTACAGGGAGTACCCATCAGAGCGTATCCGGCAATTTATACTCCATTTTCGGATTATTCCGTCAATTACGCTGAATCCGGCCACCAATGAAATCGATGTTTCATTTCATCCGTCACAAACTTCCTTTCCCAAGCTCGAAGATGTCCTCAATCTGCTGGAAAAACTAGGGAATGCAAAAAAACGATGTATTGTTGTAATGGACGAATTTCAGGAAATACATCGTCTCGATACAAACCTTGCCAGTCAGTTAAGATCGGTTTTACAGCATCATCAGAAAATAAACTATGTGTTTCTGGGTAGTCAGGAATCCATGATACGGGAAATTTTCGAAAAGAAAAAATCACCTTTTTACCATTTTGGGTTTTTAATGACACTGCATAAAATACCCGAAAAAGATTTTATGGAATATCTTTCAAATGGGCTAAAAGCTGTATCCGATAAAGCTGAGTTGATTTCAGGTGAAATACTTGATTTTACGAGGTGTCATCCTTATTATACACAACAACTGGCATTTATGGTTTGGGAATCATTAAATTCAGGCGTACAGGACATAGCCCCTGTTAAACCGGCTGTAAATGAGATTATCCGCATCCACGATATGGATTATGAAAGGTTATGGGGAACCCTCAACAGAACCGACCGGAAACTGATGATTGGTCTGGCTGAAAACGGACATACACCATTATCAGAAGCGTTCTACAGGAAGTACGATATAGGTGCATCCAGCACTGTTTTCAGCAGCCTGACCCGAATGATGAAAAGCGGGTATATATTAAAAACCGGTAATAAATACGAAATTGACGATCCCTTTTTCAGTTTCTGGATCAGCCTGAGACGTAATGTTTAAATAAAATCCTGTCTTTAGATTGTCTCCAGGCTTGCCTGCCGTAGCCCTGCCTGCCGGCCAGGCAGGTTCGGCGAAGGCAGGTCTCCCAGGTCTGCTGGTCTTAAGACTTAGCAGACTTATAAGACAATTTTTCCTGTCTTAACATCCCGTTAATCATTATTTAGTTAATCGTAAAACCGAAAGAAATGGCTACCATTAAACAACTTGAAGATCTCGAAATCTGGAAAATGTTTAGGGATTTTAATTATTACAAACTCACAACATACGACTAATGTGCTTACAACCCTATTTTTATTGTTTCGCAAATTTGGCTAACTTTGATTAATAACAACTGTTTTGTTTCTCTTTAGTTTAACCATGAATATCATTTTTTCCAGACATGCACTTGAGCAGGCAAGAATTAGAAACATAACGGAGAAATCTATACAGGAGGTTGTTGAGAAACCTGAGAAAATAATTGATTACGATGAATGTATCAAGATTTATCAATCTTTGAAAAAACTGGATAAACCCTATTTATTAAGGGTTTTCATCAACACTTGTAAAGAACCTTTTGTCATTATTACTGTTTACAAAACTTCTAAAATTGAAAAATACCATGAAAGTTAAATACGATAAAGAAAATGATATTTTATATATCAAATTTTCTGATGCCCAGGTAAGTGAAAGTGATGAAGAAAGAAAAGGAATCATTCTTGATTATGATGCCATGGGTAATATCGCGGGTCTGGAGATTATTAATGCTTCAAAAAACATAGTACAACCATCTAAACTTGAGTATGAGGTAGCTTAGCCCGACTGCACGACTAATCAGACTGCCCCGCCTTCGCCAAACCTGTCTGCTATCCCAGCTGGGGCTACGGCGGGCGAAGGCGACTGCACGACTTTTTCCCGACTGCACGACTTTTTCAACTTTTCTAACTATTCTTTTACTTAACCGGATTATCTTTGTTATGTAAGTTTGTCGACTAATGATTTCAAAGAAAAACATACTACATCAAATAGCTGAGCGTGTACGTTCGGTTGAACCTGAAGCGCGTATCATACTCTATGGATCCTACGCCAGAGGTGATGAAAAAAAAGACTCAGATATTGACCTGCTGATCCTGATCAACCGAAAACGAGTAACTTTTCAGGACGAAAAAAGAATTGCTTTCCCTTTATATGATATTGAATTCAATACAGGTAAGATTATTAGCCCTTTGATTTTGTCAGATACAGATTGGAATAAACGACATCGAATTACCCCTTTTTACGAGAATGTTTTGAAAGAAGGGATTGAACTATGACGATTTTATCGATATTGATAAGGAAACAGCAGAAATGCTTGTAGAACCTGCAACGCAACTCATCGACGCTATTGAAAAAATAATC
>CAZUBW010000155.1:0-4558 GCA_964618645.1 uncultured Bacteroidales bacterium | reverse complement strand
GAAAAATTGCATTTATCGATGCAGTGATTGATCCGGTAACCCGTGTGGCAAAAGTAAGGGTTGAATCGGGCAATGCATCGGGCAGGCTGAAGCCCGAAATGTTTGCTACCGGCATTGTTAAGGCCAATCTCGAACAATACCGGAATAACCTGATAATTCCCCGTTCGGCTGTATTATGGACTGGAAAACGCTCCGTAGTATATGTAAAACAAACCGGTACAGACGAACCCATTTTCAAAATCCGTGAAGTAGGACTCGGTCCCATGCTTGGAAACAGTTATGTTATAACTAATGGGCTTAATGAAGGAGAAGAAATAGTTACTCAAGGCACGTTTAGTGTAGATGCAGCCGCTCAGCTCGAAGGCAAGCCAAGCATGATGAACCAACAGGGGGGCAAAACGAACACGATGCCCGGAATGGATATGTCAGGTGGTGCCAAATTAAACAACCATACTGAAAGTCAGCAAGCGGGGAATATCACTAATGAGAAGCCGGAAAAAACTAAGGTAAGCATGGATTTTATCATGCAACTGAACACCGTATTTGAACAATACATTGTGTTAAAAGATGCGTTCGTGCAAAGCGATGAAATTGAGGTAAAACAAGCGGCTCAAAACATACTGCAAGCCCTTTCAAAAGTCGATATGAACTTGCTTACCGGCGATGCCCATGTACAATGGATGGAAATGCTGGGCAAGCTGGACAATCAATTGAAAATTATGGAATCATCCGGTAAGATAGCAGACCAGCGTATTGCTTTCTCAGAATTCAGTGACCAGTTTTATAAAGCGATAAAAAACTTTGGTTTAATGGGAAAAACAGCTTATTACCAGTTTTGCCCTATGGCTAAAAATCAAAAAGGCGCTTATTGGATAAGCGAGTCAAAAACTATCCGGAATCCCTATTTTGGAGATAAAATGATGGATTGCGGAGAAACAAAAGAAACCTTAGAATTTTAATAAGATGAAACTAATAATAGGTTGCATATTTCTCATCGCTGCAATTTGGTTCATGGAAAAAAATGTGAACCAAAATATCAATCCAAAACAGCCAATAGAAAAATCTCCGCTGGATATTTTAAAAGAAGGATATGCCAGGGGTGATATCAATAAACCAGAATTTGAAGAGAAAAAGAAGAACATTTTATAAATCCTTCTTTTACACCTCAATTTTTTTAAACCAAATAACAATTCTTATGGAAGAAAAGAAAAAAATACAATTCGCCTGCCCAATGCACTGCGAAGGCAGCAAGGAATATGATAATCCCGGACTTTGCCCGGTATGCAATATGCAACTGGTTCAGGTAGACAGTAAAACTGAACAAAGGCAAGACTCCCGTACCAGCCATTCAAATCATGGTCAACAGCATGTACATCATCCTCCGAATTCAAGTTCAAAAAATGAGAAATACTATTGCACCATGCTGTGCGAAGGTGATAAGACCTATCCCGAACCCGGCGATTGCCCTATTTGCGGTATGCATTTGAAAAAGCTTGATGTAACTCCAAAAACCGGGACAATTTATACCTGTCCCATGCATCCGGAGGTAAAACAAAACAAGCCGGGAATCTGTCCTAAATGCGGCATGAATCTGGTCCCTGAAAAAGGAGAAGATAGCAGCGAAGAAGAAAAAGCCTATAAAAAAATGGTAAAGAAATTCCGGGTTGCTTTAATATTCAGCATTCCTGTATTTTTTATTGCCATGTCAGATTTTTTTGGTTTTCTTCATCTTGAAAATATTGCAACAAAAAGAATATGGGGTTGGATAGAATTTATTTTGGCAACTCCGGTGGTCTTCTATGCTGGTTGGGATTTCTTTAAACGTGGGTGGAGTTCTATAATCAGGTGGGCACCAAATATGTGGACTTTAATTTCTATTGGAGTTGGGGCTGCTTATTTATTCAGTGTATTTGCTCTTTTGTTCCCTGGGATTTTTCCGACTCAGTTTAAAGACATGCTGGGAAACGTTCATTTATATTTCGAAGCTGCCGCTGTAATATTAACCCTTGTGTTATTAGGACAGGTTATAGAACTAAAGGCACACAGCAAAACCAATTCGGCTATAAAGGCTTTGCTGAATCTTGTCCCTCCGGTTGCCAGATTAATCCGTGACGGGAAGGAAGAAGAAATACCATTGGAACAGGTTGAAGTAGGTGATGTTTTGCGGGTGAAACCAGGAGAAAAGATTCCTGTAGATGGCATTATAACTGAAGGTAATGCAGTAGTGGATGAAAGCATGATTACAGGAGAACCTATGCCGGTTGATAAATCGAAGGACGACAAGATAACAGCCGGAACAATCAACGGGAAAACCGTTTTTGAAATGAAAGCTGTAAAAGTTGGAAACGATACCTTGCTGGCAAGGATTATCGAAATGGTCAATGAAGCCAGCAGGTCACGAGCGCCGATACAAAATCTGGTTGATGTTATTGCAAAGTATTTTGTACAAATTGTTGTAGCAATTTCAATTGCAACCTTTGCCATATGGGCGATTTGGGGTCCGCATCCTGTTTTTGTATATGCATTTGTTAATGCGGTAGCTGTCTTAATCATTGCATGTCCGTGTGCATTGGGGTTGGCTACTCCAATGTCCATTATGGTGGGGACAGGCCGTGGCGCGCAATCGGGTATTTTGGTCAAAGATGCAAGTGCTATTGAGGAAATGAATAAAGTTGACACGCTTATCATTGATAAGACTGGCACCATTACCGAAGGAAAACCAAGCCTTAAAGAATTTAAAACCTTTGGCAAATTAAGTGATGATGAAATTCTAAGGCTTGCTGCTTCTATTGATTCAAATAGTGAGCATCCTCTTGCAGAAGCTATCGTAAAGGGAGCAAAAGATAAAAATATTGGATTGGAAAAATTCGAAAAATTCGAATCGGTTACCGGCAAAGGTGTACAAGCACTGTATCAGGGGAAAAGGATAGGACTTGGAAATCAAAGGTTACTGGAAGACTTTAAGACAACATTGGATAACGATAAAAAGAAACTGGTTGAAGAATGGCAACAAGCCGGACAAACCGTAATGTATTTACTATTGGAAAAACGTGTGGAAGGTATTGTAAGTGTTACTGACAAGATTAAGGACACATCTGCCAAAGCCATTCAGGAATTACAAAAGCTGGGGGTGAAAGTTTTCATGCTTACGGGCGATAATGAATTTACTGCAAAAGCTGTGGCCGGGGAGTTAAATCTAGATGGTTTCAAAGCCGATTGCCTACCGGATGATAAATACAACAAAGTAAAAGAATTGCAACAACAAGGCCATATTGTTGCTATGGCGGGCGATGGTATTAACGATGCACCAGCCTTGGCACAGGCCAACATTGGAATAGCTATGGGTACTGGTGCAGACATTGCTATGCAAAGCGCAAAGATTACCCTTGTTAAAGGCGACCTGAACGGCATAGCCCGTGCCAGAAACCTTAGCCATGAAGTAATGAAGAATATCAAACAAAACCTGGTATTTGCCTTTGTTTATAATGTTCTTGGAGTGCCTGTAGCGGCTGGATTATTATATCCAATATTTGGGATCTTACTTAGCCCAATGATTGCAGCTGCTGCTATGAGTTTTAGCTCGGTATCGGTAATTGGTAATGCATTGCGTTTAAAAAACAAATAATATAAGCTGATATGGTAACCGAAGGAGCCGGGCAGCATTTTTTTAAAGGCGATACCATAGAAAAAGATGCCTCAGGAAACATAAAAAATAAAGATATTGGCCTGTATTTGAAAGAAAAAATATGCAAGGAATTCATATCCGGGAATTTTCAGCTCACAATCAAGTATTTAGATTAATAATTAAACAAGATGCAGCCGTTTATGTTTATAGAAAACTACGAACATCTTTCACAGGTTAATATTTAACTCATAGCCACAAATTTTAGCATTATGACTAAGAGAACTGCAAGACTAAGTACAAACCTATTGCGCACGGCGTTTTACCTAGCCATTGCAACCATAGTTTACAACCTGGCCGAAGGATTGGTTTCGGTATTTTATGGCATTGAAGATGAAACACTGGCACTGCTGGGTTTTGGAATCGACAGCTTTGTGGAGGTACTATCCGGAGCCGGAATTCTTCACATGCTCATTCGAATGAAAAAAGCGGGCATTAACGACATGACCTCCAGAGACCGGTTTGAAAAACAGGCGCTCAAAATAACAGGTACTTCGTTTTATTTACTGGCTGCGGGACTGGTTATTGGTTCGGTAATCAACATAATCACTGGTGCCACGCCTGAAACCACCAGGGTTGGCATTGTCATTTCGGTGTTGTCGGTGCTGACCATGTATGTGCTGATGACCTGGAAAATGCGCACTGGTAAAAAACTGCAATCCGAAGCCATTATTGCAGATGCCAATTGTACCAAAACCTGCTTTTATCTTTCGTTTATACTGCTTGCCTCAAGTGGTTTATACGAATTGTTCGGCATTGCCTGGTTCGACATTGCCGGCTCACTGGGTATCGCCTGGTTTGCATACACCGAAGGCAAGGAGGCTTTTGAAAAGGCAAAAAGCAACTGCCTGTCATGTTGCTGCCATGATGATTAAC
>CAZUBW010000154.1:0-4580 GCA_964618645.1 uncultured Bacteroidales bacterium | reverse complement strand
GAGAGGGAGGTGTCACTCTCAGGATCGGCAATGCAAGTCCTGTGGGAACTGTGGTATTAAACATCGATACGCTGAGAAACATCAACATGAATAACAATCAGGTGATTAATGTTAAAACACCCTTAAATCCAAACGATGCAGCCAATAAGGCTTATGTGGATTCAAAAGTGGGCGGATCAGGACATTACATCGGTGAGTTATACGGTGGAGGGGTTGTGTTTTTTGTGGACCATACCAGGGAGCATGGGCTGATTGTATGCACGGAAGACATAAACATCCATACTCCATGGAGCGATGTTACAAATGTATTAATAGACGAAGGCGATCAAAGTTATTATAATGGCGCCGCCAATACATCAGCAATTATTAATCAGGCAGGACATACTAAAAGCGCTGCAAAGCTATGCGAAGATTATGTCGAAGGCGGTTTTACCGACTGGTATCTGCCAGCGATAGATGAGTTGCTTAAACTGAACCAGGCCAGATACGAAGTGAATAAAGCCCTTAATACCAACAGCCTGGATATGCTAGGCCAACATTGCTCTTCTACAGAAATTAATAGTACTAGTGTTTATAGTTTTGGATTTAATGATAATCAAATTCACTACCTGTCAAAAAGTCAGACAAACAATTATATTCGTGCCATCAGGGCATTCTAAATTACATTATTAGACTTACCCCGCCATAAACATGCCGGGGTAAACCGGGATAATAATACCGGGGCTCTGTACCTCCAAAACCGCGGGCATTCACCACCAGCATCGATGCATAATGTGTATTGGTGAGGTTGTTGATGCCCGCGTAAATTTTAAACCTCCCGTTACACTTCACCGGAATTTCCGCTGACAGCTTCAGGTCGGCTACCGTGTAACCGCCATACTTTAACGTATTGCCATCATCAAGGTATTGATTTCCGGTATACCTGCCGGTAACATCTACCGTAAAAAAGCTTCCGGATTGCCATTGCAAACTGGCCGACAGCAATTGACCGGGAATGCCGGGCAGGTGGTTATCATCATATACATTACCGTCATCGGTGAAATCAATAAAGTGGTTCCACGACCGGGTGTAGGAAACAACGGATAAAAGCTTTCCCGGAAAGTTTTCATATGAAAACAGGTTTCCATTGATCATGAGTTCCATACCCCGGTGGCGGGTACGGCCTGCATTGGCTCCGGTAAAAATATCTTCGGTTAGCCTTTTGGTAACCAGCAGGTCTTTCAGTTCAATCCAGTACAGTGCGCCGTCAATACCCACACGGCCATTGAACAGGTTGAGTCTCATGCCGGCTTCAAACTGCCAGCCCTGTTCGGGCTTTACCTGGTCATTAACCGCCCCTTCGGGCAACAGGGTTTCTTCGGGTGATGGCATTGAAAAACCATGGCCTGCAGAGGCATAAACCGATCCGCTGGAAAACAGTTTATAGTTCAGGCCCAGTCGCGGAGAAAACACTGCCGGAAACGCGCGCGTTCCCGCCTGGTCGCCGTTGGCCAGGTACAGGTCGGTTAACCTGTACCCAACGAGATTCACCGCCCCTGCCAGCGAAATGTTCAGATTAGCCACAGGCCGGTAATACAGCATGGCAAAAACATTCAGCTGGTTGCGGTTTTCACGGTTTTCATTAATCCCGACATCCGAAGTATCGAGTTTCCAATGATACGCTTCGGCGAGCCATTCGGCCCCCAGCACCCAGTCGGTTTTATCATAATGCAGGTTCAGCCGGTTACGCAACCCTGCGCTCATGGTTATATCGTCGAGGTTGTTGAACGGGCGCTTCTCATAGCTGTCGTGTATCTTTCCGAAAACGGTGAAACGGTTGGTGATGTGGGCTGAAAGTTTACGATTCAGGGACAACCCGGCCATGCCCTTAGTGTACTTTTTATACCCGCCCACTGCAAGCCAATTGGGTGCCGCAGCACGGGGATTGGTTTCAAAAAGGGTTATACCCGTTGAACTGGGAATTCCGGCATCCACGTTCATGAGCAGCAGTGTAAAATCGAGTGTTGTCTTCGGGCTTTTTCTGCTGAGGGTTGTAAGCAATGATGTCCGCTGGTACGTGTTGTTTTCGCGGTAGCCATCGGACTGCATATGGCTGAAAGCGAAATATGCGCCGGTTTTGTTCCGGTGAATGGCCCCCGAAACGCCAAATTTCCCTGTATGATAAGAACCATACTGAATGGTGCCTTTTATGAAATCTTCAGGGGGTACAGCAGCATAAAGGTTTAGTGACCCTCCCAATCCCGAACCATAAAGAGCCGATGATGGCCCTTTCACCACTTCAATCCGTGAGATACCCTGTAAATCGATTTCTTCGGGAGAAGAAATGCCATCGGCACCGGTAACCGGAATGTCATTCAGGTACGATCTGATCCGGTTGGTGTTGTATGGCGTGCGGCTTCCCATACCCCTGATGACCATGCGGTTTGTGGTATATGTGCCGCTTTGCAGCGATACGCCCGGCAGCATATTAACGATACCTGTCATACCCGTGCCATCACCAGCGGAAAGTCCGGCGCCACTGACAACCGAAAGGCTTCCGGGTAGGGTAAGCAGGCGTGCGCTAACCTGGTAGGCTTCCACACTGACAGCGTCAAAAATAACAACCGAATCAACAGACTGTGCATGGTAAACAGAATCTGTTGATGGTTGTGCCATTGCGGCATTAAAAGGCAAATATGAAATCAAGGCAAACAG
Source organism: uncultured Bacteroidales bacterium (assembly GCA_964618645.1). Classification (GTDB taxonomy): domain Bacteria; phylum Bacteroidota; class Bacteroidia; order Bacteroidales; family UBA10428; genus UBA5072. Next base: position 1,886 of record CAZUBW010000154.1, on the reverse strand, counting down.
CCATGCCATTCGCATAACGGTATAGCCCTCAAAACCAATTTTCGGCATGAAACCTCCCGGGTTTATTCCTTTTTCATTCAACCTGTGTTAACACGGTTGTTGTCAGGGCTGATCTTCGGCAATAGGCACCAGTCGCACTATTTTACCCGGATTTTCGATGGCCACGTATACCAGGCCATCAGGACTCATGACCACGTTTCGGACACGTCCGATTCCCTCAAGCAGTCTTTCGCGGTGCATCACAGCATGACCGTTGATCACAACCCTTTCGAGGTACTGGAACCGGAGTGAACCCACCAGCATGTTGTTGCGCCAGTTTCTGAACCGGTCGCCCGTGACAAAAATGGTTCCACAGGGCGCGATAGAAGGTGTCCAGTAAAAAACAGGCTGTTCCATGCCCTCTTTTTCAGTTAGTGCAGTCAGTATGGTGCCATCGTAGTTAATTCCATATGAGATCACCGGCCAGCCATAGTTCAGTCCGGGCTTCACCAGGTTAATCTCATCGCCCCCTTTGGGGCCATGTTCGGTAACCCATATTTCACCAGTAGTGGGGTGAATAACAGTTCCCTGGGGATTCCGGTGGCCATAGCTGTAAATAGAAGGCAAAGCGCCTTGCGTGTTAACAAACGGGTTATCAGGCGGAATGGTGCCATCGTCGTTGATCCGGTGAATTTTGCCATTGGCGTTATCAAGCTTTTGTGGGAAATCGAAATGTTGTCCCCTTTCGCCAATGCCGAAGAATAGATGTCCTTTGCCGTCGAAAGCCAGTTTGCATCCAAAGTGATGACCCCGGTCGGTATCCGGAATTCCTTTGAAAAGCACCTGCTGATCAACAAGTTTATTACCTTCCAGCCTGGCCCGCATAATGGCCGTATTGCCAATTCGTTTGTTGCTGGTGGTATTCAGTGCAGAATAGGCGATGTATATCCAACCGTTCTGTTCATAATCGGGATGCAATGCCAGGTCAAGCAATCCGCCCTGTCCGAATGCCATAATGGGCGGTAAACCTTCGATGGGAGGCGACAGCTTGCCACCTGAAAAAGTGTGTAACGTACCAGCCCGCTCAGAGATCAGCAGATCGCCGTTGGGCATAAAGGCCAGTCCCCAGGGTACGTTAAGACCAGAGACCACTGTATCTACCACAAAACGCTGAACCTCAGATTCAATAACGCCTCCTGGTGTAACTGCAGGTTTGAGTTTGCTTTTGTCCTCGGGAACACCCCTTTTAACATAAGCTGCCAGCGCTTCGATTTCGTCGTCAGTAAAAGTTTTCTGAAAAGCAGGCATGCCAATGTCTTCGATACCATATTTGATACTTTTGATAACTGATGCATTCCCTTCTTCTTCCATCCAGGCTTTGGCAGCAAACTTCTCCAGGTTATCGCCATGGCAGCCGGCGCAGTAATTCTGGTAGTTCAGGGCAGCCGGGTTAACCTCCTGAATTTTTTCCGGTGCCGGAGCACAACGAAAGGCATTCAGGGCAACTAACAAAACACCAACCGGCAAAATCAATCCGGCCATCATCAACACTTTGTTCTTAGTACACATGGTGTATAAGGTTTTCAGGGTTACACTAGGTATTAACCATTAAAAAGAAATTTTGTTCTTCGTGATAAAGTGATTTGATGAAAGTACAAGTTATGAAAAAAACAATGGAGAATCAATAAAATATTCAATATCATTGATTCAGCAATTTTCCTCCCCCTACCCTCCCGATAAATCGGGACAGGCCCTCCAAAGGCATATCCGTCAAGCTAATAATAATAAAGTGTAGATATTCAATGGTTAATATGATCTTTTCCATATTCAGCCTGCGCTGCGCTTGGCAGTATTTTTTTAACAGTAGAGTAGAACGGGAAGGGTATACCCCTTCCCTGTCCCCTCAT
>CAZUBW010000153.1:2712-4680 GCA_964618645.1 uncultured Bacteroidales bacterium | reverse complement strand
CCAATGGAAGTCAACGAGTCCGGCCACAGGAGGAACCAGTCATAACCCTATCACAATTTTTACCACCGTAATACCAGCGTCGGATTCGGTTTTCAGTAAATAAGTGCCTTTTTCATACCTTCGCACATCAATATGAGCGGGTGAAGTGCTTACATCCCATTCGTCCAGCTCTCTTCCTGAAATATCATATAAAGACACTTTTTTAACCGATAAACCCTCGGTCACCTTCACCGTAACATAATCAACAGCCGGGTTAGGATAAATCTCAATTGCACCGGAGGAGGTAATTTGCTGCGTTTTGGTGATATCCGAGTAATTAACAAGCGATTTATGCATCAGGTTGCCTTCGATATCGTAGTTAAACTGTAAAAGATACACCGATTCAAACAGCTCGGATTTTAACCTGCCCTGTTTATCAAAAGTGTAGGTTGCGTTTGTTTGTGAATACAGTATGCACCCTGTAAATAGTGCGGCTATTGTGAATAGAATTGATTTCATGTTACCTTGCTTTTTTCCGGTTTATAAATCACATGAAAAGGTTTTCTGTTTGTTGAAATCACCGAATATGCCCAATCCTGAAAATTTCGTAGGATCGGTGTATTTGGTTTTCTCCTGCAAAAATTCGGTTGCCCAGTCAATGGAATTGTTAAAAGGCATAAATTGCCACAAGGCTTTACCATACTCTTTATTTGACAGGTGATTGGCGGCTTTGTAATATGACATGGGATTTCCCAATGCATCAGGAAGAAAGTCAGCTGCAGGATGATCTGAAAATTCATCTAAGGTATTGGATACTGTGGTTTTGGTAATTTCCCAGTAGCTTACCTGGTCGGGTATATCATCAGCAAAAGGATTTGCAGTACCTCCGGCAGTGCCATAACCATTGTCTGAAGAAGGATCAAGTCCCTGGGCATTTACAGTGCCTGTCTCTTCGCTTAACCCAAGGGGATCAATGCCGGCCACCGGGTTATTTGAGGCATATAAATAAGGGTTTGTACCTGTTATGATACCCAGCGGGTCGCGTTGCAGGTAACGACCGAGCGCTACGCTATAAACCCTTGCACCTGTAAGTATATAATTCTTATCAAGCTTCAAGGCGCCAAAAGCACCAAGATAGGTAAGCCTGTTAGGAAATTGCTCCTGAGCGCCGACAAGAAAACCGTGTGCACTGTATGCATAGGCATTCAGAAATGCTCCATCTGAACCTGTAATGGCAAGCGTATGGCCGTTGCGGCTGTAATGGTAAAAACCGGTCTCGCCAGCTCGCTTTGCAGCAATAATCCTTCTGCTCCGGTATATGTAGTTTACTGTCACCGTGCCGCCAGCATCAGTCTCAAACAGCAGTCTTCCTTTATGGTCGTAATAAAGCCAGGAGGGTGCACCGTCAGCCACCATGTTGCGCGGATAACGCATGGCATCATAAGTTATGCTTACGGCTGCATCAGGTGTGTTTATTTTTGAAAGCAGGTTATCATGTGTGTAACCTGCCGACATCATGTAATTCCCTTTATCAATATAGGCTGTCATATTGCCATCGGCATCATGCGGAAAGCTTAACTGGCTGAAAAACGACTGGTCAATCTGGTTTAAATTGTTCGAAGACAAATTATGGATTGGAGGAGGTATGGCGCTGATTTCAGGTAAAAACTTAAACTGTAAACCTGTGACTATTCCGTTGCTGTAATTGGCTGTTTCACCTGTGAAAACATTGCCTGAAACCTCATGATTGATACCCAGTAACTGGTTGTCTTTATTATAAGTATAAGATGTATTCGTTGTATTGCTGCGTGTCTCTGAGAGTAAGTTACCGGCAGCATCGTATTCAAAGTCCACCGATTGATCATCCCATTCCAATTTCACAATCCTGTTCATGGCGTCGGGGGTGTTCGTAACTTCCATACCATCGGGGTAAATGGTTTTAACCAGGTTGCCATTAGCATCGTATTCAAATTCAACCGTTTTTTGATT
>CAZUBW010000153.1:0-2612 GCA_964618645.1 uncultured Bacteroidales bacterium | reverse complement strand
TTTTCATCGTATGAAAACCGGGTTTCATTTCCCAGTTTGTCTTTCACCGCCAAAAGCTTGCCTTGCTTATTGTAATTGTACATCACATATCCTTCTTCATCACTCACGGCTGTTAACAACCCCCTGTGGTTGTATGTCAGTGATTTTGTTGAGCCATAAGGAGTGGTGTATCCCGATATAAAGCCTGCTTCATCAAAATTCACCGGAAAGGAAGTGCCTTCAGCAGATATTTTTTCCAATACCCTGTTGGTAAGGTCGCGGACAACGGTGAAGGTGTTGCCGTTCTCATCTGTCACTTCTGTCTGGCTGCAACAATCGTAATGAAATTCTTTCCTGTTTCCATCGGGATAAATGATTTCTTTTAGCCTGCCATTGGCGTCATAACTTACACTGTAATCGTTACCGTTAAAATCGGTAAGTCCCGTGGGTATTAATCCTCTGGTATCAAAGTGATAATGTACGGTATGGCTTAGGGGATTGGTATATGACACCAGGTTACCGTAAGCATCTCTTCCAAATTGGTGCAAGTTACCAAGGACATCGGTAAGTGAAGCAAGCGCCCCATTTTCGTCGTAAGCAAAGGTTGTGATGTTACCGGCAGCATATTTGGCAGTGAGTAACTGGTTTTTGTTATTGTAGGTATACAGGCCGATAGTATCCCCATCTTCACTTCTCTCGAAAAGCAATTTACGGTTTGCATTGTAGTCGTATAATGTTACATTGCCAGACCTGTCGCGCAAAGAAGTTATATTGTGATTCGCATCATAGCTGAATGTTGTGTACGACCCGTCGTACCATACAAGTGAATCGGGTTTTCCTGCTTCATTGTAGAATATTTTTTTTGCCTCACCGCCTGCATTGGTTATAGAAGTGACGAGGCCGTTTGTTATTTTATATGAGTTTGTCTTTCCCCCAAGGTAGGTGATATTGGTAATACGGTTTGCAGAATCTGCCACAGTTGTGAAATATTCAGTTATCCTGCCTTCCGGATCGGTTACCAAAGCTATTGTCCCGAGGCTGTCGCCTGAATAATTGTACCCAAAATGAGTGACTTTGCCGGCAATATCCACTGTACCGATATTTCTTTGCCCATCGTAAATATATTCAGTCTCTATGCCGTTCAAATCGATGGAAGAAACCAGTAAGTGACGACTGTTGTATTGAAATGTTGCTACTCTCCCGTCAGGCAGCGCCAGCGAGTCGCAGAGGTTTCCGTTGTATCTCAGCAGATATTGTCTGCCTGAGCCATCTGTAATCACATCAGGTTTGAACTGCGCATCGTACCCAACGGAAATCTTTTTGCCATAGCTGTCTTCAACAGACGATAACACAAACCTGTTGCCACCTGCACTTATGAAAGTGCGTATTTCATTTCCAAACCCCTTTTCCACCTGCCATTGCGTCCCTGTCCAGTGAAGCCTCATGTTTTCATGGTTGGTGCAGGGCAGGGTAAACGAAGCAACGCCGGTAACCACAGGTTTGCTTTGGGAAAAGGTGAAAAGCGCACCTGTGCCAGTTGAAAGAACCACCATACTGTCTTCCTGCAGGAGGTAATCTTCATATTCAAACCTCCAGTGCCTGCCGAAAATTCCTGCAGTGCTGTCGGCAGTGTGTGTATAATTCAAAGCAAACTTCAGCTCAGGACCAATGCCCTTTTTGCGGAAAATCATATCCCTTACAAAGAGCTTAAGATTGGCAACATTCATGGACCACAGCGGCATACCCATGTAAGAACATGTCCCGGGTTGACTGTTAACAAAAGGATCGGGGGACATGCCCGTTTCATCTGCATAATCTTCCAGAAAATCAGCAAGTTCTTCTTTCGTTAATGCTTCTGTGTCAATACCCATTTCATCCAGCAAATCCTGAATTGCACCGGGACCTAATACTCCCATCAGGTTACTGAGTTCTGCCGGCGATATGGGAAAGTCTTTCTTTTCCTCCTCTTCGGGTTTAATAACATGGTTGATGACCTCGGAAAGGCTTCGACGTGCAAAACCTTTATCAAAGCCCGCATACACATAATTTCCTGAGATAACAATGGAGGTGGCAAATACAGATAAAAAGTCGGTACCAAATTCAGAAAGCTGGAACCATTTTTTCCCGCCGTCAATGGAATAATGAATATACTGGCCTGCATCGCCGTTAATGGCAAACATATACGGCTCCCTTACCGCTGAAATATAGGGAATTAACAAACCGTGACTCACGGTCTTTTCAACCCATTTATCATATTCCAAATCAAAAACAAAGCCCTGGTAAACTTGTTGCACCCACGATTCACCATTAAATTTATACCATTTGCCATTGTATCTTACCGAAAATCCGTCGGGAAGGACAGAAAGCGGCCCATAGGCGTATTCGGCCGGAGGCAGGCCTTCCATTTTTTTTACCCATGTTGTACCCCCGTCATCTGAAATGAAAAAACCTGCTGCATTTAAAAATGCGCCGATGGTCTCACCATACATTCTTAAGTTTATTGCCGGTACACTTCCGTTCCAGTTAACATCGCCGGCATCAATTGGTAGTGGGTGCCAGGTTTTTCCCGTATCAAGCGAACGGTATAAAGGGCTTTCAATGGAGGAACTCTTATTTACAAATACAATTATTGA
>CAZUBW010000152.1:0-4810 GCA_964618645.1 uncultured Bacteroidales bacterium | reverse complement strand
AGGAGAAGGCTGCGGCAGATCAGCTTCAATCCAACATTTCAACCCAGCCATGGCGGTCGGGTTCATCGCCCTGCTGAATGGCTACCAGTTTTTGGTAAAGGCGTGTTGAAACAGGGCCGGGTTTACCGTCACGGCAGTATTCATAGATAGCGTTGGTATCAGGGTCAATTATTTTACGGATAGGTGTGATTACCGCCGCGGTACCACATGCTCCCACTTCTTCAAAAGTGGATAATTCTTCGAGGGGAACCGGACGCCGTTCTACTTTCATACCCATATCGAGACATAGCTGCTGCAGGCTCATGTTGGTAATTGAAGGAAGAATGGACTTCGACTCAGGGGTTATATAGGTATTATCGCGAATACCGAAGAAATTGGCAGGGCCTGCTTCGTCAATATATTTCTTTTCTTTCGGATCGAGGTAGAGCGTGGTTGAATACCCCTGGTGATGGGCAAGTTCAAGCGATCGCAGACTGGCGGCATAATTCCCGCCAACCTTATAGCAACCGGTACCCATGGGTGCGGCCCTGTCAAAACTTCTGCAAATCATAATATCAACAGGCCGGAAACCCTCTTTGAAATAAGGCCCTACCGGGGTGACAAAAACCATAAAGAGATATTCACCGGCAGGTTTTACCCCGACTTCTGCACCCGTACCAATCAGCAATGGACGTATATATAAGGTGGCGCCGGAACCATAAGGGGGTACAAAACGGGCATTCAAACGGACAACCTGGCTTACGGCCTGGCGAAACAGGTGAGCCGGAACAGAAGCCATCATAACACCATCGGCTGTATCAGCCATACGCCGGGCGTTGGCATCACTACGGAATATGCGTATTTTACCATCTTTTCCCAAATAAGCCTTCAGACCTTCAAAAGCTTCCTGCCCGTAATGCAGGCAGGTAGCAGCCATGTGCATATTAATGAATTCAGAAGAAGTAACTTCCAGTTCACCCCACTTACCATTTCTGTAATAGCAGCGCACATTGTAATCAGTGGGGAGGTAGCCAAAAGGCAGGTTTTTCCAGTCAAGTGAATCCATAATCTCTCTTTTATCAGTTGAATTCCAAATGTAAGGATTTCGGACCGATCTGCAAATGACGCCTGTTCATAAATTCCTTAATTTTTCTAAAATTTTGATCTCTAATTCAAAATAAAAAAATAATTTTATAGTTTTATCAAAAATACGCTAAAGCATGGAACATGAAAAGAATGTAATTATGGTCACCTGGGACTTTACGCAGAAAAGCGTTTTTGCCCTGGAACATGCTATTCAAATGGCATCGCTGATGAAGGCCGAAATTGCTGTAGCGCATATTGTCAAAAAAGATGACGAAATCAACGATACCAGACAGAAAATCGAAACGGATATAAAAGCCAAGTTCCCTGATCCGTCGCTGAATTTTTCATTTGCCGTCAGGTCCGGGAATATTTTCCACACCATTGGAGAACTGGCTTCGGAGTTGAATGCATTACTGGTAATTATGGGCACCCATGGTATTACCGGTATGCAGAAATTCCTGGGAAGCTGGGCGCTGAAAGTTATTGCCAGTTCAAGGGCACCTTTCATTGTGGTGCAGGATTCACCCCGTAGCGAGGTGATGAAAAACGTGGTGCTGCCCATCAACTATAAACGCGAAACCAAGGAATGTGTCTCCTGGACGCACTTTTTCTCCCGGAAGTTTGGTACTAAATTTCACCTGTTCCGCGCGAAATATAGCGACAGCAATTTCCGCAAGGGGCTTGACTCCAACATGTTTTTTATTACCAAGTATTTCGGAAGCAAGTCAATTCATTTTGAATCCCAGCTTTCTTCCGGCGGGGAGGACTTTGGCAAGGAAACCATTCAGTATGCGAAGTCGGTGGAAGCCGATGCTATTATGCTCATTACCACACGCGATATAGGCTTTACCGATTACGTGCTGGGAGCCCATGAGCAGTATATCATTGCCAACAGCGAAAAAATTCCGGTGATTTGCATCAATCCCCGACCGGCTAAAATTGGAGGAGGCTTCAGTGCAAGCGGAGGCTAATGATGGTTGATGCTGATCAGCAGCTTCACGTAAAATTCCGGGTCTGGTGATTACCGTAAACCTTCCGCAATCAAGCATAATTGTATAGCTTTTACACAGCAGCTGAACCTTATACATACAGGTTTCAGCAGGCTATTGCAGTTTGCAGCAACACCTGATCTTTTCGATACCCCCAAGGGCAATTCCATAAAATTAGGTTTATCTTTGCCTGTAAAGCTTTATGATCTTTATGTCCCCGGGAAAAGGAGAAGCCGCTGTTGCTGCTGAGCCCTGCAGATTCCCGGACTTTCAGAAAAAATTCATGAATACCGATTTGCAAAAGAGAAAACTGGTGTTTGCCACGCATAACAAACACAAAATACATGAAATCAGGCAGTTGTTAGGTCCTGAAATCGACCTGCTTTCACTGGACGATATCGGTTGTAAAACGTCCTTACCCGAGGAAGCCGATACCCTCGAAGGCAATGCTGCCCAAAAAGCTTTTTATGTTTTTAACCATTTCCAGGTTGACTGTTTTGCCGATGATACCGGTTTGGAAATTGAAGCCCTGAACGGTGAGCCGGGTGTCTTTTCGGCCAGGTATGCAGGCGATAGTGGTGACGCAGCACTAAACATGAATCTGGTACTCAGCAGGATGAAAGGCATAGAAAACCGTAAAGCCCGTTTCAGAACTGTAATAGCACTGGTGGAAGGGGGCAATATTAAAACATTTGAAGGCATTGTAAAGGGTAGTATAACATTCGAAAAAGCCGGAGAAAAGGGTTTTGGATACGATCCAATATTCCGGCCCGAAGGTTTTGACAAAACTTTTGCCGAGATGACACTCCCTGAGAAAAATGCCATTTCACACCGTGGCAGAGCTATCGAAGCATTTTCGGCGTATATTTCCATTAAAATGGTTCAACCAAACCCTTAACCGGTTATGGATTATAAGGAAAGAACAATTTCCCGGAAGCTTTTCATCAAGATATTATTCAGCAGCATGCTGTGTCTGGTGAGCATTGTATCCGCCTTACCACAAATCCCTACCGGAACATGGCGCGACCATTTGCCCTATAAACATGGCAGCAGGCTGGCAGCCTACAACCAACGGATATTTTGTGCCACATCCGACGGAAGCTTATTTTCCTATGGCATAAATGACAACAGCCTCAAAAAGCACTCGAAGGTAAACGGATTGTCTGATGCCGATATTTCAACCATTGGCGCCTCACCCGATCAGCAAACCCTTTTTATCGGTTACCGCAACGGAAATATCGATCTGGTCAGGAACGACAGCGTTGTAAACCTTCCCGATATCAAACGGAAAATGATCATTGGCGAAAAGAGCATCCGCAACGTTTATTTCTGGGGTAACACAGCCTACCTGGCCTGTGGTTTTGGTATTGTGGTTTGCGACCTGGCAAGGCAGGAAATAAGGGAAACATATTATTTCGGGCCAGGTGGCAGCCAGATCACGGTAAATGATATTACCAGCGATGGGACCCGGCTGTTTGCTGCTACGGATAATGGTATCTACAGTGCAGTATTAGAGGGCACTAACCTGCTTGATTTCAACTCATGGATTAAGTTAAACTTACTGCCAGACCCCGAAACATCTTATCGTTTTTTGGCCTGGTACAACAACACACTGTTTACGGTTTTCCCCAATCCAATAACCCGCAAGAACGAAATAATCACCGTTGACAATGAAGCATGGCAGGTTTGGGAACATACCCCCGGTGATACTGTATTGTACCTGGGTGAACAGCACGGAAACCTCGTTTTATCGGCAGGTGCAGGAATTTGGATATATGATGCCTCCGGGTCGAAGATCCGGGAATTGTCGTCCTATTATACCCGGCATGTGCTGTTTGATAATGCCAACGGTGTATGGTATGCCCACCCCGACGAAGGACTACTGAGGGTGTGGGAGGACGGATCGGGAGCTGTTATGGCGCCCGACGGGCCAGCCTTCCTGGATGTAGGTGATATTGAAATCGAAAACGGTCAGCTTTGGGCAGGGGGTGGTAACTATGCTTCGAAATGGACCGGTTACGGCGCCTATACCTTCACAGATGAGAAATGGGGTGCTGTCAACGGAAATACTGTCCCCGCCATGAAAGATTTTCTGAATATTTATGAGATAGCCATTGATCCGGCTAATCCGCAGCATGTGATTGCGGGTTCATGGGGCTATGGTATTGCTGAATTTTTGAACGGAGAACTAACCGCCATTGAAGACGAAAAAGGTGGCGTCTTGCAACCGGTTGCCGGTTTCGAAGGAATACCCGGTTTTGTGCGCATCAGCGGGTTGACCTTTGATGCTGCCGGGAATATGTACGCAGCGGGAACAAACAGCCAGACCGCTGTGTACCGGAAAAAGCCCGGATCAGACTGGGAAGCTATTGAACTGAAAAGCGTCACATTCGGACGGTATGTTAACATAGGTGATATTTTGGCCACAACCGGGGGCCAGGTATGGTTGCTGGTAGAGGATGCCGGAATCGTTGTTTTTGCTGAAAACGAAGATGGTAGCATAAGGGAAAAATTCTTTACCGTAAATAATCAAGATGGCGAAGGCCTGGGAAAACTGCTTGCCCTCGCCGAAGATAACGAAGGAGATATCTGGGTGGCTACGAGTTCGGGACCGGTGATATATTATGAGCCAGGGAATATTTTCGAAGGCAATGTTACTGGTTACCAGCCTATAGTTCCCCGAAACGACGGCAGCGGGTTGGCATCATTATTGCTCAAAACCGAAAGGATCAATGATATCGAAGTGGATGGCGCCA
>CAZUBW010000151.1:0-4840 GCA_964618645.1 uncultured Bacteroidales bacterium | reverse complement strand
AGGAAATCAGGCTGTATAAGGGGCATCTGCCGGCCCGTACGGGAGGGTCGCTCGGGTCCATAGTAGATATCAGGCTGAAAGATGGCAATAACCAGCATTTCAATGCAACCGGAGGAATCGGCACACTAACCAGCCGCCTTACCCTTGAAGGCCCCATTATTAAAGACAAGGCTTCGTTCATTGTCTCGGGCCGGCGCACCTATTTTGACCAGTTGTTGCGGTTGGTGGACAACAGTGAAGATACCCGGGAATTGGGCAGGTTTTACTTTTACGACATGAACGGCAAAGTGAACTGTACGCTGAATCACAATAACCGCTTCTATATTTCGGCTTATTCAGGCAGGGATAAGTTTTGGGAGGCAGGAGGCACCAAGTGGGGGAATTCCCTTGCCTCGGCCAGGTGGAATCATCTTTTTTCGGAAAAGTTATTTGCCAACATGACCGTTACAGGAAGCTGGTATGATCACAGTTTCAGGGGTTATAACTTCAGCGACAACGAGGCTGTCCATATGCTGTTCAGGCTCCGCAATTATAATTTCAAATACGACCTGACTTTTTTTACAAAGGCGAACCTGAGAATCAATGCGGGCATTGGAACAAAATACAACCTACTCCCACCTGTAAGTGTGCAGGGAGGAAGTGTAATTCTGCCGGGTGAGTCAGCCGGTAAAAAAACCTATAAGCAGTTAATCGGCTCAGCTTATGCCGAAAGCAGTTTCTCGTTGTCCCCGAAATTTACGGTTGAAGCCGGATTGAGATTAATTGTGGCGGACAAGCTGTACCCGAACGATATGAAAACCAGGATTGATCCGGAACCCGCATTGTCAGTTCAATATAAGATCTCTGAAGAAGCATCGCTGAAAGCTGCCGGTTCACGCAATTACCAGTATTATCACGGTGTCTCGGTGTTTGAAATGATCATCCCGTTTGACAAGTACTTGCTTTCAGGAGCGAAGCTCAAACCACAATATGCCGATCATTTTTCAGCAGGATTCTTTTATACCCAAAGTGAGAACCTGTTTGAGTTCTCCATAGATTCTTATTATTCCCTGTTGCATAACCAGTACAGAATTCCAATCAGCGAGGATATCTATTTTTATCGCGAAACCGGTATGGAACCCATCAAAGGGCTGCTGAAAACTTGCGGGGTGGAAGTTTCATTTCGAAAGCTGACCGGTAAGTTAAACGGGATGGTGAGCTATACCTGGTCAAATACACGCATCCGGGAAGAAGGGTTCTTTGGTGAGCGTTCCTATCATCCCTACTACCATCGCCCCCATAATTTGGTAGTCAGTGCAAATCTCGCTCTAACGCCGAGAATCATGGTTTCATCAAACTGGGTTTACATGAGCGGCAATCCCTATGCCTATCCCACAGGCAAATATGAACTGAGGGGCAGAACCGTTCCGCTTCATGACAGTGACAGGTTGTACAACCGGCGCATGCCCGATTACCACAGGCTCGATTTCAGTTGCCGTTTTAACCTCGACAAAAGAAAACCATCGAGGCATAGTCTTTCAATAAGCGTATTCAACGTTTATTCCCGAAAGAATGCAATCTTTTACACCTATAATGATATTGCTGACGGAGATACCGACAAGGATCCGGACAGCGGATATCAGAAGAGGAATTTCAATATGATGGAATTTTATTTTTTCAACATTTTTCCTTCGTTGTCCTATGAGTTCAAATTTGGCAAATAGGTTACTAAGGGAAAGGTTCTGTAATGGCCTTCTGGGCATGACCCTGGTGGCCGTGTTGTTCACCGGTTGCGAGAATCTCATTGGTTTTCCTGACATACCGGATCATCAGCCGGTTCCGGTAATCGAAGCCATTCTCACCAATGAACCGGTGGTGCAAAAGGTAAAGGTAAGTTATAGTGTTTCCCTGTCGGACAGCAACTCATGTCGGCCCGTGGAAGATGCCCTGGTAAGGGTGATCAGCGATGCAGGAGATACCCTGGAATATTTCCATCAAACAGCAGGCTGGTATCACAGTGCGGTTTTTGCAGCGGCACCAGGTATTGTTTACAGGCTTGAAGTGGTTATTGGGGGTGAAGCTTACCGCTCAACAGGCGAAGTTATTGAAATGAACGGGATTGATTCATTGTATTATCGTTACGAGGACGAAAGCGCTTTTGGTGATGCAGGCTACTATGTTTACATGAATGCAGGTGAAGTTATGCGAGATACAAGGTATTACAGCATCAATGCTTCACGCAATGATACACTGAAAACCATAGGCGGTGAGATATGGATATTCAGCGACGATTTGGTAGAAAGTATCAACAATGTAAAACTGCCACTATCTTTCGCCGCGAAAGACAGTGTAACCATTGAACTCTTAAGCCTTTCAAAAGCCATGTATGATTACTACTACAAACTGGCCTATGAAGTGCTCTACCTCGATTTGAGCAATATCAGTTACCGGACCAACCTGCCAGTGCTGTTTCAGCCTGCTGCCCTGGGTTATTTCCAGGTTTCTGCCGTAAGCCGGAGGTCAATGGTGGTAAAATGATCAGCTTTTATTCAAAATTCAGGGTGTTATTCCCAATTTTTGCAATGCTTCATAAACCAGGAATGCCGGCCACACAATGGCTTTAAGTATGCCCAGTGCACCCATCCAGAATCCGGTGGCATGGGAAATGTAATAAATAGCTGCTCCAATGAGACCCAATCCGTAAACGGCATTGGATGATACATTGCAATTGATGTCTTTTTTCATGTTCAGGTGAATTAAAGTTATTTACAAATCAAATTTAAGAGTTAGGCGCCAGTAATTCAAAATAATATCGGCTGAATCCGGATAGAGCCGGTAAAAAGCATTCTTTGTCCGGTCAACAGATAAATTTCTTTCAATATTTATGCTGATTTATAGGCATTTGAAATTTTAATTTCAAGTTGAGGTAGGGTTTTATCATGAGTTGATGTCATTTGTTCAATAATTGGTCAATGGATATTCATTCGGCTAATTGACCCATGAAACAAAGTACATGTAATTATGAAGAACACAAACATCAGAAGAATCAGGATTGTTTTTTCGGGAATGGCAATAATCGGTTTAATGACATCCTTACCTCTTTTTTCGCAGGATAAACCGTTAAGCAAGTGGGGTGTTGAAACGGATCTGCTGGCATGGCGCATTGGCAAATTTCCGAAGAGTTTTTACCTGGGTGCCTGGTATGGGCGCAATCACATGAAATTTGAAGTGTTTGCAGGTCGTCTCGACCTGGTGGAGAACCACACCCCGGATCATTTTATTTCAGACCGGACCTGGATTGCCAATGTGCAATGCAGCTATTTTTTCCACCAGGGATTTAAACACTTCTGGATCGGGCCATCACTGGTTTATGAGCATGCCAACCTGGTTAGTGAGGAAAATCACAGTTCAACCATTGAATACTGGTCATTTGGTTTTTCCACAGGGTACTTGTTCTCAATTAAAGATGTCGTATATTTTGGTCCGAGTTTGCATGTACATTTTCCCTTAAGCAGGATGGATTATGTGATTGAGCCGGGTGATACCTACACTGTTCCCTGGAGCCTGGAACCCGGTTTGAGAATTGGAATTAGTTTATGAAATTTTATAGTTGAATTTTAACCATATCTGTTTTTATGAAAAAAGTAATCCTATTTTTAATGGCGGGTATTTTAGGTGCCATGTTTCACGAAGCATCCGCGCAACGAGTTACCCTAAGCGGACGCGTTACCGATAAGCGCAATGGAGAATCACTCATCGGGGTGGGTATTTATATAAAAAACACCACTACCGGGGTTGTAACCAATTCATATGGGTTTTATTCATTACCACTGAGCCAGGGCGGGCAGAATATTGTTGTCAGCTATATTGGTTATGAAATGATTGATACAGTAATGAATATTAATCAGAATACCACGCTGGACTTTGAATTGAGTGAGAGTATAAAGGAATTGAAGGAAGTTGTAGTTAAGGCAGAAAGGGCACAGGAAAATGTAACCTCCACCCAGATGAGTGTGGTAAGCCTTTCAAGCAAAACCATGAAACAAATACCTGTTGCTTTTGGAGAGGTGGATGTATTAAAAACACTGGTGCTGATGCCGGGTGTGAAATCGAGCGACGATGGAGGATCGACCCTGAGTGTCAGGGGCGGCGGCCGCGATCAGAACCTGATCATGCTGGATGAAGCTACGGTTTACAATGCCAGTCACCTGGGCAATTTACTTTCGGTTTTTAACAACGATGCCTTACAGAATGTTGAATTTTATAAGGGCAACATGCCGGCACAATACGGCGGCAGGCTGTCCTCGGTGATCGACATGCGCATGAAGGATGGTAACCGAAAGAAATTTGGAGTATCCGGAGGAATCGGAACCCTTTCGAGCCGGCTGACAGTTGAAGGGCCAATTGTTAAAGACAAAGGTTCCTTTATCCTTTCAGGCCGGAGAGCCTATATTGATTTGCTCACCAAAGCCATGCATGCCATTGACGATACCTCTCCGGTAGTGCCCTATTACTTCTTTGATTTGAATCTCAAGGCCAATTACAACCTAAATGACCGCAATAAGATTTTCGTATCGGGCTACTTTGGTAAGGATGTATTTGAAATGAATTCTGCAGATGATGCTTATGAAACACGCATGGCCTGGGGCAATTATACAGGAACGATCAGGTGGAATTCCGTTTTGTCAGATCGCACTTTTGCAAACCTGACCCTGCTGGTCAGCAATTACAATTATGCATTCGGAAATACCCTCAAGTATGGAGAGCCGGAAAAGGAATCGAAATTCGACTGGAATGCAGATTTGCTGGATTATTCATTGAAGTATGACGTGGATTTTTACCAGAGTGAAAAGCATACCAT
>CAZUBW010000150.1:0-4912 GCA_964618645.1 uncultured Bacteroidales bacterium | reverse complement strand
CAATTCCTGTTGTAGTCCTCCATCATTTCGGCCAGGCACTTTTCAATAATTTCGTCCTGCCTGGCTGGTACCGGTAAAGCCTGCCTGACCAAATTATCCAACCCACGCCCGACAAGCATTTTATAGCTTTCATCCTCATGCAGAGGATATCCATAACGTGCCAGCACACGGTTCATCGAACCGGCAATGTCTGCTAATGTATCGGCCAGCGTACCGTCGAGATCAAAAATGATGCCTTTGAAATTCATTTTATATTGTTATGTATTGAGATTGCTTCACTTCGTTCGCAATGACGTTCCCTATTTATCCTCCTTTCGAGACAGTCTCTACGGTTGGAAATGCATATGGTAACGGGCATGGGCTTTGACCTTTTCCTGTGAGAAAGGATCGGCATGGTATTTTCCGGCAACGTACAATTCCGATTGGTCACAGTAATGCCTGCTGGCCGGAATTCCTGAATTGCCGGTAGGAATAACAGTAAGCGAATGATCCCAGTCCGACAGGTCGAAAATATGCCGGTGTGATGCCCCAAATTCCGAATCAAATGTTTTTGCCGTAGTATAACCGTAAGGTGCAACGGTATGAAAACTGCCCCCGACAGGGTAAGGTCCGCGCTTCAGTTTGAATACCTTATCCAGTATATTTACCGTTGACAGCGGATGATTTAAGATCAGCCTGTGCAGATTACCCCATTTCCAGGCTACCGGGTCGCTACCCAATTGCGATTCCAGATCTGTCACAGCTTTGCCAAATGCACATGAAACCATATCGTTCAACAACTCTTTCCGATCGGATGTTGTTACATCATCGAACCATACGGATTCTTCTGTCTCCAACAGCTGATCAGTGGCATTACGCCATATACTGCCCAACCGGAGGTACTGTTCGTATAGTGCTGGTTCCATTTCATCGGCATAAATACAACCGACCAGGTTTACATATACCGATTCAAAAATCAACGGTGCGGCATCATCAGCGTCCATCACGTAATTCCAGTTTTTAAGCAGGTCGAAAGCCGCACGCCCGGTAGGCGTCAGGTTGGTTTCATCCGACAGGGCCTTAATGAAAACCGGCATATAGGCTTCGGCCAGCTTTGAATACCGGTCGAGCTGAATGGCTTTGAAATCCTCAACAGAAAGTCGGTCCTTGGCATTTAAAAGCTCTGTTATCCGCTCATAACGGTTCGGCTGTGCATACCAGGTACCTATATGGTAGGGATAATCTGCCGGAACAGTCCGGTTATTGGCTGAAGCAATAAAGCCACCCTCAGGATTGTACTGATGGGGCAATTCTTCAAAAGGAACATAGCCTTTCCAATCGTATTCATCGGTAATGCCCGGCAATACGCCAAGAGGTATGTCGCGCTTACGTATGGGTACGCCGGCAGCACAAAACAGACCGATATTGCCCTGTCGGTCGGCATAAGCAATATTCTGGCTAATGGAAGTGAAGGTTTTCAGCGCCTGTTTAAATTCGTCCCAGTTATGGGCCCGGTTGAGCAGGTACATGGTCTTTATTTCATCGCTCACCTCATCGCCAACCCAATGCATGGTCACTACCTTATCGCTAAAGTTTTTAAAGCCGGAAACAACCGGGCCGCGGTGGGTAAACAGGAGCGTTTTCTCTACCTGGTTTCCTTCCTTTGTTTGGATGATTTCCGTGCGAGCCTCAAAGTTCCGCCACTCCCCGTTGAATTCATATTGATTGGAATCTGCAGGATTAATCTTTTCTTCATAAAAATCAACGTTATCCACATAGGTGTTGGTCATGCCCCAGGCTATGCTATCGTTGTGACCACAGATGACAAAAGGCGTACCCGGCAAAACCAAACCCGTTACATTCAGCTTACCTTCAACCACCTGGTGCATCTGGTACCAGATACCCGGTATGTTCAGTCCAAGATGCATGTCGTTGGCCAACATGGGCGAACCGGTTGTGCTTTTATCACCGGCAACAGCCCAGTTATTGCTGCCGTCCAGCACATCCATGCGCAGGTCCTGAAGCATTTGTGTGTGCTTCAGCTGATCAGGCAGTAACAACGACAGGCTTTTCGTTTCAGATGCACCGGGAAATACTGTTGGTTGTTTCCGCAGCACATCCGGCAGCAATTGACGGTAGCGCAACGAATCAACGGTTCGCTGAATTTCAGACAGCAGCACTTCGCTCCAGCCCGATTTAAGATCCCACCCCATGTAACCGATCATGTTCACCGTGTGGTAGGGCTCCCATAACTCCGGCTTGTACCCGAGCACGCGGAATTCTAATGGTAGTCGATGCTTATTGGCCTGGATATATTGGTTCACGCCTTCCGAAAAAGCCCGGAGCGCCTCAATATGTGATGAATCGGCATTAGCAAGCAACTTTTCCGACTTATCCCTGAACCTAAGCGCCCGCAGGATGATGTCGTTTTCCAAATACCTTTCCCCGAATATCTCCGAAAGCCTGCCTTCGGTAACATGTCTGAGCAGATCCATCTGCCAGAGCCTGTCCTGTGCCAGCAGATAGCCGGTTGTCAGGTAAAGGTCGTGCTCATTCCGCGCATAAACGTGGGGAATGGCAAAACTGTCGCGGAAGACCTCAACAGGTTCAAACAGACCCGTGAGAGAAACATTGGCATCATAATCGGGTAGCGGGGCATGGGAAATATGCCTGATAAAAATAATGCCGGCCAGCATTATTACGGCCACCAGTATTAAAACACCTAGCAGAATGCGCTTTAAAGTCTTCATAGTTATGGTTTTTGTTTTGGGCTATTCGTGTAACCCGGGATATTCATTCCGGGCAGGCCGATAAAAATAAAACAAATTTTAGGTTGGGTCGTTAACACAATGCTTAAAAATACTAATTTAGTTGTAATTCCTAAAAACGATAAATAATTATCTGCATGAAAATCAACAAACTGACGATCTTTCTAGTGGCCGTTTTCACCCTGACGCCTGTAACCGCACAAACCGATACCTCCGCAACAGAGAAAAAGACGGATAAAATTAAAACCGGTTGGAATTTTGGCGCGTTACCGGCAATTGCCTATGACACGGATATTGGCTTCAAATATGGCGCCCTGGTGAACCTGTATTACTATGGCGACGGCACCCAGTACCCCAAATACCGTCATTCGTTATATTTCGAATGGAACCACACAACCAAGGGCAGCGGGACAAGTCAGTTTACCTACGATTCGGAATACCTGATCCCGGGCATCAGGGTATCTGCCGAAGCCAGTTACCTCACCGAGCAGTCGCTCGATTTCTATGGCTTCAATGGTTATGAGTCATTATACAATCCCGATCTCGAAGATGAAGACAGCGATATTTACCTGTCGCGTATGTTTTATAATATGGACCGGCGGCTGCTCCGGTTAAAAGCCGATTTCCAGGGAAAGATCACCGGCAAGGAATTCCGGTGGTTCGCGGGACTGGAATATAATAAAGCCCAAATGGGAGTCGTGGATGTAGATAAACTCAATAAAGGTAAAGATGTTGAGGATCAGTTGGCTGATACTTCACTGTTCGCCAACTATGTGGCCTGGGGGATTATCCCCGAAGACCAGGCTGACGGAGGGCAAACCACATTAATAAAGGCAGGATTGGTATACGACACCAGGGATATTGAAGCAAATCCCATGAAAGGAGTATGGACCGACATGCAGTTTTTGCTGGCGCCCGGATTTTTGGGCAACGGCGATCTTTCGTATTCACGGGTAGCCATAACACACCGGCAATATTTCACACTGGCCCCCGAGGTGCTTTCGCTGGCCTGCAGGTTAAGTTACCAGGCCAAACTCGGTGGCAACATGCCTTATTACATGTTACCTTTCGTATACAATACCGCTCCTTCCATTACACGCGATGGTTTGGGTGGATCTAAAACACTAAGAGGTATTATGCGTAACAGGGTTACCGGCGATGATTTTCTTTATGGCAATATAGAAATGCGCTGGAAATTTTACCGGAATATACTTTTTAACCAGAATATTTATTTGGCGCTGAGTGGTTTTATCGATGGCGGTATGGTAACTGGCAAGTACAACTTTGATTTATCCAACGTTCCTGACGACCAGCTTTACCTGGTGCAGGCCGGTGATGAAAAACCGCACCTTGGAGCTGGAGCAGGACTACATGTTGTTATGAATCAGAATTTTGTCATAGCAATTGACTACGGACGTGCATTGAATCCTGATGACGGGAAAAGCGGGTTGTATATCGGGTTAAATTTTTTGTATTGAACAAATAAATCCTAAAACTATTTTACATCCCAATAATTCCTTTATTTTTGTATTGATAATCTATTTATTTTTTATTTTTTATTCTATGAACATTTACGTAGGTAATCTTCATTTCAATGTTAATGAGGACGAATTAAGAAAAGCTTTTGAAGAATACGGTGAAGTTGCATCGGTAAAGATCATCTCCGACAAGTATTCAGGCAGAAGCAAAGGTTTTGGTTTTGTTGAGATGCTGAACGACAATGAAGCCCAGAACGCCATTGACAGTCTGAATGGCGCCGAAATTAAAGGTCGCGCAGTGAACGTTAATCAGGCAAGGGAGAAAGAGGAGAACTCAGGAGAAAGAAGAAGTTTCAGACCAAGATCCTAAAACCACATGGAAACTGACTTAGCCCAGGGCTGGTCAGTGCTATGACAGACACTGACAGGTAACACCCGCCTGTCAGTGTTTTTTTTAACCCGTTACATGCTGACGGGGTTGAATTGGTTTTGCCGTTTGGGAGGATTTCAGAATTGGTTTTTTCCCATTTAAGCGAAGTCTATAGAATATAGCCGTCAACTTAAGGAATTATTCTATAGAACAAGGCTCTCGCTTTATGAATTTGAGATAAGTTAAAATAATGCACTATCCGCCGCTGGCGGCATAGCCGTCAAGCTAATATTTGTAATGCATTGATATTCATTTAC
>CAZUBW010000149.1:0-4934 GCA_964618645.1 uncultured Bacteroidales bacterium | reverse complement strand
AAACCGGTTGCCGCCAAGGCAAAAAAGACGGTTGCCAAAGCAAAGGCTGCTCCGAAAAAAGCATAACTTATCCTTTCAGTGGCTGTGTAAAAAGCCCGATAATCGAAGCCGTCATTGCGAACGAAGTGAAGCAATCTGCTAATATACAGATAGATTGTTTTGGTTGCTTCTGTTTACGATGACGGTTTTTGATTTTTCGCGCAGCTTCTGTTCTTTTTAAAAGGGCTTTAATTCCTTAGCTCAGTACTTCAAATGATACTTTTGCGTTGACGCGGAATTCAACAATCCTGTCGCCTTTTACCACCGCGCTCATATCCTGAACATAAACAGAACGTATGCCGTTAATGGTTTTACTGGCCATTTTTACGGCATTTTGTGCAGCATCTTCCCAGCTTTTTTCTGACGATGCCAGCAATTCGATAACTTTTAAGACTGCCATGGGATTGGATTTATGTTAATAAAAGAGTTATTAGCTATTAGCTGCTTTGCCCGCCGTAGCTATGCCTGCCGTTATCAGGCAGGTTTAGCGAAGGAGGGTTGGCAATTAGCCATTGGCTGTTAGCCATTAGCCGTTAGCCATTAGCTTTTCAGTGTTACCGGTAGGATATTATTCTTGCACTTCCGTTTCAGGTGCTTGCTCCTCTATAGGCTTTTCCAGTTCCTTGCCCTTTTTTACTTTGTCTTCCAGGTCGTCTACAACAGCCTCAGCTTTGGCTATTTTCTCTTTCTTTTCCTGATATTCTGTTTCAGTTATCTTTTTGTCTTTTTTGTCCTTTTCCAGTTTAGTTTTGGCCTCTTCAATTTTAACACGGGCTTCCTTTACTTTATCCTCGCCTTGGGTAACAGCAGAATCAAGTTCTTTTGATTTCTGTTCATGATTCATTTTTGCCTGTGCGGCCCTCTCCTGGCCAAATTCTTTGCCCTGTAAATTACTTTTATCTTTGCCATATGCATGTCCCTCTTTAGGCTTTTCACCTGCTTTTTCCGTTGCTTTTCCTCGCGATTCAGGCGTTCCTGACTTATCTTTTTTTATTTCGTCTTCAATTTCCTCGGAAGATTCAGGTTTTGATTCACTTTTACCTGCATCGGCAGGTTTACCAACGTCGTGGGGTTTTCCTGCTTTATCGGGGTTACCACTTTGCAGGTCACCTGCTTTCTGTTTCAGGGTATCTTTTTTTTCCTGTTTCAACTCCTTTTTTTCAGCATTTTTTCCTTTTCCCTGTGGGTTCTGGGCATGTAAGCCGGCAAATACAAAAAGCCCGAGACAAAGGACCAGAACGGTTGTTTTAAAAGTAAGTGCTTTCATATGGTTCCGGGTTGGTAGGTTTATAAATCATTCAATAAATCATCAATTTCCTGAACGGAATGGTCAATATCGCTTTTGAGGCTGTCCATTTCAGATACCAGCGAGTCGATTTTTCTGATTTCTGCTTCCTGCCTGGCTTGCGTGGCTTTCTTTTCCGCAGTGTTACACGAAGCAATCAGAAATGCAGTAATGGCAACAATACATAATAATTTTTTCATGTGGCGTGATTTTAGGTTAGCAAAAAGAAAGTTACCAAAAAACTTTGCCAAAAGCAAGAAAAAGCTATGAGCTATGAGCTGCGAGCTGTGAGCTACGAGCTGTGAGCTACGAGCCATTCTCAAAATGCCAACTCCAGTTTACCCAGTTCCGCGTTGATAAATTCCATCTCATCGGACGACAGCCGGATATTGGCGGCTCCGGCATTTTCGATGGCCTGTTCCGCATTTCGGGCGCCAACCAGGGCAATGGTAATGCCCGGTTGTTCAATGGTCCACCGGATGACAAGTTGCGCCAGGGAGGCTTTTTTGCTTTCGGTCAGTGGTTTCAGCTTATCGAGGAAGGAATTTACTTCAATTACATTACCGAGCGAGAAAAAGGCATTGCCATCGCGGGTGTCGCCTTCGTTGAACCGCCTTTCGGGTTTTACTTTTCCGGTCAGCAAACCACGCTGCAACGGGCTGTAAGCGATAATGGCCTTGTTGTGTCGAAGTGCATAGGGTACAATATCGCGTTCGATGTCGCGGTTAACCATGCTATAGGGAACCTGGTTTGAGGCCAGGGAAATTACTTTTTCTGCCTCGGTCATTTGTGCCACCGAGTAATTGCATACTCCGGCAGCTCTAATTTTGCCCTGTTCCGTTAAACGCTGCAAGGCTTCCATGGTTTCTGCAATGGGTGTTGTGCCGTCGGGCCAGTGAATCTGAAACAGGTCGATATAATCGGTCCCAAGTCGTTTGAGGCTGTTTTCGCACTCATGTATAATACTTTTGCGCGAAGCCAGCTTGTACATATCAATGGGATTTCCGGCGTTATCCTGACTTTTAAAGAAGAATTCGCCTTCCGCAACATCCCACCGCAGCCCAAATTTGGTAAGCAGTTGAACCTTATCACGGGGAATGCCTTTAATGGCTTCGCCGACGATTTCTTCGCTCAGGCCTTGTCCGTATGCAGGAGCAGTGTCAATGGATGTGACCCCCAGGTTGTAGGAAGCTTTGATAGCTTCAACCGCATCGTTACGGTTGGCGCCGCCCCACATCCATCCGCCAATTGCCCACGCACCAAATGTGATGGGCGTGACTTCAATACCCGAATTTCCCAGTTTCCTTTTTTCCATATTGCATTTACTATTTTCAACAGCCTTATGCAAATATAGTTTAAAAACAGGTAAGGGAAAAGGGCAGTGGGCTGATTTTCATTCTGCTCAGCTGTTCATTTTTTACCGCTTTTGGTGGTAATAATGATCACACCGTCCACTTCCTTTTCGGTATATTTTTTTGCATGATCATCCTTGATGACTTCAATGGAATGAATTTCATCCGGATTCATATCCAGCAGGGCATTTTTATTACTTTTTTCAACACCGTCGATGATATATAGTATGTTTGGGTTGTGTTTTCCACTTTTTTTAATGACAATGGTTTTGACTTCCGAACCGGAGTTATCATTGGTGGTTTTGTACTTTTTTTCGATACTGGAAACATACACGGTATCTTTTACGGTGCCCTTACTCTCAAAGAATGCATCTAATTCCGTTTTCGTTTCAACTGTGCTTTGATCCGCCTTTTCATTGGCGTTGATTATCACCGTTTTTTGATAGACGTTCTTTTTTGCATCTGGTAATGCTTCGTAGTGATGCACTTTACTGCCGGGTTCAACAATGGTGACGTATTTTTTTCCCAGCGAGTCGTTTGTCACAATAATTTCTTCGGTTTCTTCAACAATGGTGTCATTGGGATTTTTTGAATGTACCATTTTTACAATGGTTTTCTTTTTTATGGTATCACCTGTTGTAATACTTATCGGTTGCGCCATGACCATTTCTAAAGATCGATCCGGCGTAGGTTGTTTGCCGATAAGGTTGGTAGTTACATTTACGGCAAAGGCACCGTTTGTAACTGCTATTATTGAAAGTAATGCAGCCGAAAGGGGAATGAAGGTCAGTAATTTTGCCTTTGCATTCCGGTTGATTTTTCGTGTTGTCATCATGGTTATTCGTTTTTTAATAAGTGAATAATTAAAGCTCGAAGAAAGACTGATGAGCCTTTCTCCCGCGACCTGGTTAACCAGTAACGCCTGGTAACTGAGCCTGTCAACACCGGTGTTGAGCACGCCTTCGTCTGCCAGGTATTCATGTACCAGTTGCATCTCCTGCTTCATTTTCCATACCAGTGGATTGAACCACATCATGGCCGTTAACAGTTCCATCAGCACGATATCGATTGAATGATACTGGGAAAC
Organism: uncultured Bacteroidales bacterium; assembly: GCA_964618645.1. Taxonomy (GTDB): domain Bacteria; phylum Bacteroidota; class Bacteroidia; order Bacteroidales; family UBA10428; genus UBA5072. The sequence continues at coordinate 1,171 of CAZUBW010000149.1, read as the reverse complement.
ATGCGTGTTTTCGTGTGCAATTATTTGATTTAATTCGCCGGACGATGCTGATTCGTTATCAATAAATATCCAGCGGAAAAATGAAAAAGTATGTCTGAACCGGTGGTTGAACAGGAGGGTGTATTTGTCCCGGGGCACTTTTTCCGATTGTGCGTAGGCTATAATCAGCAATACTACTTGTGCAATCAGCCTTATTAGCAAGAACGATGTAACAAGCATATATAAGTATGCCAACACTTCAAAAAAGTCCTGACGGTTCAGGAATGCTTTGAACGGTTCAAACCCCTGGAAACCGGCATGCGGTCGGGCTACAACTTCAGATGACTGTTCAATGGCTGGCGCATAAATAAGGTTAACCTGTGGGGATGGCGTTTCTACGAACGACAATCCGGTATGTATTTCAAGGGTAATGAAGGGTAGCAGCAGCGAAAGGAAAACAGATCCCAGCAAGTATATCCTGAGGATGCGGAAATGGGTTTCCTTTGAAAAGATCAGTCGGTAAGCTGTGTAGCATAAGCTCAGGCAAACGGTGGTAATTAGTAAATAGCGTGTGGGTTCCATATTACCGTTTTTTAGCGTTAATTTCTTTGTCCAGCATGGCTTTCAATTCTTCGAGCTCGGTAAGGCTGACTTCTTTGCTGTTGACAAAGGTGGAAACCAGTTGGTTAAGCGAGCCATTGAACAAGCCTTTGAAAGTGTCCCTGAGTATATATTGGGCATATTCTTTTTGGTCTACAACAGCGAAATAAACATTGGTTTTACCATAGGTTTTGTGCGAAACATAGCCTTTTTTTTCAAGAACCTTAATAACGGTAGCCACGGTATTATAAGCAGGCTTTGGCTCCGGTAAGCTATCGAGTACGTCGCTCACGGCGCCTTCTTTAATGTTCCATAGTGCTTTCAGCAGTTCTTCCTGGGCTTTGGTAATTTCTTTCATATACTTATTAATAAATGACGTGGTAAATATACTATAATAATTTATTATATACTATAAATATAGTTAAAATATTTAAAATATAGTGAAAGCTCATGTTTATCTAGACCCCGACTCCAGGGGAGTCAGATGTGAATAGAACCCAGTTTACGGGTGGTGGGTACGACTCCGGCCGGAGTCGTATGTGCTTTGTTAACAGGCAGTGCTATAAACATGTAATTCCTCCGGAATTATCCC
>CAZUBW010000148.1:2940-5027 GCA_964618645.1 uncultured Bacteroidales bacterium | reverse complement strand
TTCTTCCGCATCTCCTATGAGGCACTGGCCGGGGAGAAGATGGTGCTGGACGAATGATGCTGGGAGCTGGGTGCTGGATACTGGATGCTGGATACTGGATGCTGGATACTGGATACTGGATGCGTGGGAATTGGGAATTGGGACTTGACTGCTACTGCTACTGCCACTGCCGCTTTCTTGACTCTTGGTTCTTGGTTCTTGACTCTTGGCTCTTGGCTCTTGGTTCTTGCTTCTACTACGACCTACCTGTACGTTTCCGGCCGTAGCGCCGTCACGTTCCAGTTCAACAGGAAACGGCTTACCTTTTCGGGATCATAACCCTTATCGCGTTCCAGTAAACCTGTATCCTGGGTATGCAGGCGTTGTCCGTTTTCATCGAGTACCAGCAGCACCGGAAAGCCAAATCTTTGAGGGTATCCGAGTGATGCCAGCACTTCGGGATTTTTGTTTTCCTTGCTGTAATTTACCAGGACATATACAAAGTCCTTCGACAGGATAGAATCTACCCTTGCCTCCGAATTAAAAAAACCGTGAAGCTTAATACACCAGGGGCACCAGTTGCCACCCACCTGCACCAGCACATTTTTCTGTTGTTCCCTTGCCTGTTGAATGGCTTCAGCCAGATCAGCCTTTGCGTCAGCGGAAGGGTTGTAAATAGTAACCGGATCCTGTGCAACTGCCGATAACGTTACCACCAAAAGAAATGTAGTCAGCAAGATATTTTTCAGCTTAATGTTCATTGGTAATTGGTAATTGGTAATTGGTAATTGGTAACTGGTAATTGGTAACTGGTAATTGGTAACTGGTAATTGGTAACTGGTAATTGGTATTGTGAATGCCACTGCCACTGCCACTGCCACTGCTACTGCCACTGCTACTGCCACTGCTACTGCCACTGCTACTGCTACTCCCCCCCAAACTCCTTCTTCACCTGTTCCACCCACTTTTTGATTTTTCCATTGACTTTGGAGGATTCATTTTCAAAATCGAGCGCCAGTCCACAAAATTCCTCTCCCCGCAGCGCCTGTGAGCTCTCAAATGTATATTCCTTTGCAGATGTAAAACCAACCAGTTTGGCGCCCCTGCTTTCCAGCAGCCTGCCCATGATGCCGATACCGTCTACAAAATTTTCGGGATATCCTTTCTGGTCGCCGTTGCCAAAAATGGCTACTTTTTTACCTTTCAGCTTCAGATCTTCCAGGGCCGGGACAAATTCATCCCAGTAATTGGGCAGCTCACCATCAAACCAGGTGGGAACACCCAAAATCAGGTTATCAAACGACAGAAACTCCTTTTCAGTCAGGGTTTCAGCGTTAATATGGGTGGCAGCATCGCCCAATTCATTCCCAATTTTCTTTGCCGCTTGTGATGTTTTCCTGGTGTTAAAACTATAGACCAATCCTATCTTCTTCATATATAATTATGTTCATTCATCTTTAATATTTCAACAGTCTCATAATCTCTGCTTCAATTTTTTCGGTATTGGGCAGTATGGCCTTTTCGAGGATCCGGTTAAAACCAACAGGGGTAAAGATTGAACCCACTCGTCGTACCGGACCGTCGAGCCATTCAAAAGCTTCTTCGGTAATCATGGCGGAAAGTTCTGCTCCAAACCCCGAGAACACCTTATCCTCGTGAACAATTAATACCTTCCCTGTTTTCTTTACTGAAGCCAGAATGGTATCTTTATCAAGGGGAACCAGGGAACGCAGATCAATTACTTCAATGCCGGCGCCAGGTTCTTTGGCAATTTTTTCAGCAACCTGAAGACACATATGGGTGGTATTGCCATACGTAAGGATAGTCATATCGGCACCCTCATGACGGATACGTGCCTTTCCAAAAGGTACTTCAAAATCGTCGGGAATAGGGGTAGCAGCTATGGGAGAATTATAAAGCGCTTTGGGTTCAAGAAACATGGTAAAGCCTTCACTGCGCATACAGGTTCGTAGTAAACCTGCCGTATCGTCGGCAAAAGAGGGATATACCACACGTACCCCAGGGAAGGTTGTAAGTGCACCTTCGATGGTCTGCGAATGGTAGAGTCCGCCACCTATATAACCGCCCGACGCAAGCCTTACGGTTAC
>CAZUBW010000148.1:0-2840 GCA_964618645.1 uncultured Bacteroidales bacterium | reverse complement strand
ATGCCACCTTTTTCCTTGTTGGCAATATCCTGGCCCCAGATGTAGGTGTCAGGATTTTGCCGGAATTCAGCTTTAAGGGTTTCGTTAATAGCCTCTATGAGCTTTTTCTTTGGACCTTCGTCCTGATGTAACCCATCGGGGTATTTGGCAGAGATATAAGGCTCGGGGATAACAAATTGGGTTACAGAGGCCGGATCGGGGTCGGGTGCAGCCAGTCCTTTTTTATGGGCTTCCTTAACTTCGGCTTTCACCTGTTCTTCGACCTCCTTTAGTTCCTCTTCGGTAAAGCGGTTGTAACGCAGCAGCATCCGGCGATATTTTCCCAGCGGATCGTACTCACTCACATAATTCAGCTCCGCATCGTCGCGATATAATTCATGCCGGTCAGAATTGGAATGGGAATGAATCCTCACACAGTTGGCCTGTACAATACAGGGTTGCTGATTTTTGAGCACCCATTCCCTGGCTTCAGTCATGGTATTCATCGAATCAAAAACATCCTTGCCGTTACAATGCAGGATACGCAGGTTTTTAAGACCGGTGAAATTATCTGCCACCTTACGGTTAGCCGTCTGATCGGCCTTTGGCACCGAAATACCATAACCATTGTCCTGGAACACGAAAATGACCGGCAATTGTTCATTGGAAGCACCGTTAATGGCTTCGTAAACATATCCTTCGCTCACCGACGATTCGCCCTGTGAACTGATGGACACACCTTTGTGCTTGTACCTTTTCATGGCACGGCCTACGCCAACAGCGTGGAGTGTGTGATTTCCGGTAGCCGATGAAACATTGTTAATATTCCACTCGGGTTTGGCAAAGTGATTGGACATATGCCTGCCACCGCCGGCCACATCGGTATCTTTGGAAATGCCGTTGTAAATGATCTCTTCGGCGGTAAGTCCAGCCGAAATACAAGTCAGCATATCGCGGTAATAGGGAAAAAGGTGATCGGTTTTCCGGTCAAATATCTGTCCGATGGCCAGTTGAATGCCATCGTGACCGGCATATGGCGCATGATAGGACCATCCTATGGCCTGTTTAAGGTAATTGGGGGCACGATCGTCAAGCGCCCTGCCAAGGACCATCAGGTAGAACCATTTTCGCAGAACTTCCTTATCCGTTTTTTTAACGTGGTATCTTTTAGGTATTTCCATTGTTCAAATCTCTTTTTCAAATTCAACATATTAACAAATCAACACATCAACAAATTAGATGGTTCTCTCCATATCAAACGCCTCCAGCAGATCAGCCAGTCTCCGGAGGAACATGCCCCCCAGGGCACCGTCCACAACCCGGTGATCGTAGGAAAGTGATAGAATCATCTTGTGCCTTATAGCGATCACATCGCCGGTAGGCGTTTCAATGACAGCCGGCTTTTTCTCGATGGTGCCTGTTGCCAGAATGGCTACCTGGGGCTGGTTAATGATGGGCGTACCGGTAATGTTCCGGAATGAGCCGAAGTTGGAAATGGTGAAGGTGCCTCCCTGTATATCGTCGGGCGAAAGTGAGTTGTTGCGTGCGGCGTTGATCAGCCTGTCGAGTTCAACAGCCAGACCCACCATGCTTTTCTGATCGGCATTTTTCAGCACGGGGACAATGAGGTTGCCCGATTTGAGTGCAACAGCAAAACCAATGTTGATGTTTTTCCGGAGAATGATGTTGTCGCCGTCGACCGAGGCATTCACGCCCGGGAATTCCTTCAGGGCCTTAGCGGTGGCTTCGAGGAATGCCGGCATAAAGGTAAGCTTTATCTTTTCGCGCTTCAGGAATTCATCCTTGTGTTTCTCGCGCCAAAGGGCTAAACCTGTCACATCGGCTTCAACAAAATTAGTAACGTGCACAGCAGTATCTTTCGACATGACCATATGTTCGGCGATGAGCTTCCGTATCCGGTCCATTTCCACAAGCTGGTCGCCGGGTTGCAGACTGATGCCTGGTTTGGCCGTAGATGAAGTTTTGGTGGCAGGCGCCTGGGAGGCAACCGACTGTGAAGCAGCAGGTTTACTACCCCTGTTTTGGAGATAGTTGAGCACATCCTGCTTACGAACCCTGCCATTCTCACCTGTACCGGTTATGGTATCGAGTTCTTCCATGCTGATGCTTTCTTTGGCCGCAATGCTGGTAACCAGTGGAGAATAAAACCTGCCTGAGGACTTTTTACTATCAGCCTTCTCCCCTACTGCCGCTGCTCCTGCCGCTTTCCCTTCTCCTGCCGCTGCCGCTGCCACTGCCGCTTTCCCCTCTCCTGCCACTGCCCCTGCCGCTTTTTCCTCCCCTGTCGCTGCCGCTGCCACTGCCGCTTTTTCTTCCCCTGCCGCTGCTCCTTCTTCCACACTCCCTTTTCCCTCGGTATTGATAACAGCAATAACTTCCCCGACGGGTACCAGGGCATTCTCGGCGAAGAGCACCTTCAGTACTTTCCCGGCGACCGGGGAAGGGATTTCCGAGTCAACTTTATCGGTGGCAATTTCCAGCAATACATCGTCTTCCTGAACCATATCGCCCGGTTTGATAAGCCACTTAATAATGGTGGCTTCCTGTACACTTTCGCCCAGTTTGGGCATAACTACATTAAAATCGGCCATTTATTCTATTACTTTTTAAACTGAATGATATCAAATATACGAAAAGATAACACACAACCCTGCCCGACTGTTCATTGTATAACAAAATATTGTTTTCACGCGATTTTTCTGTGAGAATTTCAAATAATAATTATCTTTGCAAGCCGAATCGGGGCGTGGCCCCGCCAGCGGCGGGGTACTTGCATACGATAGGAATAATCGGGGCGTGGCGCAGTTGGCTAGCGTACTTGCATGGGGTGCAAGGGGTCG
>CAZUBW010000147.1:0-5070 GCA_964618645.1 uncultured Bacteroidales bacterium | reverse complement strand
CTTATAACATCTTCATTATTAACTACAAATGAGCCATTAGCTTGACGGCTATGCCGCCAGCGGGGGATATTGCTATGTTCAGCGTTAACTGCTATTATATTGATGTCAATATACACAAATGAAAATTATCTGCAATATGCATCCCTAAGTTAATGGCTATGGTCCGGGGAGACTATACTCACAAGAGCGTTAGCAATAGCCAATCCGTTAGCTGTGCTTTAAATTTGCGCACAAAAAAAAGATCCGCTTGATAGGCGGATCTCAAAAAAGTGACATTTACCAGTATTTATTTTTTACCGGCAGCTTCATAGTAGTCGCAAACCCCGTTTTTATCTGCATCTACAAAGCCACGGCCTGCACCGCGACCCCTGCCCTGGCCCTGGGCAACACCGCGACCCGGACGCTGTCCCTTTACCGCCTGAAACCTGGCATTGCCCCTGGCATGCCGGCCGTATCTTGTTGTATTGTTCTCGTAATTATCACAAACATTGTTGTTGTTGGTGTCAACATAAGCAGGGCCTTTCCCTGTGCCATTTCTCAATCCCCTTCCGGTTCCCGGCTCCTGCGCGAATGTGAAAGCTGATAGTGCCAATAAGGCAATTCCTGTTGCAAAAAGTTTTGTTTTCATACCATTAAAATTTTAAATTGTTAATCTCACTTACATTTGCCTTCCGCGCCCTCTGCCCTGTTGACCGCCTCTGCCTTGTGGCCCGGGGTGCAGGTCGCCCGAAAACATATCATTAAAAAGTTGTTCAAGTTTCAATTGCTGTGATTTGTCGCATATGTCTTTGATATCCAAATAATAATTGTAAGTTGCTTTTTTGAGTCCGGCATGCAGGCAACCGATTGAATCGCAGAGGAGGTTGAGTGTGAGGGTATCTACCGTTGTTCCCGACATTTCTTTTATCATATGTCGGCGATGGATGTCCAACCGTTGGTTGATCAATTGCACCTGTCTCCTGAAGCCGGGGTTAAAAGATGCAAATTGTTGCATCTGTTGACGGGTAAAGCCCAGTTCATCCCTGAAATAACGGCCGGTGAATTTCATAGAAGAATCTTCATCTTCCGGTGACATTGCTGCATTGTTCCCGGTGCTGCTGTTCGTCTGGTTCCTGGTATACACTATGGCAACAATGGTGGATATGTTCATCAATGCCAGTAGCACGATAGTCCACATCATCAGTCGGTTTTTGGATACTGTTTTCATCAGGAGTGGCTTATTCGTTGGATAACGGGCCAATGGCCTCCATTTGTGCATCGTTAATCAGTACCAGTTCCACGGGAACACTTCCGGGTAAGGTGGTTGAATCAGCCAGCCTGCCCAAAAAGATACCGGCGAATACAGCAGCGGCCATTGACAAGGTAATAGCGGCCGGCCGGAGCAAGCGGACAAAAACCGGTTTGTTACGTTCGACTTCGGATTCGCTGGCTTCGATTGCGGCCATAACGCGGGTAACCAGAAACGGATTGGGTTCGGTTTGCTTTTCCCCGGCTATTACAACTTCACTAAGCTTTAGCAGTTCAGCGACTTCCCTGCATTGCGGGCAATGACTCAGGTGGCTATCAACCTGAATCGTCAAACTGGCTGACAGCGTTCCTGCCAACCAGGCATCCAAATAATTCTGACATAATGCGCAATTCATTTTAATTGATTTTAATGGTTAGAAACAAAACTTTATTTTTTCCTACGGTCATTTATTCTTTTTTTTAAAACCCGATGAAAGTTTTTCCCTGAGATTTGCTTTAGCGCGCTGCAACAAGGCCTCAACAGCCCCTTCGGTAATGTCCATAACAGCCGCTATTTCTTTTTGTGACAGCTCATCGTATTTGCTCAATACAATGGCAGTCCGTTGCTTTTCGGGCAGACTGTCCAGGGCTTGCTGCACCCATTTGGCCTGCTCCGCTTTCAGCAGTATTTCTTCGGGGTTTTCAACATCAGCAGCCGGAAAATCCCGTTCTGATTTTGCGTCGTTGCCCAGGAGCGCACTAAAGCGACTGAACAAACCTGTTTTGGATGTTTTCCGGACCCTGTTCAGCGAAGCATTTACGGCAATACGGTAAAGCCAGGTTGAGAACGAAGCCTCAGCCTTAAATGATTTTAAGGATTGATAAGCCTGGATAAAAATTTCCTGGGTCAGATCGTCTGCATCTTCCTTATTGTGGACAAAACCCATACAGGTACGAAATACCATGGATTGGTGGCGTTCCACCAGAATTGCGTAACTGTTGCGGTCACCCTCAAGAATAGTCCTTATAATTTCAAAATCGGTCACAGATTATTCAGATTATCAGATGTATACTATAACAGCTTTTTCTGTTTATATGGCCACCCAATATTGAGATTTTCCAGGTTAAGTTACCTCTTTTGCTTTATGAAACTGGTAATAATTTTAAGCCAAATTAGTGTGTTTATTTCTTATTGGTTAAGAAATGATATGCTGGAGTGATCTTCTCATTTGAATTCTTCAAATGCAACTGTGTGGCAGCATTAAAAAAAAGCCTAACTTTCAGCATATCTATACGCCATGGGGAAGCATCTATTCGTTTTATCAGGCCTGATAGTAGTTTTTATTTCAGGATCATTGGCACAGGAAACTACTAAAGGCGGCCTTTCGTACGGAATCCTATATATGGCAGGCGGCAGGTATGATGATGTTCGTATGTGTGTGGCTAGCGCTGCGGGAGTCAAAGGAGGCCCAATGGCAGATATCATGTTTCTTACGAAATACACCTTTTCTGAAAAATCTGCTCTTACATTTAACCTGCCTGTAATGCGCCCGCTGTTATTTGGTCTTGCCTTTCAAATGCTCCAGTTTGAACCTGAGTTTACTTTTCAATATAGAAAAGCGCTGAATGATAGCAAGGCCTTGTTAACAGGACCAGGGTTGGGCGTGAGTTTGAACTACGGACCCGATTATAAGTCGGATCTTAAGAACAGAGGTGATCCATTTTTTGCTGCAGGACCCTTTATAAGCTGGCAATTTGGACTTGAATTTAAAGGATCCCAAAAGATGCGGGTGGTTGGTATAAGCGTATTTTATATACCTCTTACTGCCAAAGATCATTCCGATGGTAAAGTACTTGGAGTGGCGTTGGAGTATTCAGTCTGCTTTTAGGGTAATTTACATGGAAAAACAATTGCAAATAGCTGCAGTTAAAGGTAGGGATATGCTGGAAAATAACTTAGAGGATTGGCAGGATATCGTATACCGTTTCCAGGTTGTGCGCAGAGTTTCCGACTTGATGAGTTAAGTAAAGTCCATTCTTTTTATCAGGTTTTATCAATCTGTCCCTTTCAAAGGCTTTGAGCAGTTTCACTGCACTCTCTGTGGAAATCCCTGCAAATTCAGTTTGTCGTCCGTGCGGTCGGTTTCGGGGAAGGGTTTCATGCCATTGGAATGATGATGCAGCATTAAAGTTAATCCAAATCAATAAAAAAGTTGTCTCAATTCAATTCCGTGATTATCTCCCTGCAAGCCTAAATCCTTTGTTCACGGCTCATTACATGTTAATTTTGTACTGTCATTTATAACTAAATGCTATTGGCTGTTGGCTATTGGCTTTTAGCTCAAAGCTCAAAGCTCAAAGCTCAAAGCTCAAAGCTCAAAGCTCAAAGCTCACAGCTCGCAGCTCGCAGCTCGCAGCTCGCAGCTAAAATATGTAACATTAAAACTATAAAAATATGTTGTACACCAATTTAAAACATCTCGAATCGGCAGCTGAGCATCAGCAGGCCATCAGTGAAAACGAAAATGTAATGGTTATCTGCGGACGTATGGGCCCCATGTGTATTCCTGTTTACGGCATTGCCGAAGAACTGGAAAGGGAGTATCCGCATGTGAAATTTTACGATATGGAGTTCGACAACCCCGAGTCTTATGTAATCCGCAATCTGCCCGAAGTAAGGGGTTTTATGGGCATACCTTTCACCATTTATTATAAGAATGGTAAGGTGGTAAAAGCCACATCGAGCATTCAGAGCCGCGAACAGGTAACAACGATACTCAACAAGGAATTTGCAGTTGCTGTTAATGCCTGATATTATGAATAACGCAAATCATTACGATGCCATTGTTATCGGGGCCGGTCCGGCCGGCCTCACCGCAGGTATTTATCTTTCAAGGGCAAGGTTGAAAACACTGATTGTCAGCGAAGGGATGGCAGGGGGACAAATGATTCTGACCCACGAAATTGCCAATTACCCGGGCGTGGAAAGTGTCAGCGGTTACCAGCTTGCCGGCATTATGAAAAAGCAGGCTTCGACCTTTGGGTGCGATATCCGTACCAATATTTCCATCCAGGACCTTTCGCTTGACGGCGAACTGAAAAGCGTAACCGTATCAGACGGTCAGGTATATACCAGCCATAGTGTGATACTCACACCGGGCGGACGGTCGCGTACATTAGGTGTACCGGGCGAAGATCAATTCAAAGGCAGGGGAATTTCTTATTGTGCCACCTGCGACGGTGATTTTTTTACCGATAAGGAAATTGTGTTGGTGGGCGGAGGTAATTCGGCCCTGGAAGAAGCGGTTTCGCTTACCAAATACGCCAGTAAGGTCACCATAGTGCACCAGTTTGACCATTTTCAGGCCTTTGAACATGCCGTAGAGGAAGCAAAGCAGAATCCAACAATTAGTTTTATCATGGAGTCGCGGATTAACGCTTTTCACGGAAGTGAAAACCTGGAATCGGTTGACATCGAAAACCTGCGTAACGGACGGGTAACATCTTTCAAAACCGATGGCGTATTTATATTTATCGGGTATGTACCCAACACCGAATTCCTCAAGGGCAGGATTAAGCTTAACCAGTATGGTGAAATAGTGACAGGGCCGGAGATGACTACCTCCATCGAAGGGGTATATGCTGCCGGCGACAGTACAGCCAAACGTTTCAGGCAAATTACTACTGCCGTAGGCGACGCTACCATTGCCGCTTTGTCTGCATCGCAGTACCTGCACGAATTTAAAACCAGGCAAAAACAATTAATTTATTTGTAGAATGTTAACTAACCATGTGTCTGCTCAGAGAGTTCCATTTGCAAGGCTTGCGCAGTCCGAAAATGCG
>CAZUBW010000146.1:0-5319 GCA_964618645.1 uncultured Bacteroidales bacterium | reverse complement strand
GGGTTCGGGGCAAAGCCCCGGATAGATGTTACCTTTGGATGGTTGATCAAACATGCATTTATACAGTTGTACGACTTTCCAGGTCGTTACAAATATTTCACAGTTTATAGGTAAACCCAAACATGAAATTAAACCGTTGTGAAGGATACTGATTCCACAACAGGTAACTCCGCTCCGCCAGGTTATGAAAATCGGCAAACACCGTAAAAAGCCGCGAGTAGTGATACTGCAGGCTGAAGTTTGCATCAAGCGCAGGCTTGATCTTCATCCTGTTGTCGGGTGAAATCTTATCCGGTACCCACCGGTTGCCAATAATATGTATTCCGGCGCCAAATTCAAACTTACCGGCGGTTTTGTATGATGCATCAACCGTCAGGGTAAAATCGGGACGGTGCCAGGCTTCTTTTTCTTCAAAGGTCTTGTAATCGAAGTACTTTCCATCAATACCGATCTCGAGATCGTTGTTCGGATTGATCACCAGCTGCCCGTGATAAGTGGACAGGTTGACATCGTCGTATACGGCGGTAAACTGGTTCTGCAGGGGAAGCAGCAGCGGATGGGTGGTGGTATCGTTTACAAACAACAGGAAATTCTTGTAAACGGTGAAGGTCACGTCGGCCCTGAAACGTATGTACTCGCTCAGGCTGCCTTTCAGACCGCCATACACGACAAAATTGCTGCTGGTATTTTTCCGGTACAATCCCGGGCTGATGAACTGATTCTCGTCAAACAGGTTCTGGTAGTTGTTTTTTTGCAGTTCGCCCGAAACACCCACAAACGGCACCAGCACATCCTTGATAATGATGATATCGAGGTTGGCACGCGGGTAAAAGTAATAATGGGTTATGTTGGCAATATCGGCAACGCCTTCAAAACCGACTTTAAACTGCCAGTCGGCACTGCTTTTGCTGATCCACGGGTTAAAACGGATGATGGTATTGGTTATGGAATCGGTGGTGGCGTTCAGCCTGGAGTAATCAACCGAAAGATCGAGTCCGCCCAGCATTTCAAACATGGTTTTGCTGAACGTTGACCTTACCACCAGGCTTGTTTCTTTGTTGCGGGGTTTGTCGATGAAATAGTCGAGGTCGGCTGAAATATCATAGTTCAGCTGGTCGGCGCTGCTGTAATTCGATTTGATGCCGACATCCAGCCCGGGTTTGAATGTTCTTTGCCGCAGGCTGTCGCGATCGGTATCGGGAGGTTCGGCAAAGGCGCTGGTATTGTACCCGTAATAGCTGAAGGCATGCTGATCGAACCTGAGGTTTCCCCACAGGGTCGATTTCGAATAAAAACGTTTGCCGTAAACGTTAACCTTGTTCACCACGTAGCCGGCAAAAACCTTATCGTTGTTATCGAGCCGGACCTTTCCCTGCGACGATTTATGGGTCATGTAAGCGCCATAGGCATAATCGCGCGAGTGCAGGTTGCTGATGTTGAATTCCACCAAAGGTGAGGTGTAATTGCCCAATCCGAGTTTCAGCCAGCTGTTGTAGATCTTTGGCAGCGAGGTGGTAACGGTTTTGGCGGCTTTTATCGGGTCGGGTTCAAAACTGCTGGTCAGGCGTTTGGGTGTTATGGAGTACTGGAACACGGGGGTGGTGGTTCCCAGGTCGGTGGTGGCGGGCAGAAAGTTGTACTTGTTGGCATCCGAAAGTGTAGGTTCGTAGGGCCTCACCACGTAAACCTCTTTGTTTAGTTCCTGCGACAGCAAAGGCTGCAATCCCATGGTCATACACAGGAAAATCAGCATGTATTTCATTTTTGGAGGTATCATGTGTTGGTCTTTTACTATTCTACAATTTCAATTTCTTCGCCGTTATCGCCGTCAGCCTTTTTGATGACAGCCTGTTTATCGGTCAGCGCCTTCTTTTTAGCTTTGGCTTCGGCCAGGATGCCATCATCGGTTTTTTCGTAGTAGTCGATGAGGCTTTGCACAGTTTGCATGGCCTGGAAATCGTCGCCCTTTTCCGTGAATATGTCGGCCCACAGCAAAAAGCTTTTGGCCATCCAGTATTGGTGGGGCGTGGTTTTATCGGCAAAGTCGGCTATGGTTTTCTCGGCCTGTGCAATTTCTTTGCGCTGGTAATGAATTTCGGCAACCCGGTACTTGGCTTCGGCGCCTTCGGCGCTTTTCACTTCAACGGCAACTTTGTTGAACTCTTCCAGGGCAAGCATTTGCCGGTCGTTAGCCAGCAGTGCCTTACCCTTGGCAAAACGCGTTTCACGTTCCTGTTCCTGCGAGAGCCTTTCGGCGAGCAGTATCTTGTCGGCCAATGTTATCACGTTTCCGTTTTCACCAAGCATGCTGTAACATTTCAGCAAACCCAGCCGGGCTTCCAGCTGGTTGCTTTTCACTTCGGCAGTCTCTTCGAGTTTTTTATAATAGCCGGCTGCCGCGGCGTAGTTTTTAAGCCTGAACTGAATGCGCGAAGCGCCCAGCAGCGCCGGTTCGGTAAACCTGCTGCGGGGGTGGTTAATAACATAATCGAATGCGGTAAGCGCCTGTTCGTATTCATTGGCACGGTAATGGCAATCGCCTTTGTAGAATTGGGCATTCAGCTGGTACCTGCCGTTGGGGTGTTTTTCGATGTACGATTTTAACTGCTGAACAGCACGGGTGTAGTCGCCCGACATGTAAATCCTTTCGGCAGTAAGGTAGCTCAGCGAATCCTGTTCAACAAGGTCTGCCGAGGTGATAACGCCCTTATCCTGCATATACACAAAGTATCCGTCGGCGTCGTTATTGTCGACATACACGTTTTTCAATCCAATCATGGCATTTTCAGCCTCGTCGGTACCGGGATAGTCTTCGATCACTTTCTTGTAGCAGGCAATGGCATCGGTGTTGCGGTTGGCGTTGTAATAGAGCAGGCCCAGGTTGATAAGCGATTTTTTCACATAGCTGCTGCCGGGGTAGTCGCTCACCACCTTGCGGTAGTTGGTAACAGCCCTGTCGTTTTGGTTCAGCCGGGTGTAGCTTTCGCCCAGCTGGTAATACACATCGGCTTTATAGCTGGTGTTCGGATACGAGGTGATCAGCTGGTTGAGTGTGGTAATTTTCTCGTTGTCCTTTCCGGTTACGCCCAATGCAAGGGCTTTCTGGAACAGGGCATAGTCGTTGGCGCCGGAACCCGATTTCATGGCTTTGTCGTAGGTGCCCACGGCCTTTGTGTATTGCATTTGTACAAAATAGCAGTCGCCCAGCCGGTTCAGGGCGTCATTCAGCACGTCGGCCTGTGCCTGTTTCGAAAAGCCGGTGAATTTCTCGAACCACACCGCGGCTTCGTTGTATTGTTTCAGGCTGAAATAGGCATATCCCAGGTTATAATGCGCCAGCGGGTATTCTTTAAGCGACGAAACGCCGGGTTGCACCAGGAAAGCGTTGTAATGGTCAATGGCTTGTCCGTACAAGGCTTTCCGGTAGCTGGCTTCGCCCATCCAGTAATGGCTGAGGGCGTAAATAGCCGGGTCGAAGCTTCCGTATTTATGGGACGATTTCATCATGGTAATGGAGCCGTCGAAGTCGAGGTTACTGAAAAGCTCAAGTCCGCGGTAGTAGGCAATTTTCTGGTAGGCCTTTTTGATTTCGTTGCTCATATTCCGGAGCTTTTCAATGGAGGCCAGTGCCATCCGGTAGTTTTTGGCATTCGTGTAGGCCAGTACCAGGTAGTTGGTAGCTTCCTCGCTGCGTTTCGAATTCGGGTAACGGGTGAGGTAGTCGTTCAGCGCCTGCACGGCCTCGTTAAAAGGGGAGAAGTCGAGTTCATAGGTCAGCAGGGCGTAGTTAAAGAGGGCATCTTCGGTAATTTCGGGCAGGAATTCCATTTTCGATGCCGAGGAGAATGCCATGCGGGCTTTGTTTTTGTCGTTAAGCCTGATATGGCAGTCGGCCAGGTGGTACAGTGCGTTCTGGCTCAGGGCCGATTCGGTACCGGTAATCTGGCCGAACAGGTTGGCAGCCTTGTCGTAGGCGCCGGTTTTGTAGTAGGCGTAGGCAAGGCTGTATTTGTCTTCGCGACTGACGGCGTCGCCGGTTTCGATATATTTTTCGAGGTAGGGAATGGCCTCGCTGTACAGGTCGAGTTGAACGTATGATTCGCCGGTGATGCGTGCAATTTCGGGCGCGCGTTTTTCGGTAACGTTTTGCATCAGGGCCGGCGCGTATTGCACTACATCGTTGTACTTACCTTGTTTATAATATACCTGGGTAAGGTAATAGGGAACAATGGGGCCGAAGTTACGATCGTCTTTCAGGCGGAGGAAGCCCTGGAGGGCGGTTTCGTAATTGCCCTGCATGTAGTTGATATGGGCGTAGTAGTAAAGGGCAGGGGAGGTGTATTTGGTGTCAAGGTCCTTGATCTGGCCGAAAGCCAGGCGGGCTTTGTCGTAGTCTTCCTTCAGGAAGTAGCAGTATCCGCTTTTGAATTGAAATTCGGCCTGGTCTTCGTGGCCAAGGCGGGTGTTATCCACCATGTCGTAATAGATAAGCGCGTTGTTATAGCTTTTGCGCTGGAAGAAGTACCCGGCCAGGTTAAACATGGCCTCGTTGCGTTGCGGGTTTTCGGGATTTTCGTCCAGGAATTTGATCACGCGGCTTTCCGCGTCGTTATTGAACAGTTTCAGTGCGCACATGGCGGCGTAGAAGTCGCAGTTCGACAGCTGGTCGGTGTTTTCGCCTGCATGGTCGCGGGCATAGCCGTCGAAAAGTTGCTGGGCCGCGCTGTATTTACCGTTCTGGTATAGTTCAAGCGCCTTCTGGTATTGTCGTTCCGCCTTGGTATGGTAATATGTTTGCTGACCGTATACCAGCGGGGTAAGCAGGGTGGCAATCAGCAAACCAGCAGTGAGTTTAAGATTCATATCGAATGGTTTTTCGGCTTAAAATTACGGATTAATAACGTACAAATAGTCCGGCTTATTCTGTTTGTAATTAACAATGGGGTGTTAATTGTGTGCTGGGAATTGAATAATGAATGAATGAAGAAATGAAGAAATGAAGGAATAGGATGCTGTGTGCTGGTTCTTCAAAATTCGATGTCGTGCATGATCAGTAGTTGCATTGTAATTCAGGTTTGAGCCTTGTTCTGTGCGTATCCCCCTCCAAAGGCTTAGCCATCAAGCTAATAATTATAAAGTATAGATATTCAATGGTTAGTATGATTCTTCCATATGCTGCCTGCGCTGTGCTTGGCAGTCTTTTTTTAACACGAAGTACACGAAGAGAAAGCTTCACTAAGACCACTAAGTTTAAGAACACTAAGAGGAGGCTGTGTAAAAAGAAAATTACGCAGCCTTTTTCATTTTGAGTTTTTCGGA
>CAZUBW010000145.1:0-5445 GCA_964618645.1 uncultured Bacteroidales bacterium | reverse complement strand
CCTTGTCTCTTGTCTATATTCTCCTGCTCATAACTCAAACGCTGGCTGATTTTCCGTTCCTATCTTCAAACTCAACAAGTTCGTCAAAAAAAAAACCCCTCCTGATACCTGTTGTCCAACACTGTTAAAAAGCAGGAAACGGTTGCTATTACTGCGAATACTGGATTAGGTCGTCCTCATTCCCGTCAAAGTAACCTGCAACTACTAATAAAACCCAATAATTATTTGCAGTACAGGCACTAACAGGATTCAAAACAGCTTGGAAAGCGGGTTCCCAACACAATAATGGTCAAAGGCACCAGTCAGGGGTAGTTCACATGTCACAAAAACCTTTTATTTTTGCAGCAAATGAATTACCCAAATTTACATGCTTTAAACCCAATCTGTCATGTCAAATCGTAAAACCAGTTATCAAATTGTAAAATTATAGACCGTTTTTCATGACAAACTTTTTACTGGCCGCCACCCCGGTATACACCACGTTGTTCTGGGCAATTGTATTTATATCAGGAGCTTCCCGCAGCAAACCCAAGTTAATGCTGGCCATATTCATGTTTACAGCTTCGCTGCTGTATACCTGTCATATGATTTATTTTCAGCGCTACCAGGATATTTATCTCACGCTTGATGCTCTTTACCTGTTCACCTCGCTGGCTGTTTACCCTATTTTTTACTGGTATATTAAACTGCTGACCGTTGAAAAAAACCTCAGGGTGAATAACCTGCTGCACCTTGCGCCGGCATTGATGCTGGCCATTTTGCTGGAGTTTATGCATATCATAGCCACACCCGACGAGCAGCAGCTATATTACAACGAAGTACTGATCAACAACAACTGGGGATATATTACGGCCCCGGGAGTAGTAGGATGGCTGTCGCGTATTTTTTTAACCAGCCGGATTGTGTTTTCCATACAGGTTATTTACTGCCTTATTTTGGGGTACCGCCTGGCCAGTCAACATAATTCGCGTATCGAAGACTTTTACAGCAATCTCGAAGACCGGAAACTGGTATGGATAAAGATGCTGAATGTAACATTGGTGATATTCTCACTGACAAGTTCGGTTTTCAATGTACTGGGCCGTGGTATGTTCCTCGAAAATGAAAATACACTGGCCATCCCTTCCGTGCTTTTCAGCTCATTGCTCTTTATTATCGGTATTCAGGGCAACAGGCAAAGAAGCACCATTGAGGAAATGACCGAAGAGATTGATTCACCACGCATTACAGACATACCCGGCAACAGAACAAATGGTGAATTGAAGAAGAAACTGAATGACCTGATGGCAAAGGACAGGATATTCCTTATTCCCGATCTGAAGATTGTCACCCTGAGTAAAATGCTGAATACCAACCGCACTTATATCTCAAACCTGATCAATGACCAAACCGGCTGCAACTTCAACGCCTGGGTCAACCGTTACCGAATCGAGTATGCCCTGGAAATAATGAACAGGCCAGGCAGTAACCTGCTGGTAACCGAATACATTGCCCACGAGTCGGGCTTTGGATCTCCCAGCTCATTCATCAGGGCGTTCAAGGCCCACACCGGTATAACACCCGGTAAATACCTTCAGGATAGGGCACTACAACAAGCTTCCCTCAATAACCCCGAATAATTCTTCCATGCTGAAAGGCTTGGTAAGCACGGCTGTACATCCAGCCACCAGTGCAAGTTCTTTCTCTTCGGCAGAACGCGATGCTGTTTGGGCAATGATGGGTATCCTGCTATCGAGATTTCTGATTTCACGGGTAACCTGTTTGCCATCCATATCGGGAAGCTGAATATCCATCAGAATCAGATCAAAACCATGCTGATTTCGGAAGCGTTCAATAGCATCAATACCGCTTTTCTCACGCACAATGGCACCCCGGGTAAGCATAAGCAACTGATTGATATACAAGAAACTCATATCATCATCTTCCACAACCAGGACTTTCTTGTTTTCAAGATTTAGCAGCGCCATGTAAAACCTATTGGACATTTCACCGTAAATATATAAAAAAACCGTATTTTTATTACCCGAGGTAATGCCATGAAAAAGAACATCGTTCAACAGGTAACCCAGTTTTTTGAAAAAGACATCTGGAAAATATCCACCGAGGACAAGCATCCCGTATTCAGTTTCTTTGTGCGACTGGGCAAAATCTTTTTTATAGCCGTCAAAGGCTTCCGAAAAGACAAGATTCAGATCAGGGCATCTGCACTTTCGTTTTACACCCTACTCTCCATAGTCCCGCTACTGGCCATGTTGTTTGCTGTTGCACAAGGCTTTGGCATGAAAAGCAGGTTAAACACCATATTAACGGAAAAACTTTACGGACAGCAGGAATTGCTGAATGTGTTGCTGGGCTTTGTAGATAAGTATCTAGGACATATTAATTCGGGCTACATTGCCGGAATTGGTGTACTCATACTCTTCTGGTCGGTGATGAAAGTCATGGGTAATATCGAAAGCTCCTTCAACAACATTTGGCAGGTAAAAAAATCACGTATCATCTCAAGGCAATTCACCGATTATATATCCATCCTGATTATAGCCCCTGTCTTCCTTATTATTGCCAGCAGTTTTAATGTTTCCCAATTACAAAGCATTTCAAGCAGTATCCCCTTCTTACATTACCTCGATTCGGTACTCAAAGTGCTGGTGACCCTATTGTCCTACACGCTAATATGGATTGTTTTCACCATAATTTACATTATAATACCCAACACCAAGGTAAAATTTGTGCCGGCTCTCATTGGCGGCATTATCGCGGGTACCATGTTTCAGTTGCTGCAGTGGGGATATGTGAATTTCCAGTCGAAACTCACCAGCTACGGCGCCATATACGGCACATTCGCCGCCCTGCCGCTGCTGATGATGTGGCTCGAGTTCAGCTGGTTGATTGTATTGCTTGGCGCAGAAATATCCTATGCCTATCAGAATGCCGCCCATTACGAACAGGAAGCCGAAGACATACAGGTAAATCCAAAACAGCGAAGGGTGCTGGAATTACTGGTAACACAGAAAATAATCGCCAATTTTGCGGAAGGTAATGACCCGCTTAATTCAACCGACATAGCCGATCAACTGGGCATACCTGCCAGGGTAGTGCGTGATATTCTGTACGATTTGCTTAGTGCGCGTATCATTACCGAAACACTTACGCACGAGGTGCGCGAAGTAGGCTATCAGCCCGCTACCGACCCGGCAAAGCTTACCGTAAGCTATATAGTGGAAGCCCTTGATAAGAAAGGGCAGGAGATAACTTTCGATAAAGAAACCAAGGAATTCAGCAAACTCAGCAAAATAGTCGATTCGTTTTACGACGACCTGCTGAAATCGCCGAATAACAAAACCCTCAGGGATATCTGAAAATTTACCTTTTTACCCTGGCATTTCCTTCCCAAACACTCCATACCTGGTCTTCATCAGCCGGTTGTGCGTAATCGGTAAGGAAAGTAGTTGCCAGTGCACCCGAGGCCCAGCCAAATTCGATCCACTTGCGGGATTCCCAGCCCTTCAGTATGGCATAAAGCATGCCTCCTACAAAACCGTCGCCTCCGCCAATGCGGTCGAGTACATGTATCTCGCGCGGTTCAACCACGTGCCACTCGTCGCCCACCAGCATGATGGCTCCCCACATATGGGCATTGGTATGAATCACCTGCCGGAGCGTGGTAGCAAATACCGAAGCATTGGGAAATGCCTTTTTCACATTGGCAATCATGCCTTTGAAACCTTGAATTTTCCCGGCAATATCTTTTCCACCGGCCTCGGGACCTTCGATACCCAGGCAAAGCTGGAAATCTTCCTCGTTACCCACCAGGATATCCGCAACACCGGCTATCTCTGTAAAAATATCGTGTAGTTCCTTTTCCCGGCCTTTCCAAAACGAAGCCCTGTAATTCAAATCGAAAGCTATGCGTGATCCGTATTTTTTGGCTGCCCGTGCCAGTTCGAGACAAAATTGGCTGGTTTCGGGTGACAGCGCTCCAATAAGTCCCGAAAGATGCACTATCTGAACACCTTCTTTGCCAAAAATCCTGTCGAGGTCAAAATCCTTCACATTAAGTGTGCATCCAACCTCTCCTGCCCTGTCGTTCAGCACACGCGGACCACGTGACCCATAACCGCTGTCGGCTATGTTAAACTGATGCCGGTAGCCCCATGGACCTCCCTGGGCAACTTCTCTGCCTTCGAATGCCATACGGCGACCAGCCAGGTTGTTTTTGATGAGCATGGCAATCGGACTGTCCTTTACAAAGGTTGTCAGCACCTTTACCGGAAGGCCAAGATAAGAAGCAATGCTGGCAACATTGGTTTCGGCACTGGTAGCCTGCATGGCAAACAGGTCGCTGCTCTGAACCGGTTGTCCGTTAACAGGGGTGATACGTATACCCATGCTGGTTGGAACCAGCAACGACCAGGTAAAATCTTTTCTCAGTTCAATATTCATGATGACGAAATAATTAGAATGGGTTTTTGCTGGCCAAAGATAATATATAAAACGACTATTGGAACCCCGATCCTTTACCGGGGCGCATAGGACTCTCAAAATCCGCAACCTTACCAGCCCATGTTATCGACCAGTTTACACTTTCAGGCATATCAAAAAAGAGTTACTTTTGGCATATTGTCAATTTGAATCACAGGTAAGAAATGTTATAAGAGCTTTTTTAAATCAGAACTAACCCTTCCGGGCATGAAAAACCTCATCGAAAAAATAAGAAAGGATCTTGTAGAAAATGCTGATATCAAAACCAGGGAATCGAGTCAACGCTTTTTTAAGGAGAAAATCACCTGTTACGGCCTCAAAACCCCTGTGGTAAAAAAAATCGGGAATACACATTTCAAAACCCTTTCGGACGCCTCAAAAGAAGAAATTTTTAATTATTGCGAAATACTATGGCAATCAGGCTTTCTCGAAGAGTCCTTTATTGCCTGTGAATGGTCCTATAAAATCCATAAAAAATACGAACCCGAAGACTTTGCCGTGTTCGAAAGATGGATCAACCAATATGTAAACAACTGGGCTTCATGTGATACGCTCTGCAATCACACCATAGGAACGTTTATTGAAATGTATCCCGGTTACCTGTCCAGGCTGAAAGCATTTACGGGCTCACCAAACCGCTGGGTCCGAAGGGCTTCGGCTGTATCCTTAATTGTGCCGGCCCGTAAAGGGAAGTTTCTGCCCGATATACTGGAGATCGCAGATAAGTTGCTGTTAGACAAGGATGATATGGTTCAGAAGGGATACGGATGGATGCTAAAAGCTGCCAGCCAGTCACATCTACATGAAGTATTCCAGTATGTGCTGGCGCATAAACACAACATGCCCCGCACATCGCTGCGATATGCCATCGAAAAAATGCCCGTGGATTTAAGGAACAGGGCAATGGACAGGAATCAGCAAGAGATTGAGTAATGAGCAGGAGAATAGAGAATAGAGACAAGA
>CAZUBW010000144.1:0-5462 GCA_964618645.1 uncultured Bacteroidales bacterium | reverse complement strand
TACTTATGGTAAAATTCGATGCATGTGTTATTTCCAAATACACTGAATTATCAACGGTACTGTAATTAACACAATAAGACCACCCGGAAGAAGTTGGAAAAAATACCTGTAACTCATTGCTCAAGCTATTCACAGCGCCATATAGTGTATATATGTTTACAATGTCTTCAATTCCTGTCCCATATACTGTCCGTGAATTCAAAGTTATGTACGGTCTCCAATCTATAGATTTATTGGCTAAATACCACGTCAACTTGACCTTCTGCGGGACCATGGCGGTCGGACTGGAAGCAGTGAAGCTGAAACCACGCTGCATCTCTATCCAGTCGCGGGCAATGTATTGTCCTGACGTTGTTACCTCATCCAAACTCAGTGTCCGTGCCTGCGTTTGCGAATTAAGGTCTGATGATGCTGTTAAGCAGAGAATAATGGATATAATGAGGGTAAAAATGACTTTCATTTCTGTAATTTGTTTGTGAATGTGAAAACCAGTAACCAAATTAAGTTGGACAATCTGCTATTGCTCTCTTGTTAATAATAGTTTCACAGCGTGTTATTACCTATTTTGCCAACTAACACACTGATATTTCCCGCCTGTACTACAATTTGGCTTTATTAGCAGCCAATGCCTCCATCCTTTTTTGCAATTCTTCAATTATGGCCTGTTGCTCCTTAATGGCTTCTATCAAAATGGGGATGAGTGCAACATAGTTCACACTCAGGTAACCATTATCTTCCTTTTTCACAATCTCGGGATACACTTTTTGTATCTCCTGCGCCGAAATCCCTATATGATCTTTTGTATACAACGGGTCATTGAGTTCAGCTTCAGTCATACTCACCTTAGCTGTATCCGTTGCTTCCTTTGAAAAAGCATTTAATTCCAAAGGTGTCTTCATTTTATATTTTATTGCCTGTAATTGTTGTATTTTAGTTAGGTTGCTTCCTTCAAGGTGCGCTACATCTTTCTTCAAATTGATATCTGAAAAGGTATAGACATTAGCTACGTTCAAATCATTTTCAATAAAAACATTACCCCTGAAATATCCCGCATATATACTTGGAAAAATTGGAACAGGCTTACCAGGAGTTGTTGCGCAAATGGCTGCGCCATTATTGCTACCCAGCAATTCAGCAAGCATAGATACATTAAAACCACTTCTTGCATTACCAGCTTGAGCTCTTACGCCAACACCCTGCCCTGTTGTTAAAGCAGTTGTGCCCCTATAAGCACTCGCAAAAACGGCTACATTTACCTGACCTGTACTGCTTCCTTGAGGGAAGGTGGAGACAAGCCCGTAAATATATGTGTTGGTTGGTAAAGGAGTATAGAGTCTTAGCGTTCTTGAATTATTAGTGGTAATATTATTATGAATTGCGACTCTGGAATCGGAAAAACCGTTACCCCCTACTGAAAATAAACTCAACGGCTCGGTGGCATTTATGCCAACATTGCCTGATGTATACACCTTTAGCTGAGCATTTGAATTAACAATAAATGCAATGGCTACTGCGAAAATGAACATAGCTTTTTTCATGTTATTTTTTATTTTGGGTTTTTAATGCTGTATGGTTTCTATTTCATGGTATGTTACTGCTTCACTACCTTCCACTCTGTTTTTCGTTCCCCGGTACTGATCCTGAGTATATAGGTGGCACGGGGCAGCTGTGAAAGATCAATGGTATTGATCGCGCCAAGGTTGCTTTTGCTTTGCAGCAACCTGCCGTTGTAATCATATACCATTATGGACAAGGGTTGTGTTTCATCGAGGTTCTTAAGCTCAACCGTGAGTATTCCTTCGGTGGGATTGGGGTACATGACAATTCCCTGTTCACCCATAGTCTCCTTGTATTCCTTGCTTTGAGCCGAATCGGCTTTTGCAGTGCTTTTGAGGCTAGGGGGGAGCACTATTGTGCGCGATTCCCGGTTACCGGCATTATCATATCCGAATGAATACGTCTGCTGGCCATAACTTGTATTTGCTACCAGGCCAATAATAAAGCATGTGAGTAATGGTAAAAGGTGTTTCATATAAATAGGGGATTTTTAACATTTCCATACGGTGTTAATCATTGAGATTGCTTCACGTTGTTCGCAATGACGGCTTCACTTTGTTACCAATGACGCGTTACATTTTCTACCATTCGGAGTGCACGCTGGTTTTAATTGTTAATTGTTCATTGTTCATTAACTCCTTACCCAACCTAACTATCACACTATTATTACGGCATCGTATTCCCAAAATCTACCTAAACAAACTTCTCCATTAAACATGTTGCCGTACCACAAAACAAAAAAAAAAAAACAAAAAAGCAAATGGATGTTGGGATATTTTTAAAATAATTTTTACTATTTATCTTTCAGGTCTTGCCCAGAGCGACTCTGACAGGTCTAATGACTCTGTCAGGTCTCTCAAACGCCGAGTCAGTCTCATCAACATCGACTCTGACAGGTCTGAAGACTCTGTCAGGTCGCAGGCCTCAAACCCTCAAACAATATCAAACTCTTTCAAACCCTATCAAACCTTCCTGCCAACTCAGAGATCAAAACAGGAAAAAATACCACTGCCGCCAATAATTTTGCTTAATTTTAGCTGTTTGCATATACCCTTAACCCCCAACTGTATTACCATGATCTACAATTGCCACATTCACACGTTTACCGAAAAGGACATGCCCCGGAAATACCTGCCATTGGGGTTGGTACGCCTGCTGGCATCCACCCCCGGCTTTCAGTCCGTAGCCTTTGTCCTGAACCTGCTGAACCCCTTTACCAGCAACGACCAGTTCAGAAAATACATCCAGTTTGTGAAAATTGGCCGGTTTAAAACACAGAAAGAAATTTTTGAGGAATGTCAGAAATTCTACCCGGTGAACTCACGGTTTTTTGTTTTGGCCATGGACATGGCCTATATGGCTGCCGGTAAAGTGCCCAGGCCATACATGGAACAACTGCAGGAACTGGCCGATCTGAAAAAAATGTACCCCGACTTTGTGCTGCCGTTTGTTCACCTCGACCCGCGTCGCCCGGGCATGATGGACATGCTGAAAAAATGTGTTGAAGACTGGCAGTTCACCGGCATAAAAATCTACCCTTCGGTAGGGTATTTTCCCTACGATCCCAGGCTTACCCCCGCTTACGAATATGCCGAACAGCATAACCTGCCGGTTATCTCGCACTGCAGCCCTTTCAACCCCACGCATTACAAAGGATGGCCGGGCGATATAAAAGCCCTGCTATCGGGCTCGAAAATACCCCTCGACCTTAACACCTGCAACCGTAAGCGCCTGTGTGCCAATTTTGCGAATCCGCTCAACTTCAAATTTGTGCTCGACGATTTTAAAAAACTGCGGATATGCCTGGCACATTTCGGGTCGACCTATTACTGGGATCAGTATCTGTATCACCCCGAGGATAAGGACAGCTGGATGCTGATCATTAAGGACATGCTTGAACAATACAATAACCTATACGCCGACATTTCCTTCACGCTCAACGAACGCCGCTTTTTCCCGCTGCTCAAAGTGTTGCTGGCCGATCCCAAAATAAAGGAACAGATTCTTTTCGGCTCCGATTATTATATGGTCGAGACCAAAACCACCGAACGCTGTTTTGGTCTCGATTTACGCGGCTATCTCGGCGAAACGGAATTCCGGACCATTGCCCATGATAACCCGCTCAGCTTTTTGGACGCTACACAACCTTCATAGCCACAGGATCCCAATTGATGATCTTCTGCTGAAAGTAGCTGTCGTTACAGGCCAGGCATGGAGCGGCAGCCCTGAAAGCAAACTCGGGACC
Source organism: uncultured Bacteroidales bacterium (assembly GCA_964618645.1). GTDB lineage: Bacteria > Bacteroidota > Bacteroidia > Bacteroidales > UBA10428 > UBA5072. The sequence goes on along the minus strand of CAZUBW010000144.1, from coordinate 1,660 downwards.
TTCGATCAGCGGCTTGTTTTCACGAACGCCATCAAAAAAATTGATGAAGTGTTCCACATGCTCATCATATGCTTCGGGGGCTGTGTAAGTAACACCTGCGACCTGGGGTCGCCTTTTTTCCTCATCTGTATAACGGGCATTGTAATTCTTCAGTAATTCATCCTGCATGGCTTGCGGGTAGGTATGAAGCGCATCCCAACCGCCAATGCCGGGTGCCTTGGCCATAATACTCCGCGTGAGCGTAAACCCGTTATCCAGCATTTCCATCACACCTTCACTGCCAATGAACCGGGTAATACCTTTATCGCCCTGTCCACTGACAAAGTTAACCCTTAACATAACCTGGAAAGCTGGATGTTCCTTCGTTTCGGGGTACTGCATAATGGCGGTCATTACATCGGGCACGTCGCGTCCGTCTTTCCAGTAGCAGAGCTGACCCGAAGCAAAAATTTTAACCGGCCCATACGAACCTGTCATCAGGTGAATGCCCGAAAGGAGGTGTACAAAAAGATCCCCCGATACGCCCGTGCCAACCTCACGGTAATTACGCCACCAGAAGAATTTTTTGGCGTCGTAGGGAATCTTCTCCGTTCCGCGGATATAGGCATCCCAATCCACCGTTTCGGACGATCCGTCGGTGGGCATGGTGTACTGCCAGGCTCCCAGGGCGTCCTGACGGTCGAACGAAGCCTCCACACAATTCAGCTGTCCGATGTCGCCGGCCATGTACAATTCTTTAGCTTTGTGGTAAACAATACTGCTTACGCGTTGACTGCCAACCTGCATGGGCTTACCGGTTTTGCGCTGTGCTTCAATTACGGGCAATCCCTCACTTATTTTTTGCACCACAGGTTTTTCGCAATACACGGCCTTCCCGCTGTTCATGGCATCTATGGCAATACGCGCATGCCAGTTGTCGCTGGTCGCCACAATAACAGCATCGATGTCTTTACGGGTAAGCAATTCACGGTAATCGCGTGTGGTAAAAATGTGTGAACCATATTTTTCTTTTGCCCTGGTAAGCCTGCCGGTATACAAATCGCTAACGGCAACCAGTTCAACGCCGGGTACCTTGAGCGCCGAATCGGTATCGGCATGACCCATAATACCCATGCCAATACAGGCAATCCTGACTTTGTCGTTTGAACTGATCCGGCGGGTATAAGGTATTACCCGCTTTTCGGAGGAAGGGTCAGCGGCAAGCGCCTGCAAAGATCCCGAAGCAAGTAGCAATGATGAACCGCCCAACTGACGGATGAATTTTCTGCGTGATGGTTTATTTTTCATGGAGCATTTTTTTAGAATCACTAATTTAAGCATTATTGCTATCTTTAAAAGCTCAAATGCCACCAATTATTTTCTTCATTACATGGAACTTTACCTGGTAATTGCAACGTTGGTATTGGCGCTGGCCATTCTCATCATCCAGTTGTTTTTCGGGCCCCGGCGTTTTTATTCGGAACTGGCTAACAGGTTTGAACAAATTGAAAAGAACAATAGCAGAATTGAATCCACCGTCAGGGAAGAAATTCGCATCAACCGCCAGGAGCTGGCGTCTACCTTGGGATCCTTTCAACAGGCATTGCTGGAGGTGTTGAACACCATTTCGAAAACACAACTCGACCAGCTGAAAACCATCACCGATTCGAACCGCAACGAG
>CAZUBW010000143.1:0-5611 GCA_964618645.1 uncultured Bacteroidales bacterium | reverse complement strand
AACGGTATAAAGGGCTTTCAATGGAGGAACTCTTATTTACAAATACAATTATTGAGGTATCATTGAGAAGCATGTCATTTTGGCTTACATCATACGGCCAGATAAGTTGCTGCCATGTTTTTGCCGAATCGGCAGAGAGGTAAAAACCCAAAAATCCCTTATAGATACCCCTCACAAGAATTCTGTCGTTGTGAATTCGGATATTGGATATCGTTGTAAAATCGGGCAGGGTATCCCAGGAGTGCCCGTTATTTTTTGAACGTAGAAACAGGTTGCTGGTACCGGTACCATGGTATTCAATGCCAAACCAGGTATCACCCATTACCTGGATATTTATCATTTTGGGATTCGGGCTGATTATTTCCCAGTCTGCCTTCAGGTTGAAGGAGTTAGCCAGTAATACAAACAAAACAAATACCGGAATTTTTTTTGCAGGTTTCATACTTAAACCATTTAAGATGTTTTTAATAGCAAGTATTAATCATCATACCGTGAAATAGCAAGCAATTGGGTTATCGGTTATAGGGTAATTCTGATACGGTTTACAATCCATAAAGTTATGGTAATTGGTTAATCCTTTGCTATAAAATTGTTCGCCACTGTCGATTGTGTTCTTATTGAGCAAGAATTGTAATTGAAATAGCTGGAGACTGTCTGGTTGGTGGAAAACCATACCTGTCCGTTTCGAACAAGGATGAGAAGGATTTGACAGATGAAATAGAAGATCCCTATCACAAACCCTTCAAAAATGGAAATAACCTGGCAGCAATGGTTAACAATTTGCTCAATGAATCGGGGAAATAGAATCGTCATTTCATTGATACCATAGGGACAGGTTATATGGCCTGTCCCCCCGAATGCTGAGCCTGCCGGCCAGGCAGGCGTAGTCTCCTGACCATTGCCGTCAACTTAACGATCTGATAAATTGCTTACGCCCTTACAGGGCTTATGTTTGAGAGCTTACCTAATACCCAGGGTTTCACCCTGGGCTAATGCTATAATGCCCTTTCAGGGCTCAAAAGCCGCATAAGTTTATGCCCTGAAGGGGCAACAGCAAACAGCACAGGGCGAAGCCCTGTGTAAAGTCAACATATTGAATATAAGCCCTGTAAGGGCGTAAGCTTTTCTTAAGTTGATGGCAATGGTCTCCTGACTACGCTCTTTTTTTATTGGTCGCCGCTATATTTCTCAATTCTTTCGCACACCAGTTTGGAACTGATCAACACCATGGGTAAACCCGTACCCGGAATGGTGGAAGCGCCTACATAAAATACATTTTTAAATTCCTCATCAAAGTTTTTGGGCCGAAAGCCTCCGATCTGCAGCATGTCATGCGATAATCCCAGGCCGCTTCCGCGGTGCAGGTTAAACTGGTTCTGCCAATCCTCGGGTGTATATACGGTTCTCGAAATAATTTCGGGCTTGATGTCTTTTCCGATACGCCCCGAGAAATCATCAATAATGCTGTCCACTATTTCATCGCGGTCGCTCCAGTCGGGTTTAAACCTGAGGTCGGGCACCGGGCATACCACAAACAGGCTCTCAGCATTGGCCGGAGCACAGTCGGGGTTGTGCTTCGAAAGTACATTTACATAGTAATAGGGCTTTTGCAGTGAATCAGGATTTTTGAAAACTTTATCGGCATATTCCTTAAAATTGTCGCCCAGGTAGTAGTTGTGATGATCTACCATGGGCAGTTTGCATTTAATGCCCAGGTAAATGGTCAGGGGACCCATGGTCCATGATTTTTTATCTAGTTTTTCCTGTGAAAATGCTTTTCTTTTAAATACCGTACCCCTGAATACAGCCGCATCGGAATTGATAACCACAATATCGGAGGTCCATTTTTTGTTGTTTTGGTCAACCAGGGCAGTCAGTTGTCCGTTTTCAGTTGTGAAATCTTTTATTTCCGTATTGTAGATGATGCTTACATTTTCTTTTTCAAGTTCTTTTACCAGGCCTTCGATTATTTTATACATGCCCCCTTCCACATTAAAATAGCCATCGTGCATGAACTCAGTGTACGAAAGCAGGGTGTATACTGCGGAAGTGTCGAAGGGTGTTCTTCCCAGAAAAAATGCAACCAGTGACAAAATCTGAACTGCATCGTCAGATTTGAGATATTTTGAAACCTGTTGCCAGAAATTCCGGAAAAGAACCGGCATATGCACCGGGTTAACGCTGAGAAGCTTAATGGCATAGTCGAGTAAGGAATCAAAGTTCTTCTTAATGGCTACATCCACGGTATCATGAAACAAATGCTTGCCTTTCTCAAGATACCGGGTTATTTTCTTCTCGAAATCAGGTTCCACTTCGCTGAACTGGGCAGCCAGCTTATGGAGGTCCTTATATAAATAATAGGTTTTGGGATTTCCCCTGAAGTTAACCGTATACAAAGGGTCCAGGCTGAAATATTTGAACGGAAGTGTTATGTTGCATTCCCTGGCAAAATCAGTGAATTCATACGACATGCTGAAAAAACTGGGTCCGGTGTCGAATGTAAACCCGTCTTTTTTGAGCTGGTTTAACCTGCCTCCTGCCTGACCGTTCTTCTCCAGTATCTGAACGCTGTAGCCCTTTTTTGCAAGCCTTAAAGCTGTTGCCAGCCCGCCAAGTCCTGCCCCAACAATAAGCACACTTTTTGTCATGGATTGTTCTTCATTTTATTGATTACCTGTGGATAAAGTTCATTTTTAACATATTTAAAACCCGGTGCAATCTTCAGGGTTTTCTCAAGATAGTATTTTGAAGTTACGTAATCGCCCAGGTAGTAATAGGACTGAGCTACACTGATCAGCAGATTCAGATAATTCCAGTTCTCATTAACAGCTGCAGCATCTTTTTCCATTAATTTCATTGCCTTCAGGTAATGGCCCAGGGCTACTTTCTTTGAGCCTCCAAAAACCGGAGGCATATAAAACTGGATATTCCCTAACTGAATGTATCCGTATGGGTTTTCTTTATCCTGTTCAATGGCCAGATTTGCACAATCATAGCTTCGGCGGCCGAGGGTAGCGGCCAGCAATTTGTTTAGCCCTATCTTATACCCGTAAAAAGCAGATTTGTAGGCATTAACCAATGACAGGTTTTTAGGGTTCTTTTCCAGTATGGAGAGGTAATGCTCAGCCTGTGCCAGGTACTTTTTGGCCTCATCATTTTTGTTATTGCCAACACACCAGGCAATATAGCCATACTGGTAATTAACCAATTCGAGTATATATTCGGAGCTCTTCTGTTTTTCCCCATGCATCTTGTCGATGACATTTTTCCAGTTTGCCATATGGTTATTTACATAGGCAGCATAAATTTCTGATTTATAACCGGCCCTGGCATTTGCGCTCAGGAATACCATCAGCAGTATTACTATGATTTTATTTCGCGGCCTTTCCAATGGTAGATTTTGTTTTTTTTATTAATAATTGCTTGATAAATGAATAATCCCAACGAGATCTGCTGTGGAAAAAGGAGCAATAAGTTTTCAGCAGTATTTTGCTCGCTGACAACCGATACGATTATCCTGGTCAACATGTAAAAGAAGACATAACTGAGAAATATCGGAAGCGACAATGAGTGTAAAACAGCTATAAAACCGAAGGTGGTGATCAGCCAGAATGCAAATGCCATCACGGTTGAATTCCCGAAAAAAGCTGAAACATTCTTTGAAAATCCCCTGACGGCATCCTTTGCCCCGGAATACATCCTGCACTGAATAGAACTGTCACCTGCCAGGCAGGCAACCTGATAATGCTCCTTTTTCAGGTAGCGTGCAATTTCGATATCTTCAACCAGGTTGTTTTTCATTTTTTCATGCGGATGCAATGCCTTATATACCGCGGAGTTAAAAAACATAAATTGTCCGTTGGCAGCTGCCAATGAAGAGAACCTTGATTTTCTTACCAGTATAAGCGGTAACAAAGTAAGCAGGATATGGTTCATAACCGGAACCGTTATCTTTTCCCCCCATGTGAGCATGATTTGTTTTGGAAATATGGAAATAAGTGCCAAACCATATCGGTTCATATAAGAAATGGCATTGCCGATTAGTTTATTGCCCACGCTGACATCGGCATCGAGAAACAAAAAATACGTGCCCGCAGCATGTTGCGATAGGACATGGCAAGCCCGGTTTTTCCCCAGCCATCCTTCGGGTAACCGGTCAGCATTGATCAGACGGATGCGTTTGTCGCGCCCGGCAAAAGTTGTAACAATTTCCGCGGTGGTGTCATCAGACATGTCGTTGAGAACAATCACTTCAATCTGCTGATAATCCTGGTTCTGCAAATCCTCCAATACATGACCTATATTTTTCTCTTCATTCCGGGCAGGAATTAGAACAGAAACCAGGGGTTTTTCGCTTATGTTTTCCGCTTTTAATTTCGCCATGAACAGGAGGTTAACAAAAGCAACCAGCAATTGCAGCAGGGTAAAGAAAAAAACAAACCAGGCGATATACAGCATCAGACCTCCGCTTTTTTAATGTTTTCTGCAACACATGAGGCATAGAAGGCATTAAACGAATCCTGAATACTGCCTATGTCAGGTTTTAGCTGATCGCATTCCTTCAGGTAGATGTAAAGGGACGGCTTTTTGTGTGAGAAATAATCGATGAGGTTTGCCTGAAAGAAAATCTGTACCTTGCCATTGACTTCCTGAATAATACGTTCAAGGCCCTTCTCAAATTGAAATGACTGATCATAAAGTGAAGTAAACCTGCCCTGGGGAAACACAAGAACCAGGTTTCTATTGTCAGATAGTAATTCAATTGCATATTTTAAGGATTCCAATATGCTTCTCGAACCTTTCTGAATAGAAAAGCCACCGGCCAGGTTTAAGATCCTCTCCTTCCGGAGCTGATCTTCCAGCATCATGAAATGAAACTTGCGATGAAATACTTTAAGAACCAGGTGAACTGTCCAGAACCCATCCCACCAACTGATGTGGTTTGCAATTACAAGAACGGGTTTATGCTTATCCAGGAATTGGCCTGTTACATGCACTTTATGGAAATTTCTTCTGATGATCCAGGGAACATAAAGTTTGAAGAAATTATATACAATCAGATGGTGTTTGGCTTTAATCATTGTTTTGTTGCATTAAACACGATCAGCAATATCAGAAAGAAAATAACCTGCATCAATACCAGCAGAAATGCCAGTGAATTGGTTGTCTTTACCTTCGTCACCTTCAGTAATCCTTGGAATAGCATGGTAATCAGGAACCAGGCCAGATAGTTTTGCAAGGGCACATTCGTGTTTTCCCATTGCCACATGCCCAGGGCCGGGGCAATTTTTTCAAGAACCAAGTCATAAAGCAGTATGAGAGAAGAGGCGATAAGGATCCTGACCCATGCGTTCAGTCTCAACTTTTCGGTAAAAGAACTACCCGCATACATGAGCATCAACCAATTGACGCCGATCAACAGGGGTGTGTTGAGTATTTTTATACCCAGAGCATCACCATATTCATAATGGCCAAAAATCAGTCCCGTATTCACCCCGATTACCTCGATAAAATAACCGAAAACAGCTATGGTTAAAAAAACCAGGATGGTTTTGCTATCAAATGCCGGTTGGTGAAAGAGCATTATGGCAACCAGGCTAAGCAAAAGGGC
>CAZUBW010000142.1:0-5612 GCA_964618645.1 uncultured Bacteroidales bacterium | reverse complement strand
GTGGGATTGGCCATGGCAAAAACCACCGGGTTGGGTGCCATGCTGCGGAGCATATCTTTGGTAAGTACATTGCCAGTAGAAAGTCCCAGGAACATATCGGCCCCCTTAATAGCTTCGGCCAGTGTAGTGATCTGTACATCCTGGGCAAATTCGCGCTTGTATTTGTTCAGGTCGGTACGGCTGTTGGTAAGCACGCCTTTGCTGTCGAGCATCAGGAAGTTTCCGGGTTTTACACCCAGTTTTTTGTAAAGGCGTCCGCACGAAATGGCTGATGCTCCGGCGCCGTTGATCACTACCCGGATGTCTTCGATTTTTTTGCCCGTAATTTCAAGCGAATTCAGCAGTCCTGCAGCGGAAATGATGGCCGTGCCATGCTGGTCGTCGTGAAAAACCGGTATGTCCAGTTCGGCTTTGAGACGTTCCTCAATTTCAAAACACTCCGGCGCTTTGATATCTTCGAGGTTGATGCCTCCAAAGGTGGGGGAGATGGCTTTAACGGTGGCGATAAGCTTTTCCACATCGGATTCGTCCACTTCGATGTCGAAAACATCCACGTCGGCAAATACCTTGAAAAGCAGGCCTTTCCCTTCCATAACGGGTTTTCCGGCCAGTGAGCCTATGTTGCCCAGACCAAGTACCGCAGTGCCATTGGATATAACGGCAACCAGGTTGCATTTGGCGGTATAAATATAGGCATCCTCGGGGTTTTTGTGGATTTCGAGGCAGGGCTCGGCCACGCCCGGTGTATAGGCCATTGACAGGTCATATTGTGTATTGTATGGCTTGGTGGGAATCACCTCCACCTTTCCTGGTCTGCCACATGCATGGTAGTGCAGTGCTTCTTCGCGGGTTACTTTTGGCATATTGCTGTTTTGTTAATGGTTGCTGGTTACTGGGTGGTGGGTGCTGGGTGGTGGGTGCTGGGTGGTGGGTGCTGGGTGCTGGGTGCTGGTTACTGGGTGCTGGGTGCTGGGTGTTCTTGATAGGGTTTGATATTGTTTGATAAAGTTTGATCTTGTTGCTGCCACTGCTACTGCTACTGCTACTGCCGCTGCCCCTGCTGCTTGTCTCTCGTCACTTGTCACTTGTCCCTGTCTTGATTCTTAAATTTAGCTAAATACCCTAAAAAAGTAAATAACAATTGTCATAACGCTCATATTTTTCTGCAGGTGAATAAAAGCTGACAGGAACTTTTGTTATTTTTACCGGGTGGTCCACCGGACTGCAAATTAAATACATTTTATCTTTCACATCATGGGAAAAACAATATTTCTGACCTGTCTGATTGTGCTGGCAGCAGGATGTAAACAACCAGCTGAGCAGAAAACTGAAATTTCAGCGGATAAAACCATTAAAGTCACCTCGACTGCAGTGATGGAAGCAGCCAGGAATTACCTGCAACAATCGGTCAGCAATCCCATTGTTTCAGAAATTGATGGCTTGTTAAGGATTCAGGGAATTGGTGAGACCTATATCCTGGAATCGGGCGCAATTTTAACCGGACGGATTGATGACGACAACCGCGAAGATGCCATTGCCACCTGCCGGTATGAAAAAACAGGGGAAGAGGTCACCAAAGCACACCTGATATTGCTGAACCCCGACAGCTTACAGGTAATAACAGCGGTCACACTGGATATGGAAATGATGTCCATTACCAATGGAACCATCCAGGTACTAAGGTCAACCCTGCCACCGGACGATCCCGGCTTAGTACCCTGCCCGGTTTGCGTTGACACACTTTACTTCAGGTTGCAGAACGGGGAATTTGTTGAAATCTGACATTATTTAAACAGGTTTTTGGAATAATCAAAAGTTAACCGTAACTTTAATCAAACACTTTTTCACATGAAAAACAGTCAGTTAATTTTAGTTTTACTGGCGGTTTGTTTGATTGGCTTATGGGTTGGTTGTAGCAAAGAGGAAGTTTTACTTCCCGATTTAAAGGGAAGTTTGGTAGGTTATGTGTTTTGTTTCGATGAATATGCCAACCTGTTAGACGATCAGGGTAATGTGCAGATAACTGCCATTGGACTGAAACAATACCGCTGTGCTTCGGACGAAAACGGCAGGTTTGAATTTACCAATCTGCCTGCCGGTACCTACGAACTGCATTTTGAAAAAGCAGGATTCGGAACCCTGAAGCAATTTGGAATCAAGCATTACGGGGGGAAACCCACTGTTCTGGGCCTGAGCCTGGATGGTTCAGATGGCCGAAGTGCCTTCTTCCTTTACCAGATGGTCACATCGCAGGTTGTGGATATGGTAATTGAAAGTGACACCATTAAAGCCACCCTCAGTTTTACCGGTGTTTACCCCGAATATGTTGACCTGGTGCTTTTCCTGTCTGATGCATCCGGTTTTAATACCGATGAAGCTAAGGTAAAAACCACGCGAAGTCTTGTACGCCATGGAAATATTTATATAAGATATTTATATCCGGCAGACCTCCCCTTTGAGCCAGGTCAACAAGTGTTTGTCAGGGCCTGTGTGGTTACCACAGGTGCAATCATCGAAAACAGGAATATGCCATACTATATTTCGGGTACCGACACTTATTATGATTATTCATTAGGTCAAACCATTTATCCAAACCAGGGAAATGAATCAGCACAGTTCAACTTTATTATGCCCGAATAGGCTGGTGTTGACCTGCCTTATTGGTTGTGCAGGATTATTGTTTGCTTGCGAGAAAGATGATCCCAAGCCATTGGCAACTAACAATGCAATCAGGGGGTCAGCTCGGCTTTACGACGATCCCTATGATAATAACCTGGCCGGTATTAAGGTGCTTGCAAGTGGCCCCTACGGCGATCATTCAACATTTACCGATGAATATGGTAGTTTTTTCATTGGCAACCTGGGGAATGGAACCTATTGGCTCGACTATAGCAAGGACGGAAACGGTACCATCAGGCAGTATAACCTGAGTGTCATGGAGGGTGATACAGTATGGGCAGGTCAGATTCATTTGTTTAGCAAACCTGAACTATCTGTTTTACCGGTTTTCGAAAAGGCTTATATCGATTACCGCGACAGGTATGGCCCGCCTACCGAATTTCTGCATATCGAAACCAATATCACCGATCAGCAGACCTTAGGACTTGACATGATGTTGTACATGGATACCAGCGATGAGGTGGACTATGACAGATCGGTTCTCTCCTTTCCGGCCAATGATGCTTGTTATACGGATGAAGGTAAACATGCCATTTATGTAGAAAAAACAAAACTTCCTTTTGCCAGTGGAACTAAGGTTTACATTATTGGTTATCCCTGCAATCCATGGGAATACCACTCCGGATACCTGGATATTTACCTGGGCGAAAGAGTATTCTCTACACTCGATGTCTCGCGACCTGCCAATGTAATTAGTTTTACCATGCCTTAATTAACCGCAATGAGAACATATATCTGTTTGTCTGTCTTGTTGACTTTACTCATTACATGTAAACCCGATGAGGAAATCATCAACGGCGATATTGCCGGTGAAGTTAAGCTGTCTGATCACTTTCATATTACTGAAAAAGTTAAGCCGGGTATTTTGCCTGTGAGCCTTGACGGTCAGGATGGGCTAAATGTTACGACATATACCAATGAAAAAGGTCAGTTCGTTTTTGAAGATATACCGTATGGAAAATATTCGATAGCGGCCAGCAAAGAAGGGTATTACCCTTTCCCGCTTGGGCCGATCAGTCACCTGGGTGGTTATAGTGCAACTTATACCCAGGCTTATTTGCAAGCGATACCCACTTTTCAGCTCGAACTTGATAGTATCACTTTTATGAATACCGTGGGTTATCAAGTTTTTCTGAAACTGGACGGTGATACCCTTGTGCCTACGCGGGAGTATTGGGGAATAAACGTTATTACCTTTGTAAGTAGTTCACCTGACGTAAGCAAAGACAACTATGAATCCATTAAAAGTGGCTATTTATTAGACCAGGGATCAGGAGGTTACTGGGATAAAGTACGTTTGTATGCTATAATTAATAATTTACCTTTGAATCCGAACACTACTGCACCCATTTATATTCGGCTCTATCCATATGCCTCCGGTGGATATTTATATATCCCTTACGACGGATTTGATCCCTTGGCCCTGGGTAAACCATCCAATATACTTTCCGTTACCTGGAATGATGTATTTGGTGAATAATACTGGTTGCTTATAAATCCCGGTTAGTAACGGGTTAATGAATAACCTGTTGGATCTACTGCAGATTTATGATTACCTTTACACAAAGCATTATTCATCAATTGTTGCAACAGGTATGTTAAACAGAAAACTCAGAATGGGCATGGTCGGCGGTGGTACCGGCTCTTTTATTGGGGCGGTTCACCGCATAGCGGCTTTAATGGACGGAGAGATTGAACTCGTATGTGGTTGTTTCAGCAGTGACCCCGACGAATCGGTGGCCTCGGGCAAAGCCTTGTACCTGCCGGCCAACCGGATTTACACCAGTTACGGGGCCATGTTTGAACAGGAGGTGCTGCTGCCAAAGCATGATCGTATGGATTTTGTCGCTATAGTTACCCCCAATCACCTCCATTTTGAACCGGCCATGATGGCGCTTGAACGTGGGTTTGACGTGGTGCTGGATAAACCTCTGACGTATAACCTCGACGAAGCCCTGAAACTCCGCGACAAAGTTACCGAAACCGGAAAGCTGTTTGCACTGACGCATACCTATGCAGGTTATCCTGCCATTAAGGAAGCCAGAGAAAGGATCCGGCGGGGCGAACTGGGTACCATCCGCAGAATTTACGTGGAATACCCACAGGGATGGCTTTCCTCAAAGCTTGAAGACGAAGGCAATGTACAGGCACAATGGCGGACCGATCCTTCGCGCTCGGGTAAAGCCGGTTGTATAGGCGACATTGGCACCCATGCATTTCACCTGGCAGAGTATGTCTCGGGGTTGAAAGCCACACACCTCTGTGCTGAACTGAACACCTTTATTGAAGGCAGGCGACTCGATGATGACGGAGCTGCCTTCCTGCGGTTTGATAATGGAGCCAGGGGATTGTTGTTTGCCACACAGGTCGCCACAGGTGAGGAGAATGCCGTGCGGTTAAGGATTTATGGCGATAAAGGCGGGCTCGACTGGTCGCAGATGGAGCCGAATACGTTATGGTTGAAATGGCCCGGCCGGCCTGTAGAAATGATCCGTACCGGGCAATCCTATATGAGCCCGGCAGCCAAACACAATACACGGGTACCGGCAGGTCACCCCGAAGGTTATCTCGAAGCTTTTGCCAATATCTACCGTAACTTTGCGCTTACGCTCAGGGCCCGGATGGAAGAAGTTGTTCCTGAGCAGGAATGGCTTGATTTTCCGGGGATTGAAGATGGTGTGAGGGGTATGCAGTTTATTGAGGCTATGGTGAAAGCCGGGAAAACCGAATCACCTAAATGGGTTGCCTTAGATGCTATCCGGTGACGGGTTGAGTTGCCGACGGGTGACGGCATAACCAGCATGTTTTTTATAGGTTTCATCTACAAATGCAATCCAGAAAAGTATACTGTTTTATCACTTTTTGTAGTCAACATTCGTCCGGGGCTTTGCCCCGAACCCCATTTCATTCTTTGCCTACTATATAACTAGATC
>CAZUBW010000141.1:0-5760 GCA_964618645.1 uncultured Bacteroidales bacterium | reverse complement strand
TAAAAATTGACGGGGAAGAGTTGTATTTCGATTACAAACTCAACCCCGGCATATGCACCAGTATGAATGCCTCCATACTGATGAAAAAGATGGGGATAAGGATAGAGACAAGGGACGAGGGACGAGGGACAAGGGACAAGTGACGAGTGGTTCTAATAACTAATCGTCACACAAGGTTTCTATATCTTCTTCGGCCTCGTCAATGGCATCCTGCAACTGAGCCATCTGATCGGGCGTCCAGGCGGCACACTGCAGGTAAGGTTTCAGCGCGTCGATATAATCCTGGTATGCATCCTTATAAGCCACACAGGTTTCGTGCGTAGGATTTGAGGCGTATGCAGTAGCAGCAGCAATAACTTCTGACCATTCCGTGGATACTTCGCTAGCCTATGCACCTGCACAATAAGATGGATCTGCATCCTTATCCTTTTTACACGAAGAAAGGGTAAGCGCGGTCATTACAGCAAAAAACAAAAGGTTTTCATCATGGCATAAATGTTTTAAGATTCAACAAAAAACGTATTAAAGTTACTGAATTTACGGCATGGTCTGTATAAGGTTACCCATTGAAAAAACATATTTAACATATCTTTCACAACATAAGGACTACCAGGCAATGCAAATAGCTAACAGCCAATAGCCAATGGCGAACATTTAATTGCTAATTGTTAATTGCTAATTGTTAATTATATTCGCTCTTCCCCGCTGCGATAATTTACGTATGGTAGCCCGATCCGCAAAAAATATTTGTCACATCCCTTTATTTATTCTATTTTTGCAAACCCAAACTCATTGATCAATCATTGCTCATCACGCACACGCCAAACAGATTTCCGGCCCCGTAGTTCAGCTGAATAGAACGTCAGATTCCGGTTCTGAAAGTCGGGGGTTTGAATCCCTCCGGGGTCACCCAAAAAATGCAGCCTCTGGCTGCTTTTTTTTTGGGTGACCCCGGAGGGATCACGAGCAGGTCGTGCGTTGGCCTGTGCGAGTCGAGTAATCCCGACCACAAGCAGGTTGTATGAAATGGTTGGTAAGGATTTGTCTCCTTCATTTTGATTTCTGTCTATTGAACTTCCCTCACTTATTATTATTTTTAACGAGTGTTTATCAAAAAAAGAAATCACAACCATGGTTAAGAAAGATCACATAGGATTGATCTTGTTAAAATACTGCAACTTTACAAATAAGCGGAGAACCTTGGTATTGTTGATGCTTTCGCTTTTCTCCTGCACAATAATTGGTAATGTTTCCGACAGTTTGCAATCGGCATTCAATTCCCAGACCGGTATGCAGCAAATAGAAACGGGAATCCGGCTGTGTTACGGGCTGAGCGATGAACCTGAAAAAATGCTGCAAACCTCCTTATCTTTAATCGGGAAAGTCAACATAAGTAAAACAGATCCTCTAGTTACTGCCAGGATTTACAGAGCCATTGCTGATGCCTACTATTATTGCAATCAGCTTGGAAATTCAAATGAATATTTACTGAAGGCCATCTCAATGGCCGAATCAAATGACGGCAACCTGGCTTTTTTGGCAGAGGCCCATAACGACCTTGGACTGAATTACCGGAACATCGATGAAAATGAGAAGGCTTTGGAGCACTTAAACAAAGCTGTTGAAATAAACAGAAGTCTGAACCGCCCGGACATGCTGGCAGATGCCATCAGCAACCAGGCAGCGGTTTATCATGCCATGGGACAATTTGAGAAAGCGATCAACCTGTTTACCCAGGCATACGAGATTGACCGGTCAACCGGGAATGTAAAAAGCCAGGCTACATCGCTCAATAACCTGGGCAGGATGTATGTCGACTGGGGAAAATACGAGACAGGAATAGAATTCTACCGGCGCTCTCTCGCACTCCTTGATACGATAGCCGACAGAAAACTCTTAGGTGTAAGATATAACAATATTGGACTGGCATATCAATTAATGGGAAAACATACAGATGCCATTCAGTGGTTGAAAAAAGCCATGGTTTACGACATGGAACAAAGCAATGAACTGAATATTGCCAAGCGGCAGTTCAACCTGGGTACCTCCTACTTATCGCTGAATGATTTTGGCAATTCGAAAAAATACCTTGAACAAGCGGAGCGATTTTTTACCGGGCTTAATCTGCCTTCATATCTGACCAATGTATATGGGAAACTCGGAGAACTTCATCAAAAACAACATGATTTTTCAGGTGCAGAATCGTATTATCTGAAATCGGCTGAAATGGCAGAACGTGCAAATACCTTTCCCGCGAAAGCCTTTGCCAGTAAATACCTTTACAATTATTACAAAACAACTTCCCAACCTGCACGCGCGTTAAAATACCTCGAAATATTCACCAACTCCAATGATTCTGTTTACAAGGTTGAAACAGCCAAACAGATTGCGGAACTTGAAAAAAAATACCAGACTGAGAAAAAAGAAAATGAAATTCAAAGGCTTGAAGTTGAGAATAAAATGCGGAGTAAAGAACTTATCTACAGAAAGAGGGAAAGGAATCTGGCTTTCGCCGGATTGCTGCTGCTGTTTATATTCTCAACTTCTATTTACTGCCTGTTCAGGAGGGTAAAAGCACAAAAGACAACACTCAGCAAACAAAATGATGAACTGGAACGCCTAAACAAAACCCTGAATCATTTATTCGGCATCATCTCGCACGATTTGCGCAATGCCACGGCGGCATACCAAAGCAGCGCAAAGATCATCAGTCATCATTTACATGCCGGCAACCCGGAAAAACTGCTGCCCCTGGCCCCCGAAATAGGCAAAAATGCACACCAGCTGTCGGTTATGCTTGAAAACCTGCTCAACTGGTCGGTTATGCAGATTAAAGGAGTTCAACCCGAAAAAACCACCATCCGGATCAAAGACGAAATAGAAAAAATAGTTCTGCTGTACAGCGAACAGTTGAAATCAAAAAACAACCAAATACAGGTTGAAATGAGTAACGAGCAAATCTGGTGCGACCCCGAAAGTTTTAACCTGGTGATTCGGAACCTGGTTCATAATGCCATAAAATTTACTTCGCAGGGCGAAATCATCCTTAAAGCTTCCAGTAATAACGGGGCGACTACAATCATGGTAAAAGATACCGGGTGCGGAATGGATAGCGACATGATCAGGAACCTCAGGCAGAAAATCCCTGTAAATGCAAAACCGGCCCACCCGGCTGAAAAAGGAACAGGCCTGGGCTTGCTCATGGTTGCAGAACATATTGAAAAAAATTCAGGAACCTTTCAGATTGATAGTTCCCAGGGTAAAGGCACATGCATTTATATCACTTTTCCAAACCACAAACCATGAGCATCCGGGTTTTTATTGTTGAAGATGAAACCATCCATCTCGAAGCGCTGAAGATTACCGTGGAAGAGGCAGGAATGGAACTGGCTGGCGAATGTAAAGATGCCGACAGCGCTTTTGATCTCATAAAAAAACAAAAACCCGATGTTTTGCTGGTAGATATCGCGTTACCGGGAATAAACAACGGAATAACACTTGCTGCCAGGGTGCATGAGGAACTTTCTATTCCGCATATTTTCATTACCTCATTTTCGGAAGATAAAATCATCGAACAATCGGTTGCCACCAAACCTGCCGGCTACCTGCATAAACCTGTTGAACTGGTAAACCTGAAAGCTGCAGTGCAAATTGCCCTGGAAAGTAAAGAAACGGCAGATTATAAAACAGGAAGTGGCAATACGGACCCTTTTGTATTTGTGAAAATTGGGGACAAACTGGTGCGGGTCAATTTGAATGATGTGTTGATCGTAAGGGCTGACGGTGATAACTGCATTGCCCTGGTTACCGGAACAAGGGAATACATCAGCCGCTCCACCCTGAAAGAAATCAAAAAGCAACTGCCAACCGGCTTTATTCAATGCCACCGGGCATACTACATTAATCTCAACCACCTCGATTCGTTTAACGAGCGCGAACAAACGGCCTGCTTAAAAGGTCATCAGGCTCCTGTAGCCAGGAATTTCAGAAAGCAGTTCCTGGAATCCATTAAAAAAATATGAGCCGAATACCTTTCACCACATAAAATCAACCTTCTGCCACGCTGATTGCGCATATCAGCCACAAGCTCCGGATTTGACGCAAATGCTTCCCTATTTTTGACGGGTAAACGATGCATGATGAGTCCTGAAAAGGATATTAAATGTATCGTGATCAATAATATCATTTCAATAATTAAATACCTGTGCAAATGAAATCCATCGCATCCATCTTAATGTTGCTGTTGACTGCGGTAATGGCAAAGGCTCAAACCTACCATTGGGAGCAATCAGGTTCAGATATTCAACAAGGAAATAAAAAACAATTTGGCTACTCGGTGAGCCTGAGCGACGACGGGTCAACCCTCGCAGTTGGTTCTCCAAATATAACAGCGCAAGGTCAGGTTCATGTTTACAAAAAACAAGGGAATGAATGGGTCCTTTCCGAAATCTTTGATGGGGATCCCGAAATGGCTGGAGAGCAGTTCGGGCATGCGGTCAGTTTAAATGCAGATGGAAGCATCCTTGCGATTGGGGCAAAATCGAGAAATTGGGACAGCTTTGGTAAGGTAGCCAATGCCGGTCATGTCGTGGTGTATGCATACAATGGTAACCAATGGGTACAAATCGGACAGGACCTCATCGGATACCTGACGGGAGAAAACTTTGGGTACTCAGTGAGTTTAAGCGCCGATGGAAGCAGATTGGCCATTGGTATCTCCGGAAATAACAATACCAGCGGCAGTGTAAAAATTTTCCAATATACTGGGGGTACCTGGGTGCAATTGGCAGAAGATATTAATGGAGAGGCCGTACAGGATCGTTTTGGTTATGCTGTCAGCCTGAACCACGACGGCAACAGGATAGCCATTGGAGCAGAGTTTAACGATGGCGCTGGAGATAATGCAGGACAGGTATGTGTTTATCAATACAATGGTAGCAGTTGGGTTCGTCTGGGGCCTAAGATTGAAGGGAAAGTACAAGAAAACCTGGGCCATTCAGTCAGCCTGAGTTCAGACGGCAGTAAAGTGGCCATTGGTGTTCCTTGTGCTGCGCCAAACCGAACCGGTGGTGCCAGGGTATATGCTTATTCCGGCGCGACGTGGGTCCAGTTGGGAGATGACATAGCCGGAGTAGCTATATTTGACGAATCCGGAACATCGGTAAGCCTGGCAAATGACGGCAATACAATTGCCGTTGGGGCGCCATTTAATGATGATGCCGGTGACAATGCAGGCCAGGTTAAGGTTTATCGTTATATAAATAATGAATGGCAGCAAATCGGCAATGATATTAACGGCCAGTCGTCCGGAGACAACTCGGGTCATTCGGTAAGCATAAGCGGCAATGGCGAAAATATTGCCATAGGATCACCCAAAATGAATGCTTTTAACGAGATTAGCCATGTGCGTATATTTTCGTTGCATTCCGGCCCGGCAGCCCCGACAGCAAAAAATGCAACCAGCATTACCTCAAATTCTTTTCATGCCAGCTGGTCACAGGTGGCCAATGCAGATTTTTACAGGCTTTATGTATACCGAAAAATAAGAATTGGCAATAATTATGTCTGGTCAGTTTTGTCCGGCTACAATGGCGAAAACATCAGAGCCCTGGGCACTACCGTTAGCGGATTGACAGGGGGAACAGAATACAAATACAGTGTTTCTGCTGTGATCGTTCCCGAAGAATCACCAAAATCTAACGAAATTTTTGTTGTTACCACCCTTACAAACCCTGTTGCCGAAGAAGCCTCTGAGATTAC
>CAZUBW010000140.1:0-5763 GCA_964618645.1 uncultured Bacteroidales bacterium | reverse complement strand
ATTGGTGATTGGTGATTGGTGATTGGTGATTGGTGATTGGTGATTGGTAATTGGTGATTGGTAATTGGTGATTGGTAATTGGTGATTGGTGATTGGTGATTGGTGATTGGTGATTGGTAACTGGTGATTGGTGACTGGCTATTGTTAATTGCTAATTGTTAATTGTTAATTGTATAGCTACCATCCTCCCGATGCGCCTCCGCCTCCGAAACTTCCGCCACCGCCTCCGCTGAAGCCGCCGAAACCACCTCCGCCACCACTACTGAAACCACCCCCGCCAAAGCCACCTCTTCCCGAGGTGAAGCTGCCCCAGTCGCTGTTTCGTGAGCTGCCACTTCCCATAAGCAGCCACCAGGGAATGTTATGCTTCGGTGAATAATACTTTTTACTGCGAAAACTACTGAATATTATGGCTCCAAGAAAAATCAGAAAGAAAATACCTGCGGCAATGCCTCCCACCTCGCCTCCCTTGAGGTAGTCGTCGGCAGCATATTCACCACGGGTGAGCGACATGATTACATTGGTGGCTGAATCGAGGCCGCCATAATAATTATTCTCCCTGAAGCTCGGGGTTATCACGTTTCCGACAAGCCTTTTGGCAATGGCGTCTGGCACTGCTCCTTCGAGGCCATAACCGGTTTGTATGGTTACCTTTTTATTGGCAAGGCTTACCAGTATCAGCAACCCGTTGTCTTTACCGGCCTGGCCTATTCCCCATTTTTCACCCAGTTTGCTTGCGAATTCGGCAATATCATATCCCTGCAAATCGTCGTAAGTCACCACATAAATCTGAGTGGAAGTCTCGTTGTTAAAAGTAAGCAGCTTGTTGTTGAGGGTAATTTGTTCCTGTTCGGTGAGCAGGCCGGTAAAATCATTCACCAGCCTATAGGGTACCATGGGGTCGGGGAGGGTTTGTGCCGGCACGGTAAAGCAGGCCGAAACCATGACAAGGCTCAACAATAAGCGGCACAGGGTATGTGACGAAAAATACTTATTCACTGGTATCGAAAGATATTTCATTGGGTAATTCGTTTATGTCACCTGTTTGCCTGGGGAAGTGTTTTTTAAGCTGCTCCCCGGCCATTTTAACGCCGGCGGCCAGCCCTTCGGCAAATGCCCCGTCTTTAAAGTAGCTCTCCATCAGGGATTTTGTTTCGTCCCAGAATCCGGGTGGAACTATCCGGTTAATTCCCACATCACCCAAAATAGCAAATTGACGGTTTTTGATGCCAAAGAATATCAGCACACCGTTACGCAATTCGGTTTTATGCATCTTTAACCGGGCAAAGGTCGTGGCTGCTCTGTCGAGTACACTGTCTTTGAAATCAGTTTCAACATGTACCCTGATTTCTCCCGAAGTGTTTTGCTCTGCTTCATGAATGGCCTGTTCAATCAGCTGACGGCCTTCGGGTGTAAAAAAATCTGTGGCATTCATGCAGGGAGCCATTAAAATTCAACTGTTGGCGCTACATCAGCACCTTCTTGTGCTGCAAAGTAAGGTCTTTCTTTAAACCCGAACCAGCCGGCAAAAATTACCGTGGGGAAGGTTTTGATGGCGGTATTGTAAAGCTGAGCCGTTTCATTGAATTTTCTCCGCTCGGTGCTGATACGGTTTTCGGTTCCTTCCAGCTGGGCCTGCAGTTCAAGAAAATTCTGGTTAGCCTTCAGATCGGGATAGTTTTCGGCTACGGCAATAAGCCTTGATAAGGCCGAGCTGATTTCACCCTGGGCAGCCTGGAAACGCTTAAGGTCTTCGTCGGTCATGTTGGCGGCATCAATATTTATGGAAGTGGCTTTTGCCCTGGCTTCAACAACCTGGGTAAAGGTTTCCTGCTCGTGTTCGGCATATCCTTTTACCGTGGCCACCAGGTTAGGGATGAGGTCGGCACGTCGCTGGTATACATTTTCAACATTGGCCCAGTCGCGTTCAACCTGTTCGCGTAAGGTTACCAGGTTGTTGTATCCGCTGCAACCCCTGAGACCCAACAGCACCAAAATAACTGCAACAACAATTAGTATAATCCGGTTTGTTTTCATTGGTAAAGGTTTTATGATTCGACGTCTGTTTTTCCGGTACCGAAAATAACACATTGAAACGAATTTGGCATGAATTTGGTAATATTAATTAAACGTAATGACAGGATTAACGTATATGTAGCCGGCGACTCATAATTCGTTAAGGTGGTCATGTTCTTACATTCAACAATTTGTTTTCAATAGCTATGAAAAATCCAATCCTGTATAAAAGATCCTCTATCGCGGGTTTTGTTGTGTTGGCTGCATTGCTGGCCTTTCATTCGTGCGAGGTGGCTGACGATCTGCTGGGATCCGTCGAAGACCTGGAAAAACTCGAGGGTACCTGGAGTGTTGACGAAGAAAGCGAGTATTACAAATCCACTGCTTCGGCTATGTCGGTTTATACGGTCAGTATCACTATCGACACTGACAATACCAGCGGCGTTATTATCGACAACTTTTACGGAGTAGGAATCAGTGTTCGGGCCAATGTAAGCGGCAGAAGCATTATCATACCCAATCAGAACACCGATGACGACTACACGGTTTACGGGTCGGGAACCATTAACAGCAGCTACAATACCATCACCTTTGACTATGTGGTGGATGATAACAGTGGGGGTGCACCCGACAATGTTACGGCCGAATTTACCAAAGTCGACTGACTACGGGTCATTCCTCAAAGCGTTCAATGGTAGCCATTACCCTTTCCTTTATTTCATCGGGTGTGGGGTTAAGCTCCGATGTGGTGAACTTGCCGTTGGCTGCATCAATACGCTCATAAACCATCAGGTAGAGGTTGAAGATAACCTGTAAACTCAACCGGTACCTGGGTTCGAGCAGGGGGGTAATTTTCTCCATTATTTCGAAAGTCCGTTCCTTCCAGGTTCCGGCAAGCTCGTAATATTCCCTGATGATATTTCTGAAACCGCCGGGTATGGAGCTTCCCCCGGCAATCCGCCTGAGGTCGTCAGCGTCCAGTCCGTTGCGGTTTACAATATCATCGGCAAAGTAGTTCAGGTTATTCAGCTGGTCCTTCTGAAAGTCCCTGATGATATGCACCAGGTAACTGAACAGGGCACAGGGTGTGGCAGTTTCCTTAACATCAAAGGCAGGGGGAAGGTAGGTATCCCCTTTGCGGATGAGTCCGTTAAGGTGAACAAAAACCGAAGCCGGTGCTACTGAGGCCCCCCGGGCATATTGTATAAAATCGTCGAGGGTGGCAAAGCCCGAGTGGTCGATATCGTAAATCATGGCCCTGGCAAAGTCTTCGAGAGGCCAGACCGGAATGTGGAATTTCCGGATGGTGTCAATCAGTTCGTGGTTTGCAGGTGTGGTTTCAGCTTGGTTACGGGCCACGGCAATCCATTGGTGCACACTGTCCATGAATTTTGCTTTGGTTGCTTCGTCTATGGCGGCATGAACCGATTTGTGGCAATCGATCAGGTCGTCAATGGCCCGCATATACCGGTAGCAGGTTTTGGCCGCCAGGTAACGGTCTTCGTCCCAGAATGCAGCAGCTATAAGGATGTTCGGGTGATCGATTATCCTTTTGAAGTCGATTTTGTTGAATATGTTCAGGTATAACTCATGCATCGCCGTAATCTTTAAAAATTCTCTCGGAGGTAAGTTTGGCTGAGAGCAGAACGAGCGGAACGCCATTCCCGGGATGGGTACTGCCCCCGGTGAAATACAGGTTGTTGTATTTGCGGTGTTTGTTATGCGGGCGGAAGTATCCCATCTGGAAAATGTTATGGCCGAGGCTGCCAAAGGTAGCGCCGCGGGTAAGGTTAAAAAGGCTTTTCCACGTTTGGGGCAGGTAACAAATTTCGAATTTGATGTGTTTGTCAATATCGGTTAATCCGGCTTGTTGCAATCTTCGGATCACCGATGCGCGTGCTGCCTCCTTCAGCTCGTTCCAGTTGTGGTCATCTTTTTCGTTAAGGTGACCGGCCGGAATAATCACCGAAAGGCTGTCGTGTCCTTCCGGAGCAGCGCCGGTGTCTGAACGTGTGGGGGCATGAATGTAAAAACTGGGGTTGTCCGAAAGGGAATGGTCCCGGAAGATCTTATTCAGGTTGTCTTTATAGGTAGCCGATAGAAATACGTTGTGGTGGCTCAGTTGGGGGTACGACTTGCTGAGTCCCCAATGCAGCACAATGGCCGAGCAGCTGTAGCGGAGCTTCTCAATCCGCTGCGAGGCAAACCTGTCGGGCAGGAGTTCCCTGTAAACATATGGCAGGTCGGCATTGGCAACAACAATGCCGGCCCTGATGGTGCTTCCGTTCTGGAGCACGATACCGGTGGCTTTTTTGTTTTCGGTGAGGATTTTTATCACTGGCTGGTTACAGATTATTTTGACACCAAGTGTTGTGGCCGTGTCAATGAGTTGCTGGGTGACGGCGTACATGCCTCCTTCGGGGAATAGCGATCCTTCGGTGAGCTCAGCGGCGGGAAGCATGGAAAACAAAGCCGGGGCAGTGTAAGGGTTTTGTCCCACGTATATGTTCTGAAAAGTAAAAGCTTTGCGGAGGTGGTCGTTTTTAAAGAAACGCCTGATATAGCGCATATGCTTGAGGTGAGTTTTTAGCTTTATCAGCAGCAGTGCGTTTTTGAGGGTGATGAACTGGAACAGGTGGTAAAAATTTTTACCCAGCAGGTTGTCGGTGGCTTGCTGAAATAGCCGGTATCCGTCAGCAATCAGTTTTTCGGCATTCGGGTAGCTGCCCTTTTCAATGTGCTCGAGTTGTTCCCTTAGCTTAGCCTTGTCGGTGGTAAAGGTCAACTGTGTACCATCTTCAAAGGAAAGTTCGTAGAGGGTTTCCAGGGGTATTTTGCGGAATCCTTTTTGTATGTCAATGCCCAGCGATTCAAACATTTTCCGGTAAATTCCGGGCATCAGGTAAATGGTGGCGCCCAGGTCGAAGCGGTGTCCATCTCGCACAATTTGTCCGCAACGGCCTCCGGGACTGGCATTTTTTTCATAAATGGTTACCTTGTAACCTTTCCGGGCAAGGTAAATGGAAGTGGCGATGCCGCCGATGCCGGCGCCTATGATAGCAGCTGTTTTTTCACTGGGCATATAGAATGATTCATTCAGTATTTGTTACCGAAAATATGTAATTTATTGTATTAACCAACCCCCTTTAACAATTAAATGATGAAGTAATGCAATAGGCTGATGGGTGAACAGACCTGACAGCGTCCTTGTGACCTGCCTGCGCCGAGGCTTCGGCAGGCAGGCCTGCCAGCGTCGTAAGAAGAAGTAACATATAATATTCCAAACTGGTTCGATTAAAGGTTTTTCTTCCTGGTATTTGATATATGCCGTTTTCTCATTTCAATTCCACTCTGGTTCGATTAAAGGGGTACGCTTGATAGTAACAACACAACCATCAACTGTATTTCAATTCCACTCTGGTTCGATTAAAGGCGTACATATGTACAGAACCATCAATCGCCACAAGTACATTTCAATTCCACACTGGTTCGATTAAAGGCCAGGGACTGAAGGGTAATCTTGACAACATCGAGATTTCAATTCCACACTGGTTCGATTAAAGGAAGCGATTAAAGCGTTTTCGGCTACGATTGAAATACTATTTCAATTCCACACTGGTTCGATTAAAGGCGCTTGTAGCTGATGACTTTTATAAGTTGTCACTATCATTTCAATTCCACACTGGTTCGATTAAAGGGATCAATAAAATAATGGAGCAATGTGGGATTCGTGAATTTCAATTCCAC
>CAZUBW010000139.1:0-5956 GCA_964618645.1 uncultured Bacteroidales bacterium | reverse complement strand
CATTATGCCCCGTTTTTCGGGGTGACCTCTCGCAATGACGGCTTCGATTATCGGGCTTTTTACACAGCCTCGGGATTACTTCAAATAATCCAATGCCGGCAATCCTGCGTTAACGAGGTCCTGGGCAAGGCGTTCCTGGGTATCAATGCCCTGCAGCAGGTCAACCGACTGTTGTTTTGCGTCTTCAAAAGCCAGTTTATTGTGAGGTTTAATGGGATCAACCGGGGGCGATTCCATTTTCAGCGGGTCGATGGGCGAACCATTCTTGGTTACCCTGAAATCGAGATGGGGCCCGGTGGATAATCCCGAACTGCCCACATAACCCAGCAAATCGCCCTGTTTTACATATCTTCCCATAGCTATGTCTTTGCCAAAACCGCTGAGGTGCATATAGGTAGTGGTATAAACACTGTTATGACGTACTTTTACAACGCGACCTGCCCCTTTCTGATAATCTTTCATGATCACCCGGCCATCGCCAATGGCATACACCGGCGTTCCAACCGGGGCAGCATAGTCGACCCCGTAATGCGGGCGACGTATTTTAAGAATGGGATGCAGCCGGCTTCCGGAAAACCGCGAAGATATTCGCGAATACTTTAACGGTGCTTTCAGAAAGGCACGCCGTAAGCTGTTTCCATCTGCATCGTAATACGTTTCAACACTGTCTTGTGTAAAAGGTATGGCCAGCAATTCCTTACCCACATGGTTAAAACTGGCGGCATGAATACGCCCGAGTCCGATGGAAACCGTGTCTACAAACAGTTCATCATAAACCACCGAAAAATGATCGCCGGGCTGCAATCCGAAAAAGTCAACCGTCCAGGCATAGATTTCCGACAGTTCAATGGCCACCATCGGGTTAATATTGTTTTTGGTAATGGCTTCCCACAACGAAGAGGTTATTTCACCGCTTGCCCTTTTCTGCCGGGTGATGATATCCTTTTGCCGGAGCGAAACCTCAACACTATCGGTAAAGTCGAATACCACATAGTCAACCGGGGAGTGCTCATACACCAGGTACTGCAATGCATAAAGGGTATCCGGCGAAAGAAATGCCGTATAGCTGTTTCCCTGTTTTATTTTCCGGAGGTCGAAAACCTGGTCGGCATACAAAAGCAATTGCGTAAAGGCCCGCTGCGGAAGCGAGTACTTGCTCAACACCTTGCCCAGCGTTTCGTTACGACCTATCTTACCATTTTCGATCAGGAAAGAATCAACAGCGAGCCCGTATAACCGCGGAACCGGCTTGGAGAATGCCGAAGAATCGACAACGCCACCCTGCTGATGATTGCCCTCTAAACGGGGCATGACAAACCAATACGCTAAAACACCTGCTGCTATGAGCGGAATGGCGATCAGAAATGCCTTTACTAATTTTTTCATGTTACCCGACTACTACGTTAATAATTTTCCCGGGCACAAAAACGATCTTTTTAATTTGTTTTCCCTCGATCCATTTATGCGACTGGGGGTCTTCCTTTACGGCGTTTTCGGCATCGGCTGCCTGTATGTCTGCAGGCAGGGTAAGTTTAAACCGCAACTTGCCGTTAAAGGATACCGGATAATCAAACGTATCTTCTTGTAAATAAGTTTCGTTTGCAACGGGAAATTCCTGCTGGCTTATGCTGGGCTTATTTCCGTAAACCGACCATAGTTCTTCCGCCAGGTGGGGCGCAAAAGGAGCAAGCACACAGGTAAAAGCCTCAGCCGTTTGCCGCGTTACCTTTCCTTTTTTAATGCAAAGGTTGGTGAAGATCATCATTTGCGAAATGGCTGTGTTGAAACGAAGGTTTTCAATATCCTGTCCCACTTTTTTGATGGTCTGGTGAAGGCCCTTCAGCGTTTCGGGATCGTCTGAAGCAGCATCAACATTGGATGCCTCACCAAAAAACCTGGTAACCCGGTTCAGAAATCCAAACAAGCCTTTTACACCGTTATCCGTCCATGGCTTAATCACATCCAGCGGGCCCATGAACATTTCGTATAGTCGCAGTGAATCAGCGCCGTATTGTTTCACCACATCATCGGGGTTGACCACGTTTTTGAGCGATTTCGACATCTTGGCCACAATCTGTTTCAGCTCTTCCCCCGATTCGCGATGAAAGAACCTGCCATTGCGATCTTCGACCAGGTCGACCGGTATTTTGGCGCCGGTAGCCGTTTCATAGGCAAATGCCAGGATCATCCCCTGGTTGAAAAGCTTTTGGAAAGGTTCATCGGTGGAGACAATGCCCAGGTCGAACAGCACCTTATGCCAGAACCGGCTGTACAGCAAATGCAGCACGGCATGTTCAGTGCCGCCAATGTAGAGGTCAACCGGCATCCAGTAATTTTCTTTTTCCTTTGAGAAGGGCTCTTTGTCGTTCAGCGGATCAATAAAACGCAGGTAGTACCAGCACGAGCCTGCCCACTGTGGCATGGTATTGGTTTCGCGACGCCCGCGCCGTCCGTTGTTGTTAACCACCAGCCAGTCACCTGCATTGGCCAGGGGCGATTCACCGTCAGCGCCGGGCTGGTATTTGCTCAGCTCGGGCAGGGTAACCGGCAGTTCGCTATCCTCGACCAGCTCAATGGCTCCGTCCTCCCAGTGGATAACCGGGAATGGCTCACCCCAGTATCGTTGGCGACTGAAAAGCCAGTCGCGTAACTTGTAATTAACCGTTGCCTTACCAATCCCTCGATTTTCGAGCCAGGTGATAACGGTTTTTATCCCTTCGGACTTAGTCAGCCCGTTAATGGAAAGCCCTGTAACCTCGCTGGCCGAGTTGATGTAAAAACCGTCTTCGGTCCAGCATGCCTTGCCTTTGAGTACCTGCTCACGCAGGTCGTCAGCGGCATCTTTGGGATCCATGATACAATCGATTGGCAATCCAAATTTCTCTGCGAATTCAAAGTCGCGTGTATCATGTGCCGGAACAGCCATAATGGCGCCCGTTCCGTAACCTATTAATACATAATCGGCAACCCAGATGGGGATTTTTTTACCATTCACCGGGTTAATGGCATAACGGCCTGTGAAAACGCCGGTTTTATCTTTGGCCAGGTCGGTGCGGTCGAGGTCCGATTTCATGGAAGCTGCCTGGATGTATTCTGCAACCCGGCTGCTGTAATCGGGTGTAACCATTTCCCGCACCATTTCGTGTTCCGGGGCAATTACCATATAAGTTGCGCCAAACAAGGTATCGGGCCTTGTGGTGTATACCCTTAGCTTTTGGGTAAGCCCTTCCACTTCAAAATCAACTTCGGCACCTGTCGATTTGCCAATCCAGTTTCGCTGCATATCTTTCACACCCTCAGGCCAGTCAACGCTTTCAAGTCCTTTCAACAGGCGTTCGGCATACAGGGGTATGCGCAACATCCATTGCTTAAGGTTCTTGCGGATAACCATATTTCCGCATTTTTCGTGCGAACCGTCGGTAAGCACTTCTTCGTTGGCGCAAACAATACGGCAATGCTCACACCACCATACCTGGGCATTATCGTAGTAGGCCAGTCTTTTGCTGTTAATATATTCCCTTTCAGCCTTTTCACCTTTGGCGGCGATATTGGCCGGAACCGGAAGTTCGCTGATGGGACGACCTTTTTGCGCAACATCGTCAAACCAGGTATTATATAACCTGATGAATATCCATTGTGTCCATCGGTAATAAGCCGGATCGGAGGTGCTGATCTCACGGTCCCAGTCGTATCCGAGTCCAAGCGATTTTATCTGACGCCGGAAAGTGTCGCAGTTCTTTTGCGTGGTAATCCGCGGATGCGTGCCGGTTTGAATGGCATATTGTTCGGCGGGCAGGCCAAAAGAATCCCAACCCATGGGATGCAAAACGTTAAAGCCCTTCATTCGCTTGTAACGGGCAACGATATCGGTTGCGGTATACCCCTCGGGATGACCCACGTGTAAACCACTACCCGACGGATAGGGGAACATATCGAGAATATAAAACTTCTTTCGTGAATAGTCGTCGGGCGTTTTGAAAGACTTATTTTCTTCCCAGTACTGCTGCCACTTTTTTTCGATCTCAGTGAAATTGTATTCCATTATGCGTCTACTGCTTGATAAATCAATAAATCTGGCCGGTTACCTGCTGTTCAGTTTTTCAGGAACAACACCGAACCGGCAAATGTAAAAAAATAATGGTAACTACAGGAAGATTAGAAGTGTTAATAAAAGTTGCCTGGTTTTTTTTAGCTTTACCAGCTTCAAAACCGATCAGCATATGACTCCAACCTTACAATATGAAGAAAGGGCAGAAAACTTCGGGCAACAGGCCAATCGTTTGCAACAGCGCGAAAACCGCTTGTCGGTTGCCCGGCTCATTGCTTTCGTAAGCGGACTGGTGCTGTTCTTTGTACTTATTTCGTTTACCGTTACCGGCGCCATACTGGCTCTGGTAGTGTGTATGGCTGTGTTTGGCGGACTGGTAAAGGTGCATGCTGCAACCGAACAGCAAAAGGCCACGAACAGGTACCTCGAAACTATTAACCGGAGGGAAAAAGAATGCCTCGAAGGAAATTTCGCATCCTTTGCAGGCGGTGAAAGGTATCAGCAACGCGAACACCCGTATACATACGACCTCGACATATTCGGAAATGCCTCGTTATTTCAGTATATCAACCGCACCACCAGTAAACCGGCCGCTGACAGGCTGGCCCTTTGGCTCAGCGACCCTGCCCCCATCAGCGAAATAGGGCAACGTCAGCAGGCTGTTGAAGAGCTGAAGCCACAAATCGATTGGCGGCAGCAACTGATCACATTGGGATACAGCAATAATAAGGCAGGTAACGATCCTGCAGAGCTGGTGAAATGGGCCAATAGCGAATCACTGTTCAGCAGGCGAAAGCGGACGAGGATGGTGACCCTGGGATTGACCTTGCTGGGCGTGCTGGTAACCGTATGGATAATTGCCTTTAATCTGCCGGTGGGTTTGCTGATGCCCGTTGTGGCCATTAACTTTCTTTACTATTTCAGCCAGGCCCGTAAAATCGAAAAACTCCACAACCAGGTCAGCCGTTCTTCGGAAATGCTGCAGACTTATGCCGCCACCATTGCGTTGATTGAAAAAGGCACCTTTCAATCACCCGGACTCAGGACACTGCAGGGCACATTCACAGGAACAACAGCGGTTTCAGCACTTATCCGGAAATTGTCGAAGCTCGTCAGCCGGCTCGATGTGAGGCTGAACGTAATGGTATCCATACCGCTTAACCTGTTTTTCTTTTGGGATATTCACTGGTGTTTGGCCCTGGAAAAATGGAAACGCGACCAATGTGAAGCAATGCCGGCATGGTTTGCTGCCATGGCTGAATTCGAAGTGTTATCGAGCTTTGCCAATATGGCTTTTAACAATCCCGACTGGGTGATGCCGGTTGTTGTTCCGGAATATTTTACACTGAAGGCCGAAAATGCAGGACATCCGTTGATTCCGGCCGGCCGCCGCATTGTTAACTCCCTGGAGATACCAGGCGATGGCACCACTGTGCTGGTAACCGGTTCAAACATGTCGGGCAAGAGTACTTTTTTAAGAACCTGCGGGGTAAATGCAGTGCTGGCCCTGGCAGGCGCCCCGGTTTGTGCAACAGCGTTCACCCTTTCGCATGTAAAAGTATTTACCAGCATGCGTATATCCGATTCGCTGGAGGACAACACCTCTTCGTTTTATGCCGAATTGAAAAGACTTGCGGCTATCATAAAGGAATCTGCGCACAACCAGCGTGTGTTTTTGCTCCTTGATGAGATATTACGGGGGACCAATTCAAACGACCGGTACACGGGATCGGTAGCGCTGATCAGGCAGCTGACAGGCTATGGGGTAGTTTCGATGGTGGCCACGCACGATCTGAAGCTGGCCGATCTGGCGGAATCGTTACCCGGCCAAATCGACAATTACCATTTCGATGTAAAAATTGACGGGGAAGAGTTGTATTTCGATTACAAACTCAACCCCGGCATATG
>CAZUBW010000138.1:0-6113 GCA_964618645.1 uncultured Bacteroidales bacterium | reverse complement strand
AAACATTCAAATATAGTCAATTGTTGTTATAATTATTATAGCGCTACTGTTTTTGGGTTGTAACTTGTTGATATAATGGCGATATGTCAGATTCTGATATTTTTTATTTGGTAAATTATCAGGGTGGAAGATCATCATTAGTACCCCCATTGTCATCCATCTCTAACCGGTCAAACGGACTCCTTAATTTCTTCATGGTAACAGTTGTTAAATGAGTATACCGCTCCGTGGTCTTCAAATTAAAATGCCCCAAGAGCTCCTGCACATAACGAATGTCCATGCCGTCCTCCAAACAATGCGTGGCAAAGCTATGCCGCAGCATATGCAAATGCACCCTACGCCTTATTCCTGCACTTAATGCCGCTCCTTTTAACACATTGGCCATACTGGAACAACTGTATTGACTTCCTTTTTTATCACCCTCAAATAAATATCGAACCGGACTAACTTCTTTTAAATACACTTTTAATAAAGTTGCTACTCTTGGTGATAAAACTGTGAGCCTGTCTTTTTCACCTTTCGAGGCCCTGATTAACAATTGCCCTGTTTTAATATTGATGTCTTTCAACATCAGATTGCGGGCCTCATTTCGCCGTAACCCGGCTGAATATATTAAACTTATCAGTAATTTGTGCTTCGGATTATCAATATGCTTATATATAGCCACTATTTCATCTCTGTCCAATACATCCGGTAACCGGTTCCCTGTCCTTGGCCTGATCAAAATATTGTCATCTATCTGACGATTATACAATGCCTTAAAGAAAAACTTCAAAGCATTAATCATACTGTTCTGCGATGAACTGCTCTTATGCCTGAATAATAAAAGAAATTCCTTTATATCTGCATTACTTATTTCAGTTGGATGCTTGTAGTGAAAGCTTTCCAGGAAAATCATGAAATTGCTCTGATAGATGCGCTTTGTTTGTTCAGCTAAATCACAAGTAATAAAAGCATTCTTCAATTGCTCAGCATATATTTCCTTTATCCGGTAATACATTAATAACTTGTATACTCTCTTTCGGAGCTTTTCTCCATCCAAAGGCTTATTATGTAACTCCAATAAATACTTCCCTGGTTTTAAATTATGTACATGCGCCTGCCACAATTCCTCGAGGTATTTCAGAGCAAGCCCATTCCCGCTTAGCTTTACCTTAATTAATGGGTGCCTTACGTCATCAACTGTAAGTTTCACTATTTGACCCGGTGTTAAATTAACATGATAAGCTAAAAAAATGATGAGCTTATCATGAAATGAATGTATTCTTTCAATAATAGCCTTTATCTCCGAAAATGACAAAAATACAGGTAAGGTTACCTGGTTTACTTCCATTCCCAGGTTGAAAAACATCCTGTCGCGGCCTAAAGCTTTCTCATAATAAAACTTAACAGCCGACATCATTTGCACACGCCTTGTATGACCAAGAGTCCGGGATCGACTCTTAACATAAGCATAAATCTGTTTGTATTGCCAATTGTTTATGTCTTCTTGCTCACACTTTGACAAGAATTCAACAAAGAATTCACTGTATACCAATTGGGTGGAATCACTTAACCTGCGTAACTTCATGGTGTCGCAAAAAGCCTTATAGTACTCTTTCCACTTGCCTGCATAACTAACAGGACCTGCCTGCTTTTTACTTTTGCCGACTTGTTCAACTTTATTGTTTGTGAATTGCAGTTTAACCCAATCGGGAAAAGAATTGGAAAGTGTTGCCTCGAATTGATCCTGATATGGGATGTGCCATGCATGCATTGTTTTACTCCACCTGGCTCCGCTTATTCCCTTTACGAACTGTATAATATCACTGTTATAGGCAAAACCCAGTTTCAAACGCTTTTCATTGCGATGTACTACCGGATACACAGTTATAATTATAGTTTCTGTTGTTACCATTTAACGTAATCTTACTATTTCTTAATCCAACATTATCCCTAGTTCTAACCAACCCTTCCGCCAACACTATTTTCCTAACATCAAATCCTTATTGTAATAACACGCTACCTTAGTCCAGTTGCGCCTTTTAGGTAAAAATACATTTCCGTTTGACTTCACGTTCAGGCGCACTTCGTGCTCCTCAGTCCCATTTCGGATTTCCCCTGAAAAATTAACTCCCTCCTGCCTGTTCCCTCTTTCCCTGCTAATTGCCTCTTTTTTCAGCGTTTTTCCAATAAAGATGAGAAACTATGTTTTTGGGTAACCTTTGGCTATTGCCAGGTTAAATATAGTGTTTTTTTGAATTGGAGGTGCTGAAAGTTGAAAAAAAGTGAGCCGGGAAAAGAGGGACAAGAGACAGGGGGCGAGGGACAAGTAGCAGTGGCAGTGGCAGGGGAAGTGGCAAGCAAAATCAGCAAGAGCTTGAGTAATAAGCAAGAGAACAACCAAAACAAGTGGCAGTAGCAGTGGCAGCAGTGGTCGGGAAACGTAATGCAGTTGTCATGCTGAGTGAGTCGAAGCATGACATGTAGTATAACAGGGTGTCACCCTTCGACTAACTCAGGGTGACCGTAGCGTTTCAGAAAGCAACTTTGAACAACATGGAACAACAAAACACCGAACCTGACCGGCAGGACCGAAGACCGAAGAACCAGCACCCCGCACCCAGTACCTAGCACCTAGCACCCAGCACCCAGCCCCCTCTTTGATCCTGCCAATAATTTTATGATATTTGCACCGCCATAATCAATTGTTGATGGAATATAAAAACAAGCCGGGAGCGTTGGCACAGGAGCGGATTGGTAAGTTGCTTGTTCAGTATTCACTGCCTGCCATTGCCTCCACCGCTGCCATATCGTTGTACAATATAATCGACCGCATCTTTATCGGACACGGCGTGGGCCCTATGGCCATCTCGGGCCTTGCCCTTACCTTCCCGCTGATGAACATAACCGCAGCCTTTGGCGCACTGGTGGGAGCCGGAGCGGCCACGCTGGTGTCGATAAGGCTCGGCCAGCATAACCGGAAAGAAGCAACCCTCATCCTCGGAAATACAGTGCGCCTGAACCTCATCATCGGCATCGCCGTATCGGTTATCACCCTCCTTTTACTGAAACCTATACTGTTTGCCCTGGGCGCAAGCGCCGAAACCTACCCCTATGCCCGCGATTTTATGCAGGTGATCCTGGCCGGTAATGTCATCACCCATCTTTACATGGGACTTAACAACATCATGCGCGCATCGGGGTATCCCCGGAAAGCCATGCTGACCACGCTCATCACCGTGGGCATTAACCTGGTGCTGGCCCCGCTGTTTATTTTTGTCTTTGGCTGGGGCATCAGGGGCGCAGCACTGGCTACCATACTGGCCCAGCTTACCGGTACCACCTGGTTGTTTTTTCATTTCTTCGACGTCGTCAGCTTTATCCACTTTCTGCCGGGATACTTCCGGCTGAAATGGAAAATCATTACCGACATCTTTTCCATTGGCATGGCTAACTTTTTTATGCTTTTCTTTGCCAGCCTGGTGTTTTTGGTAACCAACAGAAGCCTGGCTATCTATGGCGGCGATTTTGCCATTGGCGCCTTTGGCATTATCCAGGGCATTGGCAACCTGGTGGCCATGGTTGTGCTCGGCTTTAACCAGGGGATGCAACCCATAGCCGGCTATAATTACGGCGCCTGTCAGTATAGCCGGGTGATCAGGGTATTCAAACTCACCCTGGTTGCCGGAACCATTACCAGTACCATTGGTTTTGCCATGGCAGAACTGATACCCCGCCCAATAGCACTGGCTTTTACTTCTGACGCACAGCTGATTGACCTTACCGTTACCGGCATGCGCATAAACCTGCTGCTCTTCCCCATCGTTGGTTTCCAAATGGTAACCACCACCTTCTTCCAATCAATAGGAAAGGCAAAAATTTCCATATTTCTGTCGCTCACAAGGCAAGCCATTTTCCTTATCCCGGCTTTGCTTATCCTGCCGCGATTCTACGGTCTGAATGGCGTTTGGGCCAGCGGACCGGTTGCCGATTTGCTGTCGTCGGTGCTAACGCTAACGGTGTTATATACCCTGTTCCGGAAAAAAGGTATTTTCAATACCTGAAAATTGCCTACCGGCCGTTGTATTGCTCCTTCTTTTTCAGATAGAAATCCTGCTGCACAAAAAAGGCTTTCTTTTTTACACCATTCTGACCAATCAGCCCTTTCCGGTTCCAACCGTCCTGTATGCCTGCCAGGTGCCTGCGGGGTGACCGGAAATCGCACAAAATCCAGGGCGAAACACCCCTGAACTGGGGAATTTTATCGAGCATGGCCATGTTACGCCTGAAAAGATCTTCCTGATATTCCTCGGTCCACCGTGTCAGCGCATCGCCATGCAATCCCTGCAAAGCGCCCGCCCCAACCTCGCTGATCATCACCGGCTTATTGTATTTGATAACCCAGTTTACGTTGTCGCATAGCGGTGGCAATCCGTCGTACCAGCCTACATATTCGTTATAATTAACAATGTCGGTATATTCGGCAAAAGGATCT
Organism: uncultured Bacteroidales bacterium; assembly: GCA_964618645.1. GTDB lineage: Bacteria > Bacteroidota > Bacteroidia > Bacteroidales > UBA10428 > UBA5072. The sequence goes on along the minus strand of CAZUBW010000138.1, from coordinate 1,636 downwards.
TCGACAATGCGGTCGTTTGGCCTGGCCGGATCGCGGTGCACTTCGAGCGCCGCGGAAATCAACCGGGTATTGTCGAGCGAACGTGCATGTTCGGTTAGCCTGCGCAGGAAATCGGTACGTGCTTCACTAACCGGTGTTTCGTTGGCCATCGACCAGATAATTACCGAAGCCCGGTTTTTATCGCGCGTAATCAGCTCTGTCAGCTGGTTTTTTGCATTGGCAAAGGTTTCGGGGTTTTCCCATTGTATGGTCCAGTAAACCGGGTTTTCTTCCCAAACCAATATGCCCATTTCATCGGCTACCCTGGCCATATACTCGCTGTGCGGATAATGCGCCAGCCTGACATAATTGCAACCCAGCTCCCTGGCCCAACCCAGCAGCAGCCTAGCGTCCTCAACCGAATAGGCTCTTCCGCCCCGCATGGCATTTTCCTCGTGTATGCAAATGCCCCGTAAAAACATGGGCTCTCCGTTGAGCAATATCTCCGTACCTGCGGTTTCAATGCTTCTGAAGCCTATCTTCTCATGAACGGTTTCACTTCCAGTGGAAATGTTAACCTCGTAAAGTTTTGGATTCACCGTTGACCACCTGACCAGCTTCTTCAGGGGAATATCAACCCTGGCCACGCCCTGCTCATCGGCAGTAAACGTGGTTATGCTTTTCAACTCAGGAATTTCGATGGTTACCTGTTGCGACTTTCCCGGCCCGTTAAGCTTTACATAGCCCGAAACCTTGTTTTCGCTACCTTTGGCCAACTGAATAAAATAATCGGCAATATAGGTCTGCGGAACCTCCACCACGAAAACATCACGGGTTATGCCACCATAATTCCACCAGTCGGTGTTCAGCGTGGGAACTCCTTCGCGCCTGCGCTTGTTGTCAACTTTAACCACCAGCGAATTTTTTCCCTGGCGCAGGATGCTGGTAATCTCGTAGTTAAAAGGGGTAAACCCCCCGGTATGTGTACCCAGCTTTTTCCCGTTCAGGTAAACATCGGCTTCATAATTGGCACCGCCAAAATAGACAAATATACGGTTATCAACCTTCTCAGGCGTGTACTCGAACAACCGACGATACCACACCGTGCCCTCGTAATAAAGCAATTTGTCGTCCTGCGAATTCCAGTCGCCCGGAACCATAAGCGTTGGCGAATGATCAAAGTCGTACTCAACCAGGTCGGTTTTGTCAACCGGCTTTTTGTCGAGAAAGTACCCGCCCTGGGGATTGGGATTTTTGTCGAAGGGCTCATAACGGTAATCGTAATACCCGTTTTCGTATGGGTCCACTATGTAATTCCATTTACCATTGAGTGAAAACACGTCGCGCCCGGTAACGTTGACCATGATATCCTGTGCCTGCAGGCAAAAGGACAGTCCGAGGCCCAACATTAAAAGTATCTTTTTCATGTATTCCTGTTTTTATTCGTTATGGCAAATATAGAGAAGTAAGAGCCAAGAAGCAAGAAGCAAGAGGCAAGAACCAAGAGCCAAGAACCAAGAGCCAAGAGCCAAGAACCAAGACAAGTGGCAGTGGCAGTAGCAGTGGCAGTGGCAGTGGCAGTGGCAGTGGCAGTAGCAGTGACAGTGGCAGTGGCAGTGGCATGCTTCGACTCCGCTCAGCAGACTAAAAGTGGCAG
>CAZUBW010000137.1:0-6204 GCA_964618645.1 uncultured Bacteroidales bacterium | reverse complement strand
CGAAAAGCCGGATCGGACGTTGAAAAGTGCACCGGCATAAACGATACGGCCTATATATGGGTAGAGCCAACTGCAAAAGTGGTGGTAACACCAAAACAGGATACCCTATGCACGGGTTTCCAGGTAAATATTACATTGAATAGTCCGACAGGTCCGACACGCCCGGTTAAACTACGCTATAACACTGAGTATCCGGCAGGAGTTACGGTTACAGATCCTGTCAATGGTGGGTTGATCAGGGGAACGGTTTTAACCAATACCATCGTAAACAGCACCGATAGCGCCCGGCTGGTTAAGTTCATCATTACGCCCTATATACGATTTGCATCAGGTGAAAATGAAAAATGTACGGGAATCAGTGATACTGCCTATGTGTGGGTAGCGCCGTCTCTTAGGGTTTTCACCGATACCGTGTCAACATTTATCGGGGGCAGAAATATCAGGTGTCATGGCGAAAACAACGGATTCATACAGTTGAATCCGCAAGGGGGTATCACTGCGTTCGAGGCATACAATGACAGTCATGTAACGTATACCTGGAGCAACGGAAGAATAACAAGACAGATTTCAAACCTGACAGCAGGCTCTTACACAGTGACCATTGAGGATAAACTGGGATGTATGGACGATTCGGTATTTGTGCTTACCGAGCCCGACATACTTGCGTTGGAAATAGAAGTAATAGATACGCTGAGTTGTCATGGTGCCGACGGAACGCTTGGGCCTATAACCAGCGGAGGCACTGAGGAATATGCTTATGCCTGGATGGCAGTGCCTATGGATTATTCGCTCGATGTGCCTATGTATCGCGATACCCTTTTCAATATCAGAGATGGTAATTACATACTAAGGGTAACAGATACCAACGGTTGTGTAAGGACTACCAATAAGGAGATTTCACAACCGGGTGCAGTTAATGTGATTCTCATCCCTGAGCCGGTATATGGGTCATACCAGATAAAGTGTCATGGGGAGAATTCAGGGCAGCTGTATTTAGTTAACACAGATTCTCCGGTTACAGTTTCTTATGAACTGCTGGGGCCGGGACTTGATACTACTTTCACACACAATCAGTTGTTTGATACCTTATCAAATCTTCCTGCCGGTTTATATCAGCTTAACTATACCGATGCTTTTGGATGCAAAGGCATGCAGTTCCAGGAAATGAATCAACCCGATTCAGTGCAGATAATGCAAAGTACTGTTTCGGAGTATACAGGCGGCTATAATGTCAGATGTTTTGGATCGGACGATGGCAGCATCATGCTTAATCAGGTGGAAGGCGGCCACAACGAACCCTATAGTTATAAATGGGAGGCATCAGGAGGAGGCGCCATTACGGATACCTTTGCACGAAACCAGGTGAATATATCGGGAGGGATTTACAAGGTAACGGTTACCGATAAATACAATTGCGCCACACAGGAAACCTTTGAATTGCTTCAACCCGGTGAGATTGTCATTACAGCGGATGTTTCGGCATCACATACCGGCAATCATCAGCTTAACTGCAATGGTGATACTACAGGTTACATTAAGGTTGAGGCTTCGGGAGGCACTCCTCCTGATTATCAGTACACCTGGGAGCATGATGCTGCGGCTTCAAAGGAATTATATAACCTATCAGCCGGCACTTATATTTTAACCGTTACAGATGGTCTGGGTTGTCAGCAGAAAGACACGATTGCAATTACGCAGCCGCCTTTACTTATAATTGATTCATTGGCCCATTCGGATTACAATGGTTATGGTATCTCCTGTGCCGGGTCAGACAATGGAATGATTTATATTGAACCGGCGGGTGGGTCTCCGGCATATGAATATCAATGGACCTGTGATGGCACAATAATAGACGGCAACACGGGATATAAAGAAGACCTGTCAGCAGGAGATTATGTGGTAACGATTAAAGATGCCAATTATTGCGAAGTTGCCCGGCAGGTTACCATTACCGAGCCGCAGGCATTGCACCTGCAAATCGAAAGCGCCAATGTCAATTGCAAAGGAACACGGCTTGGAACTGCACGCGCAGTGGTTTCAGGAGGTCTTTCGCCATATGGTTACCAGTGGAGCAATGGATTCACAGTGGCAGAACTTGCCGATCTCAGTCCGGGTTCCTATTCGCTGGTTGTCACAGATAAGAATCTATGCGAAGTAAAAGATACAGCCACCATAGTACAAAACACGGAGGTAAAACTGGACATTATCGTCATCGATTCCATTTCATGTCATGGAGCATCAGACGGTCATTTGATGGCCAATGCCACAGATGGCATTGCCCCTTATCATTATACCTGGAATAATGGAGGTCCGGAAACAGCTTCTTACCAGGGGCTAAAGGAAGGAACATACGCAGTAACGGTAATTGACAATGATGGGTGTGAAGGTGCCCAAAGTATATGTTTTGCTGACCCCGAACCATTGATACCCGGCTTTACCGTCACGGAGGTCAGGTGTTATGGCGAAAGTAATGGTTATGTTGAACTCGGTGCCGAGGGTGGTACCGGAACACAACGTTTTATTTGGAATGACAGCATTGTATCCGGTGTTTCGGTTTCCAATCTGGTGGCGGGCACTTACAAGCTCGAGGTAGTAGATGCCAGGAATTGCCGGGCAGACACCCTGGTTTCTGTGAGACAGCCACAAAAACTACAGATATTGCGTGACAATGAATACACCATTGAGCCATTCTGTCCCGATTGGGAGAACGGAGTACTGGCAATAAATGTTGTTGGAGGTACAAGGGCATACTCCTTTACCTGGAAGGATTATGAATCAGAGACCGATTCATTACTCGACAATGTAAAGGAAGGTTTTTATACCGTTACCATTACCGATGCCAAAGGCTGTGTTTCCGATACCACGTTGAAGCTAACGGCCCAGCACAGTAATTGTCTGAATATACCTACGGCTTTTACGCCAAACGACGATCAGTCGAATAACACCTGGGAGATCACCTATATGATTGAGGATGGAACCGAGGTACCGTTTTACCAGGTATATCCCGGCGGGGTGATACAGGTTTATGATCGCCTGGGGAATCTGGTTTACCGGTGTACAGGTGGGTGCCCTGAGTATTGGAACGGAGAGGATTCCAGGGGAAGGAAGCTGCCTGTTGACACCTATTACTATATCATTGAATTGAATACCGGCGAAGGAGATTCGCCGCTGACGGGTATTGTAACCATCATTCGTTAGATGAAAGGCACGTGATGTTTTTTATAGTTATAGTAGCGGTTAAGTGCTGATACCAGAACCTTTTGGGGGCGTTTACGTATTATGTACAATAACAAAACCAAAAGCCCGAAAGTTTGCCGAAGGTATCCAACAAATACAACCCTGGGAGTATCATTATATTTGTGCTGCTGACATTACTGGCCGTGGCAGGAAATACCATTACCTCAAACGCGCAGCAATTACCGCAGTTTAGCCAGTATACTTCGAATGAATTTCTTGTAAATCCTTCTGTAGCCGGATATGACGGACGGACTGTTTTGAACCTGGCCGCCAGGAAGCAATGGGTAGGACTAACCCAGTATACGCCAAGTTCATACATATTCAGCGCGCAGGGAAGGATACTTAAAAGAAGTTACAGCCTGAAGACTGGAAACGGGAAGGCAAGTTTCCGTAAGGCGACCAAAGGTCGTGTTGGCCTGGGAGGTATTGTTTACCACGATATTAATGGCGCTGTGGAACGTACCGGTGGGCAGGCCAGTTATGCCTATCATATTTTTATCCGGAATGCCCAGTTATCCTTTGGACTTACGGGCAATTTTTTCCAGTACCGGATAAATAAGGACAGGGCAGCGCTTAAGCATGAAGATGACCCGTTAAATGGGCTGATAGGTAAGTCAACGATTGTACCTGATGCCGGTGTGGGGATAAACTATATGACCGAAAAATACCATATAGGTTTCGCGGCCTGCCAGGTTTTTCAGTCGAAACTTAAACTTGGAAACAATGCCGAGTACAAGGCATCAGAAGAGGTCAGACTTTTACGCCACTATTATCTGTTAGCCGACTACCGGCTTTCGGGTTCGCGGCAAACCACTTGGGAGTATGAACCTTCCATGCTGTTACTTTTTAATGAAAAGTTGAGGGTGCAGGCAGAGTTTTCCATTAAGGCTTACTACAGGCGTCAATATTGGTTTGGTGTATCCGGCAGGACTACCGGTGATATCATTGCCATGGCCGGTGTGAAATACCGCAATTATTATTTCGGGTATTCATATGACTATGGATTTGACCGGATTACCACCATGACGTATGGTTCGCACGAAATATGTCTCACCGCCAAATTTGGCGATACAGCACGGAGATACCGCTGGCTCGACCGGTATTAGTCAGTGTCTGTCTGTAAATTCCCATTTTACCGCGTTACGCTTCTTCCGGGTTAGTTTTCTTCCATTCACGAAATCCGGCGCCAAGTATGGTCAGCAGCAGCAGAAGCGAGCTTGCCAGGGATACTTTTTCACCAACAAAATAGCTTTTGGGATGGAATTTGAATTCCACCGTATGATTGCCTGCCGGGATGCGCATGGCTCTTAAGATGTAATTCACCCTGAAATGTGGAACCGGGTCGCCGTCGATATAAGCCTGCCAGCCCTTGTCGTAAAAAATCTCCGAAAAAACTGCCAGCTGTTCTGCCGATGTTGTTGCGGCATACTTAAGGTAATTGGCCCTGTATTCAGTGAGGCGAATGCTGGCTGAAGTGTCGGCCGTTGCATTGAACCCGTCGAGATGGGCCATAAAACGTTCATCCACAACAGCCTGTTTGGATGGGTTAAAACTGGAAATGGCGCTTATTTCGGCATCGGCATTGGGAACTGTGAGGATATCCTGTACAAACCAGGCGTTCCCGAGCTCGTTGCGGTTAACCAATGGCGGAGCCTCTGGGTCGTATATAAAGTAGCGCATGTTAAGCATGTTGAGGGCATTCATGGTGGCCATGGTGCTGTCGATGGCTTCCATAACAGGACGTTTTTGCAAGGTGCCGTATAAGCGCATGACCTCTGGTTGTATGGCGTTTTCGAACAATTCCTGGTAGCGCCGCATTTTGGCACCGTGGTAACCCCCAAGCGATTTATGGAACCATGAGGTACTGGCATCCTGCAGGGGGCTGACAGCCCAGTTAAGTACCCTGTAGCTGAGGTCTTTGTCTCTCAGAATGACCATGTCGGCTGTGGAGGGGGTGAAGGGGGTTTTATCTTCTTTTTTGGTAACGAAGTCCTTGCTGTTGAGGTATCGTTTATTGACAGGCCACAGGTCAACCAGTATCAGCAGGGCAAGGCCGGCAATCAGCATATTCAGCCGTATTTTCTTCAGATAGGCCATGTAAATCAGTCCGGCGGTAAGTGCAATGAATATGAGGGAACGGAAGGCATCGGCCCGAAGCATTGCCAGGCGGTCCATGCGCAGGTTATCAACCAGTTCACCCAATCCCTGCGAAATAAACTGTTCATCATAAGCCGATGTCATATCAAAGGAGCCGGCGATGGCCATGATCAGCAGCAATAGTCCTCCCAAACCGGCAACAGTAATCTTTAGGACCTTCATAAAAACTTCTTTGGGAATTTCACCGGTAAGCAATTCTTTAACAGCCAGTATGGCCAGCAGGGGCATGGCAAATTCAGCCATGATGAGCGTCATGGTTACGCTTCTGAATTTATTATACCCGGGGAAGTAGTCGAACATGAAGTTTGTGAAAAGGCTGAAATTATGGCCCCATGCCAGCACAATGGAAAAGGCAGTAACCACAAAAAGCCACCATTTGATGTGGCCTTTAACAATGAACATGCCCAGTATGAAAAGGAAAAAAACCACAGCGCCAACATAAACAGGTCCTGAAGTTCCGGGTTGTTTTCCCCAGTATAGTGGGGCATTGGCTGCGAATTTTTTGGCTTCACCTGCGCCGTAACGGCTTTTTATAAAATCGTATGTATGCGAACCAGCTTTCAGCTGTCCGGTGGAACTACCTCCCATCAGATCGGGGATAAGCAGTGTAAAAGTTTCACCTATGCCGTAGCTCCATTGGGTGGCATAATCCTTATCGAGTCCTGAAGTTTTGTTTTCGGCATTGGCAGAAAGTTCTGATTTTCCGCGGATGGAGTATTTCCCATACTCGTATGTCGTGATAAGGTTACTGAAGTTAGACCCCACCGCCAATAATACAAAAACGACAAGCCAGGGGATGGGTTTTAGAAA
>CAZUBW010000136.1:0-6242 GCA_964618645.1 uncultured Bacteroidales bacterium | reverse complement strand
AAAATTGGCTTTCAGCGTTCTGTTGGCATTCAGGGTGAAGGTGTAGTTCTGTGAAGAGGAGACCACCGTGCTTCCTTCGGTCCAGTTCAGGAAGGTATATCCTGTGCTGGGCACAGCCGAAACAGTTACACTGGTACCGTCGTCAAATTTTCCACCGCCGCTGACAGTTCCGCCGGCAGCGGGACTAGCAGAAACGGCCACCGTATACTGGTCGGGTGAGGTTGTTATGACGCTGATAATATTGGAGAAATCAGATTCGGCATTGCCGGAAAAGGCTTTTACTTTGAATTGGTATGTGATTCCCGGTGACAAACCGGTAACTGTTTCAGAAGTTCCGGTAATCGTTTTTCCATCATAGCCCGGAACATTTTGCATCCCGGCTTTTTCCCAAACATACAGTTTGTAGCCTGTGGCCCCGGTAACGGTTCCCCAACCAGCCCTGAAAGAGGTTTTGGTAATCTCAGAGGCTTCTTCGGCAACAGGGTTTGTAAGGGTGGTAACAACAAAAACTTCGTTTGATTTTGGTGATTCTTCGGGAACAATCACTGCAGAAACACTGAATTTGTATTCTGTTCCCCCTGTCAATCCGCTAACTGTAGTGCCCAGGGCTCTGATGTTTTCGCCATTGTAGCCGGACAAAACTGACCACACGTAATTATTTCCAATCCTTATTTTTCGATACACATAAAGCCTGTAAAAGTCTGCATTGGCCACCTGTGACCAGCTGGCATGAAAAGAATTTGAAGTAATACTGGTTGCATCCTTTGCTGTCGGGGCTGCCGGGCCGGATGACAACGAAAATACACGCACATGGCTAATCTCGTTATAAGTACTCATTATGGGTGATCCTATGGCAATATTTTCGCCATTGCCGCTTATGCTTACCGAATAACCCGAATTGTCTCCGGACGACTTGCCGTCAATATCATTGCCGATTTGTTGCCATTCATTATGTTCATAACGATAAACCTTAACCTGGCCTGCATTGTCGCCGGCATCATCATTATATGGCGCCCCAACGGCAATTGTATTGCCGTCATTTGCCAGGCTTACCGATGTTCCGGATTCGTCAAATATAGCTACTCCGGCTATGTCATCTCCCAACTGGACCCACGTCGCGCCGGAATAAGCATATACCCTGGCACCACCGGTTCGGTTTGGCGCAGCACAAGGAACACCAATGGCCACTTTACTGCCGTCTGAACTCAGGCTGACTGAATGGCCCAGGTTTTCTTGAACTTTCCCTTCAATCTTAGGCCCCAGACGAACCCAACTGCTGCCATTGTATTGATAAACACATACCTGTCCTGCATTATTGCCAGCACCATCGTTATATATTGCCCCAATGGCTATCCTGTTGCCTTCGTGGTTCAGGCTGACAGCATAACCAAAGTGATCCTGTACAGCCTCTCCATTAATATCTTCTGCCAGTTGCACCCAGGTACCCCCTGTATATTGGAAAATTTTTACACTGCCGCTGGTATTGTTATTTCCGCGGATACCAATGGCCAATCTGCTTCCATCGGCGCTCAAGCTCACAGAGCTCCCGAAGTTTTCTCCCGTCAGGTATCCGATGAGGTCCTGTCCGATTTGTACCCATTGGTTACCATTGTATGCATACACCACGACATGACCGGCATTGGCTACCTTACCAAAGCTGTCCCAATTTCTCGATTTTGCCCCAATCGCAAGGATGCTTCCATCTGCATTTAAACTGACCGCATGCCCGAACTGCTCTCCAGCCATTTCGGGATCCCCATCAAAGATTTCGGAAAGGACCCATTCATTCCCTTGTTTTTTGTAAACATGAACCTGACCTTGCGCTGTTATATTTGGAGAACCAACTGCGAGGGTTGACCCGTCGTCGCTCAGGCTCACCGAGTAGCCAAATTGTTTTTTATTTCCTTGTTGAATATCTGAACCTGATTGCTCCCAATGGTAGGTTTGAGCCTTTGCCATTACCGCAGTCAACAGCAACATTAAGATGGATGCGATGGATTTCATTTGCACAGGTATTTAATTATTGAAATGATATTATTGATCACGATACATTTAATATCCTTTTCAGGACTCATCATGCATCGTTTACCCGTCAAAAATAGGGAAGCATTTGCGTCAAATCCGGAGCTTGTGGCTGATATGCGCAATCAGCGTGGCAGAAGGTTGATTTTATGTGGTGAAAGGTATTCGGCTCATATTTTTTTAATGGATTCCAGGAACTGCTTTCTGAAATTCCTGGCTACAGGAGCCTGATGACCTTTTAAGCAGGCCGTTTGTTCGCGCTCGTTAAACGAATCGAGGTGGTTGAGATTAATGTAGTATGCCCGGTGGCATTGAATAAAGCCGGTTGGCAGTTGCTTTTTGATTTCTTTCAGGGTGGAGCGGCTGATGTATTCCCTTGTTCCGGTAACCAGGGCAATGCAGTTATCACCGTCAGCCCTTACGATCAACACATCATTCAAATTGACCCGCACCAGTTTGTCCCCAATTTTCACAAATACAAAAGGGTCCGTATTGCCACTTCCTGTTTTATAATCTGCCGTTTCTTTACTTTCCAGGGCAATTTGCACTGCAGCTTTCAGGTTTACCAGTTCAACAGGTTTATGCAGGTAGCCGGCAGGTTTGGTGGCAACCGATTGTTCGATGATTTTATCTTCCGAAAATGAGGTAATGAAAATATGCGGAATAGAAAGTTCCTCATGCACCCTGGCAGCAAGTGTTATTCCGTTGTTTATTCCCGGTAACGCGATATCTACCAGCAACACATCGGGTTTTTGTTTTTTTATGAGATCAAAAGCGCTGTCGGCGTCTTTACATTCGCCTGCCAGTTCCATTCCTGCCTCTTCCACAGAGATTTTCAGTGCTTCGAGATGGATGGTTTCGTCTTCAACAATAAAAACCCGGATGCTCATGGTTTGTGGTTTGGAAAAGTGATGTAAATACAGGTGCCTTCACCCTGGGAACTATCAATCTGAAAGGTCCCTGCGTTTTTTTCAATATGTTCTGCAACCATGAGCAATCCCAGGCCTGTTCCTTTTTCAGCCGGATGGGTCGGTTTTGCATTTACAGGGATTTTCTGCCTGAGGTTCCTGATCATGTCGCCATCCATCCCGCAGCCGGTATCTTTTACCATGATTGTAGTCGCCCCGTTCTTACTGAAAGCTTTAAGGCTGATCTCACCACGGGAAGTAAATTTTATGGCATTATGAACCAGGTTGCGGATCACCAGATTAAAACTTTCGGGGTCGCACCAGATTTGCTCGTTACTCATTTCAACCTGGATTTGGTTGTTTTTTGATTTCAACTGTTCGCTGTAAAGGAGAACAATTTTTTCTATTTCGTCTTTGATCCGGATGGTGGTTTTTTCGGGTTGAACTCCTTTAATCTGCATAACCGACCAGTTGAGCAGGTTTTCAAGCATAACCGACAGCTGGTGTGCATTTTTGCCTATTTCGGGGGCCAGGGGCAGCAGTTTTTCCGGGTTGCCGGCATGTAAATGATGACTGATGATCTTTGCGCTGCTTTGGTATGCCGCCGTGGCATTGCGCAAGTCGTGCGAGATGATGCCGAATAAGTGATTCAGGGTTTTGTTCAGGCGTTCCAGTTCATCATTTTGTTTGCTGAGTGTTGTTTTTTGGGCTTTTACCCTCCTGAACAGGTAGTAAATTGAGGTTGAGAAAATAAACAGCAGCAGCAATCCGGCAAAAGCAAGATTCCTTTCCCTCTTTCTGTAGATAAGTTCTTTACTCCGCATTTCATTCTCAACTTCAAGCCTTTGAATTTCATTTTCTTTTTTCTCAGTCTGGTATTTTTTTTCGAGTTCTGCAATCTGCCTGGCTGTTTCAACCTTGTATACAGAATCATTGGTACTGGTCAGTATTTCGAGGTATTTTAACGCTTGTGCAGGTTGGGAAGTTGTTTTATAATAATTGTAAAGGTATTTACTGGCAAAGGCTTTAGCAGGAAGTGTATTTACACGTTCTGCCATTTCAGCCGATTTCAGATAATACGATTCTGCACCTGAAAAATCATGTTGTTTTTGATGAAGTTCTCCGAGTTTCCCATATACATTGGTCAGATAAGAAGGCAGATCAAGCCCGGTAAAAAATCGTTCCGCCTGTTCAAGGTATTTTTTCGAATTGCCAAAATCATTCAACGATAAGTAGGAGGCACCCAGGTTGAATTGCCGCTTGGCAATATTCAGTTCATTGTTTTGTTCCATGTCGTAAACCATGGCTTTTTTCAACCACTGAATGGCATCTGTGTGATTTCCCATTAATTGATATGCCAGTCCAATATTATTATACCTTACACTTAAAAGGTTTCTGTCGGTAACTGTATCAAGGAGGGCAAGTGAGCGCCGGTAGAATTCTATTCCTGTCTCGTATTTACCCCAATCTACATACATCCTGCCCAGGTTATTGAGTGATGAAGCCTGGCTTTTACTATTCCCGGTAGACAGGTCAATCTCGTATGCTTCGGTAAACAGGTTGATCGCTTTCTCAAATTGTCCCATGGAATGATAAACCGCTGCCTGGTTGCTGATGGCATCTGCCAGCATATCCGGGCGGTTCAGACTTCTGTTTAGTTCAACAGCTTTGTTTAGATGCTCCAAAGCCTTCTCATTTTCATCGATGTTTCTATAATTCAGTCCAAGGTCGTTATAAGCCTCAGCCAGAAACTCCAGGTTGCCGTCATTTGATTCAGCCATGGAAATAGCCTTCAACAAATATTCATTTGAATTCTCAAGCTGATTGCAATAATAGTAGGCATCAGCAATGGCTCTGTAAATCCTGGCGGTAACTAAAGGATCTGTTTTGCTTATTTTGACTTTCCCGATTAAAGATAAGGAGGTTTGCAGCATTTTTTCAGGTTCATCGCTCAGCCCGTAACACAGCCGGATTCCCGTTTCTATTTGCTGCATACCGGTCTGGGAATTGAATGCCGATTGCAAACTGTCGGAAACATTACCAATTATTGTGCAGGAGAAAAGCGAAAGCATCAACAATACCAAGGTTCTCCGCTTATTTGTAAAGTTGCAGTATTTTAACAAGATCAATCCCATGTGATCTTTCTTAACCATGGTTGTGATTTCTTTTTTTGATAAACACCCGTTAAAAATAATAATAAGTAAGGGAAGTTCAATAAAACCATATTATCATGGAGGCGTTAAATACATATTTGTACCTCCTGAATTATCAAAAAGCAGGATAAAGATCGCATAAATCCTCCCGGTGATGAGGATATAATTTCATTTTTAAAGTAAAGAATGCTTGATGATGTGATGATGTGAGTAGTTATGTATCATCGCTTCAGTGGCAGAGTACCGAAATAGGCGCAATTGGTGGTGAATTAATCAGATTATGTTATAGCAACGAACCTTTCTGATAGGCAGATTAATATATCATGCGAATTAAGAGTTGAAAAATTTGGATGCAATTATCGCAGAACCCCTGTTAAGGGGTTCAATACGAATAGCGCCGGGTGAAACCCGGTGTGATGTGAAATTTCATTTATCACCAACCACGGAGTGGTTGAATATAAATTTGTTATATGCAAATTCAACCACTCCGTGGTTGTCTTTACCGACACTATTAATTTCACCGGGTTTCACCCGGCGCTAATCAAATTAAACCACTCCGTGGTTTATTACAACATATTATCATGAAAGGCTTGCGTATTAATTCAACTCTTAATTCGCATATATCAGTTATATATACCTGCACATAAGAAGCCCAAAGCTAGGCGTAGTTTTCTTAACCATAGCCGTCAACTTAAGGATAAGCAAATAGTGACATCAATATCATAGCAGTTAACGCTGAGCATAGCGATATCCCCTGCCTTCCGGCAGGCAGGCCCGCTGGCGGGGGTCAGGGGGTGGACTTGCATGAATTTTCACTTAAATTGGCATTAAAATAATGTTCTAAAAATTTGTTCATAATAAACTCGGGTAACACTTCGTAATCCACCCCCAGCCCCCGCCAGCGGGGGATAACACATTTTCAAAACTAATCTCAAACTTATAAAGCCAGTGCCTTGTTTTGTAAAATAATTTCTTAAGTTGACGGCTATGCTTATGTATCATCCAGATTCACAATGTATTAAAACCTAGTTTTACCTTTGTTGTTAAAACCAACAATTAGGAGTTACTTTGCAAAAATATTTTGAAGGTTTCTTAACAATAAACATTAATGATAACAGTATCAAATCTGGGAATTCAATTCGGCAAAAGAGTCCTGTTT
>CAZUBW010000135.1:0-6285 GCA_964618645.1 uncultured Bacteroidales bacterium | reverse complement strand
CCGCCACATAACTGCCGGGCACCCGGCCAACGGTTAGCACATCATGTCGCCAGTCGTGCACCCTGAACAATTCCCGGGGCACACCGGGGAACATGGTGCTGATCTGTTCTGCGGTCATGGCTGTATGGGTCCCCAATGCAGGCATTACATCTGCCAGGTTTCCTTGGTAATAGTCATATACCAGCGAAGTAAGTTCACCGGCATGCGAATGAAACCGTGTAAAATCGGGTGGCACCGCCAACACCTTGTTGCGCTTTCCAAGCTTGTCGAGGGCACTGAACAGCCCTTCCCGTAAATCATTGTTGGAAAGCACTGTATTCTCCGAACCTTTCTGGTAATAGATCATCGTAGTGGATATTTAAAATTACACACCGCCAAAAGCGCTGTATCCGCCATCAACCGGCAATATCACACCGGTAATGAACGACGACAATTCCGAAATCAGAAACAAAACAGCGCCCTGCAGATCTTCGGGTTCGCCATACTTGCCCACGGGCGTGTTGGCCATAATCTTCTGTCCGCGCGGAGTTGTGTTTCCGGTTTTTTCATCAATGAGCAGGAACCGGTTTTGGTTGGTAAGAAAGAAACCCGGGGCAATAGCATTTACCCGCACACCGGTTTTGGCCAGGTGAACCGAGAGCCACTGGGTGAAATTATTCACCGATGCCTTGGCAGCTGAATAAGCAGGGATTTTAGTCAGCGGCCTGAACGAGTTCATCGACGAAATGTTCAGGATCACACCGGCGCCCCTGTTGATCATGGCAGGTGCAAATACCATGGTGGGCAACAATGTACCCGAAAAATTAAGGGCAAATACCTTGTCGAAACCGCTCAGGTCGAGCCCGAAAAAGGTGTCCTGCGCAACAAAATCGCCAGCCCTTTCAATTTGCTCTACCTTGGTGGTGGCCGAAGGAGCATTTCCTCCTGCCCCGTTGATAAGTATGTCAACCTTCCCAAGTTTTGCTGTTATTTCTTTTTCGGCGGCAATAAGCGATTCCTTATCGAGTACATTGGCCTTTACGCCCAGACAGCTGGTGCCGGTTTTTTGGGTGAGTTCTTCAGCCATTTTCACGGCTGCATCAAGGTTAAGATCAATAATGGCTGTTTTTATGCCCGCTCCGGCCAGGGCTTCACATATAGCCTGGCCAATAACACCGGCGCCTCCGGTAATAACACATACTTTGTCTCTCAGGTCGCTGAAATCGAATTTTCTCATGGTTTATACAATATTAATTTTCTTGTAGTAATCAATGTTTTCTTTCATAATAATGTCAATGGGACTGTAATTCACCCTGTCGGATTTTTTACCGGTAAGCAGGAAATTGAACATGGCCATTACAGCCTTGTAGCCCTGATCTTCGGGTTTCTGGCAAATCAAAAAGTCGATGGTGCCGTCCTCGAGATAGTCCATATTGGCTTCAATCAGGTCGTATCCGATTAACATGAGCTTTCCTTTGCCGGTATCCTTAAGGTACTGTGCTACCTTGTGTACCCGCGAGTTGGTAACAAATATACCTGCCAGGTGCGTAGTCTTTTCCATTACCTTGCCCAGGGTTGCGGCAGGTTCGTTTTCGTCCGAAAGGTCAATGCCAATGGTACGTATGGTTAACTGTCGATGCTGGCTTGTATTCTCGAAGAAATTCCGGAATCCTGTCTCGCGTCGTAACATGTGACGGGTAATGGCTTTATTGCGGGCCAGGTTGACAATAAGTACTTCGCTTTGCCCGGACAACCCGTAATGCATAAGCCTGGCAGCTGCCACGCCGCTCTGCAGGGCATCCTGTCCAAAATAAGCCAGTTCAGAACCGTCATCCAGGTTGTTGTCGATTAATATTACAGGTATCTGAAGGGCTTTGCACGATGGCATCAACTGTATGGCCAGTTCGTGAAAATTGGGCGCCATAATAATCCCGTCGGGTTTGTTTTTAAGAATCTCATCCATCCTGCGCGAGAACGATGACTCCTGCCCGGGATCAAAGTGATATACCTGTATGGCTGTATTGTAATCCATCAGTTCATGTGTAGCCTTTTCAATGCCTTCGAGCGGCTTTCTCCAATAAGGACTGTTTTCACCGGCGTCGGGAAGCAAAGCAGCAATGCTGAAATTCTTTTTTAAGGCCAGCGATTTGGCCAGCAGGTTAGGGGTATAACCAAGCTCCTTCACGTAGGCCATAACCCTGTCGTGTGTATCCTGGTTGACTTCGCCCCTTTTATGCAGCACCCTGTCAACCGTTCCAATCGAAACCTGAGCCATTGCAGCAATATCCTTGATGGTCACCCTGCGATGCAACGGCCTAATAGACTTACTCATACGTGAACAAAAATAATCGTGTACGTTAACGGCAAGTTAGAATAATATTTTTAATTACCATGCAACCTATTCGAAAAAAAGGGGGGTGAATTTAACGGTAATCAGGTAAAAAATTGTGGCAGGCACAACCGGCGTCAGGCATTACCTCCTTTTCTGCGCCCCTCAAATAACCAAAAAGTTTATCTTTACCTTATGGAAAAAATAATCATAGCCACCGCCCAGTTTGAGAACCGGAGTGGCGACAAGGAATACAATCTATCGGTAATCGACAGCCTTGCACAGAAAGCTTCGCAGGAGCACGCGCATGCCATTGCTTTTCACGAGTGCTCCATAACCGGGTACACCTTTGCCCGGCATTTGTCGCGTGAAGAAATGCTTGACCTGGCCGAACCAATCCCCCAGGGGAAAAGCATAGCGCAACTGACTGACATTGCACGCCGTCATCATATAGCTGTGCTAGCCGGACTTTTTGAGAAGGACAGCGAATCGAATCTTTTCAAAACGTATGTTTGCATAGATAAGAACGGCCTGCAGGCCAAATTCCGAAAACTCCATCCCTTTATCAATCCCCACCTTACCCCCGGCGACAGCTACTGTGTTTTCGACCTCTGTGGCTGGAAGTGTGGCATACTCATCTGTTATGACAATAATATTATTGAAAACGTAAGGGCCACAGCCCTGCTGGGTGCCGATATCATTTTCATGCCCCATGTGACCATGTGTACCCCTTCTACCCGGCCCGGAGCAGGCTTTGTTGATCCCAAATTATGGGAAAACCGCCACAACGATCCCACCTCGCTTCGTATGGAATTCGATGGTTTAAAGGGCCGTCAATGGCTTATGAAATGGCTGCCGGCCAGGGCATACGACAATGGTATATATGTGGTTTTTTCGAACCCCATTGGCATGGACGACGACCAGTTGAAAAACGGCTGTTCCATGATCATCGACCCGTTTGGCGATGTGATTGCCGAATGCCGGAAGCTCGACGATGATTTTGTGCTGGCCACCCTTGTTCCGGAAAAATTAAGCCTTTCAGGCGGTTACCGCTATCGCAAAGCCCGTCGCCCCGATTTATACAGCAACATTATCGGCATGCCCCACCAGGCCGAGCAAAAAGTGAGTTGGTTATAACATGAAGGTTTGAAATTACACCGGTTTCGGAACTGGTTTTTGTGTAATCCTCGTCAACTGAAAAGATAAAGCTTCCTTTATCCATTTGTGCGCTGAGATTTGCTATTAAGTAGAAGGACAAAACCAAAAGAAGTAATTTTCTCATCTCTGTTTTAGTTTATATAAAAATAACATCTTACATTAAGGTTACTATAAGGGTAATCCGTTGGAGAACCGCTTCCCGACCGGAAACCATAGCAGATATGGGAGACCACACCCCAGAAGTGCGCAAATATACGATTCGGCGGCCGGCATTATTTCTCTATTTTGATTAGTTCATATAAGTCTGTTCTTCGGTTTTTTAAATTGCGAACGCTGCCAAATTGATTTAGCTCACGTAACATATCAATATCTACATCCGCTATTAGTATCATTTCTGTATTGGGAGTGGCCTCAGCTTTTATGCCATTTGTGGGAAAAGAAAAATCGCAAGGTGTGAATACCATCGACTGCGCATACTGAATATCCATGTTGTGAACCTTGGGAAGATTTCCAACACTACCTGCTATTGCCACATAGCACTCGTTTTCGATAGCCCTGGCTTGTGCGCAGTATCGAACCCTTGAATAACCGTTTTGCGTATCTGTCAAAAATGGCACAAAAAGAATGTCGATTCCTTCCTTTGCTAAAATTCTGCTCAATTCAGGAAATTCCACGTCATAACAAATCAGAATACCAATTCTTCCGCAATCAGTATCGTATGTACAAAGTGTATTCCCTCCCTGTAATCCCCATACCCTGGCCTCGTCAGGCGTAACATGAATCTTTTCATATCTTTCAATTCCTCCATCCCTCTTACACAAATACCCGACATTATAAAGTGCACTGTCTACCATTTCAGGCATGCTGCCGGTAATGATGTTAATGTTGTACGAAATGGCCAATTCAGCAAATCGTTGAATTATTTCTTTTGTATACCCTGCCAGTTTTCTGATTGCTTCGGGTTCCGACAGGTGATTATAAGCTGACATTAACGGAGCATTGAATAATTCCGGAAACAAGGCAAAATCAGCTCGATAACCAGAAACTGCATCAATAAAATACTCGGCTTGTTGCATAAGCTCATCAAGGTCTTTGTACAATCTCATTTGCCATTGAATTAACCCAAGCCGAATAATGGTTTTTTTTATGGCAGCTGAGTCTGATTTTTTCTCATAGTATACATTATCCCATTCAAGTAACACTGCATATTCCTGAGATTCTTTATCGCCCTCAAGATATCCACGCAAAACGCGTACAGGATGAAAATCGTTTGACATCTGGAAGTCTAAAACAGGATCGTGGATTTCCTTTTTTCTAACCTTGTCGATATACTCTCGTGGTGATATTTCCGCAGAATACTGATGATAATTGGGAATTCGGCCACCGAAGACTATCCCTTTTAAATTTAACTTTTCACATAACTCCTTCCTGTAATCATACAATCTTCTGCCCAACCGTAATCCACGGAATTTTGGCCGAATAAAAACATCAATCCCATATAATTTGTCACCCTTTGGCGAATGCGTGCTGAAAGTGTATCCTCCTGTAATTTCTTTATAAGTATGCTTTTCGTCGAAGTTTACATAATCAACAATTATTGAAAAGGCACAGCCGGCAAGCTCGTTATCTACTTTTATACCGACCTGACCCTCGGGAAATTTTTCGATTAACGTCTTAATATGATGTTCCCGCCAATATGCTCCCGGCATATTCGAATAAGACTCAATCATTGTGCTTTTGATTTCCTCGTAATCGTCCAATTTCAAAAAAACAAGCTCAATGTTATCAATTGAATGCATATCTTTCTGCGCTTCCATAATATGCCTGAAATGTGTTGGTTTTCCTATTTTTGTCCTATGCTAAATTTACAACATTAAATATACTATAAATAATTAGCCGAAGTAACAATCCGGCATTGGTATGCTATTATTATGGTTTTTAATTGTTTTCTGTTATCTTTATTCCCTGACTATTTTTGCAGGAAACACCATGGATCGTTTTAAATGGAAATGTCCATGAATGATGAAAAACGGACGAAAAGAAGCCGTAATTTCTAAGTTTGCCTGCATTATTTCATCTAAACCAAAATGAAATGCGGGCCCTACTATTTTCTGTCAATATTTCATAAGCAAAATCCTATTTCTGAATAAAACTAACAGCCATGGAATATTCCAATGCGTTTTATTCAACGTCAGATGAATCTCTTTTGGTAAAGAGCGTTTCCATGGGGAACATGGTTGCCTTCGGTTCTCTTTACAAGATATACAGCTTCCGTTTGTATAGGTTCGCCCTGGGATACCTTAAATCCGAAGAAGAAGCTGAAGAACTGGTTCAGGAAGTTTTTACCAAAATATGGGAGAAAAGAAAGGAACTCAGGGCCGAATGTTCATTCAAATCTTTTTTATTTACCATAGCATTCAATATCATCCGGAAGCATTTCAGAACACGGGCCAGGCTTTCGGATTACCTGCAACACAACAACAATGACCGTGCAGATGATTTCACTGTTGAAATTACCGCCTACAACTCGTTAAAACAATATATTGACCAACTGGTGGACCAGCTTCCTCCCAGGCGCAGGGAAATTTTTACCAAGAGCCGGTTTGACGGGTTAAGCATCACGGAAATAGCCACGCAGCTGAACATCAGCCACAAAACGGTGGAGAACCAGATAACCGAAGCCCTGCGTTTTTTACGATCACACCTGAATAAAGAAAACATTCCCCTGATACTGTTTTTTGGGTTATTTATCCATTGACCTGACACTTTTTTGTTTTTTCCAATGGGTGTAAGTGGGGTGTTGTGGATATAACCTTTAA
>CAZUBW010000134.1:0-6314 GCA_964618645.1 uncultured Bacteroidales bacterium | reverse complement strand
GCGTTACGCTTGTCCGAAAATTGCTCATTTACGACAAAGTAAACTCCGCATTTTCGGACTGTGCAAGCCTTGCAACTGGAACTCTCTGAACAGACACTTGATTAAATAAACAAACTATTAACTTCATTGATCCACGCTAATTAATCCTTTCTCTTTAAAAGGCATTTGGAGCATCACATTCCTAAAAGGGCTCCGTGGTTTTATCATTTCGTTGCTTGGGTTTTTTTATTACTTTTGGTTTTGTGCAGGGTATTTATCACCTATTCGAATGACTATTGCAGCGCATATAACCAGCTTAAGGAAACGCATACCCAAGGAAGTGCAAATAATTGCCGTATCCAAAACTAAACCCATTGAGGCGTTACTTGATGCATACGCTGCAGGGCAGCGTGCATTCGGAGAAAACAAGGTTCAGGAAATGCTGCAAAAGCAACCCCTTATGCCGCCCGACACGGCCTGGCACCTGATTGGTCATTTGCAAACCAATAAAGTCAGGTTTATAGTGCCTTTTGTTAGCCTTATACATTCGGTTGACAGTCTGAAGTTGCTGGCAGCCATTAACAAGGAAGCCATGAAAATAAACCGGGTGGTAGACTGCCTCTTGCAATTGCACATAGCCACCGAAGAAACCAAATTTGGCCTTTCATTGGACGAAACACACCAGTTGCTCCGGTCGGATCAGTTCAGGAGCTTCAGTCATGTTAAGGTGAAAGGACTGATGGGAATGGCCTCATTCACCGGCGATATGCTGCAGGTGCGCCAGGAGTTCCTGCAACTTAAAAAATATTACGACGAGGTAAAAAACACTTATTTTGCCGGCGATTCTCTGTTTGACACGCTGTCGATGGGGATGTCAGGCGATTTCGAAACAGCCATTGCATGCGGCAGCACCATGGTACGCATTGGCAGTCTTATTTTTGGGGAACGAAATTATTATCAATAAATATATTATTATGGCAAGCTTATCAACCACATACCTCGGATTGAAACTCAGCAGTCCTGTAATTGTCAGTAGTTCGGGATTAACCAGTTCGGTGGACAAAATCAGGAATCTGGAAGATGCCGGGGCGGGTGCGGTTGTACTGAAATCACTTTTTGAAGAACAAATCAATTACGAGGCCGGGATACATGTCGAAGACGGGCTCTCACCCGAAGCGCACGACTATGTTACCGGTTATAGCAAAGCCGGAGCACTCGAAACCTATCTTCAGCTTATTGAAGGAGCAAAAAAGGCAGTTAAAATGCCGGTTATTGCCAGCATCAACTGCATGTCGGTAAGCGAATGGATTTCTTTTGCCAGGGACATTGAAAAAGCCGGCGCTGATGCACTGGAGCTGAATATCTTTTTTGTGGCTGCGGACGATGCTGCATCCGCAGAAAAAATCGAAAAGCGTTATTACGAACTGCTGGTGAAAGTGAAAGAAGTAGCCCGCATTCCGTTGTCCATCAAAATCGGATACCAGTTTACCAACCTGGTAACCCTTGTTAAAGGCTTGTATGTCAGGGGTGCAAAAGGCGTTGTGATGTTCAACAGGTTTTACGAGCCCGATATTGACATTGAAGCCATGAAGATTTCTTCGTCGGGTGTGTTCAGCAGCCCGTCTGACATACGGCAGTCGCTTCGTTGGGTGGGCATAGTTTCCGACAAGGTTAAGGATATTGATATAGCTGCCTCAACGGGCATTCACGATGGCAAAGCTGCCATTAAGCAGTTATTGGCTGGCGCCAAAGCCGTTCAGGTATGTTCAGCGCTTTACAAAAAGGGTGAAGAGCAACTTAAAGTGATCAATGATGAGATTGCTGAATGGATGGATCGTAAAGGATTTGCTACTCCCGATGATTTCCGCGGCAGGTTGAATTACCGGAATATTGGAGATCCCTCACTTTATGAACGTTCGCAATTCATGAAATACTTTTCAAACTATCATTAAAATTCACAAAATGACCAGGTTTTGCCGGCTTTTTTGTATAGCCGGAGCCCTGTTGTTCACAGGAAACATGGCTACCGGTCAGGATGTCCGGTATGCCCGTGAGATATTGGCGGAATTGTGTGCCGAAAACATGCACGGACGGGGTTATACCCGACGGGGCGATACAAAAGCCGCTGCATTTATCCGCAAGGAATTAAAAACCATGGGGCTGACTCCGCTGACAGCCGATTTTTTCCAGCCCTTTCATCTTGGTGTCAACACCTTTCCTGGGCCGGTTAAACTTACTGTCAATGACAACGAACTGGAAGCCGGTCGCGATTTTTTAATTGATCCGTCATCGGGCAGTTGCAAGGGAAGTTTCGAAACCGTAACCGTTTCTCTTGAGGACCTGCTTGGTGAAAAACCCGTTTTTCCCAGGGCCGGGGGCAAGGTTCTTATTGTGGATGCCCGCAAAGCCGGCACGCTAAGCGCCGATGAAAAGGCTTTATGGAATAGTATTCGCCGGAAATTGTTTGTTGACAATGTTGCCGGGGTGTATGCCGTTATTGAGCTTACCAGTGAAAAGCTTACCCATGGCATTGCTTCAAGTGCCAACCCCATAACATGGTTCAGGGTTAAGGCCGATGCCTTCCCTGCAACAGCTACCAGTGTTAAGATTCAGGTGGCCAACAGGGTGCTTGCTAAACACGAAACCCGCAATGTAATTGCCACTATAAAGGGTACCAGGTATCCCGATTCGATGTTTGTTTTTGCCGCCCATTATGATCACCTGGGTACGATGGGTCGAAATGTGTTTTTCCCGGGAGCAAACGACAATGCTTCAGGGGTTTCGATGATGCTGACACTTGCCAGGTATTTCAAAGACCATCCTTTGCCTTACACACTGGTGTTTATGGCGTTTTCGGGTGAGGAGCTTGGCTTATTGGGATCATCATACTTTGCCGAAAATCCCCTGATTGATCTAAAAGCTGTGAAATTCCTGGTAAACCTCGATATGGTAGGAACCGGAAGTGGCGGCATAACAGTGGTTAACGGTGGTGTTTTTCACGAGTGGTTTAGTACCCTGATTTACATAAACGACGCGCAACAATTGCTGGCATCCGTAAAGAAAAGAGGAGAGGCTTGCAATAGCGACCACTGCCCGTTTTATCGAAAAGGAGTGCCTTCCTTTTTTATTTATACCATGGGTGGTTCTCCAGCCTACCACGACCTGGACGATACGCCTGAAAATTTGAGTTTCAAAGGGTTTGAGGGGTTGATGCTATTGATGGTTGAGTTTGCCCGCAGAATAGATTAGCTTCGCTCGATAACTTTTCGCAGTTCCCTGAACAAAGGCAGTTTTTCGTCGGTTACCATACATTCGGCATCTTTCAGAAAAAGAATGCATTGGTATATTTCGTCTTCGGAGGCGCTGTCAAGCGACTCCTCGATGACGGTAAAGGCTTCAAGCGCTGTTTTGTAATCGGCCTGTATAAAAAGCCCGGCAAAAACCCGCAAATGTTTGCTAAAGTCGAGACCCGACTGCCAGCAGGCGGCTACAAATGCCGGCAGGTAATCGCCAAAATCGACCTTGTCGAGTGACGCTGCAATAAAGGGAACGGCTTCCTGAATTTTAATATCGCTGACCAGTTTCAGAATCTCATTTCTCACCAGGGAGGGAGTGTCAGCGTGGATCATCTTAAACAGTTCCGGCAGCAGTTTTACCGAACCTGCATTCCGTATTTCGTGCAGCGTTTGAATAATACGCTCATTATCATCACTTGTCAGTGATGCCAGCCATGCATTTTCAATGGCGGTAAATTTTTCCATAGTTAAATTTACACTTTTTTTTATTTAAACGTAAAAGGTGATTATTAACTGTTACAAGTTATCAGCAAAATGCTCCGGGTACCTGCCGTTACTTTAAACCGGTCATCAATTCGTTGATTCACAAGCCATACTATGTTACCGCCGCTCTCAATGATCCAAAGGTCTTGTTTATCGGGAAGGGGCATTTTGATGTTGATCAGAAAATCGCTCACTTTTTTTGATCCCCGGAGGCCCAGCGGATAAAACCTGTCACCGCTTTTCCATCGCCGCAATGTAAGCGGGTAGGAGAGTTTTCCGGCATCAATTGCTGCTATATTGTTTTCGTGTGGAATAACGAAATCCGAAAGATCGTCGATTGTTCTGAAAACAAGGTGTACAGGGTGTATCAGCAGGGCAGTATCTGCATCAATAGTTATTTCTGCCGTATCGGGAGCTGACCTGGCTGTCACAATCAGGTGTTGGCGGTCGCGTGTAATGGTATGGCTATGTGTATGAAACTGCTTGCCGGGTATGGCATTCATCGAGTCGAGAATGAGGGCAATTACCGGTTGGTTAACGCCGTAATTCCGCAGTAATTCGAATAACACGATTTCTTTGGCCGGTAAGGACTTTAACAATTCCATGTCAATCAGTACCTGGCCGGACTTTTCGGTACATAAACCGTGTATGCCGGAAATGAAGTAATCGAGCAGTTTGCCGGTTTGCTCCAGTAACCCCATGGTATTAATGGCATTTCTGGTGAAGGCCGGATTAATGGTTTCCAGGGCCGGAATTACATTATGGCGTATGTTGTTCCTGTGGTATTTGTCGGATGCGTTTGATGAGTCCTCGCGCCATTGCAGATCATTATCCATGGCAAACTGCATGATTTCCTGCCGGGTTGCAAAAAGCAACGGCCTTATCAGCCTGTCGACCCTGGGCCGGATACCCATCAGGCCTCTTAATCCTGCACCGCGTGCAAGATTAAGCAGCATGGTTTCAACCACGTCGTTTTTATTGTGGCCTGTAGCAACAAAGTCGAAGTTGTTTTCACGGGCCAGTTCATCAAACCAGGCATACCGGAGATCGCGGGCAGCCATTTGAATGGAAATCCTGTGCTGAAGGGCATATAGTTGTGTGTCAAACGATTTGAGATGGCAAATCACCTGCATTTTTTCGGCCAGTTGCTGAACAAAATGCTGGTCTCCATCGGATTCCGCTCCGCGTAAATTAAAGTTGCAGTGTGCGAAGGCAAATTCGAGACCTGCCGATTGAAAAAGCGCTGCCATAACAACCGAGTCGATACCTCCGCTGACCGTGAGCAGAAATCTGCTGTTTAAGGGGCAGCCGCATGATGCTGCCAGGTATTTTTTAAAGTCATCGAGCATGGTACTGGTTTTTCTGGCCTTCGAAAGTTATTTATTTCGCTGGAAAATAAAAAATGGCGTCTGGCAGATCCCGTAATATAATTGTCATGCGGAGTAAGTCACCCTTCGACAAGCCCAGGGTGACCTCATAGTCGTCAAGCTAATAATTATAAAGCATAGATATTAAATGGCTAGTATGATCCTCACCATACTCTGCCTGCGCTGTGCTTGGCAGTATTTTTTTAACACGAAGTACACGAAGAGAAAGCTTCACTAAGACCACTAAGTTTAAGAACACCAAGAGGTCCCGCCATCGGCGGGACTTTCCTTCGTGTGCTTAGTTCTTAGTGTTCTTGGCGACGATTTCACTTTGAGTACTTTGTGTTTAAAAATCTGCCGTGTACGTGTGCACGACATATAATAGATGTCAAAAAACTAAAACAAAATAATATTATAACTAATTATTTCTACTTTGACAGATTTAAGAATGAGAAGGCCTAATAGATTTTAGATTTAAGGATGAGGATTGGGTGAGAGTGGGTATTTATTTTAACGCGAAGAACAAGAAGGTAAAACATCACTAAGAACTCAAAGGGGAAATACCTGCGGTATTTCTTAAAGCACGACCCTTTTAATTCCATTTTTAAATAAAAGCACGTTGAAGTTCATAATAAACCCCAA
The DNA here is from genome assembly GCA_964618645.1 of uncultured Bacteroidales bacterium. GTDB lineage: Bacteria > Bacteroidota > Bacteroidia > Bacteroidales > UBA10428 > UBA5072. The sequence continues at coordinate 547 of CAZUBW010000134.1, read as the reverse complement.
ATGATAGCCTCCTATTCTCAAATATGTCAGTATCTGTGCCAGGTGAATTTTGGTAAGCTCTTCAATGGCTTTAAGTTCAAGTAAAATTTTGTCTTCAACAACCAGATCTGCTCTGTACCCACAATCCAGTTTAATACCATTATAAGCTAATGGTATTGGCTTCTCTTTCTCCACTTTGAATCCATTAGCCTGAAGTTCATAATATAAACACTCTTTATAGGCAGATTCCAATAATCCCGGTCCAAGTTTCTTATGAATCATCAAAGCAATATTGATAACTTCACTTGCAATTCTTTCAGTAGAAGCTTCCAAGCTCATGTTGTTTTTAGTGTTCTTATGTAAACTTAATGATCTTTGTTTTAAAGACAAAAGTAAGCCAATGGCAAACATGAATGCCTGAGAAATTTGTGGTCTTGTTAGATAAACAGGGATCCTAACAAAAAGGAAGCATCAGCAGGGTTAATGCCTGAGCTTAGCGAAGGCAGCCTTTGTGTTCTTAATTCTTCGAGTTCTTAGTGAATCCTTAGTGAATCCTTAGTGCTCTTTG
>CAZUBW010000133.1:0-6676 GCA_964618645.1 uncultured Bacteroidales bacterium | reverse complement strand
GCATCCAGCGGGGGATGCTTTTTAATCGCCAGGCGGGTTTGTGTACCAGCCCTGGAGTTGATTCGTGCCAGTTTTTCTTCATCGGGAGGATCAACGCCATATCCTTTATGGTAATTGATGATAATCTGCCTGAACAGCTTCCGGTATGCTTTTTCGCTGCCCAACAGTCCCATGGCTGTATGAAAACCCATGCCAATCCATTCCCCCAGGGTTGACCGTGTTTTGTTGTATTGAAAAACCTCCTTCTCGGTTTGTGCCCATTGCCTGCCCGTGCCTGAAGCCGGACTGCATAAAAAAAGGCTTAAAATACGCTGAGGGAAAGCCTGTGCATACAACTGGGCATACAAGCCACCCCAGGAATGCCCGAAAAGGTGAAACGCCCCAAGGTTAAAGTATGCTGCAATACTATTGATGTCGCTGATGTATCCGGCCATATCAAAACGCAATTCGTCGACATCTTTCATGCCTATTCCCCGTTGGTCGAATGTAATCACCTGTAACCTGCCGGCCAGGATTTCCCGCACTTCAGTCATTTCATCGGGCACCCCCGGACCACCATGCAGGAGTATTACTGTTTCGGATGCCGGCCGGGGATAAATTTTTACTGCCAGATTGCAATTGCCGTTAACAATTATATGTTCTTCTGCCTGCTGCACCATAAGCTGTCGGTTCAGATTTTCAATACGTCAAATTTAGCATATTCGGTTAATTCATTGTTTTTTTAGCTGACAAAACAGAAGTTTGGTATCTTTGAAAACACAGAAATCAACAACCGTGAGAACCGGGTTTTTCATTGCCAAACGGCTCATTCGCAACAAGGAGGGTCAGTCGGCCTATTCGGGACCGATTATTCGAATTTCGGTTTCGGGTATCGCCCTCAGCCTGGCTGTCATGATCATTGCTGTAGCCATTGTTACTGGGTTTAAAAACGAAATACGACGAAAGATTATTGGATTCGGCTCGCATATCCAGGTTACCAATTACGACGGCAACAATTCATTCGAGACCAGGCCCATATCAAAGTACCAGCCTTTTCTGAAGGATCTTGAATCGGTAAACGGCATCCGGCATATTCAGGTATTTGCCACCAAACCCGGTATTATTAAGACCAAAAGTGACATTCAGGGCGCAATTGCCAAGGGCGTGGGAAGCGATTTCGACTGGAGCTTTTTTGAAGCCAACCTGGTGGAAGGGACTGTATTTAAAGTCACTGACAATGCTAAAACCAATGAGGTGCTCATTTCAAAATACTTCTCGGATTTGTTGAAGTTAAAACCAGGCGACCGGTTTGCCATGTATTTCATTGACGAAAAACCCAGTGGTCGACCTTTCACGGTTTCAGGAATATACCGTACCAGCCTGATGGAATTCGACAAGCAGTTTATTTTTGCTGACATCGGGCACATTCAGCAATTGAACGATTGGGACAGCTCCCAGATATCAGGCTTTGAAATCCTGATTGATAATTACGATATGCTCGACAAAGTCTCCTGGGAAGTGTTTAACATGGCCGGCATGCAGTTTAACAGCGACGGATCGAAACTAAGGGTGAGCAATGTCCGCGAAAACAACCCACAGATATTTGACTGGCTGGGGTTAATCGATAAAAATGTATGGGTGTTGTTAGGCCTCATGCTGATTGTCTCGGCATTTAACCTGATATCGGGATTGCTGATCATCATACTCGACCGCACCACCATGATTGGCATTTTAAAGGCACTGGGCATGGACAACGAAGGTGTGCGCAGCATATTCCTCTACCAATCGGTTTACCTGGTGATCAAAGGCCTGTTCTGGGGAAATCTGATCGGGTACGGTATATGCTTTGTTCAGCATTGGTTTAAAATACTGAAACTGAATCCGGAGTCCTACTTCCTCGAATTTGTGCCCGTACATGTCACCCTTTCGGGATTTCTGTTGCTGAACCTTGGTACCCTGCTGATAACCTTTACTGTGTTGACATTACCATCAATGGTTATTGCCCGTATTGACCCATCGCGTACCATAAGGTTTGATTGATGCAAAATTTCGATCTTTTTATTCGCCGGCTGAAGGATGAACTGGCTAAACCCTTACCCGGTAAAGCAGCACAGCTAAAAATGTCTCCTCCTTTGCTTAATCCGGGAACCTTTGACGAGCCCGCCAGAAAAGGAGGTGTTCTGTTGTTGCTATACCCTGTTAATGGAAAGCCCTGGACCGTTTTTAACCGCAGAACCGAATACCCTGGCGTGCACAGCGGGCAGATAAGCCTACCCGGAGGATTGTATAATCCTGGCGATCCTACGCTGGTGCATACGGCGCTAAGAGAAACCCGCGAAGAGACTGGGTTCGGATTAAATACCGACAACGTGATCGGAGCATTAACGCCTTTGCATATCCCGGCAAGCCATACAACTGTTCATCCGGCAGTGGCCTATACCGGAGACCGACCGCATTTTACACTCGATCCAAGGGAAGTGCAATACCTTATTGAAATTTCTCTTGATGCGCTGTTAAATCCGGCAAACAAAAAGCATACCATGATGCATATTGCTGGAACAGCAGTAGCTGTTCCCTATTATGACCTTATGGACCAGCAACTGTGGGGAGCAACTGCCATGATCGTGAGTGAATTCCTGGAAATTGTCAGAAGAATTGAGTTGTTGCCCTAGAAGTCAAAAAAAATATAGCATAAATATCTCTGGCATAGCATCGAACAAAGTCGCAATTATGCCGGACAAAACGACTTTTAGGCAGTTTCAATATGTTATTGCCCCACGATGTTTTTGTAATGCTCGTAGCGCTCAAGTACCTCGGTAACATACCGGAAGGTTTCGGTACCCCGGCAGTATCCGAACTTAACAACCGGATCGTTAAAGTAATGCGGGTCCGATTTCGATAACAGAAATTTAGCAACATTGTCGTCCCACACGTCGGGGTTAGCGCCGTTTTTTCGAGCCAGGTTCCGGGCGTCAATAATGTGCCCGGGGCCAACATTATAAGCCGCCAGCACAAACTTGATTCTTTCGTCCTCGTCTTCAATTTCGTCGAAAAGCTTGTTCAGCCATACGATGAATTCACTTCCCGCCCTAATCTGGTCGCGTGGAGACGAAACGGTGTCAATGCCAAATCGTTTGGCTGTGGCTGGCATTAGTTGCATAACGCCCCATGCCCCGGCCCACGAGGTAAGGTTGTTTTTAAAACGTGATTCCTGATAGATCAGCGAAGCCATCAAACGCCAGTCCCAACCTGGCTTTTCGCTGTACTGCCTTATATACTCATCGTAAGGAGAAATTCTTCCGGTATTTATGGCATAAAAATCACTCTCTATTATTTCAGCCAGTTTGTCGCTTTTGAAATAGCGGGCATACATATGCTTGTACTTAGGTGATTGTGTAAAGCCAGCGAGCCAGTTATTCAATTCCGCCTGAAGCGAAGCTGATCCTTTGCGCACGGCCCAGGCAAAATCCTGCTGCAGACTAACCGGCATGGTAATATCCAGGTCGGGATAAAACTTGCTGTTCACCTGTGCCACAATATTTTCACAAACCGTAAATGGCACTTCACCTTCAGAAACCAATGCAATAAGTTGTTCGGGACTTTCATCAACTTCGAGTATGTTAATATCGCCGCCTATTTCTTCGGCCAGGTTTTGCAAACGCTTAATTGAAGCCGAGCCCCTTGAAACGTAGACCGTTTGGCCCTTAAGCTTTACAGGACTGGTTATCAGGTAATCTTTAATATTTTGTTGTTTCATCGACCGCCATTTCTCGGGTTTACGCTGCACAAGCACCTGGTGCGACTGAATAAAAGGTTCTGTAAAGTCGATTATTTCGAGGCGGTCTTTGGTAATGGCCAGGTTTTGGGCAATGAGATCTACTTCGCCATTACGCAGCAGTTCAATACTTTCCGTAAGACTTTTGCTTACCCTGACTTCGAGACGAACCGAAAGGTGATTCGCCAGCTGCTGTAACATTTCATATTGAAAACCCATGGGCTGACCACGATAAATAAAATAATCGGTTGAGCTGTAATCGGTCAGCACGGTAATTTTGCCCTTATCCTGAATATCGGCAAGATCCCTTTCAGGTTGAACGGATCTTCTTTCGGTCTCACGGTTGTGGAAGGTACATGAGACCGACAATAATATCAAAACAATATAGTATAACGTTTTTCTAATCATCATTAATAAATTTAGTTAAACAAAACGAGTATCGCTTGTGCAGTACCCAACAATTTATCACCCTGGTATTAACAATTCTAATCGTAAAAAGTCCAGGATAATCCAAATTTTAAATCGCGCCCGTTTCTTGGATAGTGAGGTGCTGAAAAATAATTGTCGTTTTTCATCCAGCCGGCATTGACATGTTCAGCTTTGACGAAAAATCTGAAACGCTTCAGCTGCAAATTCAGAAAAGCATCGAAATAGGGATAATTTCCAATTTTATTTTCATACTGCCTGTAGTATGAACTCAAGGCAGGCATATATGCATCGGCATAATAACTGGTATGATAAAATAAGTCAAATCCGATCATCATCAATAGTTTACCACCTGTCGACCTGAAATTAAACAGGTGTGTCAGGTAAGTTGAATTTTTAAATGCGACATCAGGTAAATCAAGTACTTTGTCATTCTCGCTTTTCTGGTAAATGAACTTATTGGCACTGACCATCTTCCACAGGCGAAATTCCTTGGACGCGCTTAGCACAATAACCGATAGCGCATTGCGGTATTGTACAGGTACTGCGTTGTTACCCAGGAAAATCAGGTTGCTAAGTAAGTAATAATCTGCCTGAATGTCAAACTTCTTTGATAAGATGGTCAGGTTTGTTGATAAATGATTGGTTACGGTCTTTTTAAAATAATTGGTCCAGACAAAGTTATTGGAAGCAAAATAGTTATAATAAAAATCAGGCGTTTTTATACTGTTGTAGGCCTTTACAAAAAGGGTAACCGGTTTTTCGGCACTGGCAAAATTAACCTTAAGGTCACCTGACAGGATGATATCACCTGACTGGTAGCCGGAGAGGTAATACCGTCCATAAAGATTCACATCGAGCCTTTCGGCAAAGATTTTGCTAAACCCTGTTGAAACGTAAGCGTTATGCAGGTTGCTCCGGTATTGTATTCCAGGCAACTGAAAAGGCTCGGTAATAAAGTGAAAATTACCGAGTGTATCGTTTACGGCCACATTTGAATTGGCCGACAGCGAGTATTTCAGAAGTTCATAAGCATAGTCGACGAAATAGTGGTTATTTCTGCGCCCCTGGAACTGCAAACGTATAGCATTACCTGCTTTCCAGTTGACCATGGAATCGGCAGTAACTGACTCGCTAACGAAGGCATTATCGTATAGTCCACTGTTCAAACCCACAGTCGGGTTAATATCTGAGAATTCCCTGAGTGTGCGGTTGAAGTTAAAAATATAAACCAGTTTAGGATAGAACAGCCTTATTTTTTTAAGTGCTGTGGAGGTAGAGTCGGTACTTTTGGGTTTAGGCCTGAACGACAATTCCTGAACCGCAAGTATGTTCAGGTTTTTCACTTCATTCACCACATCGGCTCTGTGTGATGCAGAGGTTTCGGTACCCCCAAAAAGGGTTGGAATATCCTTTGTTCGCAGAAAAGTAGTATCGGTAATAAAGCCGTCATCGAGTACACCGCCATTTTCATCTGCAACAATCTTGTTGTAGTTGACACTTAGATGATACCCGTATCGTGCACCGGCATAACTTGAAAAAAAGTTAAAGGAATTGTTCTTGACACGTTGAAACAAGTATTGTCCGAGCGAACCCATGGTAGTATAATGCAACCCGATATTCAGGTTTTTGGTAAGGTTCTGGGTATGGAAAGCGTCAAGCATTTCTGCTTTTGAAGCGTTATTCCCGCCATTCAGGTAGAATAATTTGCTGTAGGGTTTCCGGGTGTTGAAGTAGCGGGTGTTCGGGTATAATTTCATATAGGGGTAGAAGCCGTTGATCAGCAGGAATTCGTCGCTATGCTGTCGTTCGGTAAATACAGTAGCGATGGTTGCACTGCCCTGGTTACCGAGTAACTGTGTGGCTGTATAATTAGTAAATGCAGGATTATAATGCTGGTAATTATCGAGCAGGGTATCAACGTCAACTCTCAGTCGGTTGGCAAATGATTCATCCAGTTTCCATGAATACACCACGACTGTTGTGTCAATTTGCGTAAGAGCAGGGAATGTGGCGCAAAAAACAATTACTATGGCTGTGAGCCATTTTTTCATATTGCCTGTTTTGAAATTTTCGGCAAGATAGCTCAATCCCGCAACAATAAAAAGCAGTGAAAGCTGAGGGGAGGAGCGTATAATAAAAAATCCCGGTTTCAGAAATTGAAACCGGGATTGAAGTTCGGCGACGACCTACTCTCCCGCGATAGCAGTACCATTGGCGCGAGTGGGCTTAACTTCTCTGTTCGGAATGGGAAGAGGTGGGACCCCACTGCTATAGTCACCTAAAGACTGTTCCCGTTGCCACAAGGCTTGGGGATAATACTTTACATGCTGGAATAGTTGTATATTAAGCTGTTAACAAGAAAGCTACGGGTAATTAGTACTGCTCGGCTTTGACATTACTGCCTTTACACCTACAGCCTATCGACGTCGTAGTCTCCGACGACCCTTAAAGGAGATCTCATCTTGAGGTGAGCTTCGCGCTTAGATGCTTTCA
>CAZUBW010000132.1:0-7133 GCA_964618645.1 uncultured Bacteroidales bacterium | reverse complement strand
TTGCATATCGCGCCCTTCGCTGAAATTGGGAACGCATTCGATGAGTTGGTTCATATTGGCTTCAATTGGTATGAGTAAAGTTAATTTTTAATATGATCCCTGAAAATGAGGAATGTTATTCTTTCCCCGGAAAAAACACCGGCAGGCTACAAGATTTAGCCTTATCTTTGACCAGCATAAAACCATACCCGACATGAAAATCCCGTTAATCAAAAAATGGCATTGGATTGTATTCACCCTCATCCTCATCATTACAATTGCGTTATTTGCCGCACCCCGTATTGTACGCAGCTACATCATTAAGCACAGTGTTGAACTGGTTGGACGAAAAATTGAAATCGATAAGATAAGAATCAATTATTTCAATGGAACCGTTCGTGTGGAAGGTTTCAGGTTATTCGAAAAGAATTCCTCATCGGTATTCGCCAGTTTTGAAAGATTCAGAATCAATTTATCCTACCTGCCGTTGCTTCGCAATGAAATACATGTGACGGCAATGACACTTGAAACGCCTTTTGTGCAGTTGATGCAGGATGGAAACCACTTTAATTTTTCTGACCTCGTAAAAGCAGACACTGCAAATGCCGATACAGTAAAGAAATCTCCATTGAAATACGTACTGGAAAATATCCGGATCAATAGCGGTTATGTACAGTATACCGATGTTCCCATTGACAATACCATTGCCTTGAACAAGATTGACCTTGAAATCCCCGGCTTTACCTGGAACAGCGAATCCACCGATCTGTCCGTGGATTTCAATTTTGTAGACGGAGGCTCCTTGTATTCCAAACTGGCACTCAACCAATCTGACAGTACTTACCTGGTTAATCTGAAACTCGACAGTCTGAACCTTAACATATTGCAGCCTTACCTGGAAAATACCCTGAATATCTCTGCCCTGCAGGGATATATTTCGAACGATCTGACCATTAAAGGAAGCATGCAGCACGTGATGCAGCTGTTTGTTCAGGGTAACAGCCAAATCGAAGATTTCAACCTGGCTGATATGCAGGGACGAAGCATGCTGGCTTTCAAAAGACTTTCCGTTGATCTGGATACATTCCTGCTGGATAAGAACAGGATCGTGCTGAATGACATTGCCCTCACAAGTCCTTTCGTATTGTTTGAACGGGTGGATACAGTGAATAACTGGATTACCCTGGTAAAACCCGCAGAAAAAGCTGCAGAAGACACACTGGTTCAATCATCCGATACGCTATCCGATAAGGGCAAAACCCATTTCACCTTTGCCAAATTGGTCGTGGCAGGTGGCAAAGTGCAGTATACCGATAAAACCATGCGATATCCGTTCGGTTATGCAATTGACGAACTGCACCTGGAGGGTTCGCCAGTGAAAGGTTCTCCGGGTATTTTATCATTTGATTTATCCGCCCTGTTGAATCAGACGGGCAAATTGACCACACATGCCGTTTTTAATCCCGAAGACATTGCCGATATTGAGTTCAATATGGCTGTGAACCAGTTCCGGATGAAAGACCTGGACGCCTTGTTCAAACATTACTTTGGTTACCCGGTGACAAGCGGAATCATGAATTTTTCCACCGATAATGTCATCAGGACTAAATCGCTGCAGAGCGACAACAGCATTTATTTCAGGAAATTCATCCTGGGTGACCGGTCAAAAGATAGTGTGTTACTTAAGGTTCCCCTGCGATTGGCGCTCGGGGTTTTATCTGACAAGGATGGCATCATCGACCTGAAAGCACCGGTTAAAACCAAAGGCGAGGAGGTAGAAATCAAAAATCTGGGCAGAATTATCTTGCGGGTTATTGGTAATTTATTCATCAAAGCCGCCACATCGCCTTATAACTTGCTCGCTGACATGCATGGTATAAATCCCGACAAGCTCAGGGAAATTCCACTGGAACTTATGGAACCCATGCCAGGTAAAAAAGATCTTGAAACATTGGACATACTGGAAGATATCCTGGATAAAAAGCCGGGACTTACCGTTGCTTTTTACCATGCCACCGATGAGCCCAAAGCTTCAGACACACTCGCTTATATATTGGCACACCGGGTATTTGAGAATTACGTAAAAAATAACGATCTGAAAAACAAATCGGACAGTGCATTCCTGGCATTTTTAAAGGAGGCAAGGCCCGCTGTCAGCACAACCCCGATTACCGGTGTCACAGATTTGTGCCGGAAATATGTGGGTGAAGATCAGTTGAGGGGCAAACTCGATTCGCTCCGAAATCTTCAGCTTGATTACTTAAGAAATTACCTGGGCAGCGAAACTAGTCTCGATGCCCAACGTTACAGCATCAGTCCATCGCCATCAGACACCATCAGACCGTCGCAATCTCCTGCTGCCTTTATGATTTTCTTCGGTGCTGCCGGAGAAGGTCAGGAGTGATGGTTCCCCGGCGCATAAAAGCAAATTTGGAAAACCGGCGAATACTTTTCGGGTGCTATTATTGCAGTCAATAACCGAATCATCATGAATGAACTGAAACAGGTGGTCACTTACTATTTCTCGGGAACCGGCAATGCACGACAGGTAGCCAGGTGGATATCGGAAGTGGCCGTTGAAAAACAGCTTCCCGCTTATACCCTGGATATTTCCACCATCGACCGGAAAAATATTTCCAACCCCTCGCCGGGTACTTTATTGTGCTTTTGCTCACCCACACATGGTTTCAACTACCCTCCCGTTATGATGAAATTCATCTTTCGTTTCCCAGAAGCCAATGGTTCCAAGGTATTGCTTATTAACACGCGTGCCGGCATGAAAGTGTTTGGCTTATTTTTACCGGGATTGAGCGGAATTGCCTTGCTCCTTTCAGCTGTTGTGCTGATGTTGAAAGGATATAAAATTGCTGGCATGCGATCGGTGGATCTGCCCTCCAACTGGATCTCATTGCATCCGGCGGTTAGACCCAAAGCCATTGAATCCATGTTTGAAAAATGGAAAATCATCACCGACGGCTTTGCAGGCAATATCATTGGCGGCGGTAAGGATTACAAGGCATTGCACACCCTGCCTTTAGATATTTTGTTACTTCCGGTGGCCCTGTTATATTATGTGATCGGGCGCTTTGTCTTTGCCAAATCATTTTATGCATCGCGCGATTGCAACAATTGTGGGCTGTGCATTAAAGAATGCCCGGTTAATGCCATCAGCCTGGTGGACAATCGCCCGTTCTGGAGCTACCGTTGCGAAAGCTGTATGCATTGTATGAACGCCTGTCCCAAATCAGCCATTGAAACAGCCCATGGATACGTAATAGGAATGCTTATTTTGCTGAATACGATAGCACAAACCTATTTATATGTATGGCTGCTTGACCATCATGTGATGTGGTTCTCAGCATCCGCAAAATTCGGATCCCTCCTTCGCTTTGTCCTGGAAACCCTTATCGTGTTTTTTTCCCTGGTGATCAGTTACAGGATACTCCATTTCCTGAGAAGATTCAAGGCTATTGATCTGCTGATCAACTATACATCGCTTACCACTTACAAGTTCTGGGGAAGATATAAACCTGCGAAATGGATAAAAAACTAATCCGTTTTCGTTGCACGGGTCCTTTACTTCTGATTACTTTGCAGGAAGCAAAACCCCATTTTCATGCCCAGGGAAGAAACGGCCAACTACTATCAGTCAAAAGTTCAGGAAGTAATTCAATACATCGAAAATAACCTGGACAAGGAGTTGACCATTAAAACACTGGCAGAGCGATCCAATATTTCGTTTTTTCATTTTCACCGTATATTCAAAGCCAGCGTGGGAACGCCCCTGGGCGCGTATATCAACAGGTTAAGACTTGATACGGCAGCTCAACTGATCCGGTATTCTGAGAATTCAATCGGAGAAATCGCATTGAAGATAGGCTATAATGACGTATCCGCGTTTTCCAAATCCTTTATTCGCGAGTTCAGTATCTCACCCACTGATTACAGGCAAAACAGGGAAAGCTCGATCAACAGCAGCATCGACCTGCTTTGGAATAATGAAAATATTGAGAATTACCATCTTCGGCCAAAAATAAAAGTTGTTCCGCTAATTCATGCCATATGCATTGAGGTCAGGGGCGAATATGGAGGCCAGGGAACCGAAGAAGCCTGGAAAACCCTTATTGATTATGCTTCTTCAAATCGTTTAATAGGATGGAATCCGGACACATTCAGCATTTACTATGATGATCCGGATGAAACAGGAATTGACAATTGCATATCAGACCTTTGCATTGCAGTAAGAAAAAACATAATACCTGATGCACCATTTAAAATTAAAGAAATTGAAGGCGGCAAATTTCTGGTATTCCGCTATCAGGGGCCTTATGAGAAACTCTGGGATGTATACAACTATCTCTTCAAAGAACACTTTATACTGGCAGACAACTATAAGCTAAGGGATGCGCCCATGTTGGAGAAATACATTAAGTACTCCGAGAAAACCAGGCCTGAAAATTTGCTGACTGACATTTGTATTCCTGTTGAATGAACGCAAACAGACGGTAATTAAAACCGTTTCAATTGTGCTGCCTATCCGTTTTTATAACATTCCGTATGCTGGGACATAGATAGTCGCCATAAATACATCCTTGCTGACAGCCCCCGGTAAAGGTTCAGGTTGTACCGCAACCCGAACCAGTTATCGGTTCCGGGTTTCACCGGCGAAAGTAGTGTTTTGGCCTGAACAGTGGTTATCATTGCAGTGTTGCTATTATGCTTAAATTTTCTGACATTGAAAATATTTTTGAGGCAAAACACCAGGTATATGAATCGATTGTTTCACCCGGTATATTTGTATGCAATAATACTCACAGCTATGGTAACATGCAACCCTGTTGATGCACAGGATAACCTTTCACGCTTCCCTGGTTTGGTAAACATTGAAAAGCTACCTGCAGGACACACCATACAAACAGTTGAAATCATTAAGCATTCGACTGGCAGTCCTGATCTCGACACTGCCTTGGTCATCGCCCTATTCGACAGGGCAAAACCTGTTCATCCCGATGATAATTTACTCAGAAACTGGAGTTACACACCCTGGGCTTCGATAACCTTTACCACTCAGCAGGGAAGTTATAAGCTTAACTTGTTCCTGGGTGGATTGGGAATGCTGACACTGCCGGATGAGAGAAAAGGTGCTGTGTTATTTGATTTAACCAACAGGTAGAACAGCGAATCACCGCCTTCTGGCAATCGAAGGCTTTCCGCTTTGAGCCATGTCTGTGGCAAAAGCGCTATATCCCTTTTCCTTAATTGCAGCAATGCAGACCGCACGGTCGGAATTAAAGACAAAACCAAAGACTTTCCCCACAAAGTTGTTGAACTTTTTACAGCTGTTCAGGGCCATCAGGTTACAGTCGGCGCAACTCTTAAATTCATTATCCATGCAACATTGTCTTATGGTACACCAGGTGGCTTTAATATTACCGGCACAACCGGGGCATTTCCCGTTCAGATAGCTGCGGCATGCGCCGCAATACAGGCCGCAATAGGCCACCAAAGCCTTGTCGGTGACAATTTCTTTTTTGTTGTTCATCTTAAGTGTTTTTATTGAATGCCAACCTGTACTTCGGTCAGGTTGTTTTCTTCATGAAAAAAATCGATGTGAAGGTATCGAGTGTAAAAACGGTTTCGGGATTCCCGTCCATTCCATAATACACCCAGTAAACAGGACCCATTACATCGAGATTGTGCTGAACGGCTTCGTGATAGAGCTCACGTGCCTTTACGCCGACAAATTGCTGAAGGCCGGTAAGGGTAACCTGCTGTGTAAAACAAAGTACGTTGATAGGATTGATTTCTTTTACTGTCATAGTGCTGGTATTAAAAAGTTTTGTCAAAAATACAAGCCTCGTATGACAACCCTATGTCAACAGGTCAGAAGCCGAATCGTTTTTTTATGGTTTTTATCCGCTCGAAAAAAAGCCGGCGCAACGTATCGTTTTGCACCACCTCCACCACGTCGGCATACATCAGCAACCACCTGCAGAAGTAGTCGAGTTCGTCGGTGATAAAGTTCATGTCGATGCTGCTTTTGGATTCTGTTTCGCCGACATATCCATAAAAATACCGGGTGTTTTGTATGAGGCTGACAGCATCTTTCGGAAACCGAAGGGTAACCTGGTTAAGGCTGTATTGGGCTAAATTCCTGTTGAAGAATTCTTGTATTGTTTTAACTTCACGTGCCGCAAACGTTTCGGCAGTAAGGGTAAGTGCAATTATCCTGTCAAGCCTAAAATCGCGGTAATCGTTCCGGTAACGGCAATAACCCACTAAGTGCCATGCCATGCTGTAAAACACAAGGCCTACCGGTTCCACCTTACGGTCGGCGATCAGCTGGCCGTTATATGCCGCACGATAATCTATTTTTAATACCTTTTTATCGGCCAGCGCCTTCTGAATGGTTACCATGCAGTTGTTGGGCGCTTCAGGGGCATAAGCCGCAGGATTGTAAAATATTTCGATGTTGCCGCCAAGACGCTCCAAAAATTGTTTTTCACGTTCGGGGAGTACAGCCTTTACTTTGTACATGGCCGATTTATAATGATCAGACACTGATTGGTCCGACATCTTTTCCACCATTTTTTCGGCCGTAAGCATCGACGAAGCTTCCTCGGGTGTGAACATTACGGGCGGCAAATGGTAGCCTTCCACCAGGTAATAACCCTTTCCGGGTTCTGCTCCAAGCGGCACACCTGCCTCTTCGAGGGCTTTGATATCGCGGTACACAGTGCGCCTGCTGATGCCAAAACGTACGGCAATTTCTTCGGCAGTAACGTACGACTTCGACTGCAATTGAATGAGTGTAGCCGAAACACGGTCGATGCGGTTCACGTCAGGGGTGTTTTTGATTAGTTGATAAACATTCCGAATGCGACAATATAGGCATAATTGGGATCATTAAATGTAGGAAATGCCAAAATCCAGGAAAAGCGTCAAGGAACAAGTGGCAGCGGCAGTGGCAGAAATCAGCAAGAGTTTGAGTAATAAGCAAGAGAACAACCAAGAGGCAAGACCAGGGACGAGGGGCAGTAGCAGCGGCAGTCGCAGCGGCAGTCGCAGCGGCAGTCGCAGCACCCAGCACCCAGCACCTAGCACCTGTCCTCTCATGAAATAGGTTGACAAGAAGTTTAGTTAATAACTTTTAA
>CAZUBW010000131.1:0-7417 GCA_964618645.1 uncultured Bacteroidales bacterium | reverse complement strand
CCGGCATGTACCAGCACGCCTGTAATCCTGCGTACCATCATCCAAAGAAAGTGGGAGCCCACAAGATGGATGGTGATGAGATCCCCCTGTTCTTCAACAGCCAGGTGACTCAGGTTTACCTGGGTGGATTTCTCATCTGGACTGGTGGCGCCAAAGGATGAGAAATCGTGAAATCCTTTTAAAATACCGGCAGCTTCGCGTATTTTGCCAATGGACAGTGGTTCTTTCACCCACCAGAGGTATCGTTTGCCAAAAGCAGACCGCCTGCGCGAAATAACATAAACATAACTGCGGGCTACGGCGCTGTGGCGGGCATGAAAGGAGGCATCACACTGCCCGGTCGACAGGATATTTATATCATACGGCAGCAGGTCATTCAGCCTGGGGGTAATGTTTTCCGGGTGCATCTGGGTAGGTACATCGAGGTGCGCCACCATGCCCAGGGCATGTACACCGGCATCGGTACGGCCTGCGCCATACAGTTCAATTTTTTTGGTGTTGAACAGTTGTTCGCAGGCGCCAATCAGCTCTCCCTGGATGGTTTTCACCCCGGCATTCTGCTGCCAGCCATGGTAGCGCGAGCCGTCGTATTCGATGCCTATCCGGAAACGCGGCATGTTGATTAACGGTCGTTAATGTACTTTCGGTATCGCAGTAAGGCTTCAACATAGTAATAATCGGCATAGGTAAGGGGTACATCCACCTCGGTATTGTTGGGCATATGGCCCACACTGTGTTTCAGCAGGAAGTTTCCGTTATTTCCCGGAGCGTTCAGGTAGTCGGGTGTACTTAATGTCCGCAACTGTTTTTCAGCAATGGCCAGAAAGGTTTTTGCCATTTCGCCGGAAACATATTCACTTAATTCAACCAATGCTGAACACATGATGGCGGCTGCCGAGGCATCACGGTAAGTGTCGGGTATGTTTGGTGCATCAAAATCCCAGTAGGGAATGTAATCGGCCGGCATATGCGGATGGTCGATTAAAAAACGGGCAATACGGTTGGCGAGGTTCAGGTAAGCCGTGTCTTTGGTAAAGCGATACATCATGGTATAACCATACAAACCCCAGGCCTGGCCACGAGCCCACGCCGAATGGTCGGCATATCCCTGGGCAGTTTGTTTTTTTTCGGGTCTCCCGGTGATGGTATCGTAACTTACCACATGGTAACAGCTGTAGTCGGGCCGGTAATGATTTTTGAGGGTGGTATTGGCATGGGTAACGGCAACGTGGCTGAAACGGGGTTCATCGAATAATTCCGCGGCTTTCATAAGCAATTCGAGGTTCATCATGTTGTCGATGATAACGGCAAACTGCCATTGACTGCTCCAGGGAGCGCTGTTCCAAGAACGGGTACATCCGGTTTTTTCGTTGAACCGGGTGGTAAGCGAATAAGCAGCATTGTAAATGGCCTTTTTATAAAGCGTGTCGCCGGTTATGCGGTAACCATTGCCGGAACTGCAATAGACCATGAAACCGACATCGTGACTATCGCGGTTATATTGCTGGCGCGCAACACGGGCTGTATATTCCTGCGCCCATTTTTGCAATTCGGGGTTCTTGCTGTATTCAAATAAATACCACAATTGTCCGGGCAGAAAACCGCTTACCCACCAATCGGGCTTACAGGTCTCAAGGTTTCCGAACCGGTCAGTGGTTTTGGGGAGGAGTCCCGGTTTATCAGCCAGTGACCGGGCCATGAGCAGGCTTTGCTGCACACCAAATGCAAGTGAGCGGTCGATGACCTTTTCCATTGGTTCGGGGTTGCTTGTTTGGGCCTTTGTGCAGAAAACACCGGGTTGAGAAAAAAGTAAAAACACGGAAAAAATCAGGAGCTGTTGTTTTGAGCGTTTCATAGGCATATCATTGATTTTTGAAAATGTTCGGGTTTTTCTATGTGTAAAATTGGTTATTTTTTACTGAAATGAGATGTCTGCAGGCAAATATTCACTATTTCGTACCTGAAACGGCAGGGCCCGAAGCGTAAGCACAATCCGCCGTCGATTTTTTCAGATAGGTTGCAGACTTTTTGCTGCTTACAATGTTAATATCCCGGGTCTTTAACGGGTGAGCAATAAACCGGGTTAACTACAGTTTAAACTAATGGTTTTGTTCAATTAGGTTTTAATAAAGATTAACAAAATACAATTCTATTGGCTCTGAAACAATAGCTAAAACTTATCTTAAATGATGTTTACTTAATAATAACCAAAACCAGCTTTTATGAAAAAGTACATTTTTTTATTATTGATCTTTTCGGCAGTTGTATTTTCTGTTCATGCACAAAAAGGTATCGGCGTTGGTATCAAAGGAGGTGTGAATTTTGCCAACCAGGCCATTGAGGATATTGATGTAAAATCAGTGGCTGATTTTCATTTTGGCGCCTATGTAAACCTTAATCTTTCCGAGCGTTTTGGCATTATGCCCGAGGTATTGTTTTCGGCCCATGGTACCAAATGGGATGAGTTGAAGGTGGATTACGATTACCTGGCCATACCGGTTATGATAAGATTTATGCCGGTGGAATACCTGAGTTTTGAGGCAGGTCCGCAGTTCAGTTACCTGCTGAAGGCCGAGGGAGAAGTTATTGGGGACATCAAGGACCAACTGAAAAGCAGTGATTTTGGCCTGGCATTCGGCGCAGGGTTGAACCTGCCGTTTGGCCTGCGTGCCGGGGCCCGTTACATTCTGGGTTTTACCGACATTTCTGATGTATCGGATGAAAGCATTAAAAACCGGACTTTTCAGTTTTTTGTGGGCTATACGCTGTTTGGCGCTAAGTAGTGTCTGTCCATAAGGTCCCATTTGCTGCGTTACGCTTGTCCGAAAATTGCTCATTTACTCCGCATTTTCGGACTGCGCGAGCCTTGCAAATGGAACGCTTTGAACAGACACTATGATGGGTTAACATTTTTCCGACTTTATTGACAAGCGCTAAGTATTCCGTGAAATAAGCAAAGCTATGTACCTGTCATGCTTCGACACAAGAAGCATGACAGGCAGTATGTTTAAATATACATGGCCTCATCCTTCGATAAGCAGGTGTCATTTCACAGAGGCTGATCGCGTTACTTTAATGGTTTTCTGCCAAAGTTTATTCTTTCAGATAACTACTAAGGCTAATTGTTATAAGTTTTTATAATAGATTACAATAAGCAGTTGATTTAATAAAGCACAACAATGCAATAAACACCGTGGGTGGGCCCGACAAAACGTAGAGGTCGTGCCGGGACTAGCCGGGGGTTCGTTTTGTCTTGACTTTTCTTGCTTCCTTCTTTGTGTTAAGACAAAGAAGGGAGTGGGGTTCGGGGCAAAGCTCCCGGATGAATGTTGACAGTTAAAAATAAACACATGAAGGTTAATCGAAAACTTTTTGGCGTAAGCGACAACAGAAAGGTACAAAATAAACACTTATTATAATTAATAGCCGCCAGACTGGTTGCAGGCTGGGAGCGAAACGGCCCCCCTTACCTCAGAAAATAAGCCAGGGTAATACCCAAAAAATTCCCCGTCGCGTATCCAATGATACCAATGGTAATCCCCGAAATGATAATTTCCTTGTTCTTAAGGGCATTGGCAACAGTGGGCACAAAAGGCGCCGAGAAGATAAATGCCGTAGAAGCAATGATGGTGGTATCGGTATCAATGTTGAACAGCTTTGAAAAAAGCACCTGAAAAAACATCGATCCAAAGATAACCAGTGCCACAAAAGCAGCCAGGTAAAGCGATTCAAACGTAAAGATGCTGAAGTCGGCCATAGAGCCCACCACAATGCAAAAAATGACAATCAGGTACATACCGCTCTGAAAGGTTTTCCGGATGCGGTTAACAGCAGGCAACAATGAAGCCAATATTGAAAGGGCCGTAATGGACAGTATGGTGGCTGCTGTCTGAAAGTTTTCGGGAAAATACCGGCTTAGGAGAAAAGATATGCCTGCAATAACGCCTGAAAGCACAACTGCCAGGAGCAGTGGCCCTAAAACATTCTTTTTGTGAATGCCGCGGTAGGCATCCCAGCCGTCGAAGTCGTCCACTTCGTTATCAAGTTTTACCTGAGCGTTAAGTGGTTTAAAGGCGGGCAGCACTTTGTTGAGCAAGGGCTGGGCTTTGGTGATCAGGAAAAAGAAATAGGGAATGCAGATGAGAATATCGTAGGCATTCACCAGCACAAAGGTTTCCGGATCCACGTTAAGGGCTTTCATAATCGAGGCCATGTTGGCGGTGGCGCCGATGTATACACCCACCATCAGTCCGGATACCTTCCAGGATTCCTCGATGTAGTTTTTCAGGAAAAAGTGGCCGATGGCAATGATAAGCATTACCGAAAATATGGCCAGCAATATGGCTATACCGGTTTTGAGTGCCAGTCGCGACCATTGTTTGATGTTGATGGAAAACAGCAGCAGGGGCAGTGCGAGGGCAATGGTTACCGAGGTGAGGTTATCCTGCAGCGGCTTCATTTCGGGCTTAATAAGGCCAATATTGCCCAGGATGATACCGAAAATGTAAGCCAGCCCGACAGTTCCAAACTGGTTCAACCATGCCGATCGTTTGCAGCCATAAAGCAGCAGCACGGGCCCGAGCACATAAATGGTCGCAACGAATACTGTCATCATTCTTTCTATTTGTTTGGCCCTGAAAGTATAAAAAAATATGATACCTGCTATAGTCCGGGTCAGATATCAATAATTGCCCGTGCGTACATCATGATAAGTTTTTTTTATATCTTTGCAGTCCGGAAAAAATGGTCTCTTGGCCGAGGGGTTAGGCAGCGGTCTGCAAAACCGTTTACGGCGGTTCAAATCCGCCAGAGACCTCAAAGAAATCCTTATCACGCTTTGCGTGATAGGGATTTTTAATTTTGAGGCAATGCAAATTCCTTTTGCAATTGACCAAAATTAAAAACCCCGTACCCCGCTTATAAGCGGGGAAAGGATTTCTTTGAGAAGGGCCCCCCACCACCGCGATCACCGCAGGTAATCCGCTCTGTATCTTGTTGACCTGTGCCCCCATTACCGCGATCACCGCAGGTAATCCGCTCTGTATCTTGTTGACCTGTGCCCCCATTACCGCGATCACCGCAGGTAATCCGCGATCCGCAGGCATTTGCCTATAAAATTTTCAACCTTTCAAATACTTCAACGCCTTTTCGCAATCATCCTGTGTCATATAAAGCACTATGCCATAGCTGTCCTGAATATCGGCTATGCCGCAGGCTTCGTATACATGAATGCCCGCCTGTGAAAGCTTTTCAAAAACGCCGGCACATTCTCCCGGCTCATCGCTATCGCTTTTAACAATCAGGGCCGGGTGGGGGCCGTCCAACAACAGGCCTGCTGCTCTGGCAGCATCTTTCATTTTTTCAGGGTCATTCGGGAATACTGAAAATTGTGTACGACCGGGCCCGGCGGGCAAGGCTTTAAAAGCCAGCAGGCCAATGCCTGCATCTGCAAATATGGAAAGCAGCTGGTACGCTTTTCCTGCGCTATCATTGATAGTCATGCTGAAATATTCAGCTTTATTTATGTTTATTGCCATAGGATATTGGTTTGGGTTATTTCTCCTCGTACTTCTTCAGACAGGCCGGGCACAAACAATCGGTATAGGTGTTCATGATGATCTTCATTTCGCGCGGGTTGATCCGCACCTTTTCGCACCAGCAGTCATCATTGCCCTGGCAGGTAAAAAAACGGCCGCAGGCCGGGCATCGCTTTAACTTGCCTTTTGATTTTGTCATCGGCTGTAAACGACTTTAAAACTTCCCATACTGCCGCCAATGGCGGGGTTCAGCTTCGATACGGTTACAGTTACCTTGCTGATGCTGCCGGATGCAGCATACACTTTGTCTGCTATGCGCCTGGCGACATGTTCCACCAACTTCGAAGGGATTTCCATCTCGGCCTTTACCAGTTCGTAAACCCGGCTGTAGTCAACGGCATCGTTCAGATCATCCGTTTCGGCAGCCTTGCTGAAGTCGGTATCAACCACCAGGTCAACGGCAAATCTGCCGCCTATCTTTTGTTCCTCTTCAAAATGGCCGTGATAGGCGTAAAACTCCATGTTTTCCAGTACCAGTTGTCCCATAAATTGAATGATAAAATCAGCAGGCTGATGTATTTGCCCTTACAAAAATAATCTTTTCATGGCAGAGTTAACCGTGGTCAGTTTTTTTTACTTTTGTTGGTTCTTGATGAAACGGCTTTTAAAATTTTTATGATGGAAAGTACCGAAAATAACAAACCACTGAATTTTATCGAAGAGATTGTTGAAGAGGATCTCCGGAACGGGAAAAACGACAGCCGCATTCAAACGCGTTTTCCCCCGGAACCCAATGGCTATATACACATCGGTCATGCCAAGGCCATATTCCTCGATTTCGGCATCGCCAACAAATACAACGGCAAGTGTAACCTGCGCTTCGACGATACCAATCCCGTTACCGAAGATGTGGAATATGTGGATGCCATCAAGGAAGATATTCAGTGGCTTGGTTTTCAGTGGGCCGGAGAAGCCCATTATGCATCTGACTATTTCGATCAGCTTTTCGAATGGGCCTTGTTGCTTATTCGCAAAGGTAAAGCCTATGTAGATGAGTGCACCGCAGAGGAGATATCCGCCAACCGGGGTGTTCCCACACAAGCCGGCACAGAAAGTCCGTACCGCAATCGCACGGCTGAAGAAAACCTCGACCTGTTCATGCGCATGAAAAACGGGGAATTTCCCGATGGCTCCAAGGTGTTACGGGCTAAAATAGATATGACCTCTCCCAACATGCACATGCGCGATCCTGTACTGTATCGCATCAAGCACGCGCATCACCACCGCACAGGCGACAAATGGTGTGTTTATCCTATGTACGACTGGGCCCACGGGCAGTCGGATTACATCGAGGGCATCACCCATTCGCTCTGTACGCTTGAGTTTGAAGTTCACAGGCCGTTATACGACTGGTGCCTCGACCAGATTGCTGACGGCGATTACCGGCCCAGGCAGATTGAATTTGCCCGGCTGAACCTGAATTACACCATCATGAGCAAGCGTAAAATGCTGCAGCTGGTGAACGAAGGTTATGTAAATGGCTGGGACGACCCGCGTATGCCCACCATCTGCGGATTGCGCCGCAGGGGATACACCCCCGGGTCGATTCTCAACTTCGTTGAAACGGTTGGCATTGCCAAGCGTGAGAACGTTATTGAATACACCTTGTTGGAGCATTGCGTGCGTGAGCAACTCAATAAAATTGCCCGGCGTGTAATGGTCGTATCCAACCCGGTGAAGGTGCTCATTGAAAATTATCCCGCAGACCAGGTTGAAATGATGGAGGCTGAAAACAATCCCGAAGACGAAAGCGCAGGTACACGCGAAATTCCTTTCTCCAGGGAGCTTTATATTGAGCGTGACGACTTCATGGAAGATCC
>CAZUBW010000130.1:1457-7432 GCA_964618645.1 uncultured Bacteroidales bacterium | reverse complement strand
GTAACCGGATTTCGTGTATATGAGAAACTTACGGACAAACGGCTTAAGCAAATGGTGTTGTTTTTGTTGCTTGGATATATCACTTACCTGGTACATGGTACGTTAAACAACTACCTCGATACCGATAAAGCTTCTGCTTTGTTCTGGGGCTTTACCGCAGTTTTTGTTTCGCTCGACCTGTCACTAAAAAAACTCGATACCCAACATTGAAATATCATCGAAGATGGCTGCACTGCCTTCGAAAATGCCCTGCTTTTTAATAATGGCCTGAATATTTTCTTCAATGGAATGATTGTTCATAATACAATCTTCAATTTCTTTGGTGCCAAAAGAAACCTGTTTTCCATCAATTAATTCCACCAGGCCATCGGTGTAACAAATAATTTTGGCAGGTTCTTCAATGGTCAGTGATCCCTTGCGGATAATGGGAATTTCGTCGATCATGCCAATACCAACACATCCTTTGCTTAGCAGACTTAATTCTTTCCGGGTTTTAAAATACATCATGGGCTGATTATGACCTGCATTGATGTACTGCAATTCACGTGTTTTATAATTAAACTTGGCGATGAATATGGTAATGAATTTCTCGCCGTTTGCTGAATGCAGTACTCTTTCATTGAGTTTTTCAACCAGCGCGTCAAGCGAAATATCGTAGGTAAAAAGCGCCCTGAGATTGGCCTGGAAGTTGGACATGAGTAAAGCAGCTGACATACCTTTACCTGAAACATCGGCAATGCAGAAACCGAATTCATTCTTGTTCAGTTCAATGTAGTCGTAGTAATCACCACCCACATCGAAATGAGGCAGGTAAAACGAGGTCATGTAAATCTGCTTGTTTCGCGGTAGGATCGACGAATTGGGAATGAGCATGTTCTGCATTTTCGATGCCAGCTCCATTTCCTTTTTCAGGGCCTCCTGCCGGAGACTTTCTTTAAAGAACCTCATGTTTTCTATGGCCACCACAATAATATTCGTGAGGGTCTGGATAAAGTTCAGGTGTTTGATAATGGGACTAACACCTTCGCCTTCTTCGATATCCCCAATAATAACAAAAGCAATGGGCTTGCCTTTGTTGATGACAGGGATGACAATGTCGAAAGCGTTCAGGGCTTTATTGGGAGAGGAGTTGATGAAGGAAATATCCTGTATGGGAATCAGATCGCGTTCAACGCTGATACTGGCATAGGCTTCTCCTATATCATCCGATTGCAGCAGGCACTTCCAGGTGTCCTCGAGCATGAATACCAATATCTTTCCAATGTTTAAGTCTTTTATCAGCAGTTGTTTGTATATCTCAAGCAATTCTTCCCGGGTTAGGTTTTCGTTGATTGCCTGCGTTATATTAAGCAACGACTGAAGTTTAAAAGTAGTAAGCTGCAGCCGGTTTATGGAAGCCTTATCTGATTTACCTTCTTTCACCCTACACTATTTTGGCTGTAATATACGAAAAATCCACTTTTAGCGGAAATCAAGGCAAATAATTTATTCGTTGCAGTAATGGAAATTCAGTTCCGGGTAAAAACCAGGGGATATTTCAGGCTCTCATATTCTTCGAGTTCCATACGCAATGATCCTACCAGCAAGTCGAAGCGAACCTTAACAGGAATAACGTTTTTATCATCGGAAAGCCATATTTGCATATCGTCTTCGGATTCAAACATCCTCCCGGGTTCCACTACCGGGTCGAATCGATGACACCGAATAGCGCCGAATTTTGTTTTAACAGTCTCTTTTCCCTTATACCGTATGTCAAATGGAAAGATTTCATCGTCAAAGTAAGTTATACTTTTGATGACGTCCCCTGGTTTAAGGTGATTGTAATTGATTCTCCTGATAAAGTAAACCAGGGAAACCATGTCCATGATGTCCGGCGGTACCACCAATACCGAATCTTCCCTGACGCTGTATGCTGTGTTTTTTTCCCGGTCGAGAAATGCTTCTTCGTGCTTCCGGTAATTGCCTTCTTTAACAATCCGGACTATCCGGTAAGGGAAACCGGTTTTTTGGTCGAAATAACTTTCGAAAACGTCATTGACGCTGTACAAAACTTCAGCAAAGCCCACAGTTTTACCTTGCGCAACCGCCCGGAAAACGGTCATACTTTTATAGGTTTCTTTTTTAAGCTGCAAGGTGGCTTTACCCCCAACAACAGGACCGAATTTTACTGTATAGGTAAGCTTTTCTCCTGCCTTAAACGGCAGTTCATGAACCAGCACCTGGTTGAATTGCGCATAGCCAATGAACGGCAACAACACTAACCCTATAAAAACAATATTTTTTTTCATTGCGGTTACGTGTAAGCAAATTTAACCACTTTCTTTAATAATGGGTCATTTGTTTTATCTGTGCAATTTCTTTTTAGGAATGGTGGCGATAAAATCTTTCAGGTAAAAGGGCTCAAAATAGGCAGTGTCTTCAAACGCACCATGGTTAAACTTTTGTGCAGACAACACAGCAAGCGAAGCAGCATGAGGATGAACATCATTAATAAAAAGGGCATTGGGATGATTCAGAACTGCCCGGCATTTTTCCATCCCGGATCCGAAAAAGGCTACCGGATGATCCGAAAGCCAAATACTGAAACTATGTTCATCAATAACCTTTGCGGTTACGGGCTCAACCCTGTTCCCTTCCAGGTCAAACATGCCGGTAAATACTTCCATACGACGTGCATCGAGCATAGGACAAAGGAGGGTTCCCTGCTTCAGATGGGTTTGTGCAGATTGTTGTAAGGCTTGTGTGCAGAGTATATCAAGTGTGCCAATAGCAATTAAAGGCCTATTACTACCGTAACACAGTCCCTTTGCCGTTGAAACACCTATCCGAAGGCCGGTATATGATCCCGGACCTTTTCCTACAGCAATGGCATCGAGATCCTTAACCTTGATTTTTTGCTCCGTTAACACTTCCTGGATAAAAACCGTAAGCCTGGCTGCGTGAGATTTATCCTCAAGTGTTTCGCGGAATGACAGCACCTTCCCGTTTTCAGCCAATGCAACAGAACACAAAGGTGTTGCTGTTTCAATATTCAGTATCAAGGCCATTATCTATTCCTTCATTCTGTAAGTTTTTCCCGGGTAACTTTTTTCAAGGCCACCCCGGTTTTCAGTTTTTTGGTGATAATGTGATAGGGTTCTGTAACAATTTCTGTTTCATTTTCAAGGCCGTTTATGATTTCAATATAATCGTTGTCCTGAATGCCGGTTTTTACTATCGTTGTAAGTGCTTTTCCCTTGTCATAAACAAATACGACCTCTTTGGGCTCATCACCTGTGAGTGTTCCCATCACCGAATCAGCCCTCAGCAGCGAATCTGCTTTAATGGTCACAGCCTGCAGGGGTACCGATAGCACCTGATGCCTCGATTGGGTCATAATATCCACCGATGCAGACATGCCGGGGCGAAATGGTTGTTGTTTTGTCTCACTGATGAGGTCCTGATAAGATTCTTTCAACAACAGAATTTTTACTTCGAAATTGGTGGCCTGATCGGCAGATAAGCCGGTAGAGGTTGCCGAATTGGCAATCTCCGAAACCACCCCCTTGAATTTACGGTCGGGGTATGCATCTACCTCAATGGTGGCCGAATCGTTCAGCTTTACTCTTACAATGTCGTTTTCATTAACCTCGGTCAGCACCTCCATAGCATTGAGATCTGCAACCCTTAACAATTCAGTGCCGCTCATCAGCTCGGTGCCAACCACCCTTTCGCCCTTTTCAACAGCCAGCAGTGTTATGGTGCCATCAATAGGTGCAGATATGGAGGTTTTTATGAGATTTTCACTGGCTTCTTTAAGGGTGGCTTCTGCACTGTGAATCGAGAATTCAGCAGCTGCAACATTTTGTTGGGCAGCAGTAACCTCTGCTTTGGCAACATCAAAGGATGACTGAGCCGACTCCCATTCTGCGGCAGAAATAGTACGTTCTTCCCAGAGCTTTTTGCTACGGTCGTACGACAACCTGGCCTGTTCGTAACGGGCCTGAACCTGTGCCAGCATGGCTTTGGCATTGGCCAGGTTTGCCCTGGTTGCGTTTAGCGAAGCAAGAGCCCTGTCGCGTCCGGAAATATAGTTGTCGGGTTTAATTTTAAGCAGAAATTGTCCTTTTTTTACAAAATCGCCATCCTTAACCGCCAGGTCAACAATTTCACCCGACACATCGGGTGTGATTTTAACTTCCGTTACCGGCTGAATCTTGCCGTTCGCGGTTATGATTTCGGTGATATTACGAATAGCAGCCTTGTCGGTAACAACTTCGTAGGTTATGGACTTGCCAAACCAGCCGGCTTTTTTTCCGATAAGGGCAAACAATATCAGGCCGAAAGCGGCAAGTCCCAGGTATATCAACGTTTTACGTGAATTCATAGTCTTGTTCAAAAGAGGTTTATAATTTAGATGATGTAAAATTAGAATTTGGCGTAAACAATTGGTAAAAAGAGTGTATTTTTTGCAAAAAAAGTATTCGCGGGGATGATTGAAGAAACGGTAAAGATAATTGAGGACGACGAAATTGGCAGGGTAAGCTTTATACGAAAGCCTTCGGTCAGAAACCTCAAAATAACATTACGTCCTTTCAGGGGTGTGCAGGTTACGGTTCCCTATTTTGTATCATTTGAACGTGCCAGCCGGTTTGTGGAGGAAAAACGTTCCTGGATCCGGCAAAGCCAGCGCAGGCTGTCACAATATGAAAAAAAGGTCACCCTTTTCGCGGAAGATACTGATTTTCGAACCCGGGATTATGCATTGAAATTATTACGTCATGACAAGGCAACCATTCGAACAGTGATTGGCGAGGGGCGCATCACGGTTCTGTTTCCCGGGTTCGCAGTTGTTGATGATCCACGCGTTCAGCGGGCAATACGTAAGGCTATAATACAGACCTGGCGTATTGAGGCAAAGAAATACCTGCCGGCAATCCTTCATCAGCTGGCTGCTAAGCATGGGCTCACCTACGGAAAAGTAACGGTCAGGGACAATAAAACGCGTTGGGGGAGTTGCTCAAGGGATAATAACATAAGTCTGAATATTCATTTAATGCGACTTCCTGCTCATCTTTGCGAGTATGTTATATTACACGAATTGTCACACATCCCTCACAAACATCATCAGCAATCGTTCTGGCTGTACCTTAACCGGTTAACAAACGGGCGTGCCAGGGAACTCGACAGGGAACTGAATGCCTATTCACCGGAGGTATGGTGATGGGTAACTTGTAATGTGGCCTTGATTGGTTTTACTTCTGGCCTCCATTTTATTGGATTAACCCCATATTTAGGTTAAATTTACACAAACTGAATAGCCATGAAGAAAGTATTCATCCATTTTGCTGATGGTTTCGAGGAAATCGAAGCCATTACACCTGTAGATGTTTTGCGGAGGGCAGGGTGTGAAGTGGTTACTGTGTCAGTCACCGGTAACAGCGAAGTGACCAGCGCCCGGGGGTTGATTATTTTGGCTGACAAGCACTTTGTAGAGGCCGATTACGAAGATGCGGATATGATTTTACTACCCGGAGGGCAACCGGGGGCAAATAACCTGAACCACCATGAAGGGCTGAAGCGGCAGATACAATTATTTCACGAAAAGGGTAAGCTCATAGCTGCTATATGTGCAGCTCCCCTGGTACTGGGAAGTGCCGGTATCCTCAAGGGAAAGAAAGCTACCTGTTACCCGGGTACGGAACCGTTACTCACCGGCGCAACCTGCACTGGCAATGGTGTTGAGCGAGATGACCATATTATCACCGGAAAAGGTCCCGGTTATGCACTGGATTTTTCGCTGGCGTTGGCTGAAGTGCTTACCGGTAAAGAAAAAGCCAACGAGGTGAGAAAAGCCATGTTGATTGAATGACAAGAAACTTTTGCTTTCGGTTATGAGCTCTCTTCGATCGATACTGTCGGTTAGAACTAAGCATTTGTGAAGCTGGAGTTTATAACTTCATGCCAACTCCCTTTTCGAAAACCTTGGCAATTAA
>CAZUBW010000130.1:0-1357 GCA_964618645.1 uncultured Bacteroidales bacterium | reverse complement strand
CATAATGCCGCAATCGCTGCAGAAGCAGCATCTTTTCTGGTTCATGCCGGAATATAATGCAGTTTTCCCTGCCATTAGGGTATAATAATCTGTTTCCATACCCATTAAACCCCTGATTATCTATAACATTTTACCTGTTTTTACGTAAAAAACAATGACTACGACAGTAAGTTGTTAATAAGTAATGTCTTGCTGTTGTAGGATGTATTATTAAATGCTGAAATTAAGCGGTTTTAATAACAGTGTTATCGTACCAAATCCAATAAACCAACGACTTGAGGGATGTCCCTCCCGGGCAATTGCATGAAGATTGCATACCGACATATTTCCCAAGGCTTAAAAAGGAGCTTAGAGGTTCTTATGCAGAACGTTATAATTATCTTGTTATCACATAAGGGGAAAACAAAACCAATAATAAATCCGGAAGAGTTAGATAGTAGATATTATTTAAAAAACACAAAAAAATTCAATATCTGTTTTTTAAGGATAGTTTTTGCTTTAGGACTTGCTCTTCATTCATTTTCCGCTTTGCATGCGGATAATTTCGAAGTTATTGACAATGGGAACTGGACTGATTTAAGTATATGGAAACAGAATGGAGTTGTTGCATTGAGATATCCAGGTGAGTTAGCTGGGGATGCTGTCAGTATTAACAGTGCATATTCAGTTAACTTGGATGTAAGTCCTGCATTTATTCTAACGGATATAAATTGGAATTCCGGCACTTTAAACATTAGCAATAATACAGTATCAATAAATAACCTCTCAGTCAATCCTGGAGCCGTTGTTAATGTTGGCACCGGACAAATAAATATTGCCAGTAATTTATCCATAAATGGTACTATCAATGCTGGTTCGGGAACGATTTCTTTTAATGGAGTTAGTTCTCAAAATGTTCCTGGAATAGAATGTAAGAATCTGATTGTTGATAACCCGGTAGGTGTTGTACTTCAGGGAGATATAGAACTAACAGGAACGTTAAAGATTTTACAAGGTTGCATTAATTTAAATGGTCATACAATTACTATTGATGGTGTTGCCTATGATAAATGGCCAATTATTACAGCTTGTCCTATTGATAGAGATGTTTCACTCAATGATAATTGTGATCTTGTTGTACCTGATTTAATACCGGAAGTAATTGCGACAGATAATTGTGCTTCAGGTACATTAACGAAAGTTCAGAATCCAATTGCTGGAAGTGTATTATCCTCAGGTGATGGAACTGAACATGTAATAAACATTACAGTAGAAAATACAGGAGGAAATACTGCAAATTGCTCTGTGACCTTAACGGGAAGGGACAATACCGCCCCAACCTTTACCGCACCGGCAGACATAACCATATACACCGATG
>CAZUBW010000129.1:0-7697 GCA_964618645.1 uncultured Bacteroidales bacterium | reverse complement strand
GGTGAACGAAGAAATAAATCTGCGAAAATCTGCTCAACCTGCGAAAACCTGACTGCCGCTCCCTGCCGGTAGGCAGGGAGCGGCAGCGCAGGCAGGTCCAGCATCCAATATCCAGTATCACTCTCCTCCAACCACCCTTCTCAAATACCTCCCGGTAACTGACCTTTCGCATTGAACAAGGTCTTCGGGTGTGCCCTGGAACAGCAGCTCTCCGCCTTTTTTTCCGCCTTCGGGACCCATGTCGATGATCCAGTCGGCATGCCTGATGATGTCCAGGTTGTGCTCGATAATGACCACCGTGTTGCTGTTGTCGACGAGCGATTTGACAATGTTATAGAAATTATCGATGTCTGACATGTGAAGCCCGGTGGTGGGTTCGTCCATGATGTAAATATTGCCGTCTTTCTGTAATTCGGTGGCTATTTTCAGGCGTTGCGATTCGCCACCCGACAAAGAGCTGAGTGACTGTCCCAGGTTCAGATAGCCCAGGCCAACCTGTTGCAACAGCTTCAGGTGTTTCCTGATTTTTGAAGAAGTGAAATGCTCGTATGCCTGGTTCACCGTCATGTCCAACACTTCGGCAATATTTTTGCCCTCGTATTTCAATTCCAGTACTTCGGCATGATAACGTTTCCCTTCACATTCATCGCAAATGGTTTTCACCGAGTCGAGGAAATGAAGCTCGAAAGTCAATACACCTTGTCCGTTACACTTGGGACAGGCTCCTTTGGAGTTGAAGCTGAAAAGGGAGGCATCGCTGTTGGTGGCAGCAGCAAATTCTTTCCGGATCAGATCGAATACGCCGATGAACGTTGCTGCGTTGGCGCGAGACGATTTGCCAATAGGCGATTGGTCAATCACAACGGCTTCGGGATGTTCCTTAGCAAAGCACTCATGAATCAGGCTGCTTTTGCCACTACCGGCCACGCCTGTTACGCAGGTCAATACCCCTTTGGGAATTTTCGCCGACACATTTTTCAGGTTGTTGGCAGTGGCATTCCTGATTTCATAAAAGTCACCGGCGGTTTTTCTCCGGTAAGCAGCCGGTCCCTTTTTTTGCAGGTATTCGGCAGTAAGACTTTGTGCACGGATCAACCCTTCCGGTTCACCGTTATAAACCACACTTCCTCCCAGTTTTCCGGCACGGGGCCCCATGTCAACAATCCATTCGGCAGCACGGATAATATCAGGATCGTGTTCTACCACAAATACCGAATTGCCTCTTTCTTTCATGCGGAAGAGTATCTGCATCAGGTTGTCTGTATCGCGCGGATGCAAACCGATGGAAGGCTCATCAAGCACATAGAGCATATCTACCAGGTTGCAGTCGAGTTGCTTAGCCATTTTCACCCGCTGCGATTCACCGCCCGACAGTGTGCTCACGGCGCGGTCGAGCGACAGGTACCCTACACCTATTTCAATGAGTTGCTGAAGCAAAAAATGAGCTTTCCGCAACACTGGTGTCGAGATTTCATCATGGATTTCCGTCAGAAAGGGAAGCACATCCAGCAGCTCCATGTTACAAACCTGGTCGATGGTCAGGTTGTTGATGCTGACACTCCTGGCCCTTTCGTTCAGTCGT
Organism: uncultured Bacteroidales bacterium; assembly: GCA_964618645.1. Taxonomy (GTDB): domain Bacteria; phylum Bacteroidota; class Bacteroidia; order Bacteroidales; family UBA10428; genus UBA5072. The sequence goes on along the minus strand of CAZUBW010000129.1, from coordinate 6,115 downwards.
GTTCCGCCACAGTGCTCACAGGTTTTGTAAATGAAGAACTTGGTATAGGCGTTCTTTTCTTCTTCGGCAGCTTCGTCGTCGGCCCTTGAGGAAACTGCTTTTTCGAGCTTGCGGGCAATGCCTTCGAAGTTTCTGTTATACGACAGTTTTTCTTTGGCATCTTTAATGGCAAATGGCTCGGCATACAACAAGACGTTCAGTTCTGCTTCAGAAAAATCATTTAAGGGCTTATCGGGGTCTACTATACCCAGGCTTACCAGTTCTTTCCAGAGAAAACCGCCTACTTTGTAGTGCGGATGGTTGATGGCGCCTTCCCTGATGGATTTTTCCATGTCCAGAAACAGGTCGAGATTGATTTTGATTTGTTTGCCCAGTCCGTGGCAATGAGGGCACATGCCTTCGGGATGGTTGAATGAGAAGTAAAATGAAGGACCGATTAAAGGTTTTCCAACCCTCGAATAAAGCAGTCGCAGGTAGGTGTTAACTTCGGTAGCTGTTCCTACCGTACTCCGCAGGTTGTTGCCCATACGCTTTTGGTCGATGACAATGGCGGTCGACAGGTTCAGGATGTCGTCAACATCCGGACGCGACAGCTTGGGCATGCGGGTGCGGGCAAAAGTTGAGAAGGTTTCGATTAGTTGCCGCTGGGCTTCGGTATAAATGGTGTCAAAAAGCAGGGATGATTTGCCCGATCCTGAAACCCCGGTGAAAACAACCAGTTTGTGTTTGGGAATCTCAATGTCAATGTTTTTGAGATTGTTGGTGTGTGCGTTTTTAACGATGATAAGGTTTTGATTCATGGATTGGCTTATTTTGAGCGGCAAAAATATGGACAGCGCAACCGGCAAAATTGTAAAAAACAGACATTTTCAGGAATCCGGTTGGTTGTATGATGTGGAATTTCATCTGATTTTTTTAATTTCATGGACGTTTCATTCTTTAACAGCAGTTACAAACATAATGTCAAAGGTATTTAATGGGATGAACCACGATGCAGGAATCAACTTAAAAAGTTTACCGGCCAAACAGCCTGGTTTTTTTAATAAAAACAAGGAATAATAGATCTGCCTGATGCTGCGGTATACTGCAGGGTAACTTACATGTACTACCCTAAAACCATGTTGTTGCAATAACCTGGTCAGGTGTGCCCGGGAAAAATAATAAATATGACTTGGCGGGTGTATCATACGCCACTTACGTCGCTGAATGTGCGGCAGCAAAGCCGAAATGTCACCGGTAGTGATATATAATCTTCCACCTGGCTTGAGTTCATTATGGATCTTCGTCAGAAAAGTTTCGGGATGCGCAAGGTGTTCAATTACGTCCCACAAAAAGACGTCTGAATATGGCATTTCAGGAGAAGGTTGTTCAAGATAATCCCCGCATATCACATCAAGTTGCAGCTTTTTTCGAGCATGCTCAATGGCTTCAGGTACTATATCAATCCCTTTATAAGCAGCAGGGTATGCTATTGAAAATACTTCGCCAAAAAAGCCATAGGCACAACCAATTTCGAGACAATTGCTAATGGGGTTTGATACAGCAACAATTTTTCTTATATCCTGAATTCTTTTTCTGAAGTTTAACTGGATGGCTTCTTTATCTTGCAGGTAATTAAGATACTCGTCGCCTTTAAAATATTTCTCCTTATAAACAGACTCCAGTATGGCATCACTGATTTCCATATTGGCGGTTATCAGGCCACACGACCGGCATTTTTTGAGGGTCTGGTTATACAGCGGAATATACTCGTTATTCCCGCAAAGAATGCAATGATCCATGTCGTAATTTATGATTTATATTGATGAATCGTCCGTTTTAAACATTATACCTGACTTTTTCGCAGGATGGTATTCATATGTTTGCCTTGTAATTCAATGTCAATTCATCCCCGGGTAAACCCCTGATGCCCCAGTTGTGTTTGGGTGTTTCCGTGATGGTGTATTTTTCTGTTCTTCCCGCGGGAAAGTGAAAGTCGAAGATTTTCACCTGTCCCATGTGATTGATCTATTTGTTTTCTGAAATAATTAACCTGTGAAAGACGTAGGTAATTTGTTCTTCAAAGCCTTCCCTGGTAACTACTGCTATATAGGCGGTCTGATTGTCGTCAGTCTCCTGGCTGTAAGATACGTTAACATCGTTGTAATTGCTGTCGACTTCAATGGATAGATCTGTATCCGTATTTGCGGTAACAACATAGGATAGCCGCAAATGTTTGTGGGTTTTTTGATTTTCCAACCCATCCATAACGATGGATTCATGTTGATCCACATTGAGCAAAGAACCACCGGTGACTGAAATTTGCTCATCGTTAATGGAAACAGATGTAATTCCCAACACTGAATAATCCGGGTCAGTGTCTTTGTCTTCGTCTTTATTACAGGAGAAAGTGAGCAGAACAAGGGTTGACAGTAAGATATTTCTTAATGTGTTCATCAGCTAAAAATAAAATAATTTTTTTTAATGACTTGGTATTATAATCAGACTGGCTTATTGCCGACATTGTTTGATTTTTTGCCTGTAATTCTTATATAACTTCCGTCATAAAAGCCCTGCAGGTTTCTGATTGAATTAGCCGGACACACCCAAAGTGTAAAGTATTTGGGTGCCGGTGACAAAATAGCATTGGCGTTCAGTATGTCGTCAACCGTTGCGGAATAAGTAGTATTTGTTAACGGTGTACCGTCGTCTACCGTAAATGTTGCACTGCTGCCTGATGCGTTTTCAATTTTTTTGTAGAGAACATATTCGCTGCAATTTAGACTTTCCCAGTTAATGGTAACCAAACCATTACAGATTGATCCGTTCAATGCCGGGATATTGCTGAAATCCGGAGGTGCTGAAATTTTGTAGGTTTTAGTGCCCTCGTGGTTGTATTTAACGGTTACGGTCACCTCATCACCGGGATTCAGCATGTCAATTGTATCGGAGTATTCGCCAATAAAAAAATCATCTTCAGTTAAAACCTTATTGTTTATCTGAATGACAGCCCCGGAAATTCCTTGCTGTGTTTTTCTATTGGTTAATTGTGCTTTGGCTGTCCATACATCATGCTGATTCCATTGGATATCAACACTCAAATAAACGTCTGAAGCTGTTGCAGGCGTGCTGTTATCAGTTTTGAACACAGCCCTGATGTCAATATCACTGGTCATATCAATGGAGATATTCGCATCGGAGGATGTTATGCCTTCCCAATGTGAAAAAGTATATCCTTCAGCAGGCTGTGCTGTAATCTGAACAGTAGTGCCTATGGGGTAGTGTTCCAATATGGGCTCGATGATAACGTTGCCCAGTTCGGCATCATAATTAACTGATAACCGGTACGCTTCTTTGGAAGTATTATCCTCATCCTTGCTGCAACCGGCAACCACGACAAGTAATGTTAAAATAAACGTGTTTAGTTTCATATTTTTATTGGTTTGGAAAGCAAAGTGTTTAATACCAGATTACACATGAACAAGGCTATTGATTGTGGGCCAACAGCAGTTCTTCACTAACGTTTTATCATCACATCCCCGTGCCCCTTTTTAACGACGGTACCCCCCTGGTAATCGAGCTTATAGTATATCCTGTATATACTACCTGACTTAAAACTGCTTTGGCTTGATGTGGAAATCCCCCATAAGCCAGCTCCACCTATTGCTTTCTTCGCCAGCATAATCTCATAGTTTTTATCAACGATCACAAACCTGACTGTATCCGCCTCTGAATCTATGTTAAAATAGAATGTGGAGGCAGCAGGATTCGGATAAGCCAGAGATTCCGAAGGCAAAAGAAAATCTGCAGGTGGATTGTCTGATCCTGCCTGCGAACTTTTTTCGGGGATGAAATTTTCAGGGTCAAACAAACTTTCTTCTTCTGCATTCCACACATCGTCAAATCTCCAGTCGGTATCATCTGCATCACCGATGAGCATCCCCAAAGGATCTCTTTCAGTAATTCCCGAGAAACCTGATTCCTTGTCTTTTTCACAGGAAAATGCCAGTAACAAAACAAAAACGATTAATATATTCCTTTTCATGGGAATTGTAGTTTGCATTGAATTTGAAAAATAAAAATGATATTGTCGCTAATAACTATGTTTATAGTGGACTACCCATTGTATTGGTGCGCAATTTAGAAAATAACACTGAAAGTTGAAAAAAATTGTTCTCAATATATTGCCTTGCAATGGATGTGGTTAATTCAGTTGATTCAGTTGAAAAATATATCATTCCGGTATGCTCGCATTGATGGATGCTGAAAGCGTTTTGGCCAGTGTTTCACTTTCCAGGTTACCGATAAGGGCCAGACCCTCCCTTATTTCTGCATTAACAAACGGCATGTCATATACCTTATTATCCAAAACAAAAACCAAAGTTTTTCCTACGTTGTTCCGTGTTACTTCAGCCCACAAATTTGCACCTTTCATGTTGAAGTTTATGATTACCCGGTTGTCTTTAGCTTTGGTCTTTAGGACATGCGATAGGTTCATTACTGCTAATGGTTTTACGGCAACTACAGCATGGTACAGTTTATCTTTGTCAACTGTATTGGTTGTATTTAAAAGCTTATAATGGGTTGACGCAAAATCCTTGAGAAAAGCTAAAGAATCAGATTTTACGTACCCGATAATGGGCAGTTCGGTTTCTGCAGCAGGCTTTATATTAGCAGTTGCCAGCGAATCTGAAAATGAAGCAGGTAAGTCTGACACATAAACGGCTTCATATATTCCAAAAGTGACTTTTTGAGCACTTTCACCAGGTTTTGATGAGCAGGAAGTAAGTGTAAGGAGCACCGCGGCAATCAGACAGTAAGTTTTCATGGTTTTTCGTTTTAAATTGTAATTTATGGTCAGTTCTTATTTATTTCCATTTTGTTTGTGTTTTTCTCGGAATTCTTTAAAATAAGTTTCCATTGCTTGTACATAAGTTTCATAGGCACGAATTCCTTTTTCGGTAATGGCACAGGTGGTTAAAGGATAATTACCTTTGAATGATTTTGAAATGGTAATGTATCCGGCCTCTTTCAGTTTGGTGAGCTGAAAACTCAGATTCCCCTTGGTGGTATTGATGTTTTCAAAAAGAAAACCAAACTCTGCCGATTTAACGCCTATCAGAAGTGTCATAATGGCAAGCCGCACCTGCGAATGCAATACGGGATCGAGATCGTTGAACATGGCTTTATTTTTTTCTATTGGCATACAGCAGGTGGCCCGGGATAATAAAGGCAATGAGCCATGCAATGGCTTCCAGGATCAATTGCTCGCGGAGATTGAAATACGAACCTGCATAGGCCAGTAACCCAAAAATGATCCCTCCGAATATGATCATCCGGTAACGGAGCACTCCACCGGTAATTACAGTGGCAAAGGCAATGAACATCATGAAAATGGGATGCTGCAGTTCGAAATTAACTACATGCAGGACATTATATATGATCATGCTGGTCAACATCTGGCATGCAATCAGCGAGAACCAGACGTACCTCAATGATATTCCGATATAGGTCTGTACTTTCTTTCGTTGTTTCAGGATATAATATATACTGAATGCAACTGCAACAAAGGCGATTACAATGCCTGAATAATCAATGGCTTTTTTAATGGGGTAGGGAAGTACAACAAATCCCAGCACGTAATTGTATGCGTAATTGAAAAACATGATCCATCCCCAGAGGATGAAAAGGATACCATCGTTTTTCAGTTTCTTTTGCGAAACCTGTATCATTTCCTGGATCACCTGAAGGGACTGTGTTTCATCGAATGAAGCTGACGTTGATTCGCTTGGTTTCATAAGTTTACATTTAATGTATAAAACTAGTTTGCGATACAAACTTAATCAAGTTTGTAATACAAACCAAATTATTTATGGCTTATTTGTATTTATTTATTTCAAATCAATGCCTACAGGTGAATAATTGAATGAAAGTGAGCAGTTAATAATCAGGAATTATTTAATGTTCACGCATAAGCCGTCGCCAAGAACGCTGAGAACCAAGCACACGAAGGAAAGTCCCGCTGATGGCGGAACCTCTTGGTGTTCTTAAACTTAGTGGTCATAGTGAAGCTTTCTCTTTGTGTACTTCGGTGCGCCACGAGGCGTGCGTATATATATTTAATACCTATAAGGAT
>CAZUBW010000128.1:0-7723 GCA_964618645.1 uncultured Bacteroidales bacterium | reverse complement strand
TTTCGGACAAGCGTAACGCAGCAAATGGGACTTTATGGACAGACACTAATTAATGGTTATTTCGTTGTAATACAATATACTCGTAGCCAAAACCGGTATGACTGTCCGGTTCAGGGACTTCGCGCGAAAGCTCGGTCCATTCACCCGGCACAATCTCCGGGAAAAAAGTATCGGCATCAAAAACCTTATGCACCAAAGTAAGGTAAAGCTTTGATGCCAAAGGTAAAAACTGCCGGTAAACCGATGCACCTCCAATGACAAAATTCTCGGAATGGCTGTCGCACAAGTCCATTGCTTCATCAATGGAACGTGCCATTATACAGCCTTCGAACCGGTCGGCGCTGTTATCGGAGATTACTATGTTACGCCTGTTTTTCAACGGGCCACCCGGCAGTGAAAGGAAGGTATTTCTGCCCATCACTACAGTGTGCCCTGTGGTAATCTTCCGGAAACGGGGAAGATCTCCGGGTATATGGCAAAGCAGCCTGTTATCTTTTCCTATCCCCCGGTCTTCTGCTATGGCTACAATAATGGATATGGGCTTCATAGGGCGCTGGTTAAACCGAAATTTCTCCTTTAATGTGTGGGTGCGGGTTGTAGTTCGTCAGTACAAAATCGTCATAGCTGAAATTGTTGATATCACGTACGGCAGGATTCAGGGTCATTACCGGCAGGTCCCGTGGTTCCCTGCCGAGTTGTGTCCTCACCTGTTCGAGGTGGTTCTTATAGATATGGGCATCACCAAAGGTGTGAATGAATTCTCCCGGTTTAAGGTCCGTGACCTGGGCCACCATCATCAGCAGCAAGCTGTACGAGGCTATATTGAACGGCACACCCAGAAATATGTCAGCACTTCGCTGGTACAACTGGCACGAAAGCTTTCCGTTAGCCACGTAAAACTGGAAAAGCACATGACAGGGGGGCAATGCCATATTGCCCAGGTCGGCCACATTCCATGCACTGACCATGTGCCGGCGTGAATCGGGGTTTTCCCTGATAGAACGGATGACCGATGCCACCTGGTCGATATTGCCGCCAGTATAGTCGGGCCAGCTGCGCCATTGATACCCGTATATATGTCCCAGGTTACCATCGCTGTCGGCCCACTCATCCCATATTTTTACCTGGTGTTCGTTAAGATAACGGGTATTGGTATCCCCCTTGAGAAACCAAAGCAGCTCGTAGATAATCGATTTCAGGTGAAGTTTTTTGGTGGTCAGCAACGGAAACCCATTGTCGAGATTGAACCGCATCTGATAACCAAAAACACTTAGTGTTCCCGTTCCCGTCCGGTCGGTTTTTTCAGCCCCGTGCGCAAGCACATGGTTCAATAAATGAAGGTATTGGTTCATCAGCAGCACACATAATAAAACGTAAAAATAATAAAGAAAAGTTAGCACAACAGGAAGCAGCTTAAGTAATTTACAACTGTTGATTTCTTTTAAGTTATTAACATTTAGACAACCTTAAAATTTTATTACTTTTAGCCTCGTTACTAACACCGATTATTTGTGCAATCTGGCAAACCCCCGATACTGATTGTCCTGTTGCTTGCAGCACTGAGCTTCCGTGTTTCAGGACAGGTTGATTTTACCGTTAGCGAGACTTCGGGATGTGATTTATTGAAGGTAAAATACACCTTTACCTGCGCCGTGGATACCTTTACTTCCTTTTACTGGGATTTCGGAAACGGCGAAACCAGCACACTGAGAGACCCCGATACGGTAGTCTACAATATTCCCAACACCTATACGCCCGCCCTGGTTTTCAACAACCGCCCCGATCAGATGATCGTTAAACCCGATCTGATACAGGTACACCGTACGGTGCCGGCCACTTTCAATACCAAAGACACGGTAACCTATAATTATTATGTGCTATGGCACGATCTGCCATTGGATGCCGGGGTTAATTACACGTTTAACTGGAATATCGAGGAATTCGCTCCCCGAACCGGGCGACGTCAGGAGGTTACTTTCCCCCGCCAGGATACCTTTACGGTTTCCTTAACGGTCGCCGACGAATTCGGCTGTACCAGCACCGACACCCGCGATATATTCGTTCTCGAAGAAATTGTGGTCCCCAATGTTTTCACACCAAACGGCGACCAGTTCAACAGCGAATTCCAGGTTACCAGCAACGGGGGGTTCCCTATCCGCATGAGGATTTTTACACGCAGCGGCGTGCTGGTTCACGAGAGCGAAGGTTTTATCGTATCGTGGAACGGAAAAACGGCCAATGGCGTTGAAGTAAGCACAGGTATATATTATTATACAATCGAAGCCTTATGGGGTGATCCGGACAAGCGTTATTCCAAGGCTGGTTTCGTGCACTTATATCGTTGACCGTCTGCCGGGAGTGACTATTCGTATTGCCTTTTCTATGAATATTTGATTTTTTGAAAATTACGTATGGGGATGAAATTGCGTTACATACTACTATTGCTATTTCCGTTATGTTTATATGGACAGGTACCCGAAAATACCGGACACAGACCTAAAATTGGACTCGTGCTCAGCGGGGGCGGTGCAAAAGGCCTTGCGCATATTGGAGTTATCAAGGTGCTTGAAGAGGCAGGTATTATCCCCGATTACATCAGCGGAACCAGCATGGGCAGCATTGTAGGTGGACTTTATTCCATTGGCTATACGGCCGACGACCTGTCGAAACTCAACCAGAACATCAACTGGCCCGTGTTGCTATCCGATAATGTTCCCCTCAGGCATGTTTCCATCGACGAAAAACATGGTTACAGAAGATCCTTTGCCGAGTTTCCCATTCGTAACCGTAAAGTAATGCTCCCTTCGGGTGTGCTCGAAGGACAAAATCTCGAACTCCTGCTTTCGGGGCTTACCTGGCGGGCCGCAGGGATTGATTCGTTCGACAGGTTCCCCTACCCTTTCCGCTGCGTGGGAACCGAGATCATAAACGGTGAAGTTATGGAATTCAAAAGTGGCGACCTGGCAAAGTCCATGCGTGCAAGCATGGCCATACCCAGTGTATTCAGCCCGGTGGTATTTGACAGTTCCAAGGTGGTGGTGGATGGTGGTGTAATCCGTAATTTTCCGGTTGACGAAGTAAAAAATATGGGCGCTGATATCATAATCGGCGTTTATACCGGTTTCAAAGAAAACATCACGGCTTCCGACCTCAGCTCATTGGACAAAATTCTCAGCCGGTCGACGGCAACGTATGGTATATTCGACTCCCGCGAACAGGCCCGGAAAGTAGATATCCTGATCACACCCGATCTTTCGGCTTTTACATCAGCCGATTTTAACCGTGGTGCTGAAATCGAAAAGGCAGGCGAAGACGCAGCACGCATTCACCTGGCTGAGTTAAAAGCGCTTGCTGACAGCCTGAGCCGTTTTGACAGCTATGTGAAACCGGCACCACTGGTGGAACTCGACAGCATATTCATTACCCGCGTGGAAGTGAACAACCTTCAATACTACGATCAGGGACTGGCCTACGGAAAACTTAACATTTCGCGCAACAGTTTCCTTACCAAACAGGAATTGCAGGAAGGCATAGAACGCTTGTTCGGCACCCTTTATTTCGACAAATTAACCTATTCATTCAGAAAAGACGGAAACGGATACAGGCTGGTTATGCAGGCGAAGGAAAAACCGCCTGCCTCTATAAAAGTCTCCATGCACTACGATAATTTCTATGGCGCAGGACTGGTGATCAATTATACGCAAAGTAACCTGCTCATATCCGGTACAAGGCTTACCTCGGTACTCGATCTGAGTGAGTACCCCCAGGCACGGGTTTATTACCGCAAATATGCCGGCGCCAAAATGAACACACTGATAGGACTCGAAACTTTCTACGAATCGAACCTGATCCCCGGATATCTCGAAGGTGAAGAAGCAGGCTATTTTAAACAAAACCGGATAACCTCGGAATTCGGTTTGCGCAGCATCACCAACCTGAACAGCCAGCTTGGTATAGGCCTGCTTTTTGAGAATTCATCGGTATTTCCCAACAAGGCCATGCAGAGCCTTTTCCCTGAGACTTTTAATTACAAAAGATACGGCTATTACGGGTTTGGTGCAAGCACCTCTTACCGGCGCAATACCCTCGACGACCTGATGGTGCCCACAGAAGGCACCCGTATCGAAGCTGACCTGAAGGGCATCTACAAGCCCTGGCTTAACCTCAGGTACCTTTCAGATACCATCGAAAGCGAAAATACGCTCGAATCATTTGCCAAACTGTATTTTAGCCTGGAACGTTTAAGCCCGCTGGGCCGGAGGTTTGTTGTCAATAACGGCTTTTCCCTGGGCTTAAGCACCGATGCCTTTATAGCATCCGACTATTTCTATGTAGGCGGCTACAAAAATAACCTCCGTCGTAACCACGTGGCATTTGTCGGTTACAACCTCGGCGAAATTGTAGCCACCAATCTGTTCGAAATAAAACTGGGCCTGCATTACAAAATTTCCAGCGCCCTGCAGATCGAAAGCCTGGTAAATGGCATGGGCGTAGGTGAAAATTTCAGTGACCTTGTGAATTCGGTGCTTGAATTCAGGGAAGAATCGATCCACTTCGGGTATGGCCTGGGCCTGACCTATAAAACCATGCTCGGCCCGGTAAGCGTTTTCGCTGCCGGCAACAACAAAGAATCCGGCACAACCTGGTACGTGAACTTTGGCTACACCTTCTGATCAGAACCTTTTTCCAATTACATCCCAGTCGAGGACGTTCCAGTATGCAAGTAAATAATCGGGACGTTTATTCTGGTAGTCGAGGTAATATGCATGTTCCCATACATCACAGGTAAGGAGTGGTGAATGACCATTCTTCAGCGGATTTCCGGCATTTGATTCCTGCACAATTTCGAGTTTGCCATCCCGGTTCTTAACAAGCCAGGCCCATCCCGAACCGAAAAGCGTAAGCGCCGATTTGGTAAACTGCTCCCTGAATGCCGCAAACGATCCGAATGTTTCGTTGATTGCTGTGGCAAGTGCGCCATTGGGCTCGCGAGGCCCTGTGGGCGAAAAACTTTCGAAATAGAAGGTATGGTTCCAAACCTGTGCGGCATTGTTAAAAATACCCCCATCAGCTTCCCGGATCATCTGCTCAAGCGTGGCATTTTCAAACCGGGTTCCCGGAATAAGGTTGTTCAGGTTATTCACGTAAGCCTGGTGATGCTTACCATAATGAAAATCAATGGTCTGTTTCGAAATGTGCGGTTGCAGCGCATCGGCTGCATAAGGCAATTTGGGTAGTTCAAACGGCATAACTTGTGGGTTTTAATTATCCCCACAAGTTACAACATATTGTGCATTTTTCAAAAACCTTCTCGGATGCTAGGTCCTGCGCTAAGCGAAGTTTGTAACTTCGCTTTCATAAAATTGTAGTCCCCCCGCTAAGCGAAGTTTAGCTGCGCTGAGCTCCCTTTGGTCGGTTGTAACTTCGCTTTCATAAAATTGTAGTCTTCGACTACATTTCACATCGTTCGCCAAGGCAAACCAATATCCATAACTTCCAAAACACATTCCAAGCCAGCATACCATCTGGCGCTTGAATACAAATAATCTTCAGGCTTTTCAACAAGGCCAGCACGTACCGGATTATTATGCAGGTAATCGATCTTTTCACCAATGAATTCCGGGCTATATAATTGAACAGCATGGTTCTCATGCGTCCATACCTGGTAGGTTTTATTTCTGGAATGTTGACGGGCATTAAAGCCAAACCGATTCAACATCCAATCACCGCGAATTTCAGGTGTTGTTTGTATTGTGCCAACAATACTTTTGCTGGTAAACTTTTTGATATCGCGGATGGTGTCGCTAAGTTTGCCGGTACTGCTTTGAGCAATCAAATGAACATGATTGGACATAATCACAAATGCGAAAACCTGGAGTTCTTTATTATCAATGGAATATTTAAGACTGTCAATTACAATGTCGCGATATACCTGGCGTGTGAAAATATCAATCCAGTCAACTATCTGAAAAGTCAAGTAATATAATCCTTCCTGGTCAGTGATCTGATATCCGGTTGACATAACATAAATGTATTTTAGGCTCAGATAAAATTAGTAAAATATTGATTTATTTGTGCGTAAGATCATTCGAATGGCAGTTACAACTTAGCGAAGCGATCTCACGACCAAAGGGAGTAAACTGCTTTCTAAAGAACGTCGTAGTTACGCTTCGCTAAACTACGCCGAGCTGCGGATGACTTCTATAATTTCAGAATAAATTTATCCGATAATATACCTTTCTCCTTCATATACAAAATATTGATTTTACTGGCCTGGCTTTTGGTCATCCATGCACAATTACCCGGAAAAAAGCCTTTTGTTTTGTCTAATCTGGCAAAAACCATTTGTTTATCCGGTGGATCACCCACATCATTATAAAAATTGGTAAAATCTTTCCACCGTTCATCAACCTGCAATCCGGCAATAAAACCTTTAGATTTTGTATTGGTCGCACAATGTACAATATTGCTCCAGGCTTTATATGGCTTTCCTTTGATAAGGCTTTCGCCGGCTTTAGCATGTCCTTTAATGTGGATCCTGTTTTTTAATACCCGCCCTTTGGCAGCATGCAAACTAATGCCTTTTGTTTTTACCACATAATCAACTGCTTCCTTTACGCTGCCAAAATGTATATTATCAACTATTTTAGGCCTTTTATTTGAGCCCTCTGCTAAGCGAAGTCTGTGACTTCGCTTTTCCAAATTGTAGTCTGTGACTACGTTTCACGCAATGTTCAAAGTAGATAATTAGTAAATACTTAATACGATGAGACCACATAAAGTTGTTGAATGGCAGTTACAATTTAGCGAAGCGATCTCACGACCAAAGGGGAGTAAATTGCCTTCTAAAGAACGACGTAGTTACGCTCCGCTAAACTACGCCGAGCAACTTCGATTGAAGTCTTCGCTTAGCGGGGGCATTTCTCCATCAGGAACAAAAAGCATCCCAACTATAATGATTTTAAAAGGCTCCGTGAAGATGCCATTAAGGCAATGAACGGTATGGCCTGGCATTTTGGCCCGGTTCACCTTGATTTTGTTTTATACAGCCCAGATACACCAAAAAAATCACTGGTTGTTTATGTAGGCGGTATAATGGATACGCTTGATGGCAGTAGTGGGCCACAATTCACCTATCTGCCCATTGTCTTTGAAGATGATTGCCAGGTGGTTTCTTCTAAGTCTGCCTTTCAAAAGTCAGTTGATACCTGGTATGCGTTGGAAATTAGCTTTTTGTGATTTTCGAACATGACTGATAAACAAACAAAACCCGGATCGCTCCGGGCTTTGTGGTTATATTGTTTAGGCAATTACAAATTGCCCTTTAAAAACGGCGAAGTCACAGACTATCGCCGAGCTGCTTCGATTGAAGTCTTCGCTCAGCGGGGGAAAGAGAATTTAGAAGATTTCATTACGAAGAACTAAAACACGTTCCTGAAAAAGTTTTTGAGTCTGCAAGAACTAACCTAATGTCAGACCTTCGGCATTATTGCATCATATATTGGAACTGGCTTGAAGATTCCCCATAAAGTAATTAAATCACAAAACCCGGATCGCTCCGGGCTTTGTGGTTATATTGTTTCGGCAATTGCAAATTGCCCTTTAAAAACGGCGAAGTCACAGACTGTCGCCGAGCCGCACAGATTGAAGTCTTCGCTCAGCGGGGGGGTTTTATATAGTCTGCTTCCTGCTTCGGCTTTTCGGGCACAACTCCCATCAGCTC
>CAZUBW010000127.1:0-7747 GCA_964618645.1 uncultured Bacteroidales bacterium | reverse complement strand
ATCTGCATTTTATCGCCAGGCTTACGCAATTGCTCGTAACCATCGGCGGTTATACGTATGATCTCACCAGGGCCCAGAAATTTTTCTACACTGTATGATAAGTTGGGGAACGAACAGGTTTCAAAAGTCACCGCCCAGGCATAATCTTTCTTTCCTAAAATCACGGGAGTGCGGCCAAGCTTGTCGCGCGCAGCAATGATACAATCGTCGGTCATCACCAGCAGCGAACATGAGCCTTTGATGCGGTTGTAGACATTTTCAATACCCGAAAGAAAATCATCACCTTCGGCTATAAGTTTGGCTACCAGTTCGGTGGGATTGACTGATCCCTGGCTGGTTTCGGCAAATGTCTGGTGTTTTCTCAAAAAGTAACTTTCGAGTTCGACCAGGTTGTTAATTTTGCTTACGGTGGCAACGGCAAACCTTCCCAGGTGGGTGTTTACCAGTATGGGTTGTGCCTCGGTATCGCTGATTATGCCAATGCCAACGTTGCCGGTAAATCCCAGCATGTCGGCTTCAAATTTGTTACGAAAGTAGCCATCTTCGAGGCTGTGGATGGCCCGCTGAAAACCTCCTTCGGCATCGTAAAAAGCCATACCGGCTCTCTTGGTTCCCAAATGGGAATGATAATCGGTTCCGTAAAAAACATCTGCAACACAGTCGCTTTTAGCAATACAACCAAAAAAGCCGCTCATACAATGCCGTTATTTTAAAATTTGTGGACTCAAAAATATAAAACTATTGGTACCTAAAAGCATATGTTAATAAATGATTAAGAAACTTAATATCTTTGGTGAAATCATACACCATGAAAAGAATTGGCCTGATTGGCGGAATGGGACCGGAATCCACCCTCGATTACTACCGGACGATTATCGATGCTTTTAAAAGCGACGAAGGCGACCTCAACTATCCCGAAATAGTCATATACAGTATTAATATTTCGGAGTTCCTGGGCCTGATGAAGCAGGGTGATCATCAAACGATCATCGATCTTCTGGTCAGTAAGCTCGAAGCCCTGGCAAGAGCGGGTGCAGCTTTTGGAGCCATCACCGCCAACACCCCGCATATGTTTTTTGAGGCGGTGAAAGCAAAATCACCTTTACCGCTGATCAGTATTGTTGAAGCAACCTGCGCTGAAACCAGGCGAAAGGGATTGAAAAGACCAGGCCTGTTTGGCACCGGTTTTACCATGTCATCAACCTTTTACCAGGAAGTATTTGACCGGCATGGCATTCCCATTGTGCTGCCCGATATTGACGAACAGGAAATGCTGAATATGAAACTATTTAACGAAATTGAACTCGGCATTTTCAGGGACGATACCAGGAACCTGCTGGTTGAGATCATTAAAAGAATGGTGGCGGAAGAAAAAATTGATTCACTGATCCTCGGTTGTACCGAGTTTCCGTTAATTCTAACAGCGCCGGAATACGCCGGCATTCCCATGCTGAATACCACCAGCATTCATGTGGATGCCATTGTGCGGGAGTGCAGTTTGTAAACAGCGGGTAAAATAAGTTTTAAGTCGCACTTCGACAAGCTCAGTGTGACTATAAGACTGCACGACTGCACGACTTTGCTTACTGCAAGAACCGAACGCCAAACGCCGGTATAAACAACAAAGCCATAGCAGTCCTTGTAGGTTATTATCCGGTCACGCTATTGAGCGTTTCTACATACTTCCTGATGTACTCCTGTTTGTGTTTTGCCTTGTATTGCATGATGAATCGCGGATGTTCCAGGGCAATGATGTTGCCGAAAAAGTGAAATTCAGCATTCAGCTTGCGTACGAACGATTCGTTTTTTCCCGTCCCCAATACATAGGCTACGGAGGTGTCAATGCCCAGGCTTACCTGTTTTTTCAGATTATCAACGATAAAGGAATAAATCATTTTCACCAGGGCCGGGCTGTCGTAATAATTGTAATTCACAGACCTGCCTTTTTCATTTATCCTGGTGAATCCCAGGGGGCAAACGGCGCTGATCAGATACGTGCTGAAAAAAGCATTTACACCTCCGGATGCATCAATCATGTCATAAATAAATGCCGATGATGTTTCGCGTGTACGGAATCCGTCAAAGTCAATATGGCATTTTTCGTTCAGTCTGATGGTGTCGGTAAAGGGGATACCTGTTGCACCGGCTCCAAAGCGGCCGGGATTGATGCCCAGGATGATCTTCCGGGGATTATGGTCACGGTAGTATTGGGTATAAAACTGCCTGACCAGGTTACCGGCATGTTTGTTGTCGCGGAACGGGTTCATAACAGAAATCCCTTCGGGCAGCGGTCCTGCATAATTCAGTCCGGACAGGAAGTCAATTATGTTATCGGAGATAAACATAACGATTAAGTTAGTAAATCAGGCTTTTGATACAGAAAGCGCGTTGATTACGGGATTGGCATACATGGTCAGCAGCAGTTTACGGGGTAGGGTATGGTCGCCTGTAAAACCCGATAGTTCGCTTTGCATGTAAGCTTCAAAGGAAGTTACGTCGCCGGGTGTGTATAAATGATTGTAGTTTTTGACCTGGTGCAACATGTCATAGGCGATATAATTGGTTGGCCACAACCTGTAATTCCGGTAAATTTCATCGTCCATTACCGCAACCAGTTTACTGATCTTTTCATTGGTTCCCTGGTATTCGTCGGTACTGTCGAGCAGATCATTCAGTGGTCTGCATGCCGCCAGGTGAATATGTCCTTTGGGCTGGGTTATGCCTTTAACAATGCTCATGAGGTCTTCACCGGGCTCTTTCACATAGGGTATGCCCATGTTCAGTGAAATGAGTTCTTTAATTTTTAAGGCGCAACAGGGCTCATATTCGTAAGATATGGAAAGCGGCAATACATTCAGCTCGCTGAGAGAAGCTTTTATATCACGGGTGCCGCTGATATTGAACATTTTCAGCAGGCCGGTTTCGGTTTTGTCGGAACCATCCTTGGTGCGACCACTTCGTTGGGCAATCCATGCCGAAGTTTTCTTTTGCGTGAGGGTATACCGGATATAGGATGACAAGATTTGGGAATTCCGGAAAAGTTCTTTACGGTTACCGCCACGGTTAACCTTAAACATCCTGTTAACCCGGCCCAGGTCGATGATGAACTGGTTTGCCATGAGGTTGCTGCCAAAGGTAATCTCGGAAGTTTCGTGTCCGAAATCCAGCAGAATGACCTGCAATATGGCTGAATCGAGTACAATATCCCTGTGATTGGCTACAAAAAGATAAGGCGTTCCAGGCCTGAGTAAATCAAATCCGCTGGTTGTAAGTCCTTTTGAGGTTTTATGAACAATGGAGTTTACAAGCGGGTGCATGAACTGTTTCTGAAATTCAAGTGCTGAATTTATTTTCAGTAAGTTACTGATGATGTCTTCTTTCTGTTTTTCGGGGAAAAGAAAGTCCAGGATCTTGCCAAATTCAGGAACAGCTGTTATTCTTTTCAACGCCGGGTTGATTTCTTCGTCGTGATAAGGCCTTATGTCTTCAAAATCCTGCAGGTTATACATGTACGACGTTTTCAGGGTTATTCAAATTCAGCTTTCAGTGCAACCATTTTGATAGCGGTAACAGCAGCTTCAACACCTTTGTTCCCGTGTTTCCCTCCTGATCGGTCGCGGGCCTGTTCAGGCGTCCGGGTAGTAAGTACACCAAATACCACAGGCATATTGTAAATCATATTGAGCTGGGTAATGCCCTGCGTTACACTCTGGCAGATGAAGTCGAAGTGCCTTGTTTCGCCCTCGATAACACATCCAAGGCAGATAATGGCATCGTATTCGTCGGTTTCGGCAAACCATTGCGCGCCAAGGGTAAGTTCAAAACTTCCGGGCACTTGTTTAACGGCAATGTTTTTTCGTAATGCGCCATGGTGCAACAATGTTTCAATGGCAGCATCGCGCATGGAAAAAGTAATTTCGGGGTTCCACTCGGCAACTACCAGTGCAAATTTCATTTCACGTGCATCGGGTATGTTTCCGGGACCGTTTTCAGAAAGGTTTTTCAGTGCTGTTGCCATGGCTCAAAAAATAAAAAAGTATCAATAAACCTATGATTCATTGATACTTTTTGAAACAAAAAATGGGGTTATCACTTCATTTTCACTTCCAGTGCAGTGATATATTTATCAATACTTTTGCCTTCCTCACTTTCGGGGAAGTTTTTCTTAATGTCCTGGTATGCTTTCATTGCTTTATCGTACTGCTGCAGATCTTCCAGCACCAGGCCTGCTTTTTTAAGATAAATGGGCGATGTAAATTCGTTTTTTTTGCGTTCACCTGCTTTCAGGTAAAACGAAACGGCTTTCTCCTTGTCATCCAGTTCGAGATAGCAATCTCCTATTGCTCCAAGGGCTACTGAGGCAACCATTATGTCTTCGGCATCGAATTTCTCGAGGTGATCAATAGCTTCCTCAAACTGGCCGGTTCTCAAATAGCAAATGCCGGCATAATAATGGGCAAGGTTGGCGGTTTTGGTTATGCTGTATTCATCAATTACATCAATAAATCCAAAGTTGGCGCCATCGCCGTCCAGGGCAAGCTGAAAGGAATCCTGTTCAAAGTAATTCTCAGCCACAAACATAGAAGCCTGTGCCTCTTTATTGGCAGGTTCGAGATAAAAACGTTTGTAACCCAGGTAGCCGCCTACTACAACAATAATTGCCAGAATGATAATGGTCAGACTTTTCTGATTTTCTTCGATATACTGCTCGGTGCGGCTTAATGCATTTTCAACAGTTTGAAATCCTGTAGGATTTTCTTCGATCTTTTTGTTCATTACTGCAATTTTTTTTCTGACAGATCGCAAATGTAATGGAATTTTATTATTTCTGATGCCTAATTGCAAAATTTTCATGACTTAACACACGGTTAAAGGCACCCGGGTTTGATACATTTATGCGGGGTAATTAGGGCCGAATCTTTTTTTTCCCTATATTCATCAGAACAAAAATATAATGAAAATGAAAAGCAGCGTTCATTATCTTGCCTGTTTTGGTAACACACAAGGGGGTAATGTCGTAAATCTTTTTATTGTAACTTTGAGTTATTAAGCTTACTGCCATGAACAAATCCATTGAGCATGATTCCCCGGCTTCAACGGGAAAAAGAAAAAGAGCCCCGATACATCCCAGTAATTGGAGCATTAAGTGGAAGGCCCGGCTCAATTTTTTCCTCAGAGCTGTTGTTACCATAGGGTTACTGGTATTTGCTGTTAATCTTTTGCAGCGAAGGATGATCATCCGGAATGCCAACGACAAACTACTGCTCATGTCGCAGGAAAAATCAAGGTATGTCGAGGACTATTTCAATCATCTGAGCCGGCAACTCACGTCGTTTGTGGCTGAACGCAGTACGCTCGAAGCATTTAACCAGCTTACCGGTGCCTTTCTGAGCATTGAAAGCGACAACTTTCAAACGTCGGCTGCCGGAGATATGGAAAAAATCAATACGCTGCTCGAGGGGTTTTATGCAACTGAAATATTACCTGTGCTGGATGACGGGGAAAATGCTTCTGCAGGCGCTTCAACATTGCTTCCGGCAGACAACAAGCAACGAATTCTTCAGTACCATTATCTCGCCGCCAATCCTAAACCGCTGGGATCAAAGGGCGTGCTGGCCAAGGCAGAGGACGGGAGTTCATATAGCTACATGCATTCGATGTATCATCCCAGGCTGCTTAAGTTTTCCCGTACCACTGAAATATCTGATATTCTGTTTGTGGATTACAGTAGTGGCTATGTAACCTATTCGGTAAATAAAAATCTGGACTTTGCTACCAACCTATACAGTGGCCCTTATAAAAACAGTGGGTTGGGTATGGCGTTTAAACGCGTTATATCGCATCAACAGGCAGGTTATGTGGGTTTTACAGATGTTTCTGTTTATCTTCCTTCGTTTTACCAGCCCTGCATGTTTCTTTCCGCGCCCATACATAGTGGAACACAACTGGTAGGAGCGGTGATTTTTGCCGTTGATACCCGCGTGCTGAATAATTTACTGGCTTTTGAGAATACTGAATTGTCTGCAGGTAAAACGCTCAAATCAATTATTGTCGGGCACGATTATTTTTACCGCAATGACGATCCTGCATTTCTGGCGGACGCAAAGGCTTATGTCCGGAAGTTGAAAAGGCATGCCGGTAAAGGCGAAACAGCTGCTTTGGCTGATAAATATAAAAGCACAGCCATGGTACAGTCGGTTGATAAAGAGGTGTTATCAGGCATTGCCCGGGGTAAGGAAGATATAGTAAAATACACCACCGAAACAGGTGTGGTTGCACAGGGTTATTTCAAGCCATTGCAGGTAGATGATCTAAAGTGGACACTGATTACCCAGATGGATAAAGCGGAAGTCATGGCCCCGGCCAGGAGGCTTTCGCTTACCCTGTTCGTTATAACCCTTTTTATTGCACTCGTTTTGTACTACATGTCGGCAGTTATAAACAACTATATAGCCAGCAGGCTGGGCTTATTGCGCGACGGACTGGTATCACTCTCCAGGGGGAAGAAGATCGAAAAGCCCGGTATTGATACAACGGATGAGATAGGACAGTTGGGAGGTGCGCTGGAAAGCCTTGCTGATCGTCTCGACGCAGCCACCAACTATATCGACGAACTTAGCCGTGGTAATATAGATGTTGACTATACTGCAATAAATGAGGAAGACCGGTTTGGAATAGCATTGAAAAGTCTGAGAAACAGCCTCATCGCTAACCGGGAAGCGGAAAATAAGCGAAAACACGAAGACGAGATCAGAAATTGGGCCAACAATGGCATTGCCATGTTCAACGACATCCTCAGGACGAACAACAACGATCTTGAAAAGCTGTCGCAAAACATCATTCAGAAAATTATTGAGTATCTGTCGGCAAACCAGGGAGGACTCTTTCTTATTGAGGAGGAAGACCAGCAGAAGTTTCTTAACCTGCAGGCTTCCTATGCCTATGATCGTTTGAAATACCAGAAAAAACGCATAGCTGTCGGGGAAGGCCTGGCCGGAACCTGTGTACTCGAAAAGAAAAGCATTCTTACCAACCGTATTCCCGATAACTATATCACCATTGGTTCGGGACTGGGTGAGTCAAAGCCGCGTTGTTTGCTGATTGTTCCGTTGAAAAAGGATGAAGATGTACTGGGGGTACTGGAAATAGCTTCATTTGACGATTTCAGACCTCATGAGGTGGAATTTGTCGAAAAGATAGCCGAAAGCATTGCATCCGCCCTTATTACGGTTAAGCTTCATTTGCAGACATCGCAATATCTTGAGCGGTTCCAGCAACAGGCTGAGGAAATGAAAGCCCAGGATGAGGAATTAAGGCAAAACATTGAGGAACTGCAGGCCACCCACGAGCAAATGGAAAGGCTGAAGCAGGAAGACAACGAACGGCATGAGAAATTGATAAAGGAAATGGAGGATTACCGCAAACTGCTTATTGCGGTGTTAAACGAAGTTCCCGAAAAGATATACCTAAAAGATGATAAGGGAAGGTTTATCATTGCCAATAAGCCGGTGGCTGACAATTATAAGCGAACAGTAGACGAAATATTGGGCAAATCGGACTTTGATTTTTACCCGCGCGAAGAAGCCATGGAGTATTTCAACCATGAGCAGGATATCATAAAAGCAGGTAAGACACAGGTTTTTGAAGAAGGAGATCCTTCAAAGATGGATGGTTTGATTGTGCGTTCGATGAAAAAACCATTCTACATTGAGCATTTGGGAGTGACCGGTATTATGGGTGTGCAGTT
>CAZUBW010000126.1:0-7767 GCA_964618645.1 uncultured Bacteroidales bacterium | reverse complement strand
AAGCTTCCACTCCAGCTGACCAGGCTGTTCTGGCCTTTTTTATTGCTGGCCTGTATGGCTGGCAACGATACCACGGCTGATTATACCGTATATGTTGATCCCTTTATCGGATCGGGCGGTCACGGTCATGTTTTCGTCGGCGCCAGCGTGCCTTTTGGGGCCGTTCAGCTTGGGCCGAACAATATTTACAAGGGATGGGACTGGTGTTCGGGGTATCATGCATCGGACAGCATTGTTATTGGTTTTTCCCATACCCACCTGAGCGGCACCGGCTGCTCCGACCTGGGAGATGTGCTGATTATGCCCGCAAACGGTGAGGTGTTTACCCAACGCGGCGAACAGGACAACTTAAATAATGCCTATGCATCGCTGTACCGGCATGAAAACGAAACAGCCGTACCGGGCTATTATGGGACATTGCTTGACAAGTATAATATAAAGGTGGAATTAACCGCTACTGAAAGGGTTGGAATGCACCGGTACAGCTTCCCCGAAAGTTCACCGGAAAACCATATCATCATCGACCTGAAAGAGGGCAATGGCGATCGCGCCTATGAAACCTACCTGAGACAGGTGGACGAGCATACTATTGAAGGATACCGCTTCTCACGCGGCTGGACACCCGAACAGCATTTGTATTTTACCCTGCAAAGCAATCAGACCATTCAGCTGCAGGTTTTTGACGACAATACCCTGAAACCGGGTACGGAACTGAGGGCAGCCGGGGTAAAAGGGGTGTTGACTTTTGGCAATCCGGCCGGAGAAGTGATGCTGAAGGTGGGCCTTTCACCGGTAAGTTGTACGAATGCGCTGGGCAATATTAAGCACGAAATACCCGGCTGGGATTTTGAAAGTGTGGTGCAACAGGCCCACGACAAATGGAATAGGGAGCTGGCTAAAGTGGTGCTGGAAACCAGCGATGAGGATGCGAAGCGTATTTTTTACACGGCCATGTATCATACTTTTATTGCACCTACGCTTTTTAACGATTATAACCGCGATTTCAGAGGACACGACAAAAAAATATATGCCGAAAGCAGCTATAATAACTATTCTACTTTCTCGCTTTGGGATACTTACCGCACGCAGAGCCAATGGCTGATCTTGAGTCAGCCCCAACGGATAAATGACATGGTTAATTCCATGATCGGTATTTTTGAGCAGCAGGGTAAGCTGCCTGTGTGGCCGCTGGCCGGAGACGAAACCAATTGCATGCCCGGATACAGTGCCGTGCCGGTAATAGCCGATGCATACCTGAAAGGTTTTACCGGGTTTGATGCCGAAAAGGCCTTTGAAGCCCTGAAGGTTTCCTCAACATATCCCCGGCAGAAGGGTGTGCCTTTTGTGATGACACGCGGCTATATCCCGGCTGACAGTGTTCACGAAGCCACTTCCATTGCCATGGAATATGCTGTTGACGACTGGAGCATAGCGCAGGTGGCCAAAAGAATGGGAAAAACCGGCGATTACGAATATTACCACAACCGGTCAACCTATTATAAAAGGTATTTCGACCGCGAGATGAAGTTCATCCGTCCCGTGATGTCCGACGGCACCTGGCGCACCCCTTACAGTCCCATACGTTCTGTGCATGGCAGGGGCGATTTTTGCGAGGGGAATGGCTGGCAGTACACTTTTTTTGCCCCACAGGACCCTGAGGGACTCATCAGCCTGTTTGGCGGAGATAAACCCTTCCTGGCAAAACTCGATTCGTTGTTTCTGGTAACCGGAGACATGGGACCCGAAGCTTCTGCTGATATTTCGGGACTTATCGGGCAGTATGCGCACGGTAACGAGCCAAGCCATCACGTGGTGTATTTATATGCCTATGCCGGGCAGCAATGGAAAACTGCCGAAAAGGTGAGGTATATCCTGGATGAATTTTACAAGGCCACCCCCGACGGGCTGATTGGCAATGAGGACTGCGGCCAGATGTCATCGTGGTACATTTTGTCATCCATGGGTTTTTACCCGGTAAGTCCTTCGGGTGGTATTTATGTGTTTGGCAGTCCCCGCTTCAGCAAAGTGTCCCTGGATTTGTCGAATGGCAAAAAATTCATCATCGAAGCCCGGAACAACAGTGCCGAAAACATTTACATTCAGCAGGTGAAGCTGAATGGCAGAGCTTACGACCGCTCGTTCCTCAGTCATGCAGATCTGATGGCAGGTGGCCGATTGGAATTTATTATGGGAAACAAGCCCAATTACGATTTTGGCACCGCGCCCGATCAACGCCCGATGTCTATACAATAATTAGCTGGTAACATTTCAAATTACATTTTGCATGAAGAAAGACCTTTTTATCCTGGTGTTTTGCATTAGAGGTTTTCTGATGGCTGCAGCACAGGAACCAATGGTTGATCCTGTCGACAGGGTGAATCCGCTTATGGGCACGCAGTCGAAATTCAGCCTGTCGAACGGCAATACTTATCCTGCCATCTCTATGCCGTGGGGTATGAACAGTTGGGTTCCGCAAACCGGTAAAATGGGCAATGGCTGGACGTACACATACGATGCCGATAAGATAAGGGGTTTTAAGCAAACCCATCAGCCGAGCCCCTGGATCAACGACTATGGACAGTTTTCCATAATGCCCGTTACCGGAAAGGTACATATTGATGAGAATGATCGCGCAAGCTGGTTCTCGCACAAGGCAGAAGAGGCGAGACCATACTATTACCGCGTTTACCTGGCCGATTACGATGTGGTAACTGAAATAGCGCCTACCGAAAGGGCTGCCATTTTCAGGTTTACTTTTCCCGGGAGCGACAGTTCAGCAGTGTTGATTGATGCTTTTGATAAGGGGTCGTATATCAGGGTTATACCATCGGAACAAAAAATTATCGGCTATTCTACCAAAAACAGCGGCGGGGTTCCCGGGAATTTCCGCAATTATTTCGAAATCAGGTTTGACAAGCCTTTTACGGCCTCTGCCATTTGGTCAGGTAAGCAGTGGTTGCCCGGCGTAAACGAAAAAAGCGACGATCACACCGGGGCGGTTGTTTGGTTTCGCACGCGTAAAGGCGAGAAGATACATGCCACCGTGGCTTCATCGTTTATCAGTCACGAACAGGCCGCACTCAACCTGAAAGAAATAGGGGATAAATCCTTCGATGCGGTGAAAAACCAGGCCAGAACCGTTTGGAATGACCAGTTACGCCGTATTGAAGTTGAAGGTGGCACCACCGATCAGATCAGGACTTTCTACTCGTGTTTGTACCGCACCATGCTGTTTCCGCGGAAATTTTATGAAACCGATGCCAGTGGAAAAGTGGTGCATTACAGTCCCTACAACGGGAAGGTGCTGCCCGGATATATGTTTACCGACAATGGGTTTTGGGATACCTTCAGGGCGGCATTTCCGTTGTTTAATTTATGGCAGCGTGAACTAAATACCCGCATCCAGGAAGGGCTTGTCAATACCTACCTCGAAAGCGGCTGGTTACCCGAATGGGCAAGTCCCGGACACCGCGATTGCATGATTGGTTCCAATTCGGCATCCATCGTTGCCGATGCATACCTGAAAGGCCTGCGGGGTTACGATATCGAAACCCTGTACGAAGCGGTACTGAAAAATACGCAGCACGAAGGACCGCTGGGTTCAGTCGGGCGAAAGGGATGTCAGTATTATAACGAAAAAGGCTATATCCCCTATGATGTGGGTATTAACGAGAATGTTGCCCGTACATTGGAATATGCCTATGCCGATTTTACCATTTACCGGCTGGCGAAGGCCTTGAATCGCCCGGCAGCGGAGGTTGAATTATTTGCCCGCCGGTGTCAGTATTACCGGAACGTATATGATAAGGAAAGCAAACTCATGCGGGGCCGTAACCTCGACGGGTCGTTCCAGGTACCTTTCAGTCCCTTTAAATGGGGTGACGCATTTACCGAAGGCAATAGCTGGCATTACACCTGGTCGGTTTTCCATGATATCCAGGGATTAATTAACCTGATGGGGGGCAGGCAACAGTTTACCACCATGCTCGATTCGGTGTTTATAGTGCCACCGGTATTTGACGACAGTTATTATGGATTTCCCATTCACGAGATCCGGGAAATGCAGATCATGAACATGGGCAATTATGCGCATGGTAATCAGCCGATCCAGCACATGATTTATTTGTATAATTACGCAGGCCAACCCTGGAAAACGCAGTACTGGTTGCGCGAGGTGATGAGCCGGTTGTATACCCCCAATCCCGACGGGTATTGTGGCGATGAGGATAATGGACAAACATCGGCATGGTATGTTTTTACATCCATGGGTTTTTACCCGGTTTGTCCGGGCACTGATCAGTATGTGGTTGGGGCGCCGCTTTTCAAAAAGATCCGCATACAACTCGAAAACGGGAAAAACATAACCATTGATGCACCATCGAATTCACCTGACAACAGGTATGTGGAGGGAGTTACCATAAACGACAGTCCATATTCAAAAAGTTATTTCAGCCATAACGATTTGATGAAAGGAGCAGTGATCCGGTTTACCATGAGCGCTAAACCCAACCGGGAAAGGGGTGCTAAAACAGACGATTACCCGTTTTCTTTTTCTATTGGTAAATAAACTTTCAGCGTGTTATAGCGCCACGTTAAGTGATAGCCGCTATAATAGCAATATGAATGAGTTCAAAATGACTCATGATATTGTTTGTTCCCTTTAAGTAGCGGAACCACCTGGTTGACAATATTATGTGTAGCGCCGGCATGTTGCTGTACGTAAGCGGCGGCTTTTTCTGATGCTTTATTGCGCAAGGCACGGTCATTTACAAGAAGGTCCATGGTTTTCAGGAAGGAAGATTCGTCTTCGACCGCGAAGGCGGCTCCGGCTTTGGTAAGGTCGAGGGCTTCACGGAATTTTGCATGCTCCGGTCCGAATACGAGCGGCATTCCGTAAACAGCAGCTTCGAGAATGTTGTGTATGCCTTTGCCGAATCCCCCGCCGACATAGGCTATCTGACCATAACGGTAAAGCGAGGAGAGCATGCCAATGTTGTCGATGATCAGCACTTTTGTCCGGGCAACATTTTCGGTATCTGCCAAGCTATAGCGGATATGGGTAACATGCAAGGCCGATTCGATACGGGAAATATGACCTGCTTCAATTTCGTGCGGCGCAATTATAAATTTAACCGATGGCTGCGACTGGTTTATAAAGCGTACCAGCAGTTCTTCGTCGCCGGGCCATGTGCTGCCGGCAACAATACACAGTGATCCCCGGGCAAATGCTTCGGCTATGGGTATGTGCTTTGCCTTACCGGCGGTTGTCAGCACCCTGTCAAAACGGGTATCCCCTGTCACCATAATGTTGGCATTGGTGATGGTTTGTGCGAGCCGGGCCGACTGTTCATCCTGGACAAAAAGGGTTTGGAAACGCGAAAGATTTTTGCCGAACCACCAGCCGTACCATTTGAAGAAAACCTGACCGGGCCTGAAAATGCCCGAAACGAGAAAGGCAGGAATTTGGTTTTTACGAAGTTCTTTCAGGAAGAAATACCAGAACTCATATTTAATAAAAAAGGCAGCTGCAGGGCGTATGGTTTGGATGAACCGGGCCGCATTATAAGGGGTGTCCAGCGGCAGATAGCCGATGTAGTCGGCGTGAGGCGTATGCTTGCGTATTTCGTAACCCGATGGGGAATAAAAAGTAAGGACGATTTTGCAACCCGGTATATCTTGCCTGAATGCTTCCATAAGCGGCAGACCCTGCTCGAACTCACCCAGCGAAGCAGCATGAAACCAAAGCACCGGACTTTGTGAACGATCCCATTGCCTGAATTTGTTACGCCATCCGAAACGGCCACTTACCCAGCGGCGTGTTTTGGTGCTGAACAACGCTGCGGGGAGGGCCATGGTGTAGGCCAGGTGCACAAATATGTAATACATAAGGGCCATAGGGCAAAGATATCTTCATTTTTCATCAACACGGTAAACATTATTGTATCCGAAATGTTATTTAATTATATAGCATTAATTAAGACTAAATAAAAATAATAGTATTCATTTAAAATATAGCAATTATGGCATTTGAATTACCGAAACTGGGATATGATTATGCAGCGCTTGAGCCGCATATCGATGCACGTACCATGGAGATCCATTATACCAAGCATCATCAGGCATATGTAAATAATCTTAATACGGCCATTGCTGGTGCGGAATGGGAACAGAAAAGCCTGGAGGATATTATGGCCAATATTTCGAAGTTGTCAGCCGCTGTCAGGAACAATGGTGGTGGTCATTACAACCATACGCTGTACTGGACGGTAATGGGGCCCAACAAGGGCGGTTCCCCCAAGGGCGATCTGGCAGAAGCCATTAACCAGACCTTTGGTTCCTTTGACACGTTCAAGGAGCAGTTTACCCAGGCCGGCATGACGCGTTTTGGTTCGGGTTGGGCATGGCTGGTGAAGGCTGGCAATGAACTTAAAATTACTTCAACTCCCAACCAGGATAATCCGTTGATGGATATTGCCGAGGTGAAAGGTTTGCCTTTGCTCGGAGCCGACGTATGGGAGCATGCCTATTATTTAAAGTATCAGAACAGGCGTAACGAGTACCTGGCTGCATTCTGGAATGTGGTAAACTGGGACGAGGTAGAGCGCAGGTTCAAGCGGACTTAGAAAATTACAACTTAACATACAGCCTGCCTGTCTGATGGCCGGACAAGTTTCACAAACATGCCCGCCATTGGACAGGCTTTTTGTTTATTGCATGCCACTACGTTGAAGGATTGACCCCCGTTCGCCCCCTGCTGAGCGAAGACTTCAATCCGTGCCGCTCGGCGATAGTCTGTGACTTCGCCGTTTTTAAAGGGCAATTTGTAATTGCCAGAACAGTTAGTTTCATCCGGTTTTGGTTTACCGCCCCCCCCCGCTCGGCGTAGTTTAGCGAAGCGTAACTACGACGTTCTTTAAAAAGCAGTTTACTCCCTTTGGTCGTGAGATCGCTTCGCTAAATTGTAACTGCCATTCGAATGATCTTACGCACAAATAAATCAATATTTTACTAATTTTATCTGAGCCTAAAATACATTTATGTTATGTCAACCGGATATCAGATCACTGACCAGGAAGGATTATATTACTTGACTTTTCAGATAGTTGACTGGATTGATATTTTCACACGCCAGGTATATCGCGACATTGTAATTGACAGTCTTAAATATTCCATTGATAATAAAGAACTCCAGGTTTTCGCATTTGTGATTATGTCCAATCATGTTCATTTGATTGCTCAAAGCAGTACCGGCAAACTTAGCGACACCATCCGCGATATCAAAAAGTTTACCAGCAAAAGTATTGTTGGCACAATACAAACAACACCTGAAATTCGCGGTGATTGGATGTTGAATCGGTTTGGCTTTAATGCCCGTCAACATTCCAGAAATAAAACCTACCAGGTATGGACGCATGAGAACCATGCTGTTCAATTATATAGCCCGGAATTCATTGGTGAAAAGATCGATTACCTGCATAATAATCCGGTACGTGCTGGCCTTGTTGAAAAGCCTGAAGATTATTTGTATTCAAGCGCCAGATGGTATGCTGGCTTGGAATGTGTTTTGGAAGTTATGGATATTGGTTTGCCTTGGCGAACGATGTGAAATGTAGTCGGAGACTACAATTTTATGAAAGCGAAGTTACAAACTTCGCTTAGCGGGGGGATGGCCGCGGGGAGAGAGCAAAAGGGCGATGCCTGCAGGGATGGTGGGTTATAATATCCGGAATTGGCTATGTTCCGTCAATTCATTGTGTAATTGCGCTC
>CAZUBW010000125.1:1313-7852 GCA_964618645.1 uncultured Bacteroidales bacterium | reverse complement strand
AAAAGTAAGTAAATTTGCACAAAAAAAAGATCCCGGCGCAAGCCGGGATCCAACACCCAAAACTAATAAACCCTATCTGACAAAAACCTATCTTGAATATTTTTAATGTCCTGTTTTCTTATTGATTTCTGTATACAAATTTACGCTGTTTTTGAATATCCGTTAATTTTTTACCGGTGATTTGTATCACCATAAGCGGTGATATTCGTCACATTTCCTTATTTCCAAACCCTGCGTTGTTATTGCCTTTCCGGAGCCGTTATGGTTTTTTAACACTTAAACCTTTTGTGTTCCTGAAATAAAGGTTCAAAATGGTTAAATTTACATATCAATCATAGGGTATAATGAATGATAGTATGCTCAGGCTGGCAGTCCGTTCAGCAGCAAAATTGGATTCATCGCTTATGGATAAATCCGGTTCGGATCATTTTCAGCCTGTTTTACGATACTTCGAGTTAATGGGTGTTACGCCCGAACAGTTTCACCGTTGGTATTACGAGGGAAAAGGGGCTGAAACAGATGAACTATGCCTTGAAGCCAACAACTCGTTAAACCGCGGGGAGAAGGTTTGCCTGCTATTGCTGGTACTCGACAGCTTGCTCAGGCACTGTGAACGTGTATCGATACAGGTTGAACTGGAATACTTCTTTGTTGCTTTGGGTATTGATAAGGAGCTGATCAGCGTTTTTTGGGAGTATCTTGGGGAGGATGATCCTGCCGCCATTCGTAACCAGCATTTTCTGTTACTCTCGCCACACCAGGATGTCAGTAATGAGATGCTCGAAGGCAGGTGGATCGAGGATAATGTTCCCCGGTCGGCTTTGATGCAAAATGCCATTACCATTGATCATTTTAACGGTCACCTGCTGGTGATGTTTGTCGACCAGATAAAATCGTATGTGGTAAGGTGTTTATATGATACCCATGAACGTTTTGACCAGGATGAAAGTCGCCAGTGCCGGTTCAGAGTATTAAAGCCCGGAGAGGAATTGAGCGTGAAGGGTATTCCGGTTGTTTCTTTTTCGGATCTGAAGAGTCGTTTTTTGCAGTTGAACGATAAAAAGGAACTTTCACTCACCATTGATCATGTTGAATATAGTCCTGAAAAAGGCACAAAAGAAATTCATGCTTTTTCGGCCAGTGAGAATTCAGGTCAGTTGATCGGCATCGTCGGTCGTGAAGGGGTTGGTAAAAGTACTTTTCTCAAACTACTGGCCGGAAAAGTCCGCCCCGATTCGGGTTCAATTTACATTAACGGTTACGACCTCTGGAAAAACAAATATCTTCTCACCGGTGTTATTGGATACGTGCCCGAGGAGGATCTCCTTTTTGAAGAATTATCGGTGGCGGATAACCTGTCGCTTACAGCCAGATTATACTACAGTGGTTTGTCGCGTAAGCAGATAAACGACAGGGTGAATGTCCTGCTGAGCAGGCTTGACCTGCTTGAACTCAAGCATATAGTGGTGGGCAATGTCAACAGCAAACACATTCAACCCGGACAGAGACGATTGATCAATATTGCTCTTGAATTGCTCCGGGAACCCCAGATATTACTGGTCGACAATGCACTGTCGGGCCTGGGCATGTCAGATGCCGCACGGGTTATAAAGGTTCTGCACGAGTATTCTTTCGCGGGAAACCTGGTAATTACCTCAATCACCCAGGCCGACAGCAATACATTTATGCTGTTCGACAAAATTTGGATAATCGACGAAGGCGGAAGGCCTGTTTTTAACGGGCCGGTGCGGGATGCCCACCATCATCTGCTTAAACATCTCAACCTTACGCCACAACCCGAACAGGCAGTTGATCCTGCTTTACTGCTCGACCTGGTGGCCTATAAACTGCCCGACAAAGAAGGCTATGTTTGGAAACGCGTTATGGACCCCCCGGCATGGCACAATATGTTTTTGCAGGATGCTGTGCTGCACGGGGAAAGTGTTCCAGCCAGGACAAAACTCCCTGCGCGTATTCTCAAAATTCCAAATCTCGAAGTGCAATTGCTGATTTTTTCCATCCGCAATTTCAAGTGCAAGTTTTCCAGGGCAAACGAGATTTTAAAGACCTTACTGATTGGCCCGTTGATTGCCCTGCTGATTTCGGGATTGTTCCGGATCAGCGAGGGAGCTGATTATCACCTCCTTACCAATCCGAATTTACCGCTGTACCAGTTTATCAGCGTGGTGGTGGCTGTTTTCCTGGGCTTAATTGCCAGTGTGGATGAAATTTTACGCGAGCGTGATATCCTCCAAAAGGAAGAATATCTCGAATTCAGCCGTTTCAGCTACCTGAACTCAAAAATCCTTTACCTTTTTCCGGTGATGGCAATTCAGGTTGCCCTTTATGTGCTCACAGGTAACCTTATGCTGGGAATACACCAGTTATTCGGGGTATATTGGCTGGTATTGTTCAGCTCAGCGTGTTTTGGTGTATTGCTTGGCCTTATTTTTTCGGCCGGAATGTATAACCGCAATATTCTCCATAAGGGCATTCTGCCTTTCATCATTGCGGTGCAGGTATTACTGGGCGGAGGTATTATTCCCTATGAACAGCTCAACCTGGGTAACAGAAAATATACCCCTTTAGTTGGCGACCTGATGGTGTCGCGCTGGGGCTATGAAGCGCTGGCTGTTGAACAATTCAAAAACAATGCATTCGAGAAGTTAACCTATGCCACCGACAAAAAGCTCGACCAGGCCGCTTTCTATACTTTCCAGGCAGTGCCTGAACTCGACAGGGCACTGAATGCCTGTCATACCTCCGACAATCCTGACAGTGTAAAACTTAATGCCCGGTTGTTGCAGCACGAGCTCAAAAAAGTGGCACAAATTCCGGATGTGTTCAGGTTTGAGTATTTGACCAGGCTCGATGAATTGGGTAGTAACGAGCAATTGTACCGCGAGACCCAGGATTATCTTACCTATTACCTCAGCAGGCACTTTTACGAGCAGTACCAGGTAATGCTGCAACAAAAAGCCGCACAGATGGGCAGCATTATTGATTCGCTCGGGGCTACACAGGCAGCGCTGCTTAGGCAAAATTCCCATAATCTCGCCCTCGAGGAAACGGTTATCAATAATAACAGCGAAACAGAATACGAAATTATCGGCAACCAGATTGTGCGGAAAAAGGGGATGATATTTCACGATCCGGTATCGGAGTGGGGCAGGGCATGCCTTTTTACCCCCACGAAACGCTTTAACAACCAGGAAACCCAGACGTTATGGTTTAATATATCCATGATATGGACACTCACTGCGCTTTGTTATATCTGGGCCTTGTTCGATATCACCGGACTGCTCCGTAAACTCCTCCGTATTCGATGATTACCATTACTGGCGCTAATGTTTTCTAAAAGTATGCGATATAATTGAATAATTTCTATCGTTTATTGCAACCCTGCGGGTTTTTTATCAGTAGAACCAATAAAGACTTGATGAATTCCCGCGGCGATGGGCAGGTATCTCAGATTCATATTAACCGGAGGACTATTGATAAGCCTGGTGTTGTTCACCCGGTTTATATCGGCAGATAAAATTGATGAAAAATCACTGCGACTTACTGACCGGAATGTGGATCCCGGCTTTCTGAATGCACCCCTGGCCTGGGTCGATTCGGTGCTGAACACACTTACCCTCGAGGAACGCATTGCCCAACTGGTGATGGTGGCGGCCTATTCAAACGATAACCGGCGCAACGAGACTGAAGTTGCCAAACTGATTAAGGACCATAACATTGGAGGGCTGGTGTTTTTTCAGGGCGCTCCTTTCCGGCAGGCCCAACTTACCAATTTATACCAGTCGTTTGCCAAAACCCCGCTTATCATTGCCATGGATGCCGAAACCGGACCTGGCATGCGACTCGACAGTACCATACGCTATCCAAGCCAGATGATGCTGGGCGCCATTGAAGACGACCGCCTGATTTTTGATATGGGCGGGCAGATTGCCCGTCAACTGAAACGACTGGGCGTGCATATCAACTTTGCCCCGGTGGTAGATATCAACAATAACCCTTTTAACCCGGTTATTAACAGCAGATCGTTTGGCGAAGACATTATTGCTGTTACCCGCAAATCGCTTTTTTACATGATAGGGCTCGAGAACAGCGGAATCATGGCCGTTGCCAAACATTTTCCGGGACATGGCGATACCGAAGCTGATTCGCATAAGGAATTACCTGTTATAAACCATTCGCGTCAGCGACTCGACAGTCTTGAGCTGTTTCCTTTCAGGGAACTGATCTATAACGGGCTTTCGGGGATAATGACAGCCCACCTGCATATTCCGGCACTCGATGCACGCGAGTCATTACCCTCGTCACTGTCGGAATTTGTTATCGATACCCTGCTACGTAAAGAAATGGGTTTTAAGGGATTGGTTTTTACCGATGCGTTGGGCATGAAAGGGGTTGCCAGTCATTATAAACCGGTTGAAGCTGCTGAACTGGCTTTGCTTGCCGGAAACGATGTATTGCTCATGCCCGACAAGGTGCCGGAGGTTATTGTTAACCTGGCCCGTAAGGTGAAACACGGCGAAATCAGCGAATCCATTATTAACCAACGCTGCCGAAGAATACTGGCTGCCAAGTACTGGGCTGGATTGCACCAATATCAGCCTGTTGATCTGCGGAATATTACTGCCGACCTTAACCAGCCGGCCTATGAAATGCTGCAACGGAAACTCGTTGAATCGTCCCTTACGTTGCTTCAGAACCGCAGCAGCATTGTGCCATTAAGCCGGCTCGATACGCTTAAAATTGCCTGTGTTTCTTTTACCGATAATGCTGACAGCGCTTTTCAACAGGCACTGTCGCTTTACATGCCCGTTACCTGTTTTCGTTACAACAGCACAGGCGATATCTGTACCGACAGTATAATCAACCAACTCAGTAGTTTTAACCTCATTATCGCCGGGTTGCATGCCAGCAGCATCAGTCCTTCGAAGCAATACGGTATTGGCAACCAGGCACTGGCCCTTATTGATACCCTGTCGGCCCGGAAACAGGTTATACTCGACCTGTTTGCCAATCCCTACCTGTTGAGCCGGATGCATAAACTTAACAGGGTAAGGGCACTATTGGTTTCATACGAGAACACACCTCTGGCGCAGCAACTTTCGGCCCAGGCATTGTTTGGCGCTATTGGCGCAGGTGGTACGTTACCCGTGACTTCCATGCAATGGCCTGCACTAAAAGCCGGAATCAAAGCTGAAGCCACAGGCCGGCTTAAATTCACCATTCCTATTGAAGCCAACATGAGCGCGGACACCCTGCTGATGATCGATGCTATTATCAACAAAGCCATTTCAGAAGAGGCTTTCCCGGGATGCCAGGTGCTGGTGGCCCGTAAGGGTAAGGTTGTTCTGCACAAAACATACGGAACCCAGGTGTATAAAGGTAAAAGAACGGTAAAACCAGGTGATCTTTACGACCTGGCTTCGGTAACCAAGGTGGCTGCAACCACGCAGGCGCTGATGCACCTGGTTGATGAAGAATGCATCGACATCAACCAGAAGCTGTCGGCTTACCTTCCTTACCTCGAACAAAGCAATAAAAAAGACCTTGTCATTAAGGATATTTTACTGCATCAGTCGGGTTTACTGCCTTTCATCCAGTTTTATTTTGCCACCCAGGAACCTGTTTTTCGCAACCATAAACTAATCACTTCCACCATGACCAATGCCAACCCGGTACGGATTGGTCCCGGTCAGTACCTGAACCGTTACACACGTTTCAGGGAGGATATTATTTCACGTAATTATTCGGCACAATTTCCTTACCCGGTAGCCGACAATATGTATATTACGCGTACATGGCCCGACACCCTGTACATGGGTATTGCCGATTCAAAGCTGAACGCAAAGGAATATGCTTACAGCGATCTGGGTTTCATACTTTTCAAACAGATGGTAGACAGCATAACACGAATTCCTTTCGACCATTACCTCGATTCGGTTTTTTACAACCGCCTGGGCGCCGGCAGTTTATGTTTTAACCCGCTGCGTTTTTTTCCGCGCGATAACATAGCGCCTACCGAAGACGATCATCTATTCCGTAAGCAATTGGTGCAGGGTTACGTGCACGACCCCAGGGCAGCCATGTTTGGCGGCATCACAGGCCATGCCGGTTTATTTGGCAACGCGCTGGATCTGGCCAAGCTTTTCCAGATGATGTTGAATAAAGGCCTATACGGAGGAGAAAGATACCTCAGCGAAGAAACCATTGAATTGTTTACCAGGGAACCACAGGGCATCAATGGTAACCGCAGGGGATTGGGATTCGACAAGCCCGAACCTGATGGGACAAAAACAAGTCCTGTTTGCAGGGATGCCTCTCTTGCAAGCTTTGGTCATACCGGCTTTACAGGTACCATGGTGTGGGTTGACCCGGAGTATGATCTGCTGTATGTTTTCCTTTCGAACCGGGTGTACCCCGATGCTGCCAACAACAAGTTAATGGAAATGAACGTTCGAACCGATGTGCAGCAGGTGATTTACAATGCGATACTGGATAAGAAGAATTAGCCATTAGCTGTT
>CAZUBW010000125.1:0-1213 GCA_964618645.1 uncultured Bacteroidales bacterium | reverse complement strand
CTAACACCCAGCCCCTTTTTCCAAAAATTCCCCCCACCGCACCATGCTTCTGTTTTTTTTGCTTACTTTGCACCACAAACAAAAATGTGATGGACGATTATCACGCGAACCGATATTTTTTTAATTCCGTAATGTAGCCTGCAACAGTCATCTGGTGACCTGTTGCCGGTAAAAACAGGAGGTCACTATGATTACCTATTGGTCCTATAACAATGGCTTTGTTGCCCTGAAAAATGTCCGCAAAAACTGCTGGATTTCCGTTACTGATCCCAACGAAGAAGAAATTGCCTTCCTGACCGGAAAATTAAAGGTACCCGAGGAAGAACTGAATGACATCCTCGACGTGGATGAACGTGCACGTACCGAAATGGATGAATCGTGGTTCTCCATCATTCTTCGCATACCCGTGTCAGGAGGTAACAATGGTGTTCCTTACTCGACAGTACCTTTGGGTATTCTTATTTCCAATAACCTGGTTGTTACCATTTGCCAGAGTAAGAACGAGCTTATTCCTTCGATTATCCGCAACAGGAAAATAGATTTCGATAACAAGGCCAACTTTGTCATGTATATTTTTCTGCATGCAGCCATGCTTTACATGCGCTACCTGAAAATGATCAACATCCAGGTAGGATATATTGAAAGGGACCTGGAGAAATCAACCCGGAACGAGGAACTCCACAAGATGCTAAAGATGGAAAAGAGCCTGGTGTATTTCATGACCTCGCTGAAATCGAACGACATTCTGCTGGCCCGGCTGCGGAATAACCGGTACGTGAAATCACTGCAAATGGACGAAGACCTGGTGGAAGATGTTGTTATCGAAAATAGGCAGGCTATTGAAATGGCAAAAATATACAGCGATATTCAGAGCGGCATGATGGATGCCTTTGCCAGCGTAATTTCGAACAATGTCAACGCGGTAATGAAGCAACTTGCACTGATAACCATTATACTGATGATCCCAACGCTGGTGGCCAGTTTATACGGTATGAATGTGCCTAACCATTTTGAGAACAATCCTTTGGGTTTTGTTTTTGTGGTGCTTATTTCCATGGTTGCCACCATACTGGGGGTGTTGTTATTCCGGAAGAAGAATTGGTTTTGAAATAAGTTACGGGCTGCGAGCTGCGAGCCATGAGCCATGAGCCACGAGCTACGAGCCACGAGCCACGAGCCATGAGCCACGAGCTGCGAGCCATGAGCTACGAGC
>CAZUBW010000124.1:0-8023 GCA_964618645.1 uncultured Bacteroidales bacterium | reverse complement strand
AAACATGGTCATATCCCCGGTGGTGCTCATCCAGTCGAAATTACGCCCGGTAAGGTTGCCGCCGGTTACAAAGCAAAACTCGCCCTTACGCAGGTCAAGGGGTAATAACTGAACGGTTTTATGGGTACCGAAAAGATCGTCGGAGAATCCTTCGGCCATATGATAGGCTTTGCCATTGACCAGGTCGTAGCAAAACAAAAAAACCTTATCTCCATGAGCATATTCGGCAAAAACATAGCGGTTGGTACGGTATATATTGGAAAGCGTTATATTTCTAACGCGACTCATGGCTTCGAAAAAATCCTGCCTGCTCTGAAAGTTTTGTTTTATCTCAACATTATCATACACCTTCAGGATTTTCGAAAAATCAAGTCGCAGCGCCGGCACCTTTGCTGAACCCTCAATTTTATAAAGGGTATCCCTCAGTACCGTTTCGGGTACCAGTGCGGGACTATAGCTAAATAATCCGGAATCGGTAACCGATATGTTTGTGCCCAGGTGTCCGCTCGAGAAGAGCTGCCAGTTGTTGGTATTGGTGGCTGTCAGCGAACTGTCGGTTACATTCAGCTGATCGTTGTACCTGTAATACTTGCCAATATCATAAAAACTACCTTCGCTGCCGGGCAATCCCATCCATTTATAGTATACCCAGAGCTGACCATCGGGGTAGCCGGCATATTCCGGTAATACACGGCCCGGTAACGGCATTGATTTCAACAAAAGACCATCGGTATTATATAACATCAGGCTGTTTGAAGTAAGCAGCACAACGTGTTTGTCACCGGGATCGGCGGTCATGGTAATCAGTTTTTTGTATTGCCCTGAATCTTCCCCGATGCTGCCTATCTGCCGCAATATGCGGCCTTTGCTGTCGTATTGCAAAACTTTGTTGGAACCAGCCAGGTATATATGCGCGGGTGTTTTTACAACATGCCTGACTTCGTTGACACTAAAATCGTCTGATGACTGAAGTCCCAGTGACGCGGTATATTGAAAAACCGCAGAAAGGTTATGTTTGGCAGGCGGGGTCTGCTGTGTATCAATAACCAGCAGGTTGCGTTGTGAATCGGGGCTGCAGGAAAAGACTGTGTACAACAACACCACAAAAAAAGATAAACGTTTCATTTTTTAAAGTATAAGATTAATAGCCAGGGCAATGATACACAGTACAAAACGGTAAAATTTTTCAGTGCGACAGGATTCCCGCGATTTCACGGTCGACGTGTAATGGCAACAAATATACACTAATCTGTACGTTAAGAAAATTTAAAACCGGAAACTTAATTCCTGAAAGATAAAAAAACAACTACTTTTGCATTAGCAACATAGGTTTTATTCATTCAGTCAAGGATTACCATACATGCAAAGCAACAGCTTTTTAAGAAAGGTAATGATTGCCATTGCCGCCATGCTTTTGTTGTTGTCAGGCACACCTGCCGACACCAGTAAAACTTCACCTGCCGCTGACAAAACAGTGGTTTATGTTTTCCCCGTGCGCGATGAAATAGGAAAAGCTTCGTGGCGTGTAATGCGTGAAGCTTTTTCAGAAGCACAGCAGCAAAAGGCCGATTATATTATCATACACATGAACACCTATGGCGGTGCGGTAAATTTTGCCGATTCAATGCGCACACGCATCCTCAACAGCGCCATTCCGGTTTTTGTTTTTATCGACAACCAGGCCATTTCAGCCGGAGCGCTGATATCCATTGCATGCGACAGCATTTATATGCGACCGGGCGGTAACATTGGCGCAGCAACAGTGGTAGATCAGACGGGGTCGGTGGTACCCGACAAGTACCAGTCGTTTATGCGATCCACCATGCGCGCCACCGCCGAAGCCCATGGAAAAGATACCATTGTAAGCGGAAACGACACCATTGTCAAATGGCACCGCGATCCGCGTATTGCCGAAGCCATGGTTGATCCCACCGTTGTAGCCGAAGGGATTGACGATTCGACCAAGGTACTTACCCTGACCGCGGAAGAAGCTGTTGCAAATGATTACTGCGAAGGACTGGCCACCAATATTCCCGAGGTGCTGAAACGTGCCGGAATAAAAGATTACGAGCTTGTCACCTACCGTCCGTCGGGCGTTGACAAAATAATAGGATTTCTGTTAAGCACGGTGGTACAGGGTATTCTGATCATGCTGATGATTGGCGGTATTTATTATGAGCTGCAATCGCCCGGTATAGGATTTCCCCTGATCATTGCGCTGGCTGCTGCACTACTGTATTTTGCCCCACTTTACCTCGAAGGCCTGGCCGCCCATTGGGAAATACTGTTGTTCATCGCCGGAATAGTACTGGTGTTTCTCGAGATTTTTCTGTTCCCGGGATTCGGTGTAGCCGGTATTTCAGGTATAGTGCTGATCATAACAGGACTTACACTGAGCCTGGTTGATAATATCTCGTTCCGTTTCGAAAGCACTGAGGCTGTCGGACAACTGGCAAAGGCTTTTTTCACGGTAGTGGTATCTGTTTTCATGGCCTTTGTGGTGGCATTGTTCGGCACACGAAGATTTGCTTTTTCCGGGCGTATGTCAGGTCTCTCGCTCGGCACCGTTCAGGATCATAAGGACGGGTATATAAGCAGCGACATAAGGCAAAAGGACATGATCGGGAAAACCGGCATTGCATGGACCATGCTACGGCCTTCGGGACGCATAGAAATAGACGGTGAAATTTATGATGCCAAAGCAGAAATAAGTTACATCGAAAAAGGAGCGAAAATAAGGGTAATTCGCGACGAAGCCGGTCAGCTCTATGTTATTAAAGATTAATTGACAGACATCGTTATGAGCAGCCGCTCCCTTATCCGGTACATTATCATCGCTGTTGCAGTTATTTTTATAATTGCCGGGGTAAAGATTGCCAGCATGTACAATGAGATATACGGTCCGAATGTTAATACCCCCGGCAAAGAAGATTTTTTACTATACATACCCACCGGTTCGGATTACAACGATGTGATTGCACTGCTGGAGGAAAACCAGATCATAAAAGACAGGAAAACCTTTGATTGGGCTGCAGGGAAAAAGAACTACGCCGAAAACATTCATCCGGGACGCTACCGTATCAGGCAAAATATGTCGAACAACCAGTTACTCGATATGTTACGGTCGGGTTTACAGGAACCCGTAAACGTGGTGATCAATGTTGCACGGACACCCGAAGACCTGGCCACCAAAATAGCTACGCAGATAGAAGCCGGAAAGGACGATATGATGATGCTTATGAATGATGAAGCCTACCTGCACAGCCTGGGTTTCACCAAAGAAACCATTATTGGTATGTTCATCCCCAATACTTACGAGTTCTGGTGGAATACAGACGCCCGGGATTTCTTTGCGCGCATGAAAAAAGAATACGACAGGTTCTGGAACAGGGAACGCAGTGGAAGAGCCGGAGAAATAAAATTCTCGCC
Organism: uncultured Bacteroidales bacterium; assembly: GCA_964618645.1. Taxonomy (GTDB): domain Bacteria; phylum Bacteroidota; class Bacteroidia; order Bacteroidales; family UBA10428; genus UBA5072. The sequence goes on along the minus strand of CAZUBW010000124.1, from coordinate 4,594 downwards.
CAATGAGGTCATAACACTGGCATCGATTATCATCAGCGAAACCAATAAGGAAGATGAATACCGGCGGATTGCAGGAGTTTACATCAACCGGCTCAATAAGGGAATGCGACTGCAGGCCGATCCCACTGTTAAATTTGCATTGGGTGATTTTGAACGTCAGCGGATTCTGAAAGTTGACACTTACATTGATTCGCCGTACAATACTTATAAGTACGCCGGTCTCCCTCCGGGTCCCATTGCCATCCCGCCGGTTAAGGCCATTGATGCCGTGCTGAAATACGAAAAACACGACTACCTGTATTTTTGTGCAAAAGAAGATTTTTCGGGGTACCATAGTTTTGCCCGTACACTTGATCAACATAACCGGAACGCACGTTTATACCAAAAAGCGCTTAACCGGCGTAAAATTTTAAAATAGTATTCCAAATTATTGTACCATCAATAAAAATAGCAGTATATTCATCCTGCCTAAAATCCTATTGAAGTTTTTGCCCCATGGATAAGATTAAATTCGGAACCGACGGTTGGAGAGCTATCATTGCCAAAGATTTTACCATTGATAACATCGTAAAGATTTCACTGGCCACAGCGCTGTGGCTCACCCGTAAGTTTAAGAACCCGATAGCTGTTATCGGTTACGATTGCCGGTTTGGCGGGGAAATGTTTATGGAAGCAACAGCAAAGATACTGGCTTCAAAAGGAATAAGGGTTTTTGTGTCCGAACGTTTTGTAACTACGCCCATGGTTTCGCTGGGTGTTTCAAAACTCAAGGCCCAATGCGGCATTGCTATCACCGCCAGCCACAATGCGGCAGAATATAACGGGTATAAATTGCGTGGCGAACACGGTGGACCCATGTTTGAAAAAGATCTGAAGGATATTGAAAACCTGATAAGCAACGAAGTAGAAATTGATCTCGAATTGCTGAACTGGAATTACCTGCTGGAACAGGGACTCATCAATTACATCGACCTTGAAAGCATTTACCTGAAAGAAATAACAGAGACGTTCGACCTGGAAAGTATCTCCGGTTCCGGCCTCAGTTTTGCTTTTGATGCCATGTACGGCAGCACGCAGCATTTCATGAGCAAGTTACTGCCTGATATTACCCGGCTGCATTGCGAAGTAAACCCTTCTTTCAGGGGTATCCGGCCTGAACCCATCCGTAAAAACCTTCATGAGCTGATCGAAATGGTCTGGCATAAAAAAACCATCGATTGCAGCCTGGCCGTTGACGGCGACGGCGACCGTATTGCCATGCTCGATAAGGAAGCTGGTTTTTACGATGCCAACCACTTAATATTGATGCTCATTCATTACCTGGCGGGTTACAGGCAGCTCACCGGCAAGGTGCTGGTGAGTTTCTCAACCACCTCAAGGGTTGAAAAAATATGCAACCATTACGGGCTTGAGCTGGTAAGAACCCGCGTTGGCTTTAAGGATGCCTCAAAAATGATGACCGAAAACCAGGTACTGCTGGCAGGGGAAGAATCGGGCGGTATTGCATTGGGCAATTCCATTCCCGAAAGAGATGCACTACGGGCAGGACTGACCATCTGGCAGTGGCTTGCAGAGAGTAAAAAGCCTTTTGGCGAATTGTTCAGCGAAGTGATAAACATTACCGGTCCCTTTGCCTACGAAAGAGGCAATATTGAGTTAAACCGGAATGCGCGTAACAAAATCATTGAAAAATGCAGCAGCGGCGAATTCAGCAACTTCGGACGTTTTACCGTAGCACGCTATGAAGTATTCGACGGTTTCAAGTTTTTCTTTTCCGGGGACCAATGGCTTATGCTACGCTCATCGGGGACCGAGCCGTTAATACGACTTTACGCTGAAGCAGAAACCGAAGAAGTTGCCCAGGAGATCATTTTCTCGGGTATGAAAGCCATCATGGAATAGGCTAAAACGTGCCGTAAAGCGCATGTTCCTCAGTATTGCAATAAATAGAGGAGAAAAAATAAAACCCAGGCCGGTTGGTCATTAGCTTTCGCTGCAGGTGTAGAATGGGCTGACCCGACGGAACGTTCAGGAAAGAGGCAATTGTTTCGTCTGCCCTTGTGGCTCTTATTCGCTGCTCGCCACTGGTAACCTCAATCTGAAAAGCCTTTCTCAGGATATCAAAAAGCGACTGGTCTTCGAACTTACGGTTACAGAAACGGGGCAGGTTCAGGTTTGGCAAATAGTTGAGGTCATAAAAAACAGGCGTGTCATTCACCAAACGCAACCGTTCAAGATAAATACAGCCACTCTGCCGGAACGTGTCGGTAAGGGGAAAAATAAAAGGTTCGGGCCATTGGGTAATAACCGGTTTGGAAAGAATGCGGGTGCGCAGGTTATGTTTGCCCAATGCCGATGTCGTACCCGAAATAGACAATATGCCAATGCCATTGGGCGGTCCCTGAACTATGCTTCCCTTACCCCGGTGTTTTCTGATCATGCCTTCGTGCAGCAACGAATCGAGGGCATGACGCACAGTGGGGCGGGTAATGCCATATTGTGCGCACAAATCGTTTTCGGACGGCAGCAGGTCGCCTGTTTTAAAAACGCCGCTGATGATCTGCTTTCGCAACACCTCGTATAGCTTCCGGTATTGGGGGATGGATTGTTTCATGCAATAAAATATAAAAATAACTTGTAATTACATGTATAAAGTTTATATTTGCAAAGTATAACCTGAATAATTATTTTACGTAGTAAAGATAATAAAATTATTTAAACTTATATTTACAAGTTAACAAAATTAGCTGGATTTTATAACCCAACCGGATGCCTTTCCGGGTTAACTTGTAAATAGCGCGACAGATCAACCGAAACGTTTAATAAACATGGCAATACCCATCATCATGCCCCGGCAGGGACAATCCGTTGAAACCTGCATCATTACCCAGTGGTTTAAACACAAAGGCGAAGCCGTGAAAACCGGTGACATGCTGTTTTCGTACGAAACCGACAAAGCCTCGTTTGACGTGGAAGCTTCCGGTGAGGGCACACTACTGGAGGTGTTTTTTAACGACGGCGACGAAGTACCGGTACTCACCAACGTGGGCGTAATAGGTAAAACCGGCGAAGACACCGCAGCTTTTCACCCCGGCAATGCAACAAACACCGTTGCACAACCTGCATCCCCTGCAGAACCAGGGCGCCAAGCCGACACCATCATTCCAACTGCTGCCCCGGTATCCGCTAAAACCGAAAGCGAAATCCATGCCTTACGCATTTCACCCAGGGCCAGGGTAATGGCAGCAAAACTGGGCATCAATCCCTGCGATGTTGCCGGAACCGGTCCGAATGGCCGTATCATTGCCCGGGATATTGAACAAGCGAATTCTGCTGCCGCTGCCACTGCCACTGCAACTGCCGCTGCCGCTGCCACTGCTACTGCCACTGCTACTGCCCCTGCCACTGCTACTGCCACTGCTACTGCCCCTGCCCGTCATTACGCAGCTGTAAACACAAGTTTCGAAGACAAGAAGCTCTCGAACGTGCGGAAGATCATTGCCCGCACCATGCACGAATCGTTAAGCACTTCGGCACAGCTTACCCATCACCTTTCGGCCGATGTGCGCAAATTGCTGGCATACAGGAAAACCATCAAAGAAGAACTGAGCAAAGGCAGTCCTTCCGATATAACACTGAACGATATGGTTTGTTATGCCGTCATCAGGGCGCTGGAAAAATTTCCGGAGATCAACAGCCATTTCCTGGGCGAACATATCCGTACCTTTAATAAAGTGCACCTGGGCCTGGCCGTGGATACACCCAGGGGGCTGATGGTCCCTGCTGTTATCAATGCAAGCGACTATTCCCTTAAAGCATTATCGGAGCGCCTGCGCGAAGTGGCCGGTTTATGCAGGAGCGGCAAGGTGGACCCCGACCTGCTGCAAAGCAACACCGCTTCGTTCACCGTGTCCAACCTGGGCAATTATGGTGTGGAAATGTTTACCCCCATTATCAACCTGCCACAGGTGGCCATACTTGGCATAAACACCATAACGTACCGGCCGGCCGACCTGGGCGACGGAACCATTGGCTTTGTACCCATGATGGGCCTGTCGCTTACCTACGATCACCGTGCCGTTGACGGCGGTCCGGCCACCCTGTTCCTCAGGGAAATTAAAAGGCAGATCGAGGAGTTTTAGTTGGAGAAAGGGACTAGGGACGAGGGACGAGGGACGAGGGGCAGTAGCAGTGGCAGCGGCAGGAGCAGAAACAGTTAACAATGAACAATGAAAGAATGAAGGAATGAAGGAATGAAAGAATGAAGGAATGAAAGAATGAAGGAATGAAGCAACAAAACAAAGGACAACAAAAACATGCAGAAACTTTGATCTGTGCCTTATCCCCCTTTGGAGGGGGTAGGGGGAGGAAGCTTGATATAATACTAAATTGAAATACAATACGAAAATAATGCTACAAAATAAATGTTGTACTGGAATATTTGGGGAGAAAGTTATTGTTAATCCTCCCCCCGCCCCCTCCAAAGGGGGATAAGGCATTTCTTAAGGCTTTCAGACATAATACTTATGTAACTGCTGCTGTTTTTCAAACAATATCAAACAATATCAAACAATATCAAATAATTATGCAAACA
>CAZUBW010000123.1:4711-8124 GCA_964618645.1 uncultured Bacteroidales bacterium | reverse complement strand
ATTAACACTATTACATCATAATTATTAAATAAAATTTGTCTAGGTTAAATTAGTACCCAGTAACCAGCATCTAGCACCCAGCACCCGGCATCGAACCCCTGCCCGTTAAGCCTTGCTGGCTCTTTTACGGTCGTGTTCGCTTAGCAGAATTTTCCGGAGGCGGATCGATTCGGGGGTGACTTCAACATATTCGTCTTCCTGTATGTATTCCAGGGCTTCCTCAAGGCTGAACTTGACGGGCGGTATCAGCTTTACTTTTTCGTCACTTCCCGAGGCACGCATGTTGGTAAGTTTTTTCGACCGGGTGACATTTACGGTAAGGTCGCCTGCACGGCAATGTTCGCCTACGACTTGCCCGGCATAAACTTCTTCCTGCGAATCGACAAAAAATATCCCCCTGTCGCGTAACTTGTCAATGGCATAGGCAAACGCTGTACCGGTTTCCATGGCTATAAGCGAGCCATTGATACGCCGGGTTATTTCGCCCTTCAGCGGTTCAAAACCTTTAAAACGATGTGACATCACTGCTTCACCGGCAGTGGCTGTAAGCAGGTTGCTTCTCAGGCCTATGATGCCACGCGACGGTATGTCGAATTCGAGATGAACCCGGTCGCCGCGCCGCTCCATTGTTGCCATTTGTCCTCTTCGTGAGGATATCATTTCAATAGCCTTACCTGAATATTCCTCGGGCAGGTCGATATACAATACCTCCATAGGTTCGCAGGGTTCCCCGGCAATGGTTTTGATAATCACTTTGGGTTGTCCCACCTGCAGTTCATATCCTTCACGGCGCATGGTTTCAATGAGGATCGACAAATGAAGCACACCGCGGCCAAATACGATAAACGAATCGGCGGATCCGGCAGGCTCTATCCTGAGAGCCAGGTTCTTTTCGAGCTCCTTCTCGAGCCGTTCCTTAACATGCCTTGAGGTAACGTATTTGCCTTCTTTACCATAAAACGGCGAGTCGTTGATGGTAAACAGCATGCTCATGGTGGGCTCATCAACATTAATCGATTCCAGGGCCTCGGGATCCTCCATCTCGGCAATGGTATCACCAATGTTGAATCCTTCGATACCAACCAGGGCGCAAATATCACCGCATTCCACCACTGGTACCTTCCGGTATGAAAGGCCTTCGTAAACCGACAATTCCTTAATACGCGTACGGGTTATGCTTCCGTCGCGCTTTACCAGTGAAACGCTCATGCCTTCTTTCAGCTCACCGCGGTGCAAACGGCCTATGGCAATTCTACCCAGGTAATTCGAATAATCGAGGTTCGATATCAGCATCTGGGGTGTCCCTGTCAGCCTTTTTGGCGCGGGAATATGAGTAAGAATGGCATCGAGAAGCGCGGTAATGTCGCTGGTGGGTGTTTTCCAGTCGTTTGACATCCAGCCTTGCTTGGCTGAGCCATATATGGTAGGAAAATTCAACTGCTCCTCGGTGGCATTCAGGTTGAACATCAGTTCAAAAACCTGTTCCTGCACTTCTTCGGGACGGCAATTGGGCTTGTCAACTTTGTTAATGACAACAATGGGCTTTAAACCCAGGTTCAGCGCCTTCTGCAAAACAAAGCGGGTTTGTGGCATGGTGCCTTCAAAAGCATCTACCAGCAGCAATACACCATCGGCCATGTTCAGCACGCGTTCCACTTCACCCCCAAAGTCGGCATGTCCCGGAGTATCAATAATGTTGATTTTAACGTCTGAGTATAAAACCGATACGTTCTTGGCCAAAATGGTAATGCCCCGTTCGCGTTCCAGATCGTTGCTGTCCATCACCAACTCCCCAGGGCTTTCATGTGCTTTGAAAAACTTGGTTTGCAACAGAATCTTATCTACAAGGGTAGTCTTCCCATGATCAACGTGGGCTATGATGGCCACATTCCGGATATCTTTCATTCAAATTTCAAAATAGGGCGCAAAGATAGGATAAAAACTTTTATGTTGGGCCATTGATTTGTATTTAAGAAATTACCCTATTTTTGCGGTTTTTATTCACATTATCCTGCCCTGATGCCAGTTGTCAGGGCATTAACACAAAAACATCCTATGTTAAGCACAAAAACAGACAATCTTACAGTCAGGAAAGGAGGCGTAGCTGAATTACTCGCCATAGCATTTCCAATGATCATTTCCACTGCCTGCGATGGGGTTATGACTTTTACCGACAGGCTTTTTCTGGCGCGCCTTGGCCCCGAGCAGATGAATGCTGCCATGGGCGGGGGGGTGGCCATGCAAATGATGGTTTTTTTCTTTATAGGGCTTACCGGTTATACCACAGCCCTGGTAGCGCAGTATCTGGGAGCCGGGCAAAAATCAATGGGCGCTGTAGCTGCCTTTCAGGCCATAATCGTCGCCCTGGTTGCCTACCCGGTTGTGCTTGTTTGCAAACCACTGGCAATTAAATATTTCAGCGTCATGCATTTGCCTGCTGAACAATTACAGTACCAGGTGGTATATTTTAACATTGTCATTTACGGGGCCATTGTCGGCATTCTCCGCAACAGCCTGAGCTGTTTCTTCTCCGGTATCGGTCGCACTACCATTGTTATGATAGCCACAGTAACAGCCATGCTGGTGAATGTTGGCCTTGATTATGTACTCATCTTTGGCAAGCTGGGTTTTCCTTCCATGGGCATTCGCGGAGCGGCTTATGCTACGGTTATAGGTGCCATAAGCGGTTTGCTGGTGCTTATTGCAGCGTACCTCGGCAAAAAAAACAGAAAGGAATTCGAGGTTGGCAGATCGTTACGTTTTGATGCGGCAGTGATGCGAAAACTGCTTTATTTTGGTTATCCGGCCGGACTGGAGTTGTTTTTAAACTTTCTGGCCTTCAGTACCATGATTGCGCTCTTTCATTCGCAGGGCAATGTGGTGGCAACTGCCAGCACCATCATGTTCAACTGGGACCTGGTTTCGTTTATTCCCCTGTTGGGTATTGAAATTGCTGTGACCAGCCTGGTGGGTCGTTACATGGGTGCCGGCGATCCCGATACCGCACACCTGGCGGCCATGTCGGGGATAAAGACAGGTATTTTTTATTCCGTGGTGATCCTGGCAATGTTCCTGTTGATTCCGGAAGCATTGGTGATGGTTTTCAGGCCCGAAATATCTGATGCTGTTTTCACCGAAGCCATTCCCATAGCGAAATCGATGATACGACTGGCATCGTTGTATGTGCTGATAGAGGCAGTGATGGTAGCCATTGTGGGAGCGCTGCGCGGGGCAGGGGATACACATTTTACCATGCTGGTGACGGTAATCGGGCACTGGTCGTTGGTACCGGTGTTGTACCTGCTGATGAAAGTCTGGGGATTTTCGGCTGTAGCCGGCTGGCTCGGACTGATTATCTGTTTTATCATATTTTTTATAGTACTCGTCTTCAGGTATCGCAGCAAAAAATGGCA
>CAZUBW010000123.1:0-4611 GCA_964618645.1 uncultured Bacteroidales bacterium | reverse complement strand
ATTTTAACGGAAATATTTTGGCTGTTCCTGCTAAATGAATTAACTTGCGCACCCAATTAAAAACTATACATTATGCTACATTATAAAGAATTAGGGTTAGTTAACTCAAGAGACCTGTTTAAGGCCGCTGTTAAGGGTGGATACGCCATTCCGGCATTCAATTTTAACAACCTTGAACAGATGCAGGCCATAATCAGTGCCTGTGTTGAGACCAAGTCCCCGGTAATCCTTCAGGTATCCAAAGGTGCCCGTAAATATGCCAACCAAACGTTGTTACAATACCTTGCAAAAGGTGCTGTTGAATATGCGAAAGAACTGGGTTATGCCATTCCCATTGTTCTTCACCTCGATCATGGCGATTCGTTCGAAACCTGTAAATCATGCATCGAAACGGGTTTCTCCTCTGTGATGATCGATGGTTCGCATTTTTCCTATGACGAAAATGTTAGAATTACCCGTCAGGTTGTTGAATTTGCACATCAGTACGATGTAACAGTGGAAGGCGAACTGGGTGTGTTGGCTGGTATCGAAGACGAAGTTTCAGCTGAGCATTCATCCTATACACGTCCTGAAGAAGTAGAAGACTTTGTTAAGAAAACCGGTGTGGATTCGCTGGCCATTTCCATTGGTACTTCACATGGCGCTTTTAAATTCAAGGTAAAGCCAGGTGAATTGCCTCCGCCATTACGTTTTGACATCCTTGAGGAAGTTGAAAAACGCATTCCCGGATTCCCCATCGTGTTGCATGGCGCTTCGTCTGTTCCCCAGGATATCGTGGCTGAAATCAACCAGTACGGCGGTAAAATGGAAAACGCAGCAGGTGTTGCCGAAGATCAACTCCGTAGAGCTGCTGCTTCGGCTGTTTGCAAAATCAATATCGACAGCGATGGTCGTTTGGCAATGACCGCAGCCGTGCGTAAAGTGTTTGTCGAAAAACCGGGCGAGTTTGACCCGCGTAATTACCTGGGCCCTGCCCGCGATAAACTGAAAGAATTGTACAAACATAAGATTGTTAATGTTTTGGGAAGTGCCAACAGGGCTTAATTCCCAAACAAATTAGCTTAAAAAAAACAGAGACACGGATTTTGTGTCTCTGTTTTTTTTATGGCGTACTTTTTGTTGCTTTTTTGTTCGTTGCAATTTTGAAGGAATAAACTAATTTTATAGCCCGGTTGTTATATTAACACTGCTGGTTAGGAACTATGATCCCAATGACAAGAAAATCCGTTTTGATTCTCCTGTTTGCCGGCCTTTCAACTGTCGGGTTTTCCCAGTTTTACAATGGCCATCAGATGAGTTTTGGCAAAAACCGGGTTCAGTACAACGATTTCGTCTGGTCGTTTACCCGTCACGAAAAGTATGATGTTTACTTCAACGAGGATGGCAAAAACCTGGCGGATTACACAGCTGATTATGCCGAAAAGGTAATCCCCGAGCTGGAGTCGTTTTTTGATTACACACTGGAAAAGCGTATTCTGTTTATTGCATATAACCGGCTTACCGATTTCAGGCAGAGCAACATTGGACTGGTTACCGGTAAAGACGACTACAACGTAGGCGGGGTAACCAATGTAAGCCGTAACAAAGCATTTTTATATTTCGAGGGCGACTACGATGCCTATGATCAGCAGATTACTGCAGTTGTGGCCCGGATTTTGGTTTATGAAATGCTTCACGGCACCGATTTGATCGACAATGTAGCCAATGCTACACTTTCTAATATACCCCGCTGGTATAGCGAAGGACTCATAGCCTACCTTTCAAAGAAATGGGACGTTGAAACGGAAAATCGCGTGAAAGACGGCATTATCAATGGCAAATACGAAAAATTCAATCGTCTTACCGGTGAAGATGCAGTATATGCAGGTCATTCGTTTTGGAAGTACATAGCCGATACTTACGGTGAGTCGGTAATTCCCAACATTGTTTACCTCACCAGTATCAGCAAATCCATTAAAAGTGGTTTTTCTGATGTGCTGGGACTTTCGCTCAAGGAAATGAGCTTCGACTGGATGGGGTATTACCTCAACCTTTTTACCAACGAGAGCAACAAGACTGCTACACCCGAATCGGGTAAGGTGTTAAGGCGAACCAGAAAGGGCGTGGTTTATCAAAAAGCTAAGATTAGTCCCACAGGCAATTACCTGGCCTATGCCACCAACCACATGGGCCTTTATAAAATTTTTCTGTACAATATCCAAACCGGTAAAAAGAAAAAAATCTTCAAACGCGAGTATCGGCTGGAGCAAATTATCGATTACAGTTACCCGGTTATCGCCTGGCATCCTTCGGCACGTTATATTGCTTTTATTACAGAAGAAAAAGGCGGGTTGAAGTTATATTATTACAACATTGCCGAGAAAAGTCTTACCATGCGTAATTTTTTGTATTTCGACAAGGTACTTGATTTTTCATTTTCTGCCGAAGGCTCACGTTTTGTTTTCTCGGGGACGCGAAACGGGAAAACCGACATTTACGTGTTTGACCTGGCCTCATCTACTTTCCGGCAAATTACCAACGATTGGGCTGATGATCTGCATCCGCGTTATGTGCAGAACGACGAGAAGATCATCTTCAGTTCCAACCGGCTTTCAGATACGCTGAATGCCTCTTCTGAACAGCTCAGACGTGCACCGCTTACAGATCTTTTCATTTACGATGACAAGAACCGTTCAGAAATGCTCATGCGTCTTAACGACAATGGCTTCGCTAACAAGTCATTTCCACAAGAGATTGGTCATAACCGGTTTATTCATTTATCTGATGGTCATGGCATTGTAAATCGCTACATATCTAAGTTCGACAGTACTGTGAGCATGGTGGATACGGCCATTCATTACCGTTATTTTGCCGAAACAACACCGCTAACGCGATACTCGTATAACATAATTGAACACGATTATCAGCAGGCATCGGGCACGGTTGCCGATATTTTATTTAACAAACAGCGCTACAATATTTGGCACTATCCACTTGATGAACTGAATGTTATTCCCGGAAGAATTGAACCCACACCCACACAACGTGCCCGAATGAAAAAACTGGCAGAAGCCGACAGCATTCAGCAAATAAAAAAAGATATCATCCCCATCTCGCGGATTGCCGATAACGTGCTTATCAATGGCGCGGATACCATAGCCCTTGGGGACGGGATCATTGACATAAACCGGTATATTTTTGAGGTTGAAAAGCTCAACAATTATAACCAGCAGCTCGAACAAAAGCAATTGGAACTGGCTATTGATACCATGGCCGAAAGCGCTCCCAGGATAAGGTTATACCAGCCTGTATTTTACCAGAACAACATGGTAGCGCAAATCGATTTCAACTTTCTTAATAATTCTTACCAGGCCTTTACCGGGGGGGCTTTTTATTTTAATCCTGGGTTGAACGTGTTATTCAAAATTGGGGCAAACGACTTGTTCGAAGATCTGAAGATTACCGGGGGCATGAGGCTTTCTCCCGATTTTGATGCAAACGAATACCTGCTAAGCTTTGAAAATTTGAAAAGAAGGCTCGATAAATCGCTTATCTTTTACCGGCAGGCCTTTAAAGCTACGGGTTACGACGAGCCCAATTATTTCCAGATCAAAACCCACTCGCATACCCTTTCGCTCCTGCTGAAATATCCCCTTAACCAGGTAAAATCGTTTTCAACCACACTAACTTACCGGAACGACCGCACTGTATTCCTCTCAAGTAACTCAAATTACCTCGATGTACCCAATATTCACCGTAACTGGGTGGGCGTTAAACTGGAGTATAATTTCGATAATACCCGCAGCCTGGGGTTGAACCTTTATGCCGGAACAAGGTACAAGTTATTTGCTGAATTCCAGGAACAACTCACGCAGGATATTTACGAACTGGTCGTGTTTGGAGCGGATATCAGGCATTACCAGCCCCTCCATCGTACACTCATTTGGGCTAACCGTTTTGCCTGGAGTTCCTCGCAGGGGGCAAGCCGCATCGTTTATTACCTGGGCGGGGTAGATAACTGGATCAATTTTACCGGCAGGCATGAAACCTTTATCCCCTTTAGCGAAATACCTATCGACTGGTCTCAAAACTATGTTTTTCAGGCTGTAGGGACCAATATGCGCGGCTTTTCCCAGAATATACGCAATGGTAATAACTTTGCCGTTTTTAACAGCGAAATACGTTTCCCGGTTTTCAAATACCTTGCCAACTATCCCCTAAGCAGAAGTTTCTTCGAGAATTTCCAGCTGGTAGGCTTTTTCGATATGGGATCGGCCTGGACAGGGGCTACCCCCTGGTCGAGCAAGAATGCCTATGACAACCATATTATATATCAAAATCCCATAGTGGTAACAATAGATGCCGACCGGTCGCCCATCGTTGCCGGTTACGGATTTGGCCTTCACACCCAGTTACTGGGTTATTTTATGCGGTTCGACTGGGCCTGGGGCATTGAAAACAACCAGATCCTCGACCCGATGTTCTATTTCAGCCTGAGTTTGGATTTTTAGATGAATAGAACCAAGAGCCAAGAGCCAAGAGCCAAGAGCCAAGAACCAAGAACCAAGAATCAAGACAATGAAGGAATGAAGGAATGAAGGAATGAAGGAATGAAGGAATGAAGGAATGAAG
>CAZUBW010000122.1:0-8643 GCA_964618645.1 uncultured Bacteroidales bacterium | reverse complement strand
AGATTTATATCGAATATGTAAGCCTTACCGCGGAGCGGTTATGGTATAAAGAAGATATATATTGCGTAAGACCATAACCTATATCTGATTTTCTGAAGACTTTAAAGACTTTGAAGACCAGGAGACCAGCAGAGACATACTTTGCTGAGGAGGACATTAATTCTCCCACACCGGGTCTCCTTCCGTTCTAATTCCGTCACTGCCTACATAACAATCGAGTGAACCGGCCATGGTTTGGATGCACATGAATACCATGGGCTCATCTGAATGGTTGCGGTATACGCGGTTTCCTGATGGATTAACCCTGATTACTGATCCTTCCCTGATGTCAAAAACAACGTCGTCGATCTGAAACTGACCGGAACCCCTGATGATCACGTAAATTTCCTCGTGCTTCCGGTGTGCATGCAAAAAGGGTAACCCTGTGTGTGGCGGGACAATCATAAAGGAAATTTCCGCACCTGAAGATTGAAGCAGTTCCCCGGTGAACACCTTACCTTCAATGGTAACCTTCCGTAAAGGATGGTTGTAGGCATACTGACTCAGTTCACTGAAATTACCCAGGTCAATGGCTTTGTAATTAACCCCTTCGGAGATGATTTTTGGCGTGTTCATACAAATAGGTTTTAATGTGTTATGAATAGTACTTGTAAAATGCAAGTACAAATATAAAAAACTAGTTGCAATTCGCAAGTAGATTTTGTAATTTTAGTTTGTAGGTGACTATTCATTAGATGCATAATACAGTATGATCCAATTTCCTTATTTACCAGGTTCATTGCCAGATGGGCAGGATATCACCCTTCTACAGGCCTGCCTGTCGGCTAGGCAGGCGTAGGTTGACTGGCGTGTCATACTAAGGCCTTGATTGTAACAATTTTATAACAAAGTAACATATAGCACAGCATTATTAACCAATTTTATTCCTATTGTTTTTATTTAAGCTAATATTGATGGAATCAATTCTATTACCCGCATTCGTCCGGGAGCTTCGCCCCGAACCCCATTTCATTCTTTGCCTTGACGCAAAGAACGAAACAAGAAAAGTCAAGACAAAACGAACCCCCAGCTAGTCCCGGCATGCCCTCTACGTTTTGTCGGGCCCACCCACGGTGCTTATTGGATAGCTGTGCTACTTAATTAGCACTGTTCATTGTTCCATGTTTTTTGTTAAAAATAGCACTTACGTGCTGGTCTTTCGTTGAGATTGAGGCATATTGCAACACACTTGAAGTAGGTAAAAAATGTGCATGTTATTAGTAGCTTGTCGAAGTATGACTTAAAACAGCTGTTGTGTGACGGAATTATCTTCAAGGACTCCGGTATTCAACATATTTTATTACATATTTGGAACGCGAAACAAAAATATGAAAAACATCAAGAAACGATCCCTCTGCGGTATCAGCTCCACGTTGGATATCATTGGCGACAAATGGTCATTGCTCATTATCCGGGATATGCTCTTTTTCAAAAAGAATACCTACGGCGATTTCCTGGGCTCAAACGAGAAAATTGCCACCAACATCCTGGCCGACAGGCTTGCCCTGCTTGAAAAGGAAGGCATTATTACCAAACATGTGCACCCCGATAACAAATCGAAATACCTCTACCGGCTTACCCAAAAGGGAAAAGACCTGCTCCCGGTGTTGCTGGAGATATTACTCTGGAGCAATAAATACCTCGAGGTTTCGGAACGCAACCATGGAATTGCCCAAAGAATCAGAAGCGATAAGGAAGCTTTTATCAAGGAAATTGTCACGGGATTGGACACGGCGGAATAAGAAGCAATTAATTCTGCGGGTTTTTTTACATTTGTCCTGAATAGGAGGCTGTCTAATAAGTCAATTTGTTAGGAGTAGTTACAACCGACCGAAGGGAGCTCAGCGAAGCTAAACTACGGCTAGCACATTGTGCAGAATGTCAAATCTGTATGCTGAGCGTAGTCTCCAGACTACGCTCTTTTTATGATTTTTTAGACAGCCTCTTCATAAATCATCTATCATGAACGAAGAAATTATTCAAATTGCACAGCGAATTAAGGCACTCAGGGATATCAGCGGCATTTCCAGGGAAAGCCTTGCGTCGTTTTTGGGAATGACCGTATCAGATTACCAGGCGCTTGAGAACGGAGAAACGGATATCTCTGTGGCGCTTTTGATTAAAATATCCCAAAAGTTGAATGTGGAGTTTTCGGCTTTGTTAACCGGCGAAAATCCAAAGCTTCATCAATACTGTATAGTTCGGAAAGGTCACGGTGCCCATGTTGAACGGATGAAACAATATGCATACGAAAGTCTGGCCTACAATTTTATACATAAGAAAGCTGAGCCTTTCCTGGTGACTGTGAACCCTATGTCCGGTGAGTCAAAACCCGTATTCAATGCACATCCGGGGCAGGAATTCAACTTTATCCTGGAAGGGAATATGGAGATCTATTTTGAAGACCATGCCATTGAATTGCACCAGGGCGATTCCATTTATTTTGACTCATCCCATAAACATGCCATGAAAGCGCTCAACGAAAAGCCGGTCAGGTTTCTGGCGCTGATTATGTAAGTTCTCAACTAAGATTTTCCCACTTTACTTTTCAAACACCCTTTTTTGCTATGATTCTTAACCAATTTGTAAAAAATACCCATTTCAGCGATTACGAAGATTTCCGTGAAAATTTCAAGGTTGACGTTCCCGATCATTTCAATTTCGCATTTGATGTGGTGGATGAGATGGCCCGACAAGCACCCGGCAAAACAGCCATGGTTTGGTGCGACGACAAGGGAAGCGAACGCATATTTACCTTTGCCGATATGAGTGCATTCAGCAGCCGGACAGCCAACTTCTTTCTCTCCGAAGGAATCCGCAAGGGCGACAAGGTCATGCTCATCCTGAAAAGAAGATACGAATTCTGGTTTTGTATTCTCGGATTGCATAAGATTGGCGCCGTTGCCATTCCCGCTACCCATTTGCTTACTGAAAAAGACATCATCTACCGCAATAACGCTGCTGAAATCAAAATGATCGTCAGCGTTGGTGAGCAGGATGTGGTTGAACGCATCGTCGCTTCCCGGAAACAGTCTCCTTCACTTCAAAAAGTGGCATTCCTGGATGTCCATCAGGATGGATGCATTCACTTCGCCACGGCCATTGATAAGGAAAGTCCGGTTTTTTCAAGGCCTGCCGGAGAACAGGCCACCAGAAATACCGATCCGATGCTGTTGTATTTTACATCGGGCACCACAGGTATGCCCAAAATGGTGAATCAGCCTTTTACTTATCCGTTGGGACATATTCTGACTGCACGTTACTGGCAAAATGTAATTGACAATGGTTTGCACCTTACCGTAGCCGATACGGGCTGGGCCAAATCGGCCTGGGGCAAGCTATACGGACAGTGGCTGAGTGGCAGTGCCGTAATGACATACGACTACGACAAGTTCGTGCCCCGAAACCTGCTTGAAATTATCGCTAAATATAAAGTCACCACGTTTTGCGCACCACCCACCATTTATCGTTTTCTGATCAAGGAAGACCTGAAACTGTTTGACCTGAGCAGCCTCAGGTATTGTGTAGTGGCCGGTGAACCTCTGAACCCCGAAGTTTACAAGCAGTTTCATGACGCTACTGGTATCAAGCTAATGGAAGGCTATGGCCAGACTGAGTGCACTGTGGCGCTGGCCACTTATCCCTGGTTTGAACCCCGGCCCGGCTCCATGGGGAAACCCTCTCCGGGCTATGCCATTGATATTGTTGACGACGAAGGCAATTCATGTGAGGCGGGTGACGAGGGACAAATTATCATCCATACGGCAAAGAACAAGCCATTGGGCATGTTCGACGGGTATTATCACGACGAAGCGTTAACCCACAAGGTTTGGCACGATGGCATTTACTATACCGGAGATATGGCCTGGCGCGATGAAGACGGCTATTACTGGTTTGTAGGTCGTGCCGACGATGTGATCAAAAGTTCGGGCTACCGCATCGGACCCTTTGAAGTGGAGAGCGCACTCATAGAACATCCGGCAGTGCTGGAATGTGCCATAACCGCTGTACCTGACCCCGACCGGGGGCAGATTGTGAAAGCCACAGTGGTGCTTAGCAAAGACTATCGTCCCAGCGAAGAACTGGTAAAAGAATTGCAGGAGCATGTGAAGAAAGTAACAGCACCCTATAAATACCCCCGCATCATTGAATTTGTCACCGAGTTGCCCAAAACTATCAGCGGCAAAATCCGCAGGGTGCAGATCAGGAACAGCGACGAGGTTCAATAAAAACTTTTTTGCTCCATTTGCCGATTAATACTTAAAACTTAAGTAATTATCCACATCTCTTCTGCAGAAAATGGTATCGGTGATTTCCATTCTTTTTTCATTCCTGTATATTTCCCATTTTACGATGGTTTCTTTATTTGCAAATACCTTTGTTTTGATTTCGGTTTTGATGTCTCCTCCAATCCATTTTAATCCGGTATTTGTTGACGTGAGCCCATAGTTTTTTACCTTATAGGGATACAGGGAACTGCCATTTATGCCGTCTGATTTCCAAAAAACATAGAGAACGTCATTACTTGAATGGCTGCAATTCATTTCAGTTCTTATAGTCAGATCAGCTAATTTGTTACAGTTTAAATTTAAAAACTTACCGTTTCTCCTGAGTTCAGTCAAGCCCAATCTAATGTTTGAATAGGCATAAGCTGAATCTCCTATAACGTGAAAGTTATATAAATAAGCGCTTTCGGTTTCCTCCATGGCATATGTGAAGCATCCTGAACTGTCAGTTGAAAACTCTCCATTGTAAACAGGTATAAGCTTGTTTTCGCTTACTACCATCGCCTGAATAATAACTTTTTTGTGCGGAATGGCTGCTTTGGTATGTTTATCAATAACTTTTCCTGCTATTTCAATTTTTTCTTCGTTGCAGCAGCCTGATGCAACAAGAATGGTGGTAATGACCAGTATGAAGTTCAGGTTCTTCATTACTTCAGGAGTGCATTCTCAAATTAATCCATTATCGAATGTAGGGTTTTTTTCTGATATTCCTAAAAGCTATTTTGAAGTGGTTTCTGAACATGACTTTTTGAAGATGAAAAAGTTTATGCTGGTTCACCTGTGAAGCTGCTATTGAACACCCGGTTATTAACAAGTTGAACAAAGAGAAACTGATTTCAGATATACCTGAATGCTAATCTATACTACGAACTACGGAAAATACATTGCCGGTCAGATTGATAATAGCGGAATTTGCAATGCCCTGTTCGTTTATACTGAATTTTATACTGGCCTGTATTTCCCTTAGGAAATATTCGGTTTCTGAAGCAGGTAACAATTGATATACCGGAAGATTTGCTCCCTGCACAAATAGTTTATTTTCTTCTTTGGAAACAACAACAATGCCATAATCAGCTGCATTATATTTTCCGATATACTTAACAAATATCGCAGGATCAACAGCAACAGGCGTTTCGTCCCGTAACTTCTGCGCATCAAACTGATTTCCGTTCTGACGGTGGATAGCGTGGGTAACATTTCCCTTTTCATCCGCCACAAATGTCACGTTGGCATCCACTACTTTCCAGTAAAATTGTTTTTTTGATGAAGGGAATATAGGAAATATGGCCTGACCGGTAAGTTGTGCATACAATTGATTGTCTTCGAGCGTTACAATCAATACCATACCTTGTCCGTAATCATACCTTCCGACATAACTTTTCAATGTGTTTTCATCCACTGAAATATCAGAAGTTCCTTGAGTTACCGATTGTCCCTGTAAAGCTGCCAGGCTGAACAGCACAAATGTTGCGCATAAAATCAGGAGCCGAAAATTTTTGTGGTTTTTCATAATGGTTTGTTTTTAAGTTACACAATTAATCATTTTTGTTATTTCTGAATCAGTTAGGTGGAGCGTTTGTTTGTCCTTCGGTCTGCAGGTCTCCAAGTCTCCAAGTCTTCAAAGTCTTCAAAGTCTTCAGGTCTTCAGTCTTCGATCTTCGGTCTTCAATCTTGGATCTTGAATCTTGGTTCTTTAGTCTTCAGGTCTTCTTGTCACTTGTCACTTGTCACTTGTCACTTGTCACTCGTCCCTTGTCCCTACTCATACCTCAACGCCTCCACCGGATTCTTACATGCAGCTCTGTATGTTTGAAAACCTACGGTGAGTAAAGTGATCATCATCACGATTATCCATGCCAGGGCAAATATCCACCAACCTACATTTGTCCGGTAAACATAACTCCGCAGCCAGATATTCGTGGCATACCAGGCAACCGGACTGGCAATTACTAATGAAATCAAAACCAGTTTGAAATATTCACGGGTTAAAAACGAAAAAATCTCACTGGTTTTAGCACCATTTGCTTTTCTTATGCCAATTTCTTTTGTTCGACGTAACGTCATATAAGCAGATAAACCTATTAACCCGAGGCAAGAGATGACAATTGCAAGCAAAGTCATAAAACCCAGTACAGCAGAAGCTATTCGTTCTACAAAGAACATATTATTAAAATCATCCTTTAGCAATTTTATATCCAGACTATAATCAGGATTCAATGTTTTTAATACACTCCCAACCGAATTCACTATTGATGGAATTTGATCAGGGTTCATTTTGATATAACATTTGCCGCCCATGGCAGGTGGAAGGTTTGGCGCTATGATAAGTGGCTCAATTGCGGAGTGTAATGTTTTATAATGGAAGTTTTTAACTACGCCTGCAATTCTGAATTGAGATCCATTATTGTCTGAAACAACTTCACCAATGGGATTTTCAAAGCCCATTATTTCTGCTGCTTTCTCATTAATCACAAGTGCGGTTGTATCGGTTGAAAATTCATTGGTAGATAAAAAATTCCCCTCTTTAAGCTCAATTTGAAATGTTTTTGCATAATCCTTGTCAGCATTCAGAACTGTAAACAAGACATCATTACCTTCCTTTTTACCCCTCCAATTTGCTCCATATACAATTGAGTAATTGTTGATAACATTTTGATTACCTGTAATGGTCACACCCAAAATATCTGGAATATTGCTGAGTTCTTGTTTTAAAGTTTCACGGTGCACACCTTCAGGTATGTCAAAATACCCTATATTATTTATGTTTTGACCAAGGTTAACATGAGCCATGTGGTCAAGCTGTTTCCTGACAATGAGGGTGCTTATGATAAAAAGGAACGATAATGCAAACTGGGAAATAACCAGGGCCTTTCTGAACCGGGCTTTACCTGGTTTATCATCAACCATACCTCTGATGGTAGCCAGGGGTTTCAATGACGACAAATAAAACGCCGGATAACTACCTGCTAATAATCCGGAAAATATGATCACGACGAATAAACCCATGTATAAACCGGTACTCAGGTAATTGACTTCCAGCTTTGCGTGCATCAGGTTATTAAACCCCGGTAGCAGCAGTTCAACCAGGATCATGGCAATGATGTGAGCGATAAATACGATCAGCAGTGATTCGCCTAAAAACTGGACAATTATTTTCAGTCTGTTTGCCCCGGCCATCTTACGTATCCCAATTTCCTTTGCCCTGCCGGATGATTGTGCGGTAAGAATATTCATAAAGTTAATGCAGGCAATGGCTAAAATTAATATGGCAAGCATACTTGCAAGCCTTACATACTGAATATTACCGCTGGCGATGTCACCTTCATATTTCTGTGAATTCAAATGGATCTTTCTGATATTCTGAAGGAAAATTTCAGTACTTGATCCTTTCTTTTTTCTTTGTATAAAATTTTTGATTTTTTCTTCAACTAATTGGCTATTCGTTCCATTCATAAGTTCAATCATGGTATAATTATATACCGGGTTCCAATCAGAGTATATTTTCCCATCCGGGTTCCCTCCATTTACTATAGCATAAAACTCAAATGAGGCTATACAATCACTATAAAAGTGACTGTTGCGAGGGATATCCTTAATCACGCCCTTTACTGTTAGAATATTCTTTGACTTATTAACGGCAATTGGTTTACCCAGCGGATCTTCGTCGCCGAAGTATCTTTTTGCCATTTCTTCAGTAATGACAGCATCATAAGGACCTGTTAAGGCATTGTTTTTATCCCCGCGAACAAACTCAATATGATACATCATAAAAAAGTCTTTATCCGCAAGGGCTAGTTTCCCTGTTATCTTATTTTCACCTTTAATAAATGTGGTTGAAACATTGTGGTATCTTGTAGACCTGATGATTTCAGGGTATTCTTCTTTTAGTGCAGCTGCCAAAGGAAATGGTGTGGTGGCCTGTTGACGTATTCTTCCGTCGTAAATGTCTGTACTTGTAACGCGAAACAGGTTATCAGCGTTCTTATGAAACCGGTCGTAACTGGCTTCATTCCTTGCCCATAAAAGGAGTAAAATGGCGCAGGCCATACCTATGGACATACCGATAATATTAAGGATCGAATGTGCAGGATTTCTTCTGATATTCCGAAGTGCTATTTTGAAGTAGTTTCTGATCATAGTATCTGTCTTTTGGTCTTCTAAGTCTTCTAAGTCTTATGGTCTTCAGGTCTTCAGGTCTTCAGGTCTTCAGGTCTTCTGGTCTTCTGGTCTTCTGGTCTTCAAGTCTACAGGTCTTCAAGTCTACAGGTCTTAGTACCTATTGTTCATTGTTAATTGCTCATTGAGCTATTGTCAAAAA
>CAZUBW010000121.1:0-8646 GCA_964618645.1 uncultured Bacteroidales bacterium | reverse complement strand
CCTCCAGCGCGAAGCGATGGCGGGGATTTATTTTCTTTTGCAAGGATACCCCACTGTGGATCACGCCAGTAATCCCTGAAACCTGCTATTCTGCGGCCAGGGGATCGCGTTCTACCCCATCGGTGGTGATGACTACCGGCATGATGTTTCCTTCCGCATCAAAGTTAAGTTCATCGATGCATGTAACCCGGTGATTGGCATCGGTCTCTCCTTTTGGCCTGCGATGGTAAACAATGTACCACTTATCGTGCTGTTCATTATGCATAATAGAATGATGACCGGCACCGGTGGCAATTTCGGGATTTTGCTGTAATATTTTACCCACACGACTGAAAGGGCCAAACGGTGAATCGGCCACGGCATAGGCCACCGAATAGTCGGGGCCGGTCCACCCGCCTTCGGACCACATAAAGTAATACTTACCGTTGCGGATAAACATATAGGGACCCTCGACATATCCCTCCGGCGTGATTTCTTTAAACACCTCTCCGTTTTCGAAGGGAACGAACCCGGCAAAATCGTCCCTGAGCTTTGCTATATTGCAATGCCTCCAGCCACCGTAGATAAGGTAGTACATTCCGTCCTGATCCCTGAATACAAACTGGTCAATGGGCTGTGCCCCGTTATGAAACCGGTCTACCAGGGGCTTACCCAGGTAGTCGGTATAAGGGCCCGAGGGTTTGGCCGATACCGCCACGCCAATACCGCCGGTTTCCTTGTCGTGCTGAATATCGTTGGCACCAAAGAAAAGATAATACTGTTGGCCCTTTTTCACAATTGCCGGCGCCCACAATGCCCGACGTGCCCACTTAACGGCAGATGTATCCATAATTCTTTTGTGAATGGTCCACTCTACCAAATCCGGCGAAGAAAAGGCATCAAAAAACACCTGCTGGTCATAGGGCGCCGAATAAGTCGGGTAAATCCAATACCTGTCCCCGAAAATGATCCCTTCGGGATCGGCATACCATCCGGAAATTACAGGATTTCCACTTATTCCCTCCAAGATAGTGCCATCCTGTGCAACGCAAATAACGTGCGTTAAAAACGAAAACAATAACAGGAACAGGCCAAAGCTGCTTTTCGACGTAATTATTTTATTGATTTTCATGATAGAATCTTACAGGCAAAAGGTTTTAAGCAAGTCAAACAGCAATAGGGTATGGCTGGCTGCAATATTATACAAAATATGCCTGTATGCCTCAAAACAAGTAAAAAATACCGGCCATACCCGGTTTCAGGAATTTTCAGGCTGTCTTGCCTTCTTTTATCTGGCTGAATATGTTTAGCTTACCACTTTTTTTGAGTGCCATGCATCCAGTGAATTTTTTTGTTGTCATTATAACTGACAAAAACTTCTGAACCCTGATTTTGTTTACGGCCGTTGGGTGAAGAATCAGTAATATCAAATTAATTAACATGATGATGAAAAATTGTTTAACAGCAATGCTGCTTGCTGTAATGATATCTTTTGCCCCTGTTAAAGCCCAGGAAATCACTCAAACCATTCGCGGCAGTGTTAAGGATGAAGATGCAAAATTCCCCCTGACTGGGGCCACTGTTATAATTGCGGGTACCAACCCGGTAAAAGGCGCAGTTTGTGATGTGAACGGCTCCTTCCGGCTCGACAGGGTGCCTGTCGGCAGGGTTGACCTTGTTATCAGTTTCATCGGTTATGAGGAACTCCGGGTACCCAATGTGTTGGTGTCATCAGGTAAGGAAACGGTTCTTGAACTGGAAATGCGGGAATCATTTGTGAAAATGGAAGAGGTGCTGGTTACCGCCCGGAAGGATAAAGGGGAAGTGCTAAATGAAATGGCCGTTATCAGCGCCCGTTCATTTTCGGTGGATGAAACCAAAAGGTATGCAGGTGCACTGCAGGACCCCTCGCGGATGGTATCGGCTTTTGCCGGCGTTACAGGCGACCCCGAAGGAAACAACGATATTGTGGTACGGGGAAATTCACCCAAAGGCATTTTGTGGCGACTCGAGGGCATTGAAATCCCTAATCCCAACCATTTTTCCGATGAAGGATCCACCGGGGGACCTATCAACGCCATTAACAGTGAATTGTTAGGCAACTCCGACTTTTATACCGGCGCCTTTGCGCCGGAATACGGCGATGCCCTGTCGGGTGTTTTCGATATGCACATGCGTGCCGGCAACAACGAAAAGCACGAATATTCGGTGGGATTAGGTGTGCTGGGTACCGATATCATGGCCGAAGGCCCTTTCAGCAAAAATTACCATGGTTCCTACCTGGTAAATTACCGGTATTCATCACTTGCCCTGCTCGACAATGCGGGTATCGTTGACTTCGACGGCATACCCAAGTACCAGGATCTTGGGTTCAAATTAATGCTGCCCGCAAAACGCTATGGCACTTTTTCCATCTTTGGCCTGGGCGGCAAAAGTTCTCTCGACGTAACCGAAGAAGATAACGAAGGCATTGTCACCGGCCAGGGCGACTACAGCTCCAGGATGGGGGTAATCGGTTTGAATTATACCTTGTCGTTCAACGAGCGTAACCTCATGAAGGTAACACTGGCAGCCTCGGGTAACGGAAGTGGGTACATTTGGAATGAACCTGACACGCTCAGCCAGATGCAGTTCAATGCCAAAGCCGACTGGGAAAAAAGCAGCCTGCGATCGTCACTCATGTTCAGCTCTAAAATCAACCAGCGAAACCGCGTTGTAGCCGGACTGAAATTTACGCGTCATCATTACGATATGTATGAATATTACTTCGACAACGACCTCGACCGGTTTGTATACGGTATTAACATGAATATGAGTGCCGATCACTGGCAGGGATACCTCAGCTGGAAATGGAGGCTGACAGATGACATTACGGCAGTAAGCGGACTGCATGGCGGCTATTTTTCACTTAACGAAGATTTTATCATAGAACCCAGGGTTGGCCTGAATTGGCAGATCAATCCCAAACAATCCATAAACATCGGTTATGGCTCACACAGTAAAATCGAAAGCATTTACGCTTACTATCGCATCAACAATACCGAAGCCGGAGCATCGTTCGCACCCAATAAAAACCTGGGATTATCCAGAGCACAGCATTACGTGCTGGGTTATGGACACAGGTTCTCGAAAAACCTGAATGCTAAAGTTGAGTTTTACTATCAACATCTCTATGATATTCCGGTTGAGAACAGCGATACCAGCGTCTTCTCCATGCTGAACAGCAATGAGGGCTATGTTGATGACGCCCTTGTGAACAAGGGGAAAGGACACAATTACGGCATTGAAATGACCTTCGAAAGGTATTTTGCCAATCAGTATTACTTTCTTTTTACCACATCACTTTATAACTCGGAGTATAAAACCCTCGAAGACAAATGGCGGAACACCAAATACAACGGCAATTATTCATTTAACCTGCTGGCTGGCAAAGAGTTCAACCTTAGCAGCCAGGCCGGCAAAAAAGTGCTGGGCGTAAACGCCAAGTTTTACTATAACGGTGGCTTAAGGTATGTGCCGGTTGATCTCGAAAAGTCGCGCCTCGAAGACGAAACGGAATATATCCTTTCCAGGGCCTGGGATAAACGCATTGATGACATTTTCCAGATGAATTTATGTATTACCTATCGCATCAACAGGCCCAGGGCTGGTCACGAATTCGTTGTGGATATTTACAACCTCACCAATGCCCGTGGTAAAACCGGCGAGTACTACAACGAATATACCAACAATATCGATTACGACCGGCAAATGAACATCCTGCCTAACATCATGTACCGGATCCACTTTTAGCCTGTATTATGAGGCCGTGCAAAAAGTCCGGTAATCGATGCCGTCATTGCGAACGAAGTGAAGCAATCTCAACCTGTAACATCAAATTAACGCTCCCGGCAATTATGAGCAGAAACGTATGCATAACAAATTAAATATATTCGTATATTAATATCCTTTTTTATATGTATATTTGCTGATACCCAAATACGAAAGCTCATGTCCAATGCAGGTTTTTCAGAAGCCTTCCCTGAGACTGACCCGGCGCTTCAGGCCGATTTTACCTCCGGTGAGCACATCGCCTTTATCCAGGAGGTATTGAATTCGAGTCCCTGGTTTTCAGCCATCATCAATAAAAAACGCGAGGTAGTTCTTTCGAATTATCATTTATTTGATAACACACGGTTAGGTGGCCTTGTCAACATAACCGGCAAGCGGCCGGGAGATGTTTTTTCGTGTACACATAAAGTTAAATCCGGGGTCTGCGGAATATCGGAGAATTGTCAGTTTTGCGGCATTCTGAAAGCCATCAGCCAATCGCAATTACTTAACAAAAAAGCCACGAATGAATGCAGGCTCAGCGCTTTTGAAAACAACCTGATGGTTTCATACGATTTCAGGGTAACCTGTTCACCTGTTACCCTGAACGGATCAATATATACCCTCCTCAATCTTCAGGATATTGGAGTTGAAAAAAGAGCCTTAGCCCTCGAAAATGTTTTTTTCCACGATCTGATGAACCGGCTGAGCGGGATGAGCGGTCTGATACAGGCAATGAAAACAGCCGGCTCTCTCGAAGAGCGCGATGAATACCTGCACCTGCTCGAATCGGTTTATGAAATGGTGCTGGAAGAAGTCCAGCATCAGCGGCAACTGAAAGCGGCTGAAAACAACGACCTGATTGTTAACTATCAGTTGCTGTCGTCATTGGATATTATCAACTCGGTTTGCAAACAACTGTCGTATCACCCGGTAATGGAAAACCGTATACTGCAAAAAGACCCATGCTGCGAAGATTTCCGGTTCGAAACCGATGGTACTTTATTGAAACGCATCCTCATCAATATGCTTAAAAACGCCGCTGAAGCCGTTTCAGAGGGCGAAACCATAACCATATGCTGCCGACGTAAAACCGATACTGTTGTTTTCTGCGTACACAATAGCGGTATGATACCCCATGACCTGCAATTGCAGCTTTTTCAGCGATCCTTTTCCACCAAGGGGCCCGGAAGGGGCCTGGGCAATTACAGCATGAAACTACTGGGCGAAAATTACCTGAAGGGTTCGGTTTATTTTGTCTCCGACAAAAGCAATGGTACTGTTTTCACCATCGAACTTCCTGCCATGCAAGCATAGAAGCACATTGCTCTTGCTCAAAACGTTGGCTTAAACTGATTCCTGCCTGGCATTTCTGCTCAGCCTGATGCCCGCTCCACTGAAAGCATACCAGGTAACCACCAGGTAACAGGCAAGTACCACCACCATGGCCATGGCCATACTGCCTGTTTTGTCGGATATCACCCCCATCACTGGCGGAAAGGCTGCCCCACCGATAATTGACATTACCATCAGTGAACCGCCCAGTTTGGTATTTTCGCCAAGTCCTTTAATGCCCAATGCAAATATGGTGGGAAACATCAGCGACATAAAGAAGCTGGTGAGAAATATCGACCATACACCCGCCCAACCCGGAATGATTACGGCAACCAGCACCAGGAAAATATTGGCCATTCCATAAATACTCATAAGCTTTGCCGGCCGTATATACTGCATAAGCCAGGTGGCTGAAAACCGGCCCACGGCAAAAGCTCCCAGTGTGCCGGTTAGCAAGGCACCAGCCAGCTTTTCGTGCTCGCCGGTGTAATCCTGTATGTATTGAATAAAGAAACTCCATGTCCCTACCTGGGCACCCACATAACAGAACTGGGCCAGTACACCTTTGTAAAAATGGGGGTATTTCAACAGGTTCCGTATACCACCCTTGTTGTTTTTAGCGGCTACATCATCGGCATGCGGCTCGGGAAAACGCGTGAATAAAATAAAAAGTCCCCACAGAAAAATAACACACCCCAGTACCACGTATGGCAACACCACACGTAAGGTCTCGCTGTGTAAATAAGTATCGTAGGTTCCGGCCAGTTTCATCATGTTAATCTTATCGGGACTGTGTTCAATGCCCGAAAAAATAAATACTGTACCTATACCTACTCCGGTAATGGCTCCCAGCGGATTGAATGCCTGGGCAAAATTGAGCCGTCGCTCCGACGATTCGGCATCGCCTAGCGTAGCTATAAAGGGATTGGCACCGGTTTCCAAAAATGAGGCACCCGATGCTATAACAAAAAGAGCAAATAAAAACATACCATACTTGCCAATAATGGCAGCCGGCCAGAAAAGAATGGCCCCTACGCTGAACAATAAAAGTCCGGTTACCAACCCTGCTTTGTAACCAAACCTGCGCATCAGCAAACCTGCCGGTATGGCTAACACAAAATAGCCCATGTAGTAAGCCGACTGTATCAATCCTGCCTGCAACCGATTCAGCTCAAACGATTTCATGAACTGTTTGATCAGAATGTCATTCATATTGCCGGGAATACCCCAGAAAAGAAAAAGTGCGGATACCAATATGAAAGGAATCAGGTATTCGCGCCTGATAAGCCTGCCGGTGGAATTGTTGGTGTTATTGGACATATTCGGGAGTTTTGATGCTGAAAGGTAATAAATAACCCCAATTTTCCAAGTTTATGCTTTTTAACATTTTTTTGTATAATTTTTTTATCTAAACATTAAACAAATTTTCCCGGCCGATGTTAGTGTATTAAATTAACAACAATAAACAGGAGGATAAATTATGAAAAAGATAGCATTATTTATGTCGGCGGCCATGTTTTCGTTTGCCGCATTTGCGAGTTCACCTTCGGCGTGGGTTGCCTCAGAAAGTGGCAGAATTCAGGCTGAAAAAGTAAAAATTGGTATCAACAAAGCCAAAATTGTGCTCGAAAATGGTGAAAAAACCATTCTGCCCGTTGATGAGCTTCAGGCCTATTCAGTAAACGGAAAGGTTTTCGAGAAAAAGACATTGTATGCCGACGGCAAGTCCACCGGACAGGAAGCTTTTATGCAGCTGATCAGCTCCAGTAATGGTTTCGACCTTTACAGGAATGTTGAATACGATGCTGAATCCATAACCCCGGGTAGCCCTATTGACAGGTTTTATGTATACCGCAACAACGATTTGCACCTTGCCGTAACCCAAAAATCGCTGCCTTCGGTAATGAAATTTTTTGGCGTACGTTGGTCCTATAAATAACAATTAACAATTGTGCTTTATCGAAGCTGTCCAAAGGCTCATGACATCCTCCCGTGATGGCTGAGCCGGGACAGCTTCTTTTTTTTGTTCGGGGTAAGTATT
Source organism: uncultured Bacteroidales bacterium (assembly GCA_964618645.1). GTDB lineage: Bacteria > Bacteroidota > Bacteroidia > Bacteroidales > UBA10428 > UBA5072. Next base: position 1,481 of record CAZUBW010000121.1, on the reverse strand, counting down.
ATCTTCACCTTCAAAACAACCCCGGATTATGAAAAACACTATGCTCATCCTGGCAATAACCGCCCTTTCCTGTTCCCAACCTGCCGTTACCCCACCTGCGGCTTATGGCCCGGTGCCTTCAACCGGACAGCTGGCCTGGCACAATATGGAAATGAATGCTTTTATCCATTTCACCACCAACACTTTTACCGACAAGGAATGGGGTTATGGCGACGAAAGCCCGGAAGTATTTAACCCCACCGCCCTCGACGCCGGGCAATGGGTGAAAGTACTCAGCGAAGCCGGATTCAAAGGCATTATTCTCACATGCAAACACCACGATGGCTTTTGCCTCTGGCCCAGCAGCTATACTGAGCATACCGTTAAGAACAGCCCCTGGAAAAACGGTCAGGGTAATGTAGTCCGGGAACTGCATGATGCCTGCAGCAAATACGGCGTTAAATTCGGTATTTACCTTTCACCGTGGGACAGAAACCATGCGGCTTACGGAACGCCTGCCTATATCGAATATTACAGGAATCAGCTCAGGGAACTTTTTGAACAATACAACCCCGTGTTTGAAATGTGGTTCGACGGAGCCAACGGAGGCGACGGGTATTACGGGGGTAAGCGCGAAAAAAGACAGATCGACGGTAAAGCCTATTACGACTGGCCTGCCACACTGGAAATGGTCAGGACCATCGATCGGGGTGTGTTGTTTTTCAGCGATGGCGGACCCGACATCCGCTGGTGCGGTAACGAAAGAGGCACCGCGGGCGAAACAAACTGGAATCTGATCAACCGCGACACCCTATATGCCGGAAAACCCAATATCACCGGGTTGCTGAATTCCGGCGATGAAAACGGCACCTCCTGGGTGCCGGCTGAAGTGGATGTTTCCATTCGCCCGGGTTGGTTTTACCATGCCAGCGAAGACTCGCTGGTTAAAACGTCCGACGAACTTTTTGAAATATACCTCTCTTCGGTTGGCAGGGGCTCTAACCTGTTATTGAACGTCCCCCCCGACCGGCGTGGCCTCCTGCACGAAAACGATGTGGAAGCCCTTCGTGAATGGCGGAAGAAAATCGACGAAACTTTTGCCAAAAACCTGGCATTACAGGCAAAAGTTAAAGCCAGCCAGGTAAGGGGAAAATCAAAACTTTACGCGGGCGCATGCGTAACCGATGCCGACCCCGAAACATACTGGGCCACAGATGATAACACTACCTCCGGAAGTGTTGAAATTCAGCTCAACGGCACACAGGAGGTAAAATACATCCTTGTGCAGGAATATATTGCCCTGGGACAAAGAGTGAAATCATTTTCAGTGGAATATTACAATGGCACGGACTGGAAAGAAGCTGCCAGTGGAACCACCATTGGATATAAAAGGATCCTTCGCATTGACCCGGTGCAAACAAACAAAATCAGGGTTAACATTGAGCAATCACTTGCCTGTCCCCTCATCAGCAACGTGGAAATCTTCTGAGTTACTGCTGCCC
>CAZUBW010000120.1:0-8682 GCA_964618645.1 uncultured Bacteroidales bacterium | reverse complement strand
AAGGCAAGTACCCGAGCGGTTTTGCCGGTGGCAAGTTCAGTGCCGAGCGTCCCGATCTGCGTATGCAGGCACTTGTGCAGGGTAAACCACAATTCAAAACTTCACCCACCCGGTCGGTTAACAATCCCACCCGTGCCAAGGATACCACCGCCTCACTTTTCGATTACCTGAATCCCGAAGCCACCCGCCAGTTTATCAATTGGACGCATGAGCAGTATTTCAGGCATTTTGGTCACGAATTTGGCAAAACTTTCATGGGAATTATGGGCGATGAACCCGATTTCTCGTTTTCGCATATCCCCTATACTCCGGCCATTACCAGTGAATTCATGCAACGCAAGGGATATGATGTAACGCCCTACCTGGCCACATTTCATTTGAAATCGCTGCCCGATTCACTGCTGCGGATCAAGGCTGATTACTGGGATGTCTGGTCGGACCTGTTTAAAGAAAACTTCTTTGATGTGCAGGCCGAATGGTGCCGTCAGCATAATATCGAATACATGGTTCACCTGAATCATGAAGAAAAGGCTATGGGATTGGTTCGTTCAGAAGGCGACTATTTCAAAAACATGCGTAACGTGGGTGTACCGGGCGTAGACGCCATCTGGAGCCAGATATGGATGGATCATGTGGCCGACTACCCCAAACTGGCTTCTTCGGCAGCACACCTGTTTGGCAAGCCCCGTGCATTCACCGAGAGTTTTGCCGCCTATACTTATAAGCCAACCGTTGCCCAGGCCAAATGGGTAATGGACTACCAGTTGGTGCGGGGAATTAACCTGGTGCAAAACATGTTTTGGAGCAGCACAGCTTCGGGACATACACCTGATCCCCTGCCGTTTTTCATGACCGATTCCTTTCCACAGGTTGCTGCCTATATCAACCGGGTAACCTACCTGCTCACGCAGGGGAAGCCTGCTGCACAAATAGCGCTGTATTATCCAACCACAAGCCTTTGGCTGGGCAACGCGGATGCCGATACCAGCGTGCTTTCTATAGCCAATGACCTGATGGAACATCAACGCGATTTTGATTTTGTTGACGAGCAGGCGCTGACTTCGGTGTTGATGCAAACCGGTGAAGGATTGAGAAACCTGAGCGATCAGTATTACCGGGCAGTTATTGTCCCCGCCGTTTCGGTGCTTTCGAAACAGGCGTACGATAAGCTGAAGGTTTTTGCCTCACGCGGTGGTAAGGTTATATTCATGGAAGCCATGCCTGCAGTGCTTTATGACAGGACATTTACCATGGTTTCACAACCCGTGGCCATTGATGAGGCTTTTATAGAAACATCGGGCAGGATAACCGACAGGGTACTTGAGTTGTTGCCTGCACCTGATGTGACATTCGACAAAGCTGCGCCGGCAGTTAAATATACGCACCGCACACTGCCTGACGCTGAAGTGTATTTTTTTTTCAATGAAGGTTATACACCTGTCAACGTTAACGCAACCATCAAGGGTGCCGGACCTATAGAGGAATGGGATCCGTATACCGGAAACAAGGTTACTGTCAATACAACACAACAGCAGGCACAATATCAAAAACTGAACCTTGCGTTCGGTAAATGGGAATCTAAAATTCTGGTTGTGGTCAATGAAGCCAAAACTTTTAATATTACCGGTTATGGTGCAGTTGGCGACAATCAGACTGTTAATACAAGGGCCATTCAAGCCACCATTGATGATTGTTTTTCAAAAGGAGGAGGAAATGTGGTTGTGCCGGCAGGCATCTTCCGGACAGGATCCATATTTCTGAAAGACAAAGTTAACCTTGTAGTGGAGGAGGGCGGTGTATTAAAGGGAACCACCAGCATTGATGATTATCCCCAGATACCTACCCGCTTTGAAGGTATCGACCGCATGTGGACTGCGGCATTGGTTAACATTACAAACACCACCAATACCACAATAAGCGGCAAGGGCACCATTGACGGATCAGGGACTGAATGGCCCTACCTGCGTCCTCAGACACATCAAAAAAACTGGATTGGAAGGCCACGCCTGATCTGTTTCCAGAATTGCACCAATGCAACCATTTCCGATCTGCACCTGTTGAACCATGCTGCCTGGTGTGTACATATTTTATACAGCAAGGATGTGATTGTGCGAAACCTAAACATCAGAGCGGCGCATAACATCCCCAGTTCCGATGGCATTGACCTCGATTCAAGCAGCGAAATATACGTTTCCAATTGCGATATTGATGTGAACGACGATTGTATCTCCATAAAAGCCGGTAAAGATTCAAGCGGGCTTGCCGTTAACCGGCCCTGTGAGCATATCATCATCGAGAATTGCCGGTTTGGCTACGGACATGGAGGTGTGGCCTGCGGCAGTGAAACCTCCGGAGGAATAAGAAACGTGTTGGTGAAAAACTGCATTGCCGATTCGGGCAACTGGGCGCCCATACGCTTTAAAACCCAGCCCAGCCGGGGCGGTTTTGTTGAGGATGTGACTTTTGAAAACATCACCATTGTGGATGCTAAACAGGCATTTGAGATGCTCATGGCTTGGCGCATGGTTCCGCCTGTACTGCCGCCCGCAAAAGTGTTACCGGTCTTTCGTAATCTGACATTTAAAAATGTAACGGGAAAAGTGGAACGCCTGGGAGTAATTAGCGGGTTAGCAGACAGTCCTGTTACCACCGTAAAATTTATCAATTGCAGGCTAACAGCCAAAACCGGGTTAAAAGTTGAAAATGCAGTTGACAATGATTTCAGCGGATTGAATGCCACTGTTGCTGAAGGAGAGAAAATCATTGGTGAAATAAATAAGTAAAAAACAGAAAATCAATTAAATATAGTACAAAAACATGAACTTAAAGTTGAACATTATGAGCAAAGTATACAGAATAGCAACCTTGTTGTTTTTTGTTGTTGTTTTTTCACAATATGGGTTTTCACAGAATGAACGGAGACAACGAAACTCGGCAAAAACGATTGAAACCATTAAAAGTGACCTGGACAGGATATTCGACTACCTGAATAAAACCACCCCGGCGAGGATTGTTGACCGGGAATCCGGTGAAGTCATTACAAACTTTAAAAACATAAATGCTTCCAGTGTTTTGGAACGAGGCGACTTTGGAATCGCAACTTATGAATGGGGTGTAACCTACTCAGGTATGCTAAAAGTTGCTGAAATAACGGGGGATGAAAGATATGCTGCCTACACTTACGAACGTTTTAAGTTGTTGGGAGAATCTTATCCTTATTTTAAGAAAGTGCAGGAAGAAACCGGAAACAGCGGGCTGCGGGGTCTTATCACTCCCAAGTGGCTCGACGATTGCGGCTCAATGGGAGCGGCTATGATGAAAGCTTCGCTGGTAAATCCCGATATTGCTGAAACCATTCGTCCGGTTATCAACAATGCTTTCGATTTTGTGATGTATAAGGAGTACCGCTTGTACAATGGAATCCTTGCCCGCCTTCGGCCGGCCAAAAATTCGGTCTGGCTGGACGATATGTATATGGGAATTACCCCTATGGCTTACATGGCCAAGATGCTTGAGAATGAAGATGCCGAGAAGGCAAAAGCTTATTATGATGAAGCTGTTACGCAAATCGAGTTGTTTAAAAAGATTCTGTGGCTGCCGGAAAAGAATATTTTTCGCCACGGCTGGATCGAAAAAATGGAAGAACATCCTTCATTTCACTGGGGCCGGGCAAATGGTTGGGCCCTTTTAACGATGTGTGATGTACTGGATGTACTTCCTGAAGACCATATTGGAAGACCGGAAGTTATGGAACTGTTCAAAAATCATATTCGGGGCCTGGCCGAATTGCAGTCTGGCGAAGGTTCCTGGCATCAACTGCTTGATCGTAATGATTCATACCTCGAGACCAGCGCCACAGCCATGTACACCTATTGCATTGCCCATGCCATTAATAAGGGGTGGATCGATGGAATGGTATACGGTCCTGTGGCTCAGGCCGGATGGAATGCCGTTGCAAAGCAGGTTAATGAACTCGGTCAGGTGGAAAATACCTGCGTTGGTACAGGCCTTGAATTTACTGCTGTTTTTTATTACCACCGTCCTGTAAATGTGCTTGCTGCACATGGTTATGGTCCGGTGTTACTGGCGGGCGCTGAAATGATACAGCTTCTTAAAAATTTGAATGCGGGGAATAATTAAGTGGTTACCATCAATTATAAACTTTTAAAACAGACTTCGCCGTACCGGGCATATTTTCGCATTCTCAATATGTTAGTTCTATAGAATCGACATAATTACATTAAATATGTCGTTATAAATCGACATATTTGTATTATATTTGTCGTAATAAGTCGACAGAAACATGGATATCCTATTTGAATTTCAGGAAAACTTGTTGCGTCCGGTAACAAATAACTTCCGAAGATATTTACATAACCAGATTGATTGGAAGCAACGGATGATTGGCATCAAAGGTCCACGCGGGGCAGGCAAGACAACATTGTTGCTACAGCATTTGAAATACGACCTTGAATCATCGGTCAAAGCGCTTTATGTTACTGCCGATCATACCTGGTTTTATAATCATACCTTGTTTGAAACAGCCAATGATTGGTATAAGCAGGGGGGAGATATTCTGTTTATTGATGAAGTTCATAAATATGCCAACTGGTCTGTTGAATTGAAGAACATTTATGATGGCTTGCCTGAAATGCAGGTAGTTTTTTCTGCATCTTCTGCACTTGATATCTATCGTGGTGAAGCAGACCTGAGCAGGAGGGTTATTAGTTATATTCTTGCAGGTCTGTCTTTCAGGGAATATCTGCTATTTATGAATGAGATTAGCTTTGATGTGATTGGCTTCGATGACATTGTTAAATATCACATGAAGTTAAGCCGGATGATTACGAATGGTTTCCGCCCATTGCCCTTTTTTCGGAAATATTTGCAAATGGGGTATTTACCAATCATTGCTGAAGGTGAGGATTCCTATTTGTTGAAAATAAATCAAATTATAAATACCATTGTTGAGATGGATTTGGCTTATATTGCCGGCTATAATTCAGGAACGGCAACAAAAATTAAAAAGCTGTTAGGTGTTATTTCAGAATCAGTGCCATTTAAACCAAATATTGCGGCATTATCCCGTAAACTGGATCTAAGCAGAGACAGTGTATATCAATACATTTACCAATTGAAGGCGGCGAAGTTGCTCAACACATTGAGTTCCGAAGGCAAAGGGGTATCTACCTTACAGAAGCCGGATAAAATATTTCTGGAAAATTCAAATCTTGCCTTTGCTTTAAAAGATAAACCGGATTTAGGTAATGTCAGAGAAACATTTGTTTTTAACCAATTAATAAATGCAGGTAAGCATGTTAGTTTTCCGTCGGAAGGCGATTTCTTAGTAGATGGATTAACGATCGAAGTTGGCGGTAGAAAAAAGAATGCATCGCAGGTGAGGCATCTGGATAATTATCTAATTGTAGCGGATGATATTGAGATTGGAAATATGAATAAAGTTCCAATCTGGCTATTAGGCTTTTTATATTGAGTTTGGTAATTTTTCAAACTTCCCGGCCAAGCGATGTTTAGCTGCGCTGAGCTCCCTTTGGTCGGTTGCAGTTTTGCTTCGTATTAGGGAAGATTATTGAAAAGAAACCTGAACGATGAATTGATTTGTTAAATCTGGATTTTATATACGATTTACGATAAAATAACATACCCTAAAATCAAACCATTATGAAACATTCGTTTTGGTTGGTTCGAAGCGCAATGATCATCCTGCTGGGCATGCCGGCATCCGGTATGCTCTGTGCCCAGCAGGAGGTTAATGATCTGGAGGGTGGCTTTGTTACACCCCCCTTTGCTGCCAAACCCAGAACCTGGTGGCACTGGACCGGGGGAAATATAACAACAGACGGTATTACCCGTGATCTGGAGTGGATGAAACGCGTGGGTATCGCCGGATTTCAGCTTGCAGACGTGAGTTTTGGCATGGGACAAACCATTGACAACAAAGTCATGTTTGGGTCGGCTGAATGGTTCGATGCCGTGAAACATGCTGCTGAAGAAGCAGCGCGACTTGATCTTGAAATGGCCATTTTCAGTTCAGCCGGATGGAGCCTGGCCGGCGGGCCATGGGTTAAACCGGAGCAGGCCATGAAAAAACTGGTATGGAGTGAGATGAATATTGAAGGACCTCAGAACTTCTCCGGCAAACTCCCGCATCCTCCTATGGTCAACGGACCCATAAGAAATATGTCAACCGGAGGGCAGTTCCATTCCGATCCGTCCTGGTACGGTGATCATGCAGTAATTGCATTTCCTACACCTGTTGATGAATTAACATATAAGGATATTATTCCTGTTATTACGGTAAATGGTAAGGTTGTCCAACCAGAGGCGCTTATTGATGATGACCTGAACAGCAGTCTTTCACTACCGGTGGATGGGAAAACAAAAAAAATCGTCATTGACTTTGCTTATCCTGTCCCGGTTCCCATTCGTGCCTTAACAATCGCCTCCCGACAGGGCATCCCCTTTGGCAGTTTATCAGTGAGCACCGACATGGAGCATTACAAAATACTGACTGTATTGCCCGGACCACAGTTGTACCGTGGAGGAAAGGTACGTACCGTTTCTTTTCCGGAACAGCAATCGAGGTATTTCCGGCTCGAAATCACAGGATTACCATTTGTACCCGACCAGGTCCTGCGTCAACCGCCTCCTGCTGCGCTCGCCGATTCCTTTGTGCTGACAGAGGCAGTGCTTCACCCCGGAGCACGCGTAAATTGCTGGGAAGACAAAGCGGGGTTCAGCCATTTATTTGATTATGCTTCGGTTGCTGGTTCCGGTGTTCCCGCTTCAGCCTGTGTAGATCAGGATAAGATCATTGATCTTACCAACAGGATGGACAACGAAGGAAATATTAACTGGAATGTACCTGATGGCAACTGGACCCTGCTCAGAACGGGGTATTCACTGACGGGTGCTAAAAACCGGCCTGCAATGCCTGGCGGATTGGGATATGAGGTGGACAAGCTGAGTAAAGAATATGTTCTTGATTATCTTAAGAACTATCTTGAACCATTAAAAAACAAATTGGGTACCCTGGTTGGTGAACGGTTACAATACCTGATGCTGGACAGTTGGGAAGCCGGCATGCAGAACTGGACCGATCGTATGGCGGAAGAGTTTGTTAAGCGCAGAGGGTATGATTTGTTGCCCTATTTGCCAGTACTGACAGGTCGTATAGTCGATAATGCTGAAGTGAGTGACCGCTTTCTCTGGGATTTTCGCAGAACACTGGCTGATCTGTTTGCTGAAAACTTCTATGGTGCGGTCAGTGAATACTTGAATCAAAACGACATGAAAACCTACGGTGAGGCTTCAGGAGTATCCCTGGAAATTCTTGAAGATGCCTTGTTGTGTAAAAAATTTGTTGATATCCCCATGGGTGAGTTCTGGGTATCGGATCTGCATCCTACAGCCATGTATCATGTTGATGTACGCGGCGCAGCATCGGCCGCACATATCTACGGGAAGCAATATGTTGCTGCTGAAGCTTTTACCGGTGGTAATTTTGAGGCGCCTGCCCGACTGAAAAAGATTTGTGATTACTGGTTTACGCAAGGTGTAAACCGGATTGTTTTTCATACTTCGGCCCATCAGCCACTTGATACCAAACCGGGCAACACCATGGTGGGTACACACTTGCACCGGAACATCACCTGGGCAGAACAAGCATCTCCTTTTATGACTTACATTGCCCGGAATTCATATATGCTGCAACAGGGCTTGTTTGTCGCCGATATTGCCTATTTGCTTAATGAAGGTGCGCCATCAACAATGCCATTCTGGGGTACAGGTCCGGAAGCTGACCCTCCCACCGGGTATGATTATGATTACGTAAACACGGATGTACTGCTCAACCGGATGTCAGTCAGCAGCAATGGCAGGATAGTATTGCCCGATGGAATGAGTTACCGGATACTGGTTCTGCCCTGTTCGTCGGAAATGACTTTAAAAACACTGAGGAAAGTTGGCGAGCTGGTAAAAGCCGGTGCCAATGTAATTGGTCCACGACCGGACAAAATGCCGGGCCTGGAAGGCAATTGCGAATCGGAAGATGAATGGAAAATGCTTGTAAATGAATTGTGGGGCGATCTTGACGGGATCAGCAGAACCATCCGGTATGTTAACAAAGGAGTGATTGCCTGGGGAGAATCGTTGTACGGCATCTTGCAACGACTTGGTGTAGACAAAGATGTTGAATACAGTAAGGGATTGAATACAAAAATCAGCTGGATTCACCGATGCAAGGATGAAACAGATATTTACTTTATTTCCGGTCAGTCAGATACATTGCAGCAGATTGATTTTAGCTTTCGTGTAACCGGTAAACAAGCCGAACTATGGTATCCGGGAGAAGGCAAAATAGAATATGCTGCCTACCGGATAAAGGATAACCGGACCATTGTGCCGGTTAAGCTCGATCCTGGCGAGGCTGTTTTTGTGGTTTTCCGGAAAACCGCCAAAGCGCAAAAGCGAACAATGACGACACAGACAGAAACACTCATTGCAGCAATTAACGGATCATGGAAGGTGCGTTTCCCGGAAGCATTGGGCGCGCCCGAAACAGCCGATTTTCCTACTCTTGTTTCGTGGACTGATCATGCCCATCCAGGTATCCGGTATTTTTCGGGAACAGCAAGCTATACCAACACCATTCCCATTCAG
>CAZUBW010000119.1:0-8737 GCA_964618645.1 uncultured Bacteroidales bacterium | reverse complement strand
CATTCTTTCATTCTTTCATTCTTTCATTGTTCATTGTTCCTGCCACTGCCACTGCCACTGCCACTGCAACTGCCACTGCAACTTGTCTTGGCTCTTGGTTCCTGGCTCTTTGTTCTATTTTCTTTTTTCACTATCTTTATAAAGAATGTGCGAAAACAGGAACAATTTTAAACAGTCGCCGTATATACTACCAAGTAAACAATTAAACACCAAAATGAAAAAGATAATAACCACGCTGGTTGCTTTGTTTATGGTTACAACCGCATACATGCAAACGACCATTCCTAAAGCCCAAACCTTGTTTATCTACAACTTCTCACGGCTGATCGAATGGCCTGCAAATTACCGTACCGGTGATTTTGTGATTGGCGTTCTCGGTACATCGGAAGTCGCCGGAGAACTGGAGGCCTATACCAAGGGAAAGAAAGTCGGAGCCCAGAATATTCAGGTTATCAGGTATAAAACACCTGCCGAAATACAACAATGTCACATATTGTTTGTCCCCTTTGCCCGTACCAAAAGTCTTACTGAGGTATTGCCCCTGCTCAACGGCAAGAGTACCTTAATTATAACCGAAAAAGCCGGAGCGCTTGATGACGGTGCTGCCATTAATTTCGTCATCATGCAGGACAGGATGAAGTATGAGCTGCGTTCTGAAAATGCATCAAAGTACGGCATTAAGTTCAGCGCCAAACTGCAGGAAATGTCGGCTTCTGCATCAATGATGTACTGATCACGCACATCAGCAATTTCCCGAATTCCATATTTCCCAGGCCTTTTCGGCTTGCAGGTGTAACATTTGCAAGCCATTGATGGTGGTTGCTCCCCTGCTTTGTCCCAATGCCATAAACTGCGTTTCCGGCGGATTATAAATCAAATCGTACAGCAGGTGATTGGCAGTAAGGCAATCGTAAGGCAGATCGGGGCAATCGTTTGTATTGGGATACATACCCACCGGGCTGGTATTCACAAGTATGGATGCCTTTTTGAGTAAAGAAGGAGAAACATCGTGATAGCCTATATGTCCGGGATTTGAAGGAGTCCGGGAAACAAATATTACCGCTATACCCAATTTGCGTAACACATATTCCACCGCTTTGGAGGCGCCGCCGGTGCCCAACACGAGTGCAACCTTGTTATCCGCTTTTAAAAAAGGCTTTATAGAAGTTTCAAAGCCATATGCATCGGTATTGAATCCCTTGAGCGTACATACAGCGTTTTTTCTGCAGATTTTAATGGTATTCACCGCGCCTATCCGGGCGCTTTCGTCGTCGAAACTGTCAAGCAAAGGGATTACCTTTTCTTTATAAGGAATGGTTACATTCAGCCCGCGCAAATCCGGGTGGCTGTTTATCAATTCTTTAATTAACCCGACATTTTCGATGGGAAAATTTCGATAAACACAGTCATTTATGCCTTCGCGAGCAAACTTATCCGCAAAATACCCTGCTGAAAATGAATGTGTAAGCGGGAAGCCAATTAATCCATATTCCTTCACCTGTGGTATATTTAGAGCTTGTCAATAAAGTTGGAAAAATGTTTAACCGGACATATGTCTGTTCAGAGAGTTCCATTTGCAAGGCTTGCGCAGTCCGAAAATGCGGAGTTTACTATTCGTAAATGAGCAATTTTCGGACAAGCGTAACGCAGCAAATGGGACTTTATGGACAGACACTATTTAGTCGAGTTTGCGGTATTTATCCGTATCGGGTTTGAATTCCTTCATCTCACCCGGCAGAAAATCCAGGAAGGTATCGCCTCTCAAACCCTGGCGAAGGCACTCCAGCGGGATGACATCGTTGTAAGCAATATTGCCCAGGTTAACATTAGGGCCCATCTGTTTGATAAACCAGGCCTGTTGTTTTCCCGAAGGAGCTTCCCAGATAACTGATGCCGGATCAAGCTTTTTGTTGATCAGATCAATCAGCCCGGTATTGACACTTCCGTCGCTATGGTAAATGCCAATGGTTCCGCTTTCGCGGGCCTCACCTATTACTTTCCACGAACCTGCCTGTATTTCAGTTTTCATCATTTCGGCCCAAACTTCATCGGCAATTTCAACACCCTTTTGTTTGGATCCTACTTCAGAAAGAACGGTAAAGTTTTTCGACAGTTTCTGTATATATTCGAGTTTCTGTGAATGATGCATAAACATGGAACCATCCGAGACTTCTACAACGGTGAGCTTATATTGTTCAGCAAGCTTTACATATTCGTCGAACATATTCCGCACTACAAATGCCTCAAACAAGGTTCCTCCAAAGTAAACCCTGATACCGGTCTGGTGATAAAGGTTGATTTTCTTTTGCACATTACTGCTAAAAACCGAAGTCCCAAAACCGAGCTTTACCAGGTCGGTATAGGGAGCATTGTTTTCAATAAAACTCTCTGCTTCAATGGTACTCAATCCCTTATCCATCATCATGGTAATTCCTGCATTACGCGGTTTTGCCGGTCGCTCGGGCCGATAAGGAAGATTAATATTCATCAGTATAAGATTTAATTGTTAATGGTCGTGGTTTTTCTGATGTCAGTTGTCAGCATTATACATCAGTCGCACTTTCTGTAAATGACGCTCAACGAGCTTTCGGAATCCGGCAATTGACCTGGTTTTTGGGAATTGGGTAAATATTTCCTGATAACCATGTAAATGCAACTTCAAACCCTGTATAAAATAATGTTTAGCTTCATCCAATCGCTTGTCGTATACAAGGTAAGCGGCCAGGCGATAAAAAACCAGGGCATTCCCGGGTTCTTCTTCCCTGCTCAACGGAACCAGCAATTCAATGGCTTCGGCATATCGCCGTTTACGATAAAAAAGCTGGGCACAGGCCAGCTTTGCATCACGGTCATCGGGGTTGAGTAAAAGTGCCAGCGTGTATGCATCAATGGCTTTATTGACATGGTTAACCTGGCCAAGTGCTTCTCCAAGCATACACCAATAGGTGGCATTGTCGGGCTTACTGGTGATGGCCTTGTCCAATGCATCCATGCACAACCCATATTTGCCAAGGCCAAAATAGGCCTTCGCAATGCCAAACCATGCCGTGGAATCGTCGCCGGACAGTTTTATGCTTTCGCCAAAGATACCGATAGCCTCCATGTAATCCTCAAGTTGCAGGTAACAATGCCCCAGAAGATTAAGCACCTCTACATCACCGTTGTTTTCATTCAGTAATTCGGTATACAGGGCCGCAGCTTCGGCATAGCGTTCAAGGCTGGTTAACAATCCGGCTTTCCCAAAACAGGCCGGAACAAATTGGGGATTAATGGCCAGTGCATAATCAAAAGCCTCCTGCGCCCTGTGTATATTCCCTGTGTCGGTATAAAGAATGGCCAGGTTATTCCATACATGTTCGGCAAACGGATCAATTTCCAGGTATTTCTTATAATACCTGATCCCTTTTGCCGGCTGATCCATTTTTTCGTAATTCGAGCCCAAATCATACAAAACCAGCAGGTTCTCCGGGTTGTGCTGAAGGGCCAGCAACAGGTATTTCTCTGTAAGTTTAAGATGCCCTGTTTGCATATACGATTGCGCAATACAATAAGCGGTTTCGTCTTTGAATTCGTCACACAGCCTGAAAGCATTATTAAAAGCAACACGGGCTTCAAGGCCCTTGCCGGTTAGGTTTAGGGCAGCACCTTTGGCAAGGTGCAACTCGTAATTATCATCTGCTGTTTTGCCAATGCTTTTGATTATACTTAAGGCTTTTGCCGGTCGTGATATATCAATCAGCAGCTGAGCATATTTAATCTTTAGCAACGAATCGGCGGGATATTGCCTGATGGCATGCACGATAACCTTGATGGCATCCTTAAAGTAATAGCGTTCCGCAAAATAGTCAATAAGACAGTCGAATTCATACCTGTCAAAAAAAACAGGTTGCCGCATTGCCACCATTTGCTGGTAGCGCTCAAGCAATTCCTGGGTTTCGCTGTCTTCAAAAAAATCGTCCCGGTCGTCGAACATCACTCGCTTATTGGTAGGCTAATTTAATAAAAAGGTTTAGGTAATGTACCAAAGTTTCGCTAAAGTAATAACCTATTTCTTAACATCGGGAGCAATGGTATGTGCATCGAGCTGTTTATGGAGCACAATGTTAAGTGCCTTCAGTTCCCCAATCAGTTTATGATGCGACCCGGGTTCCCGGCTCAGGCGCGTAAGCAATTCGTCTAGTTCCGTTATGGTTTGCCGGGCAATTTTAACCTGCCGTGTAAACTGGTAATTCATCTCCAGCCTTTGCAGGGTTTCCAGCATCAGACCATAATGATCGGCATATTGAATCAGTTCACGTGCAACGCCTGATCCATAACGCGATTTTAAGACCTTCCAGAGTACAAAATCAGCCGAGTAACTTTTACTGTTCCACATAAATTCTGCTGCTGTGGCCAGCCTTATTACATCTGATTCGGTTGACGGAGCATAATTCACCAAAAACATTGATGTGTCAAATAAATGAAAATGCTCACGGATCGGTTCATTGCTATAGGGTTCGAATATACTGTAAAGTCTCATTTTACCCGGGTAATGCGGAAAAGTTCCTCCATAATGTGCGGCAGGAGTTGCTATACGCATCGAATTATCCATAAATACAGGTCGCGCTCCGGTATAGCCGGCATATCGCCTTATGTCTGCATCATCGGTATTCAAACTGAAGTAAGAGCTTCCCGAATAGAGTGGTTTCCCTGCATTTACCTGATTATTTCCAATAACGTAACTCGAATTGTCAAGCATCTCATTGTGATAAAACATGGGCAGACAAAGTTCATTAAGCTGTTCAGGCCAGTAGACCGATCTGTCAACAAAGCTGTAGTTATAAACAAACGGTTTTGTAATATCAGCTGTAGCATCAACAGGATAATTATAGGTAAGGGTTGAATCGTCGGGCGTAAGTCCTGTTAGTATAGAAGCATGGTAAAACAGACCACTGGCCGAAAGATTTGACTTCAGAAAATCAGTTACTGATTTTTCCGTTGAAAATAATAAAGCACCGTTAAGTTTATAGCCTGCCAGTTCCCTAATCACAGCCTCTTCGTCCTGATTTTTAACGTTGTTTTCAGACCATGCAAAAAAACGGAACGGGAAGTCGGGGTAATCGGTTATTCTGGCATTATGAAAAACAGGTGTCCGGTCGTCAATCAGCTGAACAAGCGTTAAGGCCCCGTAATAAATACCGGCATCGCTGTTTGCACCTACAACAACCAGCCGGGTCAGATCGCCTGGTGAATAAATGTAATAACCCTGCGGATGATGCTGAATGGCGGCATGGGGTAACTGATCGTAAAACTGTTCGTAAAACACGGTAGGTCCAATGGACACGATTAGCCTCGATTGGCTAAGCTGTATATCTGTGCATTCGGTCACAATGGGAACAATTGACCTGGAATCACTTTGATAACCGCATTTTCGGGCACATTCGTCCATCGCCTGCTGAACGTAACGGGCAGCTTTCCTGTCCATTTCCCCGGCCTGCCCGGAAACAACTATTACAGGCAGTTCATCACTGTCCATGCCTTGTTTGAACAGGTATAACGACTCCATCATGGTAACGGATTTGGGCGTGGGAATAATGCAATCCTTTACACAAAAGGCCGTATCGGTATAGGTCATCATTCTTTCGGCTACCGAAAAATTACGCCTGCTATAGGCAAAGTGAACACTGTCGACCCACAGGATACCGGTGCCTTTAAGGCCAATAAATACCTTTACATAATGGGCTTCAGAGGGAATATCGCCTTCAGGGAATGGAAAATGATGCGATTTCCCAATAACTTTTCCCCAGCCAAAAGACTTGATATAGTTGTAATTGGCAAATGACAAACCCTTAAATGAAGCATCAATCATCTGCCCTGTATGTGGAAACATAATCCCTGAACTGATGGGTATTTTGTTTCTGTCGAAGTATTGCAGGCTGATGTCAACGCCATCGAACATTCGTGTTCCCAGGCGCGATTTTACAGGCTTTACATTTTCAAGCCTGATATACATCGAAAGGTCGTAATGTCCCGGAATAACTTTAATGAAATCGCTGAGTATGCCTTCGCCCTGCTTGTCAGTTTCTTCCGCTTTTTCGCGTACAATTTTAATGGCCCGCTGTCCTTCAAAAACCTCGCCTGATAAGGTAAGGCTGTCGATATACCTGCCGGTCCATTTAATATTATGTCCTATCTGTTGCCAGCCGTCCACCACAAACGATGTGGTTACACTGTCAATGGTAAATGTTCTCCCGGTTTCAAACGAAGGGTTGCGCAACAGGTTTCCCTTCTCAAACCGCTGAATTCTGGCTTTATAGGGGATGGTCAACGGGGCCTCTGATGTCCAGGCAAGTCGCTGGTCCTCGGACTTTTTACCCTTCCCGCAACCGGCAAATAACAGCAGGGTGCAACATGCAACCACCATATGCAGGCGAATGTTCATCGTCAGGGGTATATTTCTTTACGTGATGCCTTAAGGGTATTCCTGAGCAGCGAAACAACGGTCATCAGTCCAACCCCGCCAGGCACAGGGGTAATAAAGCTGCATTTGGGGGCAACCTCGTCGAATTTAACATCGCCCAGCAATTTCCAACCCGATTTGGTCTGGTCGGATTTCACCCGGGTTATGCCCACGTCAATAACCACAGCACCTTCTTTAACCATGTCGGCCCTCACAAATTCGGGTTTTCCGAGTGCAGCTACAATAATATCAGCCGAGCGCAATACTTCATCCAGGTTTTGTGTACGACTATGGCAAAGCGTCACAGTTGCATCGCCCGGGTAAGCCTTTTGTGAAAGGAGTATCGAAACCGGTTTACCTACGATGTTACTTCTTCCGACAACCACGCAGTTTTTTCCCGATGTTTCTATTTTGTAACGCTTTAATAATTCCATAATGCCTGCAGGAGTTGCCGAAATAAATGCCGGCATTCCCAGCACAAGGCGACCGATGTTTACCGGGTGAAAACCGTCGACATCTTTCCGTGGATCGATGGCTTCGATAATTTTGGACTCGGAGATATGCCGGGGTAGTGGCAACTGCACAATGAAACCATCTATATCGCTGTTGTTGTTCAAATCCGACACCGTGTTCAGCAATGTTGCTTCATCAACATCCTCTTCATAACGAATCAGCGTGGATTTAAACCCCACTTCACCGCAGGCTTTAACCTTGCCGGCCACATATGTTTCACTGGCACCGTCGTGCCCAACCAAAACTGCCGCCAGGTGCGGTGCCTTTTTACCCTGTTGTTTGAGCTGTTCTACTTCAAGGGCAATTTCCGATTTGATTTCAGCGGCGATTTTTTTTCCGTCGATCAGCTGCATACCTTATATATTATGTATTAATTACCTCGCAATCCTCGCATATTATTCATCATGCGCATGGGATTTTTGTTGGTGGTTATGGTTTTCATCAATCTCCTGGTTTCGTCAAACTGTTTAACCAGCCGGTTCACTTCCTGAATACTGGTTCCACTGCCATCGGCAATCCTTTTCCGGCGGGTACCGTTCAGCAATTCGGGATTTTCGCGTTCAGCAGGGGTCATGGAATAAATGATGGCTTCAATTCCCTTAAAGGCATCATCGTCCATGTCGAGGTTTTTCAAAGCTTTACCAACCCCCGGAATCATACTGGCCAGGTCCTTTACATTTCCCATTTTCTTAATCTGCTGGATTTGTCCAAGGAAGTCACTGAAGGTAAACTGGTTTTTTGCAATCTTTTTCTGGATCTTACGGGCTTCCTCAACATCAAACTGTTCCTGGGCTTTCTCCACAAGGGTAACAATATCACCCATGCCCAGAATCCTGTCAGCCATTCTTTCGGGGTGGAACAATTCAATGGATTCGAGCTTCTCACCTGCACTGATAAACTTTATGGGTTTGTCCACCACCGAGCGGATAGACAGGGCAGCGCCACCCCGGGTGTCGCCATCGAGTTTGGTGAGGACCACTCCGTCGAAATTGAGCCGGTCGTTGAATTCCCTGGCCGTATTCACAGCATCCTGTCCGGTCATGGCATCAACAACAAACAATATTTCCTGTGGCGCGATACCCTTTTTAATGGCCGCAATTTCGTTCATCATTTCGGCATCAACGGCCAGCCGGCCGGCGGTATCCACAATAACCAGGTCGTTACCAAGCCTTTTTGCCTCCTTAATTCCGGCCTGTGCAATCTTTACCGGGTCAGAGCCCTCTTCGGAATATACCGGTATGTTCACCTGCTGACCCAGAATTTTCAACTGCTCAATGGCAGCCGGACGGTACACATCACCTGCTATCAGCATCGGGCTTTTGCCGCGTTTTTGCTTAAGATGATTCGCCAGTTTGGCTGTGAATGTTGTTTTCCCCGATCCCTGCAAACCGGCTATGAGCATAACTACCGGATTTCCCTTGAGGTTAACATCTACATTCGCCCCTCCCATGAGTTCGGCCAGCTCGTCATGAACAATTTTAACCATCATCTGCCCCGGTTTCACCGAGGTAAGTATCTTCTGACCCAATGCCTGTTGCTTGACATTGTCGGTAAAGGTTTTGGCTATTTTGTAGTTTACGTCGGCATCGAGCAATGCCCTCCTGATTTCTTTCAGTGTTTCGGCAACATTGATCTCGGTGATCCGGCCTTCGCCTTTTAGTATTTTAAATGACCGCTCCAGGCGATCTGATAAATTGTCGAACATAATGTAAAAGTTGTTACTGGTTACTGGGTGCTGGGTGCTGGGTGCTGGTTACTGGTTACTGGTTACTGGATACTGGATAC
>CAZUBW010000118.1:2120-8882 GCA_964618645.1 uncultured Bacteroidales bacterium | reverse complement strand
CAGTAAATGAATATCAATGCATTACAAATATTAGCTTGACGGCTATGCCGCTGGCGGGGGCTGGGGGTGGATTACGAAGCGTTACCCGAGTTTATCATGAACAAATTTTTAGAACATTATTTTAATGCCAATTTAAAGGAAAATTCATGCAAGTCCACCCCCTGACCCCCGCTGCGCCTTCGCGTAGCCACTACAGCAGAGCAAGGCCAGCGGGGGATAGCGCTCTGTTCAGTGTTAACTGCTCTGATATTGATGTCAACATATGCTTATCCTTAAGTTGACGGCTATGGTCAGGAGACTACGCTCTTTTTTTGAGTTTTCCCACAGCCTCCTGCGCCTGGCAGCAGATAGGCTCAGCGGGGTAAGTTTACAATTGTTTCTCGTAACAAACAAAGGGTATCTGCTGGTAAGCAGCATGAAATGAGGAGATTTCTTTAAATTGCTGTTTTTGGTATAACTGCCGGGCATTGTCGCTGGGTTGAAATACATCCAGACGGATGCAGTCGAACCCCCTTTCTTTGGCAAACTGCTGCGAAAATTCAATCATTTGCTTGGCAATGCCCATACCCTGCCATTGCGGGTGCACGGCCATACGCTGCAGGTATAACGGCTTTTGCCGGCCCGACTCGAAAGTAAGCCCTTTATATTCCTCAGGTTGTTGGTCATTCAGCGTAACCATGCCTTTGCAAACGCCTTTGTCCTTAATGAGGTAAATGCTGCCATTGTGCAAATCCTTGCTAATGGTATCGGCACCCGGGTACGAACTGTTCCAGTGTTTCAGCCCCTTGGCGTTCATGTCGAGGATACAGACTTTCAGCAGGTATAAAATTTCAATAAGATCGGTCGGTTTGGCCTGAATAATATCCATCAGCATTAGTATTTCTCAATACATATAATGATTATCCGGTTCAAGTATTTATTCCAGGTTAAAACGCACACAACCTGAAATGCCTCCAAATATTCGATTATTTTTGCTATAAAAATAATTAGTTTTTTTAAATATTATATATCTTTTTCTATTTCATTTATGTACCGGTTGGTTTAACCCTATGTGTTTTTCATCTGATAATATCCGTTGTGGCAGCCGTCATACCCTTGAAACATTGACCCGGCTTTTGATTGTTACACTTGTGGTAATCTACGCATCTGCCTGCAACCCCGAATCGCTTGATCCCGACCCGAATGCTATGCCGGGATTTTCAACCGATACGGTTACTTTCGATACGGTGTTTTCCACTATCGGATCGGCAACGCTGAGTGTCAGGGTATATAATACCAGCAACCGGCCCATGCTGATCAGCTCCATTGAGCTGGCAGGCGGTGTGTCGTCCTTTTTCCGACTGAATATCGATGGCGAACCGGTTTCGTTATCACGCGATGTTGAAATACCGCCCAAAGACAGCCTTTTTATTTTTGTGGCGGTTACCGTTGATCCTACCCATGCCGACAATCCGGTGGTGATTAAGGATTCAATTGTTTTCCTCACCAACGGGAAACTGAGCGATGTTAAGCTTATTGCCTATGGGCAGGACGTTCACCTGATCAACGGCGATATATTGGAAACGCAAACCTGGACAAACGATAAACCTTACCTGATCTATCATTCCATGGCTGTTGACACAGGCTCCGTACTTACCGTCGAAGCCGGCACCCAGGTATACTTTCACAGGAATTCGAGCCTGATTGTCTGGGGAACTTTGCTGGTTAACGGTACTGCAGACGATCCGGTGGTTTTCCAAAACGACAGGCTTGAGGAGTTTTACGATATAGTGCCGGGGCAATGGGGTACCATTTATATCGATCCCATCAGCAGGGGCAACAAAATTAACCATGCTGTTATCAAAAATGCCATAGCAGGGTTGCAGGTTGGATATCCGGCTGATTACCGGGTGCCGGAACTCGAATTGTCCAACACCTATATAGTTAACACTTCTTTTGCCGGCATCTATGCTTTTGGCGCTGAATTGCTATGTTACAACACCATTATAGCCAATAGCGCCGGTCCGGCAACGGCACTGCTCAGGGGCGGCAACTACCGCTTCCTGCATTGCACGCTCAACTCACAGCAGGTTCCGGGTACTTCGCGCACAAGCCCGGCAGTGGTGCTGACCAATGTATTCTATAATCCCGAATATGATGAAGGGCTCGATGAATATGTATATGTGCCCCGGGCTGGCGACCTTCAGCAGGCGCTCTTTGCCAACTGTATTATTTACGGATCGTTTGCAAATGAATTTCAGCGGGTGAATAACAACACCAACCTGTTCGAATACCGTTTTGACCATTGCCTGCTGCGGGCAGTTGAAGATTCTGTTAAGGAAGCTGTACCCCTGCATTTCAACGCCTTGGTGCTGAATGAAGATCCTGCCTTTGTGAATGCAACTGACCATTATCATCTCGATTATAACCTCGATACCCTCTCCCCTGCAAAGGACTCCGGCGATATGCAATGGCTTACTGCCTATCCGTTTCTCGAAACCGACAAAGATGGCAGGTTGAGAACCGGGGACGGTAATCCCGATTTGGGGGCGCTGGAAAGAAAGGAAGAATAGCTGGTTTGTGTTCGTTTTTGTGTCAATATGGTTAACCATTGCAAATATTTCCGGTGGGTACCGGTTATTCTCTTCATAACAGGTACCGCAGTGTGTGCCTCGGGACAGCCTGTGTTTATGACTGAACCTCAAACTGAAATTAGCGGGAACAAACGTTTCAGGATCATGTTTTACAATGTCGAAAACCTGTTTGATACTGCAGATGACTCCCTTACCGACGATAACGCTTTTACACCTGCCGGGGATTTGCACTGGACCAGGAACCGCTATTATACAAAACTGAATAATATCAGCAAGGTAATCATTGCCCTTGGCGGTTGGAATCCGCCTGATGTGATCGGCTTATGTGAAATTGAAAACAGGCAGGTGCTTTCCGACCTGGTGAGAAATACACCGCTGCTGAAATTCAATTATGGCATAGTGCATATTAATTCACCCGACAGGCGTGGCATTGATGTTGCCCTGTTATACAATCCCAAAACGGTTCGCATGCTCGATTACACGCAACATGCCGTTGCTGCTAAAGGCCTTAAAACAAGGGATATTTTGCTGGTAAAATCGCTGTTGGGTGGTGATACCTGCTACTTTGCCGTCAACCACTGGCCTTCGCGATCGTCGGGCCAGCTCGAATCGGAAAAGCACCGGTTTGTCGCTGCCAGTCTTTTGAGGCGACTGACAGATTCTCTTATGACCAGGAGTCCAAATGCCAAAATAGTGGCCATGGGCGATTTCAACGACGATCCCACAGACGAAAGCATTGTAAATTACCTGGGTGCCCATGTGCCCGGCCACAGTCTGTCGGGTACGCAGTTATATAACCTGACCCGTATACCCGGAGAAGGTCCGGCTGGAGGAACACTGAAATACCAGGGTATGTGGAATACCTTTGATCAGATTATGGTATCAGGAACATTGCTTTTGGCCAAAACCGGGCTGAAAACGGTTCCCGATTCCTTTACCATATTTCGTTTCGGATTTTTGCTTGAGCCCGATGAAACTTATAACGGCAGCAAACCTTTCCGTACTTACATCGGTTTCCGCTACCACGGAGGTTTTTCCGATCACCTGCCGGTGTATATTGATTTGGGATATGAATAGGGACAAGGGACGAGAGACAAGTAGAAGCGGCAGCGGCAGTAGAAATCAGCAACAGGAAGAGTTTTGAGCAAGAGACAAGAAAGGGACAAGTGACGAGAGACAAGGGACAAGTATGCAGGCAGAAAAAATGATCAGAAGTATTGATCTGTGCATCGCACAGCACAAAACTTAGAACTTAAAACAATCGGCAACGGCTGAAACTTGAAACCTGAAACCTGAAACACCATCAAAAAAACACCGAACATCAAACACTGAACCTGTCTGCCAGCCAGGCAGGCACCGAATTTCGAAGAACCCCAGCACCCAGTAACCAGCACCCGGTAACCAGCACCTAGCACCCAGCACCCAGCAACCAGTACCAGCACCCAGGGCCAATGGCCAATGGCCAAAAGCCAACAGCTCGCAGCTCGCAACTCATAGCTCAAAGCTTTTAGCTAAGGCATTTCACAACACATTCACCTCCATTTCGAGTTTGACGGCAAACTGGTTCATAACCGACTTTTGAATTTTGAGAGCGCATTGTAATATTTCTTCACCTGTGGCGCCTCCACGGTTAATGATGATCAGCGGCTGGCGTTTATGTGTGGCCACATGACCACTGACCTTGCCTTTCCAACCGCTTTGTTCAATCAACCAGGCTGCAGACAGTTTAACCGAACCATCTTGCTGGGGATAGCCCGGCATAGCAGGATAAAAGCGCTGAAGCGATGATGCTTTTTCCTTCGGGACCAACGGGTTTTTAAAAAAACTGCCCGCGTTTCCGGTTACCTGCGGGTCGGGAAGCTTGGCACTCCGTATGCTTATAATGGCCTGACGTATGCTTTCTGCGGTGGTTTCGCTGTAATTGTCGAGTTCCTTTTGCAGATCGGGGTAACTGGTCTGGAATAAGGGTTCCTTTCGCAACCTGAAAACAACATGGGTAATCAGCACCTGGTCTTTCAGCCGGTTCTTGAAAACACTGTCGCGATAGCCAAATTTGCATTCCCGCGCTGAATACCTGACGCTTTTACCTGTATCGATCATGAAACCTTCAACCCATTCAATATAATGCATAACCTCTATGCCATAGGCCCCGATATTCTGAACCGGCCCTGCACCCACTGTACCGGGTATCATCGATAGATTTTCAATTCCCTGCCATTCGTGTTGTACACAGTAACCCACAAAATCATCCCACACTTCGCCTGCTCCAACCCTGATGACAACTGATTCACTATCTTCTTCCAGCTTTTCAATGCCTTTGATGACCGGATGGATGACGATTCCGTCGAAATCTTTGGTAAATAAAACATTGCTTCCTCCACCCAAAACAAACCGGGGTTCTTTTGCTGTATAGCCGGCTGTGAGGAAGTCAGCAGCCAGTTCTTTGCTGCTGATTTCCACAAACAACCGGGCATGGGCAGTTACTTGAAAGGTGTTATACTCCAGCAGCGAAAAGTTCTCTTTTAATAAACTCATCATTAAACGATGCTTACAACAACAAATATACGACCTCCGGATGGTTTGGAAAGCATAATTGTGAAAGAATCTTTAATTTAGCAGGATAAACCATCCCGGTCAGTTCATGCGGATTATACTTTGCGTCACCAACGATATTGTTACGGATCAGCGGATTCACAGGATTACCCTTTCACTTTCACAAAGGCCTGCTGAAATACTGGTGACCGGCATATCGTTGCCGGGCAGTTTACCATTGCCCGCCACACATTACACACCGCGCAGGCTGGCCATTATATTTGGCAAAGGACCTTTCTTTTATGCCTGCTATAATGTAAGGTTGTTTTTTTTCCTGCTTTTTAAACGTGCTGATCTGCTGGTGGCCAACGACCTGGATACCCTTCCGGCAGTTAGCCTGGTAGCCTGGTTAAAACGCAGGCCGCTGGTATATGACAGCCACGAATATTTTACCGGTTTACCCGAACTGGTAAACCGGCCTGTTACCCGGAAAATCTGGGAAGTTATCGAAGCCTTGCTGTTGCCTCATGTAAAATTTGCCAGTACAGTCAGCGATTCAATTGCCGCCGAATACAGCAAAAAATACGGGTTGACCATGGAGGTGATCCGTAACCTTCCAAAACGTATCCCCAAGGTTCCGGAGCGCCTTAATGAATCCCCCGGGGGGGTGCGGACCATCATTTACCAGGGCGCCCTTAACATGGGCAGGGGCTTGGAACTTGCGATAAAGGCTATGCAATATGCGAATAACTGCAGGCTGGTAATTGCCGGGTCGGGAACCGTTGAACCGGCATTGCGGGAACTGGCAGTGAACCTCAGGCTTGGCGACAGGGTATGGTTCCTGGGAAAGGTTTCTCCCGAAGAACTGCTAAAGCATACGCTGAAGGCTCATTTGGGAATTTCACTCGAAGAAAGCAAAGGGCTTAATTACCACTATGCTTTACCCAATAAGCTATTTGATTATATACAGGCGCGTGTTCCGGTTTTGGTTTCGGACCTGCCCGAGATGGCGGCCATAGTCAACCATTACAATATTGGCAGGGTAACGAATACTGCTGATCCGCGTCAACTGGCCGCTATTTTTGAGGAAATGCTCACAGACCTGTTGCAACGGAGGCTGTGGTTACAAAACCTTGAAAAAGCTTCGGCTGAGCTTTGCTGGGAAAAGGAGGAACACAAGCTGTTGGCTTTGTACAACAGGGCCCTGGAAAACAAATGATCACAGGTCGCGTTTTTTGAGCAACAGGTAAATGCAATAGATGAACAGCGCCATATAGGCCAGCACAATAACAATATCAACAGGGGCTACGTAATCCTGTACCTCACGCAGGGCATACTTTCCAAAAGGCATGTGGATAAGGTTATTGATAGCTTTTAGCGGAAACAGGCCCTTGATCCAGTCGGTTTTGATCCGGAACACAATGATCGGCTCAATGATCAGGGTATATAAAAACAGGAGACCTATGGCCAGCCCCGTGCGTTTAACCAGCAGTCCAATCAGCAGGGCAAACACCAGATAGGCACTCAGGAGCAACAGGTAGGCAGGGACAAAGCCCGAATATTGTATCATATCGTGGAACTGCAGGTCGGGTGTGCTGATTATGCCGATGATCAGTGCGGTAAAAAAAACAAACAAGGTTGATCCCACTGCCAGTAA
>CAZUBW010000118.1:0-2020 GCA_964618645.1 uncultured Bacteroidales bacterium | reverse complement strand
AGCACCGCAAAGTGGGTACATACTTTCTGCACTTCATCGAGCAGGTGACTGGCCAGGATGATGGTTTTGTCCTGTAAGGCAATATCTTTTATCAATGACCTGATTTCTGCAATGCCTTTCGGATCGAGTCCGTTGGTAGGCTCGTCGAGGATCATTACCTGGGGGTCGCACAGCAGGGCAGCTGCTATGGCCAATCGTTGTTTCATTCCCAGCGAAAAGGTCCGGTAGGCCGAAAAGCGACGATCGTAAAGTCCCGTGGTTTTTAACACCGAATCGATATTGTCAAACCCAATGGCTTTGATTTCTGCAACAATTTTCAGGTTGTCCAAAGCCGACAAATACGGATAAAATGCCGGGGTTTCGAGAATGGATCCGATTCTTTGCCGGTTATCGCTGTGCGATGAGCTTCCAAACCAGGCGAATGTTCCCGAAGTAGGGTTCACCACGTTGAGCAACATGCCCAGTGTGGTTGTTTTTCCGCTTCCGTTTGGTCCCAGTATCCCAAAAACACTTCTGGCGGGAATTTCGAGCGAAAGGTTATCAACGGCCTTAATTGAACCATAATGCTTGGTGAGGCCGGATGTGGTTACTACGTTAGTTAACATGGTATTCAGTTACGGTTACACAGCATCAGGTAGTGGTGGTTATCTTGTTGTCGAGCTGCTTTTTGAGCTCCATAAATTTTTTGATGTCAATGGTGCCAATCAGGTCAATCACGATCAGGTTGGAACTGTTCTCGACAATGGCGACAAAACCAACGGTTTTTCCTTTCTTATCGCGTCCGTATAAATTGATGGTGTTGCCTTTTTCGTTAATGGCCATCAGGTTGTTGTATGTTTCCTCCTGCAGGTTTTTTTTCAGGGTGTTGATTTCACTGGCGCCAAAACGTTGCTCTGCCTTGTTGTAATTCAGCACCCTTATTTCCTCAATGCCGTCGATGATGGCTGCCAGATCGGGATCGCTGTTGGGATTGAGCATTTTGAGCGTACTGGGATAAAAAAATGCGTTGGCGTTTTCTTTAAAGTCGGCGCGGAAGCGCGTAACGCTTTTGCTTTGCGCCCATAAGAGGGTGGGCGACAGCAATATAAAAATCAGAAAGGTTTTTTGCATAGATGGTATTTATGATAAGACGAATTACATGGGAGAAAATTACAAAAAAAGTTGAGAAAAGGGACAAGAGACAAAAGACGAGGGACGAGGGACGAGTGACAAGGGACGAGTAGCAGCGGCAGGAGCAGTGGCAGTAGCAGTGGCAGTAGCAGTAGCAGTGGCAGTAGCAGTGGCAGCAACAACATCAAACCTTATCAAACAATATCAAACAATATCAAACATCCCCCCCTTACAACCGAATCATTTCGTCGGTGCAGGTTTGTGCGTCAATTACCGTTATGGCAGCCATGTTTACAATTTCACGGACCGAACTGGCCATCTGCAGCACCTGTATGGGCTTGCGGATACCTGTGAGTATGGGGCCGATTACCTCAGCGCCGCCCAGTTCCTGCATCATTTTGAATGCGATGTTGCCCGAATTCAGGTCGGGGAAAATAATGGTGTTCACATCCATATCCCCCAGCTTGCTAAAGGGAAATTTTTCCTGGCGCAGCTTTTTGTTGAAGGCATAATTGGCTTGCATTTCGCCATCGACAATCAGGTCGGGGTACTCCCGGTGCAGTATTTCAACGGCTTCGCGGACGGTATCGGGACTTTGGTTGCGGTTTGATCCGAAGTTTGAGTACGAAAGCATGGCAATGCGCGGAACCATATCGAATTTTCGTACTTCGTTGGCCGTAAGCAGCGTGGTGTCAGCCAGTGTGCGCGCTGTGGGATTTATATTCACAGTGGTGTCGGCAAAGAAGAAAGGTCCTTTTTTGGTAACGACAATATACATACCAGCGATGTGCCTGAGACTGTTATTGGTTCCGGCCACCTGCAATGCCGGCCTGATGGTGTTGGCATACCGGCTTGAGAACCCGGCCAGGAAGCCGTCGGCTTCGCCCGAATCAACCATCATTACGCCAAA
>CAZUBW010000117.1:0-9163 GCA_964618645.1 uncultured Bacteroidales bacterium | reverse complement strand
ATTAGTATTAGAAATTATTTCGTTTAATTTTGTACCTATTCAGGATATTTACAGCCTATTAGTGAAAACCAGGAAACAGAAATCAACGGGATCAACTAAGGAAAATGTTTCCGGTTATACCGCCGGTAAGTTTCCTATAGTTGCTATCGGCGCATCAGCTGGCGGATTGGGAGCCCTTGAACAATTCCTGGGCAGTGTAACCGTAAACAGCGGCATGGCTTATGTTATTATACAACACCTTGATCCCACACAGAAAGGCATGTTGCCGGAATTACTACAACGCGTTTCCAACATGAAAGTTTTTCAGGTTAAGGATCGCATGGTTGTGAAACCAAACTGCGTTTATGTAATTCCACCAAACAAAAGCATGTCTGTTTTGAAAGGTGTGCTTTATCTTTTTGAACCCATTGAAGAAAGAGGATTGCGCCTTCCCATAGATTTCTTCTTCCGGTCGCTTGCCGACGATGTACGGGAAAGAGGTATTGGTGTGATACTATCAGGGATGGGTTCTGATGGTAGTTTAGGGCTGAGAATGATAAAGGAAAAAGACGGAATAGTGCTGGTACAGGAGCCTTCAACAGCAAAATTCGACAGCATGCCACGCAGTGCCATGGATTTTGTACAGGCCGATATTGTAGCCCCACCCGACGAATTGCCATCAAAGCTCATGGCCTTCATTAAACATAGCCCAATTGGCCAATCTGAACAACAAATTGAAATTAAGGATAAAAGTTCACTTGAGAAAATAATTATACTGCTGCGAACCCATACCGGCAACGACTTTTCGCTGTATAAAAAAAATACCGTTTACCGGCGTATTGAGAGACGCATGGGTGTACATAATATTGATAAAATATCTTCTTATGTTCACTTTTTGCAGGAGAACCCTAAGGAATCGGTAATTCTTTTCAAAGAATTAATGATTGGCGTTACCGGTTTTTTTCGCAATGCCATGGTTTGGGAAAAGCTGAAAGAAACAGTTATCCCAGGCCTTTTTGCTAATCTTCCACCTGGTTCCATATTTAGGGCCTGGATTCCGGGCTGTTCAACCGGTGAAGAAGCCTATTCATTGGCCATGGTTTTTAAAGAGGCCCTTGAAAAAGCCAACCTGCACGAGGGATACACACTGCAAATATTTGCTACGGACCTCGACAACGATGCCATTGAAACAGCCCGAAAGGGCCTATTTCCGGCTAATATTGAAGCGGATATTTCGCCAGACAGGTTGAAACGATTTTTTAGTAAAACCGAAGACGGCTATCGCGTGAATGCAGAAATAAGGGAAATGATCGTTTTTGCGCAACATAACCTGATCATGCACCCACCCTTTACCAAAATCGATATCCTTTCATGCCGCAATTTACTCATTTACCTGGAGTCTGATTTGCAGAAAAAACTGATCGGGTTGTTTTATTATAGTCTCAATCCGGAAGGAATCATTGTTCTGGGTAACTCTGAAACACTCGGATCTCAAAACCAGCTTTTTATACCTGTTGATTCCAAATTAAAGATTTTTAAACGCGCTGCAACGAACCTTGTTCCTGAATTATTAGACTTTCCTGCATCTTACGCTCGCACCCGGCCTGCCTACGCTGAAAAACAACTCCCCGACAAATCGGCCGTAAATATTCAGGTCCTTGCCGATCAATTATTGCTGCAGAATTTCTCTCCTGCTGGTGTACTGGTGAATGAAAACGGTGATATCTTATACATCAGCGGGCGTACGGGAAAATACCTGGAACCAGCTGTAGGTAAGGCAAATATGAATATTTTTGCCATGTTGCGTGAAGGTTTACGCCATGAGTTTCCATCAGCCTTTCGTAAAGCCATCAGAAATAAAAATGATGTGCATTTGAGAAATATCAACATTGGTAGCAACGGAGGTTCACAAACCGTTAACTTGACGATTCAATGGATTGATAAGCCAGGAGCGCTGAGTGGCATGGTTATGATAGTATTTGTTGATGTGCCTGATATACCTGGGATTAAACAGTCTGTAAAAAAAAGTAGAGGCGCTGTAAGCAATTCGAAGCAAAAAGAGTTGGAGTTGGAATTGCAGCGTACGCGTGAAGAAGTGCAAAACACACTCGAAGAAATGCAAACTTCTCAGGAGGAATTGAAATCCACCAACGAGGAATTGCAATCGGCAAATGAAGAACTGCAATCAACCAATGAAGAACTCACCACCTCAAAAGAAGAAATGCAAAGCCTGAACGAGGAACTGCAAACAGTAAACGCTGAATTACAGGCAAAAGTAGATGATTTTTCGCGGGTGAACAACGATATGAAAAACCTGCTGAACAGCACAGATATTGCCACCCTGTTTCTCGACAAAGAATTGAATATCCGTCGGTATACCAATGAAGCCACCAAAATTTTTAAACTAATCAAAAGCGATATTGGCAGACCTTTTACTGACCAGGTATCCGATCTCCTCTATCCCGAATTGGCCACAGACGCACTGGAAGTATTAAGAACCCTTATATTTATTCAAAAAACCATACCTGCCAGAGACGGAAGATGGTTTTCCATTCGCATTATGCCTTACCGCACCTTCGACGACAGGATAGACGGCCTTGTTATAACGTTTATCAATACTTCGGACTACAAACGGGTGGAATTGAAATTGCACGAAACCGAGCAGTTTTATCAGGTACTTCTTAATTCATCTTCCGATATCATCATAAAATTATCGAATGACCTGAAAATACTGGAATTTAACCCGGAAGCTGAAAAGTTCTTCGGCATTGCACTTAAAGAGGCCTTGAACCAGAATTTTGTTCAGCTTTTTGTTCCTGAAAAATCACAAAAAAAGGTTGAAGACGAATTGATACGGCATCTGAACAAATTGCACGATGCCAAATATACAATGAAAGTAAAAACTGCCCGGGGAAAAACGCCTGTAAATGAATGGTCCTGTAACATCATACGCAATACCCTAAAAATGCCGGCAGGAATTATTTTGTCACTAAAAATACCACAAATCCATGAGTAACAAAGATTCAGATCTATCAGATCCTCAAGAGCTCCGCAGAAAGGCAGAAGAAAAACTAAAAGCCGGGGAGAAGAAGGTTAAACCATTGATGGAAGCCGATATGAAAAAGCTCATGCATGAGCTACAGGTGCACCAGATTGAATTGGAACTGCAAAATGAAGAACTTCGCGAAGCATATAATACTGCTGAAACTGCGTTAAGAAAATATACCATGTTATACGATTTTGCTCCAATTGGATACTTCACGCTTAATTCCGAAGGCAGCATCTGCGAGCTAAACTTTACCGGTGCTGAAATGCTTGGCGAGAAAAGACACAGTCTGATAAACAGTAATTTTAAGCTTTTCGTTTCCGGGGATTCACTACCTGTTTTCAATGCATTTTTCAGTAAACTATACACCAGTGATGGTAAAGAATCTTGCGAATTAACCCTCGGTTACGATATGAAAACATTATGCCATGTATATATGGAAGGCATTGTTACAGGCGATGACCGGTTGTGTCTTTTATCTGTAGTTGATTTAGCCGGCATTAATTAGTGTCTGTCCATAAAGTCCCATTTGCTGCGTTACGCTTGTCCGAAAATTGCTCATTTACGATTAGTAAACTGCGCCTTTTCGGACTGAGCAAGCCTTGCAAATGGAACGCTATGAGCAGACACATGACCTGTTAAACTTTTTTTATGCGGTATTGTTCAAACTGCCCGGAAATGTGTGAATAATGTAAATTTTTCACATAGTTATATAACACATCTCATCATCAGGATAATCAACTTTGTAGTATGCCAAGTTTAATTTGGTGGTTTCATTGGTTATACTGCAGAAATGTTATTTTATTCATGTAAAAAATACAATGATGAGTAATTCTGAATTGATTAAGCGTTTTCAACTCAATAAGAAGTCTGAAGAAAAGCGTGTAAAAGCCCGTACTTTTCAAGAAAATGAGTTGAAACTTGTAGAAAAATTAAGAGAATCAGAAATGCGTTACCGGCGACTTTTTGAATCGGCAAAGGATGGTATTCTCATCCTTGATTTTGAGACCGGGAAAATTATTGATGCAAATCCGTTTATTGTTGATATAATTGGATTTCGCAAAGAAGAGATATTGGGCTGGAAACTATGGGATATTGGACTTTTCAGTAACATTGAAGAATCAGAACGTGCTTATAATGAACTAAGAGCTAATGGCTACATCCGCTTTGAGGACATGCCAATACCCCGGCGAAACGGGAAAATCTCAGAAGTGGAATTCATCAGCAACGTTTACATGGCAGGCACAACTAAGGTAATTCAATGCAACATCCGCGATATCACTGAACGGAAGCAGGCAGAAACAGCAATAAAGGAACGTGATAAAATACTTAAAAAGCAAAACAGTGATTATCAGCAGCTGAATAAGGAATATTTAACACTGAATGAGGATCTTAATGAAAGCCTGAATCAGATACAAATGATGAACGCTGAACTCATTGTTGCCAAAGTCAAAGCTGAAGAATCAGACAAGCTTAAATCAGCATTCCTGGCTAACATGAGCCACGAGATTCGCACTCCCATGAATGCTATTATGGGATTTACACAGATTTTGACACAACCCGGACTATCAATAAGTAAGGTCAAGAGTTTTGCCCGTATTATTAATACAAGCAGCCTGCAGTTGTTATCTATTATTAATGATATTATCGACATTTCCAAAATCGATGCGAATCAGATAACTATGGATTCACAATGGGTTAGTGTTAATGGATTATTGCGTGAATTATTCGTTACGTATACAAAGCTTGTAAAGCCTAAAAAGCTGAAACTGGATTACAAAAGGGAATTTCCGAAAAAACTCATCCAGTTGCATGCCGATGGAAACAGGATTAAACAGGTATTTTGCAATTTGCTGGATAATGCCATTAAATACACAGATGTAGGGGGTATTGAATTTGGATACAGGATCATGGGAAATTACATTTCATTTTATGTAAAAGACACCGGAATTGGAATTTCGAAAGACAACCAGGAAATGATTTTTCATCGTTTCAGTCAGGTAGCTGCAGGAAGTAAAAATCTGAATAGTGGGAACGGACTCGGATTATCTATTTCAAAAGCATTGGTTGAAAGACTGGGCGGTGAAATTACCATTGACTCAGAATTAGGGTCAGGATCAACGTTTACATTTACTGTTCCATTTGCTAAAGAAACCGATCATACTGTTTCTCTTCCGGTAAATACCAAATCCAACCGGACTAAAAACTGGAGTGATAAGCTCATTCTTATCGTAGAGGATGATGTTAATAACCATGCTTACATTGAAGAATTGCTTGCCACGACGTCAGCAAAAGTTGTTCATGCGTGGGATGGAAGTGAAGCATTTGAACAGGTAAAAAAACACCCTGACATTTCACTGGTGCTCATGGATATAAAAATGCCCATTATGGACGGCTATAATGCTACACGGCTAATTAAGAAAATCAGACCAACGTTGCCCGTTATTGCCCAAACAGCTTTTGCCCGGAGTCAGGACAAGGAAAATGCCCTTGCAGCAGGTTGTGATAATTACATTTCTAAACCTGCTCTCCAAGGTGATTTTATAAAATTAATCGGTAGTTATTTGAGTTAAACACCTGATTATCTGTTATTTTCTAATTTTGATGACATGATCAGGCCTAACAATATTGCAGGAATTATGAATTGCTTTTGCAATGTTGTTTAACAACTTTCAGATCACAAGGCTAAACATTTACAGCGATGAAAACAAATAGAATTACAGAAATGGTTTTTGCCCTGGTGGTTGTATCTGCCTGCAGCCATCAGCAAGACCTTAATGTCATTTTTCAGGAACCTGAATTAATAGCTGAAATGCCCCATCAGCAGAAAAACGCCACATCAGGACAACATGAAGTAAATTCCTATGAATATATTGTAGCAGAGATTCTAACAACTTCCCCACGTTTCAGGCAGCTAACTAAAGGACTTTATCGTAAGACATTAAGTGAAAGTGAAAACTTGGATTTACACTTTGGAATTAACATGGAAGGGAGCCCCAATCAACGCAAGGATATGACCTGGAACATATCAAGGAGCTACGATTTTTCCGTTTATAGTATTTCTGCACATGGGAAGCTAAATATTGGCTATTTTACGTTCAATCCAAAGAATAAGCTGCTTTACGAGTATGACAAAGCCAAAAGTCAGCTCAATGCCATAGCATTTGACAGGGATCTTCTGTTAAAATTCGAAACGCTCCTGAGAACAGAATACATACCTTAATTATCTGAAAAGGTGATAATGTAAGTTCTTTCCTGCGGAATATAATGACTTAATGATCAGCAGCAATAACTGTATGTCTTTTCTCGCTATTTTGCTTCTAATACCACCTCAGTTTCCTTGATCCAGGGTGATGTAAACCGTATCGTAATCCGCCCCTCATGTCCCGTTGCCTGCACATAGGCCAGGATTTTACCGTGAAAAACCCTGTGCTTGTTATCGGTATAATCCGACATATCAGCATTGTTACCGGCTTCCAACCCGAGTAACATGGCAGGACCATCGATCGTACAGGTGACTTCATTGTCGGACAGCATGACCGGAACGCCCCTTTCGTCGGTTACCTGTACCACAACCTGCGCCAGTCCCCTGGTTTTGCTGATTTCCTTTTCGGCACGGACAACGGTCAACGCAAAAGGCCGTTCCGACGACCGGATGGCAAAACCCGATACTTCATTGCTATTTTTATCCAGGCCCTTTACCTCCAAAACGCCCTCCTGATAAGGAATATCCCAGCGAATGATTCCGGAATTCGGATCATAGGCTTTTGTCTCACCCACCTGTGTGCCGTTCAGCAATAATTTAGCGCTGGCGGCATTTGTATAGCATACAACACTGATCATTTCACCCGGCTGGTAATTCCAAACAGGCCAGGCATCCATCGACAGGTGTCCGTTCACAGGGTAAGTACCCAGGTAAGCCATGGGTTTATCCGACCAGAGCGATTGACGGAAGAATCCCCTGGGTTTTATAAATCCGCCAAAATCAACCAGTCCCGAATAAAAGCCTCTTGACGGCCAGGGACCTGATTCTCCCAGGTAGTCGATACCGGTCCATAAAAACTGTCCGAAGATGTGTTCATTATCCCGCACGGCTTTCCAGGCATTCAGATCGTGCCGGTTTTCGCTGCCATAGATAACCCTGGTGGGATACTTCTGATGGTCGCTGATATACCTGCTCTCGGTATAGTTGTAGCCGGCAATATCCAGTGCGCCCGGGTATTCGGTTTCGTTGGACATGGCTACACCGGCAAGCCCGGCTGTTGTTGGCCTTGAAGGATCATGTTTTTTCACCACGGCAACCAGGCGTTTGGCAATAGCGCCCAGTCGCATGGCATCCGGAGCGTCTTTTTTATAACCGCCAAATGCAGCCTGGGTAAAACCGGCTTCCTTATCGCCGTCCAACACCGGATGCGAATAAGGATCGTTGGGATAGTCCACTTCGTTGCCGATACTCCAGGCAAAGATGGAAATATGATTGCGGTCGCGTTTTACCATATCCCCCAGGTCTCTTTCGCCCCATTCTTCGAAGAAATCGAATGATCCCTGGAATCCGGGAGTACCCACATTCCATCCTTCGAGCCATTTGCGTTTGGGAAATTCCCATTCATCAAAAGCCTCGTTCATAACCAGCAGCCCCATCCCGTCACATAACTGGTATAAATCAGGAGCCTGGGGATTATGACTTGTGCGTATGGCGTTTACGCCTATTTCCTTAAGCGCTTGCAGTCTGCGTTCCAGCACTTCACGTGGAACGGCCGATCCGAGTACCCCGGCATCGTGATGAATGCATACACCTTTCATTTTCATCCATTTTCCGTTAAGGGCAAAACCCTTGTCGGGGTCAAAAGTATAGCTCCGGATACCGGTGGTGGTGGTGGTTTGATCAACAACTTTTCCGTCTTTTTGTACAGTAGTTTTTAGCTGGTACAAATAAGGATTGTTCAAATCCCATAGTTGCGGATTGTTTACCTTAAGTTTGGTAGTTAATTTGTTTTGCTGAGGGGTCATTTTCAGTTTGGCCGTGTTTTTGGCCACCATTTTGCCATCGGCTGAAAGTAATTCGTTTATTATTACCAGGTCGGCCGTTTTTACAACAGCATTATCTATTTCAACTTCCACTGTGAGCATAGCCTGTTTGGCCGACACTGTTTCGGGATACACAAATACCCCCCATTGGGCAATATGCAAGGGGTTGGCATATACCAGCCAAACATTGCGGTAAATTCCCGAACCTGTATACCAGCGCGAGTCGGCCGATTGGCTGTGATCAACGCGGACAGCGATGAGGTTATCTGCCCCGTACTGAATGTAAGGTGTGGCATCGTACATAAAAGATATATACCCGTTGGGGCGTTTCCCCAATGAATGGCCATTGACAAAAACCTCACTGCGGTTATACACCCCTTCGAAGTAGAGGTAAACTTTTTCGTTCTGCCGTGATTGCGGTATGGTGATGGTTTTCCGGTACCAGGCAATTCCACCCGGAAGGAAGCCCGTTGCGCTGGCCAGTGTCGGGCTCAATTGTTGCTTTACGCTCCAGTCGTGCGGCAGGTCAATGCTATGCCATTTTTTATCCTCAACAGCAGGTGATTGTCCGTTGTCGACATCCTTTAATACGAATTTCCAGTCGCTATTCAATTTTTCGGGTTCACCAAAGGAAACCTGGGCGTGAATCTCCATGGAGACAAGCCCCAACATCAGGAAAAGATATACTTTGAGCATTTTCATAACTGTAAGAATTTTTAAGTGGTACTGGGTGCTAGGTGCTGGGTGCTGGGTGCTGGGTGCTGGTTACTGGGTGTGTTCTTCGAAATTCGGTGCCTGCCTGTCGGTCAGGCAGGTTCGGTGCTTTTTGGTTCTTCTCTTGGTCTTTACTCAAACTCTTGCTGATTTCTGCTAGCACCCTTCAAGGGTTTTCAACCGCTTGAAGGGAATCCGTAACAACGATAACTTTGCTGATAGCAGTTTTTTTTATTCCTTCATTCCTTCATTCCTTCATTCCTTCATTCCTTCATTCTTTCATTTTTTCATTGTTCATTGTTAATTGTTAATTGTAAATCATCCTACTTCGCCGTTACAACAAACATGGTCATATCCCCGGTGGTGCTCATCCAGTCGAAATTACGCCCGGTAAGG
>CAZUBW010000116.1:0-9193 GCA_964618645.1 uncultured Bacteroidales bacterium | reverse complement strand
ACCTAGCACCCTTCAAGGGTTTTCAACCACTTGAAGGGAATCCTGCACCCAGCAAACCAGCACCCAGTAACCAGCACCCAGCAACCAGCACCCAGCAACCAGCACCTGTCTATCGGCAGGCAGGCCCAGCACCCATAACTAACAACAACCGCATGAAAAACTTAGCCTTACTACTGTCTTTCCTTTGGGTAACCAGTCCTGGTTATGCCCAGCAACATGAAAACCAGATACCCGTATGCGATAACATTTATCTCGAAAAGGTATCGGAAAACGCTTATGTACATGTATCCTACGATGACATGGCAGGTTTCGGCCGTGTGGGGTCCAACGGACTGCTATTTATCCAAAACGGAGAAGCCTTTCTTTTTGATTCGCCGGTAACGGAAGCCACAACCCGAAAACTGGTAGATTTCCTTTCCGACTCAATGAAGTTAACCATAAAAGGTTTTATTCCCAATCACTGGCACGATGACTGCATGGGTGGTTTGGCCTGCCTGCACAGCCTCGGCATACCTTCGTACGCAAACCAGATGACCATTGACATTGCCCGCTCACGTAACCTGCCGGTTCCGCAACATGGGTTCACCGATTCGCTGCAGTTAAAGCTGGGCGACAGGGATATCTTTTGTTATTATTTTGGCGCCGCCCACTCGCTCGATAATATTGTTGTGTGGATACCCTCCGAAAAGGTGCTGTTTCCCGGATGCATGATAAAATCCATGAAATCAGTCAATCTGGGCAACACAGCCGACGGCGATACAACTGCTTACCCGGGTACCATTGCAATTGTAAAATCCAGGTTTCCTCGTGCTGTTGTAGTTATACCCGGGCATGGCGATTATGGCGGAACAGGGCTTATTGACCATACCCTTAAACTGGCCACGCAATAACCAGCTGGCATTACAAAGCAGGGGCCGACATTCGGCCCGCAATTCATCCACTTCACCGGTGAAAATATCCCATTCACCGGTTTTTTATTTTACAGGGCTTTGCGGCATCATAGCTTTACGGCGACAAATAAACCTTATGCCGTTATCTTAATACTATTAGTATGCGAAGCCTGTTTCAACACCCTGTTGCTTTAATATTCTTTACCATTACATTGTTAACGATTAGTTACGGGGGGTTGGCCCAGACCGGTGGGATACTCGATACGTACATTGTGGCCGGAATGGAAAACAACCTGGCCCTGAAACAGAAGGAGCTGAACCTGGCGCTAAGCATTCACGCGCTTAAAGAAGCAAATGGTCTCTTTTATCCTTCGGCAGAAATTAATGCACAGTATATGCTGGCCACCGGGGGGCGATCCATAGAAATGCCGGTTGGAGACATGCTTAACGGTGTTTATTCCTCGCTGAACAGCATTCTTGAAAGTATGGGACAAACAGGAGGATTTCCCCAGATTGCCAATCAAAAAATCGAATTTCTCCCAAACGATTATCACGAAACCAAAATACGGGTTATCACACCCTTGGTTAATGCTGAAATCTATTATAACCGTAAAATAAAACAGGAGATGATCACCGGCACACAGGCGGAGATTAACGTGTACAAAAGGGAGCTGATAAAGGAAATAAAAACCTCGTATTTCAGGTACCTGCAGGCCCTGAAGGTGGTTGATGCCTACCGAAGTGCACTTGAACTGGTGAATGAAGCCAGGCGCGTGAATCAGAAACTGGTGGAAAACCAGATGGCCGGGCCCGAGAAATTATACCGTATCGACGCTGAAGTCAGCAGGGTAACTGCTGAGCTCGCCAAAGCCGAAAATGACAGAAACACTGCAGCCTCTTTTTTTAATTTTCTGCTGAACCGGCCTTTGCAGCACGATATTATCATCGATAGCCTGTTATTTGGCACACCAGGGAAGCAGTCGTTTGCAATAAGCCGGCAGGGAGAGCAGCACCGCGAAGAGTTACAGCAGTTAAACAGTGCTTTAAAATCGACCGGTTACTACGTGCACATGAAAAAGGCTTATATACTGCCCGAGATCACCAATATTACCGATGTAGGTTACCAGGGATATGCCTATAAGTTCGACAAAAGTCAACAGTATGTCATGAACACCATCAACCTTTCGTGGCCGCTGTTCAGCGGGTTTCGTAACCGCAACGAGCTTTCGCGTGCAAAGATTGAAACAGATATACTACATCAAAAACTGGATGAAACCGCGCAACAGATTGAAATGCAATGCCGGGTGGCCGAAGGTAATCTGCTGGCATCGGTAAAAGCCGAAGAAGCCTCTGCCAGCTCACTTAACAGTTCACAGGCCTATTACAAAGTGGTAAGCAGGCAATACGCTGTTGGCCAGAAATCGTTGCTCGATTTGCTGGATGCCCGTAACCAGTTGACCAGCTCGCAGATCAACAATGCTGTTTCACATTTCGATACCCTTATCCGTTTAGCGGAGCTTGAAAGGGCTTATGCCGCCTACGATTTAGATAACCTTACCCGTTAATATAAATGATCCATTACTCACTTAAACCATTATCCAGATGAAAACAATTGCCATGATATCCTTAGCCTGCCTGGTGACAGTTATGTTCAGCCGGTGCACGAATAAACCAGCCGCTATTGTTGATGAAAAGGCAGTATGCGTTAAGGCTGAAAAGCTGGCAGAAACAGATGCCGTGGTCCCCATTCATTGCTCAGGCATTTTATCGTCGAAGCGTATGATAAAAATGTCGTTTAAAACCGGTGGAATTATTTCATCGCTATACGTTGAACCCGGTCAAAAAGTAAAGAAAGGTCAATTGCTGGCTTCGCTTGAAATGACAGAAATTTCATCGCAGGTTGAACAGGCAAGGCTGGCGCTTGACAAGGCCGAACGCGACCTTTTGCGGGTGAAAAATCTGTACCGCGACACAGTGACCACACTTGAGCAATTGCAGGACGCCACACTGGCATTCGAAATGGCAGAAAAAAACCTCAGCATTGCGGCTTTTAACCAGCAATACTCAAAAATTACTGCACCTTCCGATGGTTTGGTTATTGCTACACTGGCCGAAGCACATGAACTAACCGGGCCCGGAACGCCTGTGCTTGTTTTCAGTGAGCTGGGCAACGATGAATGGGTGGTTAAAGCCGGACTTGCCGATAAGGATATCGTCAGGGTTCACACAGGCGATAAGGCTGTTGCGGTTTTTGATGCTTATCCGGGCAAAAAATTCCCGGCTTATGTGTCGCAACTATCTGAGACAGCCGATCCGCAAACCGGAACTTTTGAAGTTGAACTTACCATTGAACCGGGACGTGAACGGATGATTAACGGATTGGTTGCCGTTGTGGATATCGAAGCCGAACGCAACCAGGTGGTAACCCTGGTGCCGCCTGAAGCCGTAACCGATGCGGACGGATCGAAGGGATATGTTTATGTTGTTGAAGAAGCCGATACTACGGCAAAAAGAGTCGCAGTAACCATTGCTTACCTCGATAACCAATATGTAGCCATAGAAGAACCCATTAACAAAATGGGGCTGGTCATTACCGAGGGAGCAGCAAACCTTGGGCCCGGATCGAAAGTCATTTTAAGTTATTAATAATTAGAGCTTGTCGATAAAGTTGGAAAAATGTTTAATTAGTCATGTTACCAATCACGTTTTTCATTTACTGACCCTGTTGTCATAAACCTGTATATTTTATGCTTACCCGACTCACCCTTAAAAATTACCAGGTTACCATCGCCGTTTTTGTGATGATAGCCCTGTTAGGCGTCAATGCTTTTGTGAATATGCCACGCAGCGAAGATCCTCCCCTTAACGGGGCCTATTTCTATGCTGTGGTTGTTTATCCGGGCGCCAGTCCCGGCGACATGGAACAGCTTGTTGTGGAGCCATTGGAAGAGGCTTTGAACGAGCTTGACGATATCAAACGTTTTTCCAGCTCGATGAACGACGGCGTAGCCATTGTGAATGTGGAGTTTAATTTGGGTGTCGACGAAGACCGGAAATACGACGAAGTACTCAGGCAGATCAACAATTCCAGGGCTTCTTTGCCTGCCGATTTGCATAGCCTTGACGTGTACCGTTGGTCCACCACCAATGTCAACATCCTGCAATATGCGCTCGTATCGGAAAATGCTTCGTTTGCCGATCTCGAAAACCAGGCAGAACGCCTTAAGCGGGTAATTGAAAAAACCGATGCCATTAAAAAAGTTGAGATAAGCGCCTATCCCAAACAGGAAATACTGATTGAAATAGATTTACAAAAGCTGGCGCAAAAAAACATTCCTGTTAACAATGTACTGGCGGCCATCCAGGGCAGTAATGCCAATATACCTGGTGGTGAAGTGGAAATGGGGCACCGTAAACTCAATATTAAAACTACGGGAAATTACGAAACGGTTGCCGATGTTGGCAATACTATTGTAAATGCAGCAAATGGCAATATTGTTCATTTGCGCGATCTGGCAAATGTTTCGTACGGTTATGCCGATCAGCAACATATAGGCCGGTATAATGGTCGCAGGGCTGTTTTTATAGCGGCCAATCAGAAAGAAGGCACCAACATTTTCCAGGTGGTGAAGTCGGTTAACGAGGATGTTGATGGGTTCATAAAAACAATACCCGAATCGATGACGCTGGTGAAGGCCTTTGATCAGTCGGTTACGGTGAATACACGACTTAACCGCCTCTATGAAGATTTCGGGATAGCCATATTGCTTATTCTGATCACACTGTTGCCGCTGGGTACCCGGGCGTCGCTTATTGTGATGATAGCCATTCCAACCTCGCTGCTGATAGGGTTGACAACCATGTACCTCACAGGTTTTTCGATCAACCAGCTGTCGATTGTTGGCCTGATCATTTCATTGGGTTTGCTGGTGGACGATTCGATAGTGGTGGTGGAGAACATTGTGCGTCATATGCGCCAGGGTTATAACCGGCACGAAGCAACTTTAAAGGCCACCAGCCAGATCAGCTGGGCGGTTATTGGTTGCACGGCCACCATGATAGTGGCTTTTGTTCCCATCATTATGCTACCGGGAGAATCGGGCGAGTTCATGAAAAGCATGCCGGCAGCCGTGGTATTTACCTTGCTGGCCTCATTGCTGGTGTCATTTACCCTTACCCCGTTTATTGCCTCGCGGTTTTTGAAGGAAAGTGACTTTGAAAAGGAAAATGCTTTTCTCAGGATGCTGAACAAGGTAAACAACGGGCCTTATCAAAGGTTGTTGCTGCTGGGTTTGCAATATCCAAAGGCTACCATGCTGATTGCTACGGTTGCTGTTGCCGGAAGCCTTATGTTGTTGCCGGTGGTGGGGTTCAGCCTGTTCCCGAAGGCTGAAAAGCCACAGTTCCTGATCAATATTGAAATGTCGCCCGGCACCAGTCTGGCTTACACCGACAGCATTACCGCAAAGGTGGAGAAAATACTAGATGGTCATGACGAGATTGACAATTACTGCACCAACGTAGGGAAAGGCAATCCGATGATCTATTACAATACGGTTCAGGAAAGCGAAAATACGGGTTTTGCACAGCTATTCGTT
Organism: uncultured Bacteroidales bacterium; assembly: GCA_964618645.1. GTDB lineage: Bacteria > Bacteroidota > Bacteroidia > Bacteroidales > UBA10428 > UBA5072. Next base: position 3,705 of record CAZUBW010000116.1, on the reverse strand, counting down.
CAACTGCAGCATTACAACCAGCAAAAGACACCGGTATTTCTCGAAAAGCTTGGCAAATCGCTAAGCTGTTTTCCGGGTGCGGAAATCACCATCAAAGAATTCAAAAATGGCCCGCCCGAGGATGCACCTATTGAAATATCGTTCTTTGGTCCGAACCTCGACACCTTAAAACGATTGGCGGTTATGGGCGAAAACCTGCTCAGCAGCATTGAAGGAACAACTACGGTTCAGCATTCCATGGATGAAATGGCACTTGAGCTGAAGGTGTCTGTGAATAAAGATAAAGCAGGTATGCTGGGGGTACCGGTGTATGAAATACAGAAAACCATCAGGATGGCCATGGCCGGTTTGTCGGCAGGCAACTTTATCGACAAAGATGGCAATGAATACAACATGCGGGTTACCCTGAACAGCGATAACCGGAAAATGCTGGAAGACCTCGATAAAATATACGTCGGCTCGTTATCGGGAGCGCAGATACCCTTAAAACAGCTCGCCGATGTTGAACTGCAAACGTCATCGACCCTGATTGAACATTACCAGCGGGAGCGGAGCGTAACCGTAAGGGCTGAGGTGTTGCCGGGTTACGTGACCGATAAAGTAACCAAAGTGGTGCTGGAGCGCATGGAAAGCGTAAAGCTGCCCGATGACTATCGGTTTGAGCCGTTTGGTGAATACGCAAGCCGGAAGGAGACGTTCGGCAATATGAACGTAGCCATTATACTTACTTTTTTTGTAATACTGCTGATTTTGATGCTGGAGTTTCATACCATCAAAGGAGCGCTGATTGTGGCTTCATCCATTCCGCTGGGTATTATCGGTAGCATATTGTTGCTGCTGGCAACCGGTTACACTTTTTCGTTCTCGGCGTTTGTGGGCATGATCAGCCTGATAGGCATTGAAGTGAAAAACTCTATCATTCTGGTTGATTATGCAAACCAGTTACGGGCTGAGGGTAAGGGCATTGACGAAGCCATAAAAACGGCCGGGCAGATACGGTTTATTCCCATTATTCTGACCACGCTTACTGCTATTGGCGGCTTAATGCCGCTGGCGGTTCAGGGGTCCGATTTATTTTCGCCGTTGGCCATAACCATCATTGGCGGATTAATAAGTTCCACTATCTTTACAAGGGTTGTTACACCGGTATTGTATAAATTGGTATTAAAATAGCGAATGATGAATAGCGAAGATTTATTGAAACTGTTCAGAAAAAGACAGAGTGTACGTTCATATGCTGACAAGCCCGTTGAGCAGGAGAAAATTATGCGATGCATTGAAGCTGCAAACCTGGCTCCTTCGGCCTGCAATGCCCAACCATGGAAGTTTATTGTTGTCAACGACCCGGAACTCAGAAACAGCATTGCCGATAGCATGTCAAACAGGGTAGTCCCCATTAACCACTTCACCAAACAGGCACAAGTGCTGGTTGCCATTGTCAGGGAGTCTGCCAACTTCACCTCTTCGTTGGGCCAGGTGGTAAAGGACAAGGAATATCCATTGATGGATATAGGCATTGCTGCTATTCATTTTTGCCTACAGGCAACGGTTGAGGGTTTGGGCACCTGTATCATGGGGTGGTTCAACGAGAAAAAGATCAAGAATTTGTTGGATATTCCCCGGAATAAGCGATTGGAATTGATTATCACGGTAGGCTACCCGCTTACAGATGAAATTCGTGACAAAAAGCGTAAGGAGATGAATGAAATATTATCGTTCAACCGATATTGAATAAAGGGTTGTTTTGTAATGATAATCAGGTAATAGCTATATGGGTTTATTTGAGCATCAAATTAAGGAAGAGTTTCTTAAACTGGAGAGATGGATAAAATATGTTGCTATTCCTTTTTTCACCGTCTTAACGGTTGTTTTTTTAGCGCCATTCCCTTTTAGAATAGATAAGACCCACCTGATTTTTCATATTGTTTTTTCATTTCTGGGTGTTGTTGGGTGTTGGTTCTTTATTCGGTTAATTATTGGTTATTTCAGAAAACGGTTATGTCAAATACGTTTTTGGGTAAGACTTACCCTGCAACTCATTGTTTCGTCCCTGGCAGCCATATTGGTTTCGTGGTTGCTGAATGTGGCCGGTACATGGATTTTGATTGATAATACTGACCTTTGCCACGATTTTGATGATTTCAATTCCAAAAACCTGTATATCACAGCGGTATTATTTGCCTTTCTGATCAATATCATTTATGAGAGTTTTTACCTGTTCATTAAATTATCGGAAAAGGCAGTTGAAACTGAGCGATATAAAAAGGAAAGTATAGAAGCACAATATCAAAATCTCACCAGTCGGCTTAATCCCCATTTTTTGTTTAACAGTTTGAACACCCTTACAACAATCGTCGAAGAAGATCCCCGTAAAGCCGTTGAATATATCCGGGAATTGTCAGCAGTATACCGCTATGTGCTGAACAGTCAGAAGTACACATGGGCAGATCTGGCTGCTGAACTGAAGTTCTCCCAGTCATACATCTCATTATTAAAGATGCGGTTTGAAGGTAACCTGCGCGTATCCATATCTATTTGCGACGATTATCTGAATTATCATATTTTAGCAATGACAATGCAATTACTCATTGAAAATGCTGTTAAGCATAACGAGATCAGCAACAGTTACCCCTTGGAAATAAAAATATGCTGCAAGGATGAAATGCTTGTTGTTACCAATGGAAAGCAAAAGCGTAAGATTATGCCGACCACCACAAAGGTAGGCTTGCATAATATTTCTGAACGGTATAAATTTTTGGTTAACAAGAACGTAATTGTTGAAGACAGCGAAGAAATGTTTACTGTAAAAGTTCCCCTTGTAAAAAACATGGATGAAAATCGTGTACATATTGAAGAATACCTGTAATCGACTTTTATGAAGGTTCTGATTATTGAAGACGAAGCTCCTGCCTACAGAAGGTTAATTAAGCTTATCGGTGAATGCGATCCTTCAGTCGAGGTGGTTGGCATTATCCAGACTGTGAAGGATGGCATGGAATGGTTCCGGTGCAATACATGGCCCGACCTTATTTTGTCAGATATTCAGCTGGCCGATGACCTTAGCTTTACCATATTCAGGGAGTTAAAGATAAATGTACCCATTATTTTTATTACTGCTTACGACGAATATGCCATCAATGCCTTTAAGTTTTACAGTATCGATTATCTGCTGAAGCCGGTTGGAGAAGCCGATCTTAAAGCGAGTCTCGACAAGTATAAATTGTTGCATAAGCCCCGGGGTTTTGACGATTTTGAAGCGCTTTTTCAGAAGCTGACCGAGAAGTCTTACCGCGAGCGGTTCCTGGTTTACCAGGGAGACACCCTTATTCCGGTGCATTGCAACAGTGTAGCTTATTTCACCAGTGAAGACGGGACAACCCTGTTGGTTACGCACGATAACAAGCGGTATTTCATTGCCGAAAGCCTCGACACGCTCGAAGGTGAGCTGGACCCCAGGTTGTTTTACCGGGCCAGCCGGCAGTTTATCATTTCGCTTGGCTGTATTGAGAAAATCCATCAATACGGGCAGCAAAAGCTGAAAATTTCCATAAAGTCTGTCGCGGAAGAGCCTGTTATGGTGAGCAAGCTGAAAGCCACCCAGTTTAAGAAGTGGTTAAACCGGTAATTTGTTAACCACCGGGTAACGAAAATCCCTTCAAGCGGTTGGAAACCCTTGAAGGGTACCTCTTGTTAATCTGGGTTGAT
>CAZUBW010000115.1:0-9325 GCA_964618645.1 uncultured Bacteroidales bacterium | reverse complement strand
TCAGAACTGAAAATAAATAAAGGGTTGCAGTCCGGCCGATAGGGATTGGTATACCACAAAAACAACCACTGCGCTGATGATTATTTTGGCGTACAGCGGGGCCGCAATAAAACGGTTCATCCATTTGTTTTTGAAAGCATAGGATAGCCAGTGCAATAAATATCCTAAGGCCATAATGGCAAATACTTTCCAGTACGATAACAGCATGGCCGGTACCTGTGCCCATCCGAAATTATGGGCTACCTGGTTCATCAGGTCAACCGTACCCTGCATAGATTCGCCCCGGAACCAGATACGGGTGAAAGTGATGAAGTTAAAGGTGATGAAAATCTTCCAGAAGGTAGCTGCCCAATGGTTCGATTGTTCCCAGGGACTGATTTTGCGCCAGAGCTTGTACACCACCACGCCCAGTCCGTTCAGCCCGCCCCATATGATGAACATCCAGCTGGCGCCGTGCCAAAGCCCGCCGATCAGCATGGTCATCATCAGGTTGATGTTGGTGCTGATGTTAAGCCTGAAAGCCGGAAAAAGCCGCATAAGGATGCCCGTGAAAAGCATGATGCCTGCAAAAACCGGGGCCAGGTATAGTTTGCCCGAAAGGAGTACAACCACAATCAGTAACACCGAAAGGCTGATGTAGGTGAATGGCGAAGCGCCCCGGTTCCCGCCCATGGGAATATACAGGTAATCCTTGAGCCAGCTTGAGAGCGACATGTGCCAGCGCTTCCAGAAATCGCCACAGTTTTTGGCCTTGTAAGGAGAATTGAAGTTTTTAGGCAGGTGAAAACCCATGAGCAGCGCCAGCCCAATGGCCATATCGGTATAACCGGAGAAGTCGCAGTATACCTGCAGGGAATAGCCATAGAGTCCCATCAGGTTTTCGAAACCGGTATACGATACCGGGTTGGCAAAAACCCTGTCGATGAGGTTCAGGGCAATGAAGTCGCCGATAAACAATTTTTTTACCAGTCCCCTGAGGATCATGAAAATGGCCATGCCAAATTCTTCGCGCGATAACGAATAGTCCTTGTAAAGCTGGGGAATAAATTGCGAGGCGCGTACAATGGGCCCTGCCACCAGCTGAGGAAAGAACGAAACAAAAAAGCCGTAATCAGCCAGGCGTGTTACTGGTTTAACGTCTCCGCGATACAAGTCAATGATGTAGCTCATGGTTTGAAAAACGAAGAACGATATGCCCACCGGGGGGAGGAGTTTACCGATATCGAAATGGGTGCCCAGCAACAGGTTCGACCAGGCAGCGCCATGGTTAATGACTGCGAAGTTTGTACCCAGCAGGGTGTTAATGGTTTCGGTAAAGAAAAGGTCGTATTTGAAAAAGGCCAGCACCGACAGGGTAATGGTAAGGCTCAGGGTTAACCATGCCGTTTTGGCGTTTTTCGATCGCGCGTGGTAGATGGCCAGTCCTATGAAGAAATCAATAACAATCACAAAGAACAACAGGATCAGAAAAAGGCCCCCCGTTTTATAGTAAAAGAACATGGATACCAGCCATAAATAAACGTTCCGCAGGGGTTTACGCTTGTAGACCAGCGAAAAGAAGACCATTACCACCAGGAAAAATCCCCAGAAATACAGCCGGGTGAAAATAAGCGGCGTTTCGGAGTTGAAAAGAAAGATTTGCTTAAGCTGGTCGATCATAGGCGCTGGGTGCTGGTTACTGGGTGCTGGGTGCTGGGTGCTGGGTGCTGGTTACTGGGTGCTGGTTGCTGGGTTGCTGGGTGTGGGTGCTGGGTGCTGGGTGCTGGTGCTGGATGTGTGTGTGTTGGGTATGGGGGATTAGGGATTTGACTGCCACTGCCACTGCTACTGCTACTGCTACTGCCACTTCCGCTTGTCTTGGCTCTTGGTTCTTCTATGTTTATTGTGGCTGCAACTGCTGCTGTATCAAGGATGTGTGCGAGAGGGGAACGAGTTTTGGGGTTTGAACAGGGGTAAGCGGGTGTTGCAGGTGTTCGCCCCAGCTGCTGAGAAAAGCCGAAAAGAACAAATCGCCTTTCAGCAGGTAGCCGGGTTTGTTAAAGTGAATATGGTCTTTGCTCATGAGTCCGCTGTTGTACCAGGCAGTGGCCGAGTTGAGGCCCCCCATAACGGTATAAAAATCGTATACGCCGCAACCTGTTGAGCGTGCAATATCGTAAATAATTTCCCGGATGCGCGCGGTATTATGGTTCACGTAACGTTTAAACAGGTAGCTGTCGTTTGGCACAGTGAGCAGGATGGCGGCCCCCGGTGCGGCTTTTTTAATGGAATCGATAAACTGGACATAAGCTGTTCGGTAAGCCTCGCCGTTAAACGTACGCGTGTTTCCTTCGTTGGTGCCAATCGATATTATCACCCAGTCGGGTTCGAGCACTTTCAACTGTTGACCAAAAAGGTCACAGCGCAGGTACGATTTCAGCATGGCGCCATTTACGCCAATGGTGTTGTAAACAACACCGGGATCGTCGTTTTCCAGACTGATGCCATAGAGTTGAAATGCTGTGGCGGATGAATCGGGTTGCACAATACGCAGGTGCAGGGTATCGGTATATTGCCTGAGGTTATATTCAATATAGCTTCCCGCGGGGTGCACGGTAATGTTATCCACCAATTGTTGCGGATATACTTCGGGAACAACACCTGATAAAGGGGTGTTACAGAAAAGACGTACGCGGTTGAAGTCGTACTGCACCAGGGTGTCATAACGGGCCACTATGGAAAGGCTGCCGCTGTCGCTGGTGAGTTTAACGGTGATACCTGAGAGCCCAAGGGGCATATTGGTTGCAGGTTGCGTGTTTTTATTGGTTTCCCATTCGCCGGTATAGCTTATCCCCAGGTTCGAGGGCGTATTTGTTTTTGCCAGCCGGTAAGGGAAAAAGAAACCCCGTGCGCCCAGTATTCCGGGGAAGAACGATTGCATTTCCTGGCGGATGCGGTGTGTATAAATATCGGCTTGGATGTGTGAGCCGCCTATGTGTACGATTTTGATGCGGGAATCGCCGGTGCGGATGAAGTTGTCGAATTTATTGAAAAGGTTTTGGTAATCGGGATTATCCTGCACCAGTTCGAAATGGTTATTGTTGTAACGGATGAAGCCAAACTGCGGTAAGTCTGCCGGAATGGGATCATGCTGTGCCATCAGGCATTGCAGGGAAAAGAGAAATATACTAAACAGACTATAGCGCATGTTTTTCAAACTTGTGGTATTCGAGTATAAAAGCGTTATAAAACAGCTGGGCAATGGTTTTTGCACCCCGTGAGTTAAAATGCACAAAGTCGCCTGTTGCCAGCGGAGGTTCAGCAAACACCCACGATGGCATTGAGTTGTTGCCACCCATGGCTTTGTACATATCCCAGAAGGCTGCACCGGCCCTGAACGATGCTGCTTTTAATGCATCCCTTACTTTTTCGACATTCGGGTTGGTAATATAGTGGTTTTTATCTTTCATGGACATGTCGGCAACGCCAATCACCAAAATATCGGCGCCGGGACAGGTTTTTTTGATCCGCAACAGCTGATTGTAAAACCAGTTTTCGTACCCGGTGAAGTTGTTAAGCCCCGAAGGCACAAAATTGCCCCCGAACTGCAGGATGAATAACTTAACATTTAATTCGCGATACATTTCGGTCAGCAACTGCTCGTCGAACAAGGTAAAAAACAAGCCCGAACAACCGCGCAGGGGTATGTTGTCCACTGCAATACCCGTTTTGCCGTCGAGTGCAATGCCGTATATTTCGGGACTGGCCTGTCCTTTGAATTTAAGCATCAGTTCTTTGGCGGGGCTGTCGAAATGATAACGGATAACCTGTAATTGCGACGAAGAAGGGAATATATCGGCATCCGTCAGCTGGTTATCGAGGTAGAGTTCGTTCAAAAATGGGGCTTTGTTATTGCTGTAAAAAACCCGGCACTGGTTGAAGGTTTTGGTGTTGGCATATCCGTAAGGTGAGATATTGAATTTTACCCAGGCTTCGGCCGTGTCAGCCGGTGTTGTGGTCTGCTGCGGCAGGAAGGTACAGAAGCTGGCCAGGGCTCCGTAACGGCGGTGTTTTACAGTGGTGTCTTTTTTGCCAAAGCCAATGTAGCGGTTCCAGTTGTCGGAGCTTACCTGTTTCATGGAAAAGCCATAGGGGTAAAGCTGTGAGGCCGGAACAAGGCCTGCTCCCGATCCGCCGAAACGCGACTGTAACCGGTTACGCAGGAGCGAAGTGATGCGGTCATCCTCTATCTGCGAATCGCCGTAATGCATAATGCGGATCAGCTGGTTTGACCCTGGCAGGCGGTGCAGCGATCTGAAGAAGCGGTAAAGCAAGGTTGAATCGTTATGGGGGTATTCGATGCGGGTGATGATACCGGCCAGGCTGTCGGCGTTTACACCGCGGATTTTAGCAGCAGCCGGCTGCCCGTCGGCCAGCGCTGTAATCACCGAGTCGTTCAGTAATTGCTGTTTATCGAGAATTTTGTCAATGTCGGCATATTCAACCTTGTTTTTCTTCAGCATGTCCTCACGCGTGAGGAAGTGCAACCGCAGGTCGCCTGCAATGTGAATACCCTCCTGTGGGAAGAACATCGCACAGGCTATGAGGAGCGTGAAAACCGAAACGAAGAAAACCAGTATGCCCGATGGTTTCATTTGATTCTTGTGTATGCTGTTAGCTACGAGCTATGAGCTGTGAGCTGTGAGCTACAAGCTATGAGCTTTGAGCTTTGAGCTTTGAGCTCGTAGCTTGTAGCTTGTAGCTCGTAGCTCGTAGCTTGTAGCTCGTAGCTCGTAGCTCGTAGCTTCTTCTTATACGGGAGAAAGCTTTCGGCGTTTCACGATTTGGGCTTGATTTTTAGTTGCTGGCCTGGTTGAATTTTAGCAGCGTTTGACAGGTTGTTCAGCTGTTTTATTTGTGTTTCGGTTACGCCCGGGTATTTTTTCATGATGTCCCAGATGGTATCACCGGGTTTGACGGTGTATATAACATAATCGGATGCATTGGCAACCGGTTGAACCGTGGCTGATGAGGAGGTTGTAACGGTTTTACCAATCCTGGCTTGTTTTTGTGCGAAGGTAAGGGTGTTTATGTCTTCGTATCTCGAGGCTTTGTTTCGGGGGACATAGATGGTCAGCCGCTGACCCGAGCGGATGGTGTTATGCCTGATGTTGTTCCAGTAGCGGATATCGGAAAGGCGAACGTTATACCACATGCTGATGAATCCAAGGTTATCGCCTTCTTTTACGGTGTAGGTGAGTTTGGCATAATTGCCCGGGGGTGGTTCGCCGGCGCCGGAGGCATTATAGGCTGTGGGACTGGTAATGACTTTTTCGGGGTTGAAGTAAACAGAATCCTTAAAGGCGTATATGTCTTTTTCGAAGTCGATAAACCGCGAAGTCTGGTCGAGCGGCAGGCGCAGTACCATGGGTTGTGATTTGCCGGGAATGATATCGGTACGGTACTGGGGGTTCATATCGCGCAGCAGTTCCATGGGAATGCCCAGTACTTCCGAAACTTGCCCAAAGTGAAGGTTACGGGTGATCATCACGGTGTCGCTGGCCAGCGGAAAGCTAACCGGCATAGGTTTAAGGTTGTGCTCCTTGTAATAATTCATTACATAGGTGGCTGCAATAAAGGCAGGTACGTGTCCCCTGGTTTCGCGGGGCAGATAGTAATAAATGTCCCAGTAATTTCTTTTTCCGCCCGAACGCCGGATAGCCTTGTTAACATTGCCGGGGCCGCAGTTATAGGCGGCAATTACCAGTATCCAGTCGTTGTATATTTTATACAGATCCTTAACAAAGCGTGCTGCCGCGTAGGTGGATTTAATGGGGTCGCGTCGTTCGTCAACCAGCGAATTAACTGTTAGTCCGTACAGGCGGCCGGTGCCATACATGAACTGCCACAGGCCCACAGCCCTGGTACGCGAGTATGCCCTGGGGTTGAGTGCCGATTCGATGATCGACATATACTTCATTTCGTTGGGGATGTCGTAATAGTCGAAAACTTCGTCGAACAGTGGAAAGTAGTATTGCGAAAGGCCCAGCATTACGCCCACGGAGCTTCGTCTTTGTTTGGTATATACTTCGATATAGCGTCTGACAACGGAGTTATAGGTAAGATCCACTACGGTGGGTATGTTTTTAAGCCTTTCGATATAGACCGAATCGGGGAAGTCGGGGACAGTGCTGTCGGTTTCGTCGTTCCAGAAATCGGGATCGCTGGCCAGCGATTGTTCAACATAATAGAGGTTCAGCAGGCTGTCGAGGTTTTCGTCAAAGTTAAGGTCGGTGATCACCGTATCTTCAAGCAGGGACGATATGGAATCCTGCGGGACCTGGGGTGTCGCGAGCGTGTTGGCGAGGGGTAAAGCAGCAAGGAGCAGGCCTGTTATGATGTTCTTCATGTCAGCGGTTTTATGCAAAAATAATTAAAAAACAATTTTAAAGCTGAAACCCACGGAGGCAAGTGAGCCAGGGTTGTCAATCACCGAGGGTTCAATTCTCATGCTCAGATCGTCGGAAACGTCATAGCGCGAAAAGTTGGCATCAACCATGGCGTCGATGGCGTTGATGAGGTAAATGGCTGCCAATCCGGCCACGTTCAGGTCGCGGTATCGGCGGTAGTAATCACGGCCGCCGTCAAGATTATTAAATCTGCCCCCATCAATGATGGCCGGTCCGTCCGGGCCAAATTCATACACCGCATCCCGGAATTTCTTGTATTTCATCTGGAAGTAAACCGCATAATACAGGCAGGCGCCCCCGCCGCCATAGATAAAAGGTATTTTCCAGTATTTTTTGTTGTACGCCTGTCCCAGTCCCGGGCAAATCAACGAAAGCATCAGGGCTGTCCGGGGCGAGTGTTTATGGAAAGCGGTATCAATGGCAGTGCTGTCATCGATAATAAGCCGGGGTGAGGGTGCGGCAAGAGAATCCTGTTCCTGTGCCATAATAGCGGGCGAAAGCCAAAACAACAGGGTTAATGCCGCTGACAGGAAACCATAAAAACGGTAAGGACGCTTATGTATTTCAGTTGTTGAACGCGTAATCAAAACTTGACCGGTTTATTCTTTTAACCGGTCAAAGATACCTATAATTCTTTCGAGTTCATCATCGGAGCGAAAGGGGATGACAATTTTTCCGGATCCGTTGTTGTTATGCTGGAAAGAAACTTTGGAATTGAAGAAGTTTGAAAGTTGTTCCTTGAGTTCGTTATAAGGTTGCGGGTCGGCGTTTTCGGCGGGCGCTATGTCCTTTTCTTTTTTGATAAGGCCCTGTTCGATTTTCCGGGCCAGTTCTTCGGCTTTTCTCACCGAGAGGCCTTCCTCCACAATGCGGTAAAAGAGCGACAGCTGATCATGGGGGTCTTCAACAGCCAGCAGGGCGCGTGCATGGCCCATGGTAATTTTGTCTTCGCGGATGCCAATTTGTATTTCAGCGGGAAGTTTCAGCAGGCGGAGGTAGTTGGCCACGGTGGCCCTTTTTTTACCGACACGCTGACTGAGGTTTTCCTGGGTAAGCTGGCATTCTTCCACAAGGCGCTGGTAGCTGATGGCAATGTCAACAGCATTGAGGTCTTCGCGCTGTATGTTTTCAACGAGTGCCATTTCGAGCATGCCCTGGTCATCGGCAGTGCGGATATACGCGGGAATGTTGGTAAGACCGGCAATTTTGGATGCCCTGAAACGGCGTTCACCGGTGATAAGCTGGTACCGGCCGTTTTCCAATTCTCTGACCGTAATAGGCTGAATAACACCCATTTCTTTGATTGATCCGGCCAGTTCTCCGAGGGCTTCTTCGTCAAAATTGGTACGGGGTTGAAAGGGGTTGGCTTCAACCAGGTTGATATCTATTTCGGTACCCCCGGCAACGGTTTTCTCAACAATTACCTCGTTAGGTTCAGCTTCTTCGATAAGCGCGCCCAGTCCTCTTCCCAATGCGTTTTTCTTTGCCATAATGCTTACTCAATGATTTTTTTGTTAGCAGGAATTTTGGTATCCCCGTTTTTCTGTAACATTTCTCGGGCCAGGTTCAGGTAATTCAGTGATCCTTTTGATTCGGCATCGTACATGATCACAGGTTTACCGAAGCTTGGGGCCTCGCTTATTTTAATATTGCGCTGAATAATGGTGTCGAATACCATTTGCTGAAAATGGCGCCGGACTTCCTCCACCACCTGGTTCGACAACCTGAGTCGCGAATCATACATGGTGAGTACAAAGCCTTCGATGGCGAGCTCAGGGTTCAGCCGGCTCTGGATGATTTTAATGGTGTTCAGCAGTTTGCCCAACCCTTCCAGTGCAAAGTACTCGCACTGCACCGGAATGATAATGGAATCGGCAGCAGTCAGCGAGTTAACCGTAATCAGCCCAAGCGAAGGAGAACAATCAATGAATATGTAGTCGTAATCCTTCTCTATTTTATCGATAACCGATTTGAGCATACGCTCGCGGTTGGGCATGTTGAGCATCTCTATTTCGGCTCCTACCAGGTCAATGCTCGAAGGCAGGAGATCGAGGCCTTCAATTTCGCTGGTGAGGATAACATCGTTGGGGTTGACATCGTCGATCAGGCATTCGTAAATGCCAGTCTTAATGTTCTTTATGTCGAAACCAGATCCCGAGGTGGCATTTGCCTGCGGATCGGCGTCAATCATCAGCACTTTTTTCTCAAGAACCGCCAGGCTGGCGGCCAGGTTAATGGTAGTGGTGGTTTTACCCACTCCGCCTTTCTGATTCGCAATGGCTATTATTTTTCCCATGTTACAGTATTTCTTAGCTTCTCTGATTTTCTGGTTTCATCAGCGGGTTCAAAAATACGATTTAATAACTCAAGCCATTTTTAATTAAATCGCACTTTTGTAAACAATAAATTTTCATTTATGAACAAGTTATTAACAATACAAAGTATCCCATTGATGGTTAACAACCTAGTTTAAATAGCAGACATACAGCAATATAGGCATTAACAATGGCATGGTGATAACTGGTTCATAAGGGGATAGGATGGGGGAATATGGGTGCTGGGTGCTAGGTGCTGGGTGCTAGGTGCTGGGTGCTGGGTTGTTCGAAAATCGGTGTTCGGTGTTCGATGTTCGGTGTTATAATTGTTTGAAATTGTTTGATAAAGTTTGATAGTGTTTGTCAGTTGTAAGTTGTGCGTTTGCTGCGGGTTAACGGATGCTGCTCTTGATTATTGACTCAGTTGTTTGCACCAGCTTTATGGATACAGATTTGTACATCGAACCTTGTGCTGTCCCCCTTTGGAGGCATAGCTGTCAAGCTATTGGCTCATTTGTCGTTAATAATGAAGATGTTATAAGTTGAAAGATGTTTATTTAC
>CAZUBW010000114.1:0-9423 GCA_964618645.1 uncultured Bacteroidales bacterium | reverse complement strand
TATGGCGGCTATGCCAAACCCTTCGAGGGCAAAAACACGAAGGATAGCCCGGGTAAGTTTGGTGCCGGCTTCAGGTACATACTTTTTTTTCCGGAACCGCAGCATCGTCGACACAATACGCACTGGTGAAACTGAAACGGTTTGATAATGAGGACTTAACCTGTTTTTGAATAAATATACAAGGCTAATTACGGCCGTTGTCATGAACAGCAATCCGCCGATTACGAGTGCAGTATTGATGCCCATGGCAGGTACAAAAAGGTAAAAAGCCAGTAGCATACCGGTAAGCAGTCCTGTTGCGAGCGCAAAAATACCGGTACTGGCAAAACGGCCGATCTGATTCAGCTGAGGAATAAACTGTTTACTCACAAGCGGAAAAATGCAGCCGCAGCAGGCAGCAGGGATGACAAATGCAAGGAATGAAATTGCAAATCTGAAAAAGCCAGTGGCAAGGGGGCCGGGGTGGTGTGCCTGGCCAAAACTTTCGAACCAAAGGGTGATGCCTTTCAGTATGAGAGGAGAGATCACAAAGAATACACCGGCAACAGCAGTAATAACCGAGGCCGGATGCAATGGTTGTTCCGATTTTTCGGAAATTCTTCCGGCTGTATAACTTCCCATGGCACCGGAAACCAGGGCCGTTAGTAAAATGGTGCCTTCTGCCACGGTATGGGCACCCAAAATATGGGTCAGTTGCCTGAAAAAAAGCGGAAATGAAAAGGCTGCAGCCAGTCCGGCCAGGAAGTATATCAAAATATATATATAAGGTATGCGTACCGTTTTCATGGGGTTATAAAAAGCTTTTCCAACAGGCCTGATAGATAATGGACTTTTGCACAATGCATTAAAGGCCGCCAAAGATACAATTTTTCCTGATGAAAACGACAACCAGGCGGGTTATGCCATTATTTTGCAGGTATTGGTTATTGACCAAAGTAATTTTTTGTTTGATTAATAACAAAACTCATGTTATGAAGTGTGCAAAAATCATAAATTTGAAAGTGAAATATGTTTAGAATACACGCCATCTGTGGTCCATGCATAAATATAATCAATAATCTAAAATTTATACTTCATAATGTTTTGAATTACAAATAATTAACAATTTTTAACATGTTTCATTTTTTTTTATTTTTTTTTTAGTTTTGGTAGAACTGATCTTAACCTAATCAGGAGTCTTATTAACCTATTATAAACCTAAAATTTTATCTATGAAAAGGATTACGAGTTTGCTTGTATGCCTGCTCTTATTTGGCTTCAGTGCCGCATTTGGGCAGAACATACAAATTAAGGGGACGGTTACCAGCGCAGATGATGGTAGCACGTTGCCCGGGGTAACGGTTTCTGTTCCAGGAACCACCATTGGTGTGCTTACCGATGTTAACGGAGCCTACACCATTTCGGTTCCTGCCGCGACAGAAAACCTCGATTTCTCGTTTATGGGGATGAAGTCTCAGACGATTGCTGTTTCCGGACGGCAGGTGATTGATGTTGTGATGGAATTTGAGACTTATAAGCTTGATGAGGTTGTGGTAACGGCTCTCGGTATCAAACGCGAGAAAAGAGAGGTTACTTATCAGACCCAGAAGGTTGATGAAGACGAGATTCTGAAGGTTGCACCTACCAGGGCTGCATCAGCACTTGCCGGTAAGGTAGCCGGTTTGCAGATTAATAACATGGATAATGGTGTTAATCCTCAAACTCAGGTAACACTAAGAGGATTCAGATCTATTACAGCCAATAACTCTGCCACAGTTGTTATTGACGGTTCAATTGCTTCGCTTGAAGCCTTTGATGACCTGAATCCTAATGATATCGCAGATATTAACATACTTAAAGGAGCTAACGCAGCTGCACTTTACGGTTCAAAAGCAGCAAATGGAGCACTTATTGTTACCACCAAGAAAGGAGCAACCAACCAGAAGTTCACAGTTGGCGTAAACTCCTCCTACACCATGGAACAAGTTGCTTATATGCCGGATTTTCAAACTGAGTATGGTACAGGTTGGGAAGGAGCCTATGATAATGTGGAAAATACCAACTGGGGTCCCCGTTTTGATGGCACCATGCGACAAATTGGACCTACGTTGCCTGATGGTACGTTCCAGGAAGTCCCTTATGCACCTGTTAAGGATAATTTGCTTGACTTCTTTGAAACGGGTAACACCCTGAGCAATACGGTATATGTAAGTGGTGGTGATGCAACCAGTCAGTTTTATGTATCAGCCGGACAGCAAAATGCAAATGGTATAGTACTCGATGACACTTATAAAAGATATACCTTCAGAGCCAATGCCAGTAAAACCATTGGAAAGCTCAAGGTTGGTTTTAACGCAACTTATTTTACGGATGAAACCGATGTTGTAGGTGGCACCATTGGCGATCAGGACAGACCGCTGTACTGGTTTCTTTTAAATACATCTGCCAATATACCGCTGAGTAAATATAAAAACTGGAGAACGGATAAGTTTTCAACTCCCGACGGTTATTACAACGGCTATTATGAAAATCCTTACTGGGCAATAGGTACTAACCGCGAAATGGATGATTCACGTAGGTTAATGGGTAATGTTGAAGTGGGTTATGATATTTTACCCTGGATGAAGTTTACAGCCCGTATGGCCATGAACAATTCATGGGGAACCGGGAAAAACTGGAGAGCTGAACAAAGATATGCCGAATACAGGACTGGAAATTCCACCGTCTCCTCATTTGTAGAAGATACAGAGTTTCAGAACAAGGACTACAATTTTGATGCTTTGCTGGCCATGGAAAGGGATCTTACTGATTATTTAAATCTTAAGGTTAACCTGGGTGCAACAAACCAGACGCAGTACCACAGGGATAGTGAAATTAGGGCAAACAACCTCAGTATCCCCGATTTTTATGATATTTCAAATGGTACCGGAAGTCCCATTACAACAGTTGATGAAAAGAAATATATTAATTATGGTTTCTTTGGTGATGTCACAGCAGGATACAATAATTACCTGTTTCTATACTTTTCTGGTAGAAACGACTGGACTTCAACCCTTGCCAAAGGAAATAACAATTACTTCTATCCCGCATTTGGATTATCCTTTGTAATTACAGATGCTTTTGAAGGACTGCAAAATAAGGTGTTGTCCTATGCCAAGATAACCGTTAGTAATTCCACCGTTTTCAACGACCTGGGACCTTATGATATTAATGAACGGTATATACAACCTGACGGCTATCCTATTGGTGAGTTGAATGGTTTTGCGCTAAGCAATACAACAGTTGATGCCAATATTAAGAAGGAAAAACTGAATACCACTGAATTTGGTCTCGATCTGGGTTTCCTCAATAACAGAATAACCCTTGATGCTTCTTATTATATAGCGGTTACTACCGATCTGATTACCAGCATTACACCATCCACTGCTTCGGGAGCTACCTCGTTCCTTACCAATATCGGAGAACTGAATAACAAAGGTTTCGAAGCAACTTTAGGTGGCAGGATCGTTGAAAAGAGCGGGTTTACCTGGGATTTGAGTGTAAATTATACTACTTCAACCACCAAGGTTGTTGAAATTACGCCGGAAGCCAAGTCTGTTGCTTTAGTTACACTTGGTGGCGGAACTTATGGTATATTTGCCGAAGTGGATGAGATATTTCCGCAGGTAAAAGCCATTGCTTATCAACGCGATCCCCAGGGCAGACTCATTGTAGATCCCTCCAGCGGAGTTCCATTGGTTGAAACCGGTATGAAAAACCTGGGAAGAACAATGCCCAAACATATTGTTGGTTTAAACACCTCCTTCGGATTTAAAGGTGTGACATTATCTGCTACTTTTGATTACCGTACGGGTCACTATTATTATGAGCAGGGGTCTGATCAGATGGAATTCACCGGTCGTTCCCTCGCCAGCGTATCGGCCAACAGGCAGGATTTTGTTATCCCTAATTCAGTAATAGAAACCTCCCCGGGCGTGTTTGTTGAGAATACCGACGTTGCTATTACCGGTGGTCGCCAGAGTTACTGGACTGATGTCTATAATGCCGTGAAGGAAAATTATGTAAAAGACGCTACAGCATTGAAAATAAGGGAATTATCTCTTGATTACGCGCTTCCTTCCAAATTATTGAGCAAAACCCCGCTTACCAAAATAAGGGTCGGTGTTATTGCGAGAAATCTGATGACATGGCTTCCCAAAGAGAATCATTTCTCTGATCCGGAGTTCACAAACGCATACGAAGACAGAAATAATGTTGTTGGTATTGGCGGATATCTGCAGATGCCTCCTACCCGGTCGCTTGGATTTAGCCTGAATATTGAATTCTAAAAAAATTGCCATATGAAAAAAGTGTTTAAATATATTTTCATGCTGTTAGCCATAACGCTAATAGTGTCTTGTAGCGAGGATTACCTCGATATAAATGAAGACCCGAATAACCCAACTGAGGTTTCACCAAACCTTGCTTTGCCTGTTGCTCAGCAATATGTTGCAACATACCTGTTGCTTAATAACAGGGTGAATACCATCGGTAACCTTTTTATGTATAACTGGAGCCAATCCGACGGCTATGCCTGGTATCCCGATGAATTCAAGTATTTGCTTACTTCATCTTTCTATCAGGATGTGTTTAATATCGCCTATCAAAATCCGCTGAAACAGTTCAATACGCTTGACAAGCCGGATGATCCCACGTATGATAATTACAGGGCAATCAGTATGATCATGAAATCCATGATTTTCCAGATTCTTGTGGATGTATACGGCGACATACCCTATACCGATGCATTGCAACGCAGTCTTAATCCTTCGCCCAAGTATGATAATGCACAGTCTGTTTACGAAGATCTGATTGTAAAATTGGATGAGGCAATTACCCTCATTAAGAATCCTTCGGAATTTGCAATGGAACCAGGTACGGACGATATCATTTTCCATGGTAACATGACTAACTGGATTAAGTTTGCCAATACCATTAAAATGAGGATACTGATGCGGCAGTCCGATATGGAAGGCAGAGGCTCTTATATTCAGACCGGAATTGACAACATTCTTGCTGAAGGTTCAGGCTTTATTACAGCCGATGTTGGCGTAAACCCAGGGTATTTGAAAGAACAGGATAAACAAAGCCCGCTTTGGGACAGTTATGGACAGGATGCAGCCGGAACAGATGTTATGAACGGCAAGGCTACCTGTGCAACACCTTTTGTGCTGAACCTTTTAACCAATACCAATGATCCCCGGATCGACTATATTTATGAAAAACCAGCCGATGGTCATCTGGGAGTGGTTCAGGGTTTATTGGATTATGATACACCAGTGAAAGACGCTTATATTCCCGAGAAAGTTTCCAATATTGGCCCTGGTATCCTTAAATCATTCAACCAGGATGCTATCATCTTTCACCTTTCCGAAAGCTACTTCAACCTGGCTGAAGCTGCGCTCAAAGGATTCCTTCCCACCGCAGATGCCAAGACATACTATAATAATGGCATTAAGGCTTCTTTTGCATTACTGGGAAAGAATGTAGATTTTGCCGGTTTGAAGATTCCTGAACTTACCTCAGCATTGGCCGAGGAGTATTATACCCAGGTAATTCCATTGGTAAGTTGGGACATAACACCTGCCGCGAACAAACTTGAGGCTATTATCACCCAGAAATACATTGCGCTTAACGGGCAGGATGCCATACAGTCATGGTTTGATTACAACCGTACAGGTTTTCCGTCAAACTTGCCGGTATCCGAATTAGTTAAGGAGGTTTATGATGACAGACCTGTAAGGTTGATGTATCCTTCTACAGAAAGATCCTCAAATCCGGATAACGTACCAACGCAACCGGATGCATTTTCAGTAAAAATATTCTGGGCTCAGTAATTTTATACAACTGCAATATGAAAACAATCAAATATATCATTCTGCTTGTCATGGTGATAGGAACTGCAAGTTCCTGTCTGGTCGACAATGAAACAACTTATGATGATAACGATGCGGGCGCCAATCTGGCTGGTTTTGCTTCTGCTGCTACTACCTTGGGCGCTGTAACTGATGGTAACGATTATTACTATACACTGCAAATGAAAGTATTCGGTCCTACATTTACAGATATCAAATCCACTGTTACAGCTACTGTCGGAGTTGATCCTTCATCAACCGCGGTTGAAGGCATACACTTCAGATTGGATAATACAAGCATTACTTTTGAACCTGGCAACAATATGTTGAATAATTTTCCTATCACCATTCTGACTGAAGGGATACGTGCCCCACTGGCTGTTGCCCCGGTAATCAAACTGGTTGTTACAAATGTTACAGGTGCTGATAACGTTCTGGCTAATGGTAAACCAATTGCCATTACCATCAACTATGGTTGCTTCTCCGATTTGGCCGGTCGCTATTCCACTGTGGTTACCCGTACCGATGCCAGCGGGACGTCAACTACATACGCGGCTTATGAAGAGGATGTTTACAAAACCGGTATTGGTGAATACCATACCTCTTATGTCGGTCACTACATTCCAACCAACGGCGGCGGACTTGGTGTCGGCACTGAAGGTTTTTATTTCAGCGATGTATGTGATGTGCTTACTGTTCCGTTACAGGAACTGAATGATTACTATACCAATGAAGTATCTGGTACTGAACTTGGTTCAGCAAATGTGGAAACCGGAGTGCTCACGCTGAAATACCAGATTACCTTTGCTGCCGGTAACAGGTCGTATGTAAGTGTTTACACACCCGTACCGTAATTGATTCACAATCCAAAATCTACAGATAATGAAAAAATACTTATTATATAATCTGGCAGCGCTGGCCCTGATGTTGGGTGTCAACGTTGCATGCGACACTGCTTCGCAGGATGTCGAACCTGTGGTTAGTCCGGATGGTTACCCCAAATATACCTTTACACCGGCCGAGGACTATACCAATGTTAAGGAAGGGGATACGCTCGTATTCAACATTGTTACCGATAAAATGATTGATCGTGCACTTACATTCAGTGCACAGATTGTTGGCGGTGATGCAGATGATCATGATATTGTTGTTAACAACGGTGTTGTTGCGCCTTATTCAACCTCGGGCTCCATGTCAGTCATAGTACCACAGGACTGGGATGCTGAGGCAACAGAAAACATGACACTTGAATTTGGCATCTACAGTCTGGCAGAAAAGTATTTGGTTCATCAAACCATGGAACCTGCTGTACTGAACTTTGCTGTAGCCAATTATGTCTCATCGACACTGCAAATTACCATTGGATGGGAATTGCCTGTTGCCTTGCGTGATACAGTTTGGGAGGAGTTAGAACTTCCCAACCAGACTGTGATTGAATATAAGGACACCGTTGATATCGAGACAGACGCAGCGGATGAGATGGACTTTGACTTTTTGATTTCCCCTGCTGCTGATTTTGACATTGCTGACCCCTGGGCCAGTGAAATCGGCAATTACTCTGCTGCTACAGGAAGTTCTCCTGAAGTTATGGAGCTGGATACAGCAGACCTTGATGATGGTGAATATGTGATTTGGGTTGATTTGTACGTTAATAACTTCCCATATTACTGGTCAATTCCGGATACAGTTATTGCACCAGTAGCTGCTTTTTTTGAAAGACAAGGTACTCCTTTGAACACTGTAGTTGAAATGGGTGATAACGCTCCTACAATAGCAGAACTTGGATCTGATGATGGTGGTAGTTATGTTGGCGTAATCTGTAAGGTGGTTGTTGAAAATGGTGTTTACACAATCGTTGATTATGACGATGAAAGTGTATTGGGTTCAGCCAAAATGGTTGTCAGGACAAAAACGCCACGACCTGCACACCTGAGGAGGTGAAACAATAAAACATAAATAAGATAAAAAAGCCGGTATTCGTTTACCGGCTTTTTTACTTTTTCAGGGTCCCCAGTTCGGCTCAGGCTCTTGCCTGAGTCGGGCGTATTTCATCAGGCTTTTTGCCTGATATGCATTATATTTGTTACAGTGAAAACGTATTGGAAATGTCAACAGGCTATAAGAAATAATGCTGATTCGGATAACTTGCTTGATGTAATGAAGATTGATTATATATGGAATACAATATCATAGTCAGGCGAAGCCTGAAAACATAGGTCCGACTCAGGCACAGCCTGCGCCGAACCTGGGAAATCCAACCGATGGTAATTTTCAGTATTTTAGCGGACCTATTGTTACAAACAGGGGTTTTACCATGCACGAGCATATGGATCAGTTTAAGCTTATCAACATGAATGGCCGGGTTTACGATCCGGTACTGGCGCAGTTCCTGAGCCCTGATCCTTTTGTTGCCAATGCCGCCTCAACCATGTCGTATAACCCCAGTTCGGCTCAGGCTCTTGCCTGAGTCGGGCGTATTTCATCAGGCTTTTTGCCTGATATGCATTATATTTGTTACAGTGAAAACGTATTGGAAATGTCAACAGGCTATAAGAAATAATGCTGATTCGGATAACTTGCTTGATGTAATGAAGATTGATTATATATGGAATACAATATCATAGTCAGGCGAAGCCTGAAAACATAGGCTCGACTCAGGCACAGCCTGACCCGAACCTGGGAAATCCAACCGATGGTAATTATCAGTATTTTAGCGAACCTATTGTTACAAACAGGGGTTTTACCATGCATGAGCATATGGATCAGTTTAAGCTTATCAACATGAACGGCCGGGTTTACGATCCGGTACTGGCACAGTTCCTGAGCCCTGATCCTTTTGTTACTGAAGCTGGCTCAACCATGTCGTATAACCGGTATGCCTATTGCAATTACAATCCTTTGAAATATGTGGATCCGAGTGGGTATTGGATAGCAAATGTTTATGATGCAGTTAGAATACTGTTAAATTCTCCATTTGGAGGAGAATGGTCTTCAGGAGGAGCGGGAGGTAGAGGAGATGTTCGTCCATACACATCTTCAGATCAGGGATATCTCGCTGGTGCGGCATACAATGATAGGCATAATTCATGGGGCAATACCTATTATGGAAGTGCTTCAGCATCAGCAAGAGTGTATTATAGTCTGAGTGGTGGAAAAACTAATTTGGTGCCCATAAGTAATTACGGTCATATATTACAGTGGGATGCTAAACCAGAATGGTTTAACAAGTTTTTTAATCATCTGGAACTTGGGTTGCCAACAGTCAAGCCCACTATATCATTTCCACAAGGCGGTGGTAATAATTATTCCTTAAAATGGTTTGGTAGCGATAGTTATTCATCTGGTGGGGGAAGATTATTAAATACTTTTTCTAGTATTAGTTTTCTGGGTGGTGTTGGAAGTGAGATTATTGGAAAATCTGGGTACAATGCAACATTCGGAATCGGAACTGGCCCAGTTAGGCTCAGGCTCTTGCCTGAGTCGTCTATATTTCACCAGGCTTTTTGCCTGATATACATTATATTTGTTACAGTGAAAACGTATTGGAAAT
>CAZUBW010000113.1:0-9470 GCA_964618645.1 uncultured Bacteroidales bacterium | reverse complement strand
AAGAACACTAAGAGAAAACTTCACTAAGTTCACTAAGAAAAAAGAACACGAAGAGAGAGGCTGTATAAAAAGCCTTTCCCACGTCATTGCGAGCGAAGTACGAGCGTGGCCATGTGATTGAGATTGCTTCACTTCGTTCGCAATGACGGCTTCGATTAACGGACTTTCTACACAGCCTCTTTGATAGCGTTACCACTTGCTTGTGAACGTTTTGAATATTTTTGTGCTTTACCACAACGTGTGCGGAGCAAAATAGCAAATACCATATTGAGACGGCCTGCTGTTTGAGCGAAGTCGAGGTACGAGACGGAGCGAGTTCAGGCTTGCCTGCCGGAATTTTAATGAAGGCAGGCCGTATGCCTTTTTTGGTTACTTTCTGTGACGACAAAAAGTGACAAAAAGAATACTTCGTTCTTTGGATCAAGCCTGCAGCATTAAATGGGCCTGCCTGCCTCTGCATGGCCCTGGCATGGCAGGCAGGGCTTCGGGGCAAAAGCCCTGGCCAAATGCTAACCAATGAAAATCACACGATTATAAGCAAAAAATGCTTTGTAGGTATTACGATAAACCTTTTATCCAGGCAATGACATCCTCCATATGATCAAACAATTTAATGGTCATGCCACTTACTTTCTTTTCTAAGGCTTCTGTGGCAAATTGCGTGAAAATATCTGAAGAAACAATAACGGCATTGTATTTACAACCATTTGCCATTGCCTGGGGTATCCATTCATTGGCAATATAATCGTTGGCCATGGTATAAGTTCCCTTGACCCCCGAAGAATCAACCACATAACCGGGACATTTCTTTTCTTTAATTGTTTCAAGCGCTTTCTCCAGAATCGCATTGCCCAGCTTTACATTGACGATTCCTGAATAGGAAATGAATATCCAATTGTACGCATGGTCAAGTTCACACTTTCCAAAATCATTTTTCAATAACAATACTTTACTCATGATGAATAGGTTTAATGGTGTTGGTAATTTAAAAATTTTTTCCGGTTTTATTAGGTTAATAAAATTAACTACTTTATATTTGTGTCAAATTAACTTCATTAACAATTTATATTATGGATGAACAAAAATTTACACCCGAAGAAAGTCTCTTATTAATTTCCAGAACCATTGAAGAGACCAAACAAAGATTCCAGGAGAATGGCCACATTATTGTTTTGTGGGGCAGTATAACATTTTTAGTGTTTTTTCTTCAGTATTTTTTTTCACTGGTAGGATGGTACAAGAAATTTGATATCATTTGGACTTGTGTCTTATTTCCCCTTGGAGCAATCTATACATTTATTTATGTTAGGGGAAAAGAAAGAAAGAGCCAGATACCCAAGACTATCCTTGGAAGGATATTTGGGACAATGGGTTGGGTGGTTGGTATGAACCTTATGATATTAGGTTTTTTCTTTGGCGATCATCTTGGTAATGCCTTAGCCCCAGTTTTTATAATATTTCTTGCTTTCTCTATTATTGTAATTGGAGTATCCATTAAATTTAAACCAATTATTATTGGCGGTATTTTATTGAATTTAATTGGATTAGGAACTTTCTTAGTTGGTGTGGAATATCATGGGTTCAGCTTGATGCTGGGCGCAGTGGTTGGATTGATTATACCGGGACTTTTACTTAACAGGGCAAAGAGAAACGAACATGTTTAATGATTTAGACCCCATACTGCATTCGCAACTCCGGCTGTCCATTGTTTCCATACTGATGACGGTTGAAGAGGCCAATTTCAGCTTTATCAAAGACACCACCAAAGCCGCTGCGGGTAATGTAAGTATCCAGATCACCAAATTGCAGGAGGCCGGCTATATCAAAGTTGAAAAAACCTTTAAAAACAATTACCCGAATACGATTATTTCTATAACAGACAAAGGAAGAAAAGCTTTTGAGGCTTATGTAAAAAACCTTCAGAAATACATTTATCCCAAATAACCAGGGTCTTTTTTTGCACATTTAAGTTAATAATATTAACTACTTAAAAATATAAATTATGAAAAGAGCATTGATGATGATACTTGTTCCCCTGCTTATGCAGACAGGCTTTGCTCAGCAGGAGAAGACCACTAAGTTTAAGAACTCCAAGAGGAGGCTGCCTAAAAAGTCATAAAAAGAGCGTAGTCTGGAGACTATAGCCGTCAACTTAAGGATAAGCAAATAGTGACATCAATATCATAGCAGTTAACGCTGAGCATAGCACATTTTCAAAACTTATCTCAAACTAATAAAGCAAGTGCCTTGTTTTGTAGAATAATTTCTTAAGTTGAACGGCTATGGTCAGGAGACTAGGCCTGCCTGGCAGCAGACAGGCCTGTCTGCCGCCAGACAGGCTCAGTATTCAGAACTGACATTCTTTACAACGCGCACAGTGTAGTTTAGCTTCCCCCGATGGAATACTGTAATCCATCAGAGATATTTTCAGAATCCCTTTGTGAGCCTGAGTACTCCAACCGACAACGGCGCAATATCCAAAAAAACCGCGTTGTCAGAAATGGTTACTTCCTTTTTCTGAACAGACACAGCATTGGGTGAATCCATAGCATTTGCAGCTGTCAGCGAGCCCGGGGCGATATAATCATATCCGGCTCCCGTCAATGACTTCCAGTCGCCTTTGACCGACAAACCACAGGCATTTTCCGTCGGGTTTACCATTTTTACAATTACATCTTTCCCGTTTTCCGAGAGTGTTGTGCTGATGCTTAAACTCCCGGTTTCGCCGGTATAGGATAAGCGATACCTGGAAAAGTTATCGTACCATAATTTGGTCACCAGGTAATTGGGGGCGACAAACAGTCCTTTATAATCAAAATTTATAAAGGCATTGTTCCAGTCAGGGGCGTCGGTGCGACGGATGAACAGGGCCGCAGCGCCCATTTCAACAACAGGTCGCTGTTCACAAACATTCAGGAATCCCCCGGCAAAAAGTCCGGTACGCCAGTCGATACTGCTCAGGTTCCACTCCGAAATATAGAGTTTAATGGTTGGGTTAGGGCACGCGGCAATCATTTCGGCATATTTGTCATATTGCGCGGCAAGTCTTACGGGGCCGGTGGCATAACCGTCCGGTCGCTCATAATGATGCAGGCTCATATAATCGAAGTAATTACCGGAACGGTTCAGAAATTCCTGATCGGTTTCCATTCCAAATCCTCCGCAAACGGCTATTTTAATGTCCGGATCCACTTTTCGCATGGCGGTTGAAAATTCCCGCACCGCAGCCTCGTATTTTTCAATTCCATACTCCCACATTTCATTGTCTATCTCCCAGTACTTAACATTATAGGGTTCAGGGTGACCGTTAGCGGCCCTGACGCTTCCCCATTTACCCGTTGCCGGCTCATTGCAGTAAGCCACCCAGTCGCAGGCTTCCTGGAGTATTTCAGCATGTTCCGATTCAGGTCTGTCAAAACCGATGCGTACCACAATCACCGGCTCGGAGTTAATCTGGCGGCAGAGCCGGATGAATTCATCCGTTCCAAAGCTATTCTGGTCGTAATTCATCCACATATAATGCGCCCATCGTTCACGGTTTTCCTGTGGGCCAATTCCCCACTTCCAGCTGTATTGAGCGGCATAGCCGCCGCCCGGCCAGCGAAGATTTGTCGGGGACAGTTCCCTGACAGCTTTGTAAATATCGGGTCTGAAACCTCCCAGGTTTATGGCAGTGCGCGACATCATACTAACCTGGTCAACCTGCAGGATGCCGTCTTTTGCCCCAATGGTAAAATCGGCATCTCCTTCATAATCCCCCGCTTCGAGTGAAAATTCGTATTTCTTCCAATCACCGGTTGGTTTGCCAATTACCTGCGAGGCAACATTTTTGTCCCCGGAAACAAAACTAACGGTCAGTTCCGCATGGCCATCGCCTTTTGCCCAGATGGAGCCCTTGTAAACCTCCCCTTTCTTTATGGAAAAAGGTCCCTGTGCAATTCCTGTCGATTCTGCAGTGGCGGAAATTTTTTGCGAATATTTCATATTCACGGCATCACCTTTCACCATTTCAAACTGGCCGTTTCCAAATGATTTCCATTGCGGAGCAACAGCAGGTATTTTAACCACTTCAGGCATACCTTCGAGGTAAACAGTTTTCCCGTCAGGTGAAGTTATGCTGATATTTTTAAAATCTGCGTCGGTGTAATTCACGCCAAATGAAATAGCGTTTGTTGTTAATTGATTATCCAGCGCATTGTATTTCAGAACGTTTTTCCCATCCCAAAACACGCTGACATTTTTGCCGTTACAACTGATGCGCAGGTTGTGCCAGGCTTCTGCGGGTTCCAACTGGCCGGGCTTCACCAATGCACTGGCAACAGGTTCCCATACCGATATCTTCATTGGTTTGCCATCGCGGCCCTGACGTTCAGTTATTGATTCCTTTTCTATGGCAAAGGTGGCTTCTTTGGCAGGCTGTGGATTCCATGGATTTGCAGACTCATATTGCGGATCATGAAGACGGAAACGATAGCTGAGCCCTTCGGAGAAATCCCTGAACTCCACTCTCATATCGGCATAGCCGCCGCTCCACATATGACGGCTGAGCTTGTATGAACGCCATTTGATATCTGTGTTGATTACATAGCTGTCGCCACTGATGGTAGTCATTGGGATTGGTTGTTCATACAGGGTAGGTGATTGAAGGACGTGGTTGTCATCTTCGTACCAGCCATCGAAAAAACCATCCCGTGGTGGAATCCCGGGATACTGTTCAGGTTCAAAGGAACGTTCAGCAATCATTTCACCCCATAGTCCGCCGTCGGCTGAAAAATAGATATGTTCAAAAAGCTGGCCATAAATTTTGGCGTCAATTATGCCTGAAGGTTTTGCTGATGCAATGGTGATGGATGCTTTTTGAGGTGGTTGTGCCGATATCCAGATGCAGTTTAAAACAACCGGAACAAAGAATAGCAGTTTCTTCATAATTTTCAGTTATAAAGCGTTGTTTATAGTTAATACAACCGGCAACGACGAAGTACTCAACAAATCCTGGCGATTTGCAAGGGGAAAATATAGAAAGAAGTCAGAATGGCCGTATTTTCAGGGACATAAGCCAGGAGATTTTGGAAAGCTGTTTCTTTATCACAGCGCGTGATTGTCAATCGAAGGGTGTTTTTATGATAATATTTACGGAATTTTTAACGACATATGGTCCGACCCTGGTGACAATCTTGACTGATGTTTTTTTGTCACTTTTCATTGTTAGCAAACGTCCGGGAGCTTTGCCCATAGCCGTCAAGCAAAGGATGCATATTGTTGAAATTCTTTCATTTGCATTTGACGACATCAATAACATAGCAGCTTGCGCTGAACATAGCGCTATCCCCCTTTGGAGGGGGTAGGGGGAGGAAATACTTGAATTCATACTTTTTATTTATATTAAAATAATACACTAAAAACTTATTCATATAAAACAATTGATGACGCGCTATAATCCTCCCCCAGCCCCCTCCAGAGGGGGATAGCGCATTTTTAAAACTCATCTCAAATTAATGAAGTGAGTGCCTTGTTCTGTAGAATTATTTCTTAGCTTGACGGAAATGGGCAAAGCCCCGGCCAAATGCAAACAATAGAAAACCATTGCTGATGGAACCGGATGTATTACGGAATCTTTTTTAATTTCCTTTTGCACCGGCTACACAAATCGAGATTTACGGCATCCGTTGTTCTTATGGTTTCGGCGGCATCCTGCATCACACACCCTTCCGTTTCGCAATGGCTTAACCCCAGGTTATGGCCCAGTTCATTTACACAGACTTTATTCAGCCTGTTGATGAACTTCGCATAATCTGAATCGTAAATGCGATAGGTGGAAATCACGCAACTTTTACCGGGCAGGTACCCCAGTCCGAATATGCCCCAGTCGCGGTATTTCGATTCGGGTTGTTTGATATGTCCATGCTGATCTTTTTTGGTGGTGGAAATATCCTTTGTGGTAAGTCCCATGATATAGTCGATGGAATCGGGCTTCTCCGATTGGCCCTATTGAAGCGATAATATTAACTTTTAAGATTATAACTTGCTTTTGATAAAATTAATTAATACTTTTGTTTTGGCAGGTAAATCCTGAAAAAAGTGTGATAAGCGTCATAAGTGTACTTTGAGTACACCACTTTCAGGGTCTGCCTTTTTTTATTTTATATGGTCTTAAACGTTTATCTTGACGAAAGCGGAGATCTTGGCTGGAAATTCACTAGTCCTTATCGTTCAGGTGGTTCTAGCCGTTATTTGACAATAGCATTTATTATATGTCCCACTGAAAAAAAGCACCTGCCAAAAAGAATTGTTAGAAAGGTCTATAATAAACTTTCATTTCCTACAATTACAGAATTAAAGGGTAGTTCTTTAGATATACCCATAAAGGAATTCATTGCAAGAGAGACTTTAAAAATGGTTAATAGCAATCCTGATATAATTTTAGGTGCAATTACTGTCAAAAAAGAGAATGTAGCTGCTCATATTCAAACTGATGGTAATAAGATATACAACTATATGTTAAAATTGGCATTGCTGGATAAGATTAAAACAGCTTCTGTAGTTAACTTTATCAGAGATAATAGAAGTGTAAAAGTAAAATCAGGCAATAGTCTTGTTGACTATCTTCAAATAGAACTTTGGTTTGAAAAGAAAACAGCTACTAAAATAGTGGATATACCATCTGAAAGCCATACTGTTCATAATCTTCAATTTGTAGATTGGCTTAACAACCTTATATGGTCGCATTATGAGGATTCTAATTCTTCAGCATTTAGAATTCTTCAGGCAAAAATTATTAATCAAGAACTGTTTTTTACTCCCTAAAATTATCACTAACGATAATCTGCGCAGTTACAGTTTCATAAGTGATTTCGTTACGGATTACTCGCAAGATAGCCCAGTGAACTGATATTAGCGACCCCTTGGTTCAGCGATTGCAGCAGCCCTGCATGCTGCTACCTGGCTCTGGCATGGCAGGCAGGGCATCGGTGAAAAGCCTCGAACGAAGGCTTGCACGTTATTGGCTAGGAGATTGCTTCACTTCGTTCGCAATGACGGCTTCGATTATCCGAGTTTTTACACAGCCTCTGTGATGGAGAAACCAGCTGTTGGTGAGATCTTGCAAAGCCTACCGGAGTATTATACCTGGCGAAGCATGCTTCCTTCTTTATGCCAGGTGTCTTGCATGCGTAGCAAACCAATTAGCTTAGTGTCTTTGTGCCTTGGTGGCTAATGATTTTTACGCATTTGTTCCGGTCCAACGCCACGATGAACGCCCGGATGAAATATACAGGATGAAAGCAGCTGATTGCTACCTGCCGATCAGGGTTATAAGTATTACACCGTTCGCTCCGCTTGAGCCATAAATGGCAGCCTCAGGCCCTTTAAGAACATTTATAGATTTAACATCGACGGGATCGACTACAATATTTCTGGCCGGTACCTCACAGCCGTTAACAAACACCAAAGGGTCTTTTGAAGAATTTATGGTGGCTACACCTCTGATTGTAATGCTATTCCCTTCTACAATAACACCAGGAACCTCTGCCTTAATCATTTCATAAATGGTGTTGTATTTTATATATCGGTTTTGTCCATCTATTTTACTATCGCTGGTTACCAGGTGTTTTTTCTGAACGGTTCCATATCCGATATCTACAGCTTCATTTTCAGTATTTTCCTGTTTCACCGCTTCTTCAGGGGCTACATGATCAAATTGAAAATCGATTTTTATTCTGCCATTAATATCTTCACTCAGCAGGCCACTGGATAAAGTGACAATGGAAATAATGCCTGCACCGGCTTTTACCTTGACCCTATACATCCCTTTTTCATTGGTAGTAATACCTGAGCTTATGTTATCAATTAAAATCATGGCGCCAGCTACAGGTTTGTTATTCATGTCAAGAACCTGCCCGGTAATGTAATACTTCTTTCCTGCTTTTTGCGCAAAAGCGCTAATGGATATCATCAGCACAAGACTCAGTAAAAAAATTATTTTTGTTTTCATCAGTTGAGTGGTTATAAATTACTCGAAGTACATAAAAATCATAACGCATTGAATGGCAGCATATGTTCTTCGTTCATAAACAGACTTGCCGGAAATCGCGTATAGCATAGCTATTTCATGGATTAGCGCATTGCCGCAACAACGCTAACTTTGAATACAACCATGCCAGGTAAAACTAACAAATTAATCATGTTTTTCATAGATAAAGCATGGAAACCTTGATATTATTTAGAGCTTGTAACTATCCTTACTGTGCTTTGCCAGGTTAGATTGTTTGATTTTTTTGTTAACATTCGTCCGGGGCTTTGCCCCGAAATCCTATCGCATTGTACAGAATGTCAGATCTGTACGCTAAGCGTAGTCTCCAGACCATAGCCGTCAACTTAAGGATAAGCATATGTTGACATCAATATCAGAGCAGTTAACGCTGAACAGAGCGCTATCCCCCTTAGGAGGGGGTAGGGGGAGGAAATACTTGAATTCATACTTTTTATTTATATTAAAATAATACACCAAAAAACTTGTTCATAGTGAACAAATGGCAACGCGGTATAATCCTCCCCCAGCCCCCTCCAGAGGGGGATAGCGCATTTTCTGAACACATCTCAAATTAACCAGGCAAGTGCTTTGCCCTATTGAATAATTTCTTAAGTTGACGGCTATGGTCTCCAGCCTACGCTCTTTTTATGACTTTTTGGACAGTCTCATGCTTATATGCTATTGGCTTGGAGATTGCTTCACTCCGTTCGCCATGACGGTTCACCGCATAGCCTGGTTCAGGTTTGCTTCACTGCGTTCGCCATAAGGAATTCTTAGCCGGTAACCTGCCTGACGGCAGGCAGGAACTCAAAGGCACGAAGACACGAAGAAGTTGTTTTTCTGCTTTATGAAGCTGACTTATCAGTAAAATTTTACATTCCTGTGACAATCGGTGACAGTAATTGACCTGGCTGTGACGGTCCTTTGCTGCTATGCACCGTATTTTTGAGCACTTAATCAATTAAAATTGGAGGATGTTATTATGAAAAAGAATAATTTTTTGGTTGTGGCTATCGGACTCTTGTTCGCATTTTCTGCCAACGCAGCTGAATCCTGGATCGTTACCAACGAAGGCAGGATAAACTGCCAACAGGTTCATTTTGGACTCCTGAAAGCCCGCATTGTTTTAGAGGACGGACAAACAATGACCATTCCGTTTAATCAGATTTCTTCGTATTGCCGCAACGGCAAAGTTTATACCCGGCTGTGCCTTTACAGGGACAAACACTCGTGCAATACCTATGTGTTTATGGAACAGGTAAGGGAAAAGGGCGAGCTGACCTTATACTGCTACATTGACAGGGAGAAAAACCCGAATTATTCGTCCTATTATGTTTATAAAGGTGATGCGTTTTGCTATGCCATTGACGAATCGCACGACGCGGAAATGACTGAAAAGCTGCTTGGGTATTTTGACCTGCGGCCTATTTTCAAATAATTA
>CAZUBW010000112.1:1608-9646 GCA_964618645.1 uncultured Bacteroidales bacterium | reverse complement strand
CGCCATGGCTGGGTTGAAATGTTGGATTGAAGCTGATCTGCCGCAGCCTTCTCCTGCCAAAAAATTGCTGATGTTTTCAACCGGCATCATTTTTTACCTGCCGGTCATTGGGTTAAAAATGCTATATTTGACCGTTTTTTATTGTCATGCAGGGAAAAGACCATACCATTCAACGAAAACTCACCACCTCGTATCTCACATCGGTGGTAAGCATTACCCTGGTGTTGTTTCTGCTGGGCATAGCGGGTATTTTAATGCTTAATGCCCGGAAACTTTCCAATTATGTAAAGGAAAACATTGGCATATCGGTTTACCTGAATGACGAGGCGCGTGAAGTAGATATCTTTACCCTGCAAAAAATGCTTGATGCCAAAAAAAGTGTTAAGGAAACCCGCTATATAACCCGTGAAAAAGCTGCTGAAGAATACCAGCGCGAATTGGGAGAAGATTTCGTTGAATTCCTGGGATTCAATCCGCTGCCTTCATCAATTGATGTAAAACTTCATGCAGCCTATGCCAATCCCGACAGTTTTGCCGTGCTCGAAAAAGAATTCAGGTCATACCCGTTGGTGGCCGATGTAGCCTATCAGAAAGACCTGGTTTATGCCATCAATCTGAACATACGTAAGATCAGCATAGCCATCCTTGCCTTCAGCATACTGTTGTTCATTATTGCTGTAACGCTTATCAACAATACCATCAGGCTTACCGTATATGCAAAACGTTTTATCATACGTACCATGCAGCTGGTGGGAGCACATCATTACCTTATCAGGAGGCCCTTTTTGATAAAAGGTCTGACACAGGGGCTTTTGGCAGCATTCTTTGCCATTTTGTTGCTGATCGCCACCCTTTACATAGCCGAAAAGCAACTCGAAGGACTCTTTAGTTTCCGTGATCTCAACATCCTGGCCGTGGTGTTTGCCTTTATGCTGGTGACCGGTTTACTGATTGCCTGGTTTTCCACATTGTTTTCGGTAAATAAGTATTTGAAAATGAAAACTGATAACTTATATACTTAAATATTATCTTTATGGCTAAGAAACCCGAACCAAAAGAAAACAACCATGGTTTTGCCATTCCCAAAGAGAATTACCGTTACCTGGTCATAGGCCTGGTCATTATTGTACTGGGTTTTATCCTGATGATCGGCGGAAAATCTCCTGATCCAAACCAGTTCAACGCAGCTGAAATTTTCAGTTTCCGCAGAATTACACTTGCCCCTATTGTAGTATTGATAGGTTTCGCTTTTGAAATATGGGCCATTATGAGAAAACCTGCCGACTCGTCCAGTGACTGAACATGACATTGCCTGCCCCTGAAAGTTTTTCTAACCAGCATAGCACTCTTGTTGAAGCATTTACGGGCGGTAAAGTGCTGTTGTTCAACAAGCCGCTTTACTGGACTTCCTTTGACCTGGTCAACAAGGTTAAAATCATCATCAGGCAGCAACTGCACCTGAAGAAAATAAAGGTTGGACATGCCGGAACACTCGATCCGCTGGCAACAGGATTAATGATTGTTTGTACCGGAAAAGAAACCAAAAATATTGAACTGTACCAGTCGCAACCAAAGGAATACGTGGCCAGGCTTACACTGGGCGCCACCACCCCATCGTTTGATCTCGAAACCGCCGTTGACCGTACCTTTTCTTATAAACACATTGACCGTCTGCTTGTTGAAGATACTCTTGAAACCTTTCTTGGCGATCAGCTGCAACAACCTCCTGATTTTTCGGCGCGTATGGTTAACGGAACCCGGGCTTATGAACTCGCGCGGAAAGGCAAAACTGTGGAACTAAGCCCTAAACCCATAACCATTTACGAAATAGCACTGCTGAAATTTGAGCTGCCCGTCATTGAAATTTCCGTACGCTGCAGCAAAGGAACCTATATCAGGGCGCTTGCCCGTGATATCGGACTACAACTCAGATCGGGGGCATACTTATCGGGACTTGTGCGTACCGCCATTGGAAATTTTTTGCTGAAGGACGCCATTAATATGGATGAATTTCAAAGAAATTTTGTTTTTTTGTAACCTTTTTTTCTCATTTACGTTTATGAATAGTTTATAAAGTATGATTTACACCATATAAAAGCCCATGAAACTTTCACAATACAAGTACAATTTGCCGGATGAGCTGATTGCCAAATATCCGGCCGACAAACGCGATGAGTCTAAATTAATGATCGTTGACCGTTCCACGGGAAAAATCGAACACCGGATCTTCCGTGAAATAATTGACTATTTCGTGGAAGGAGATGTGCTTGTTGTGAATAACACCAAGGTATTTCCGGCCAGGCTTTATGGCAACAAGGAAAAAACAGGGGCGGAGATCGAGGTCTTCCTGCTCAGGGAGCTCAACCGCGAACAACGCTTATGGGACGTACTGGTTGACCCTGCACGCAAAATCAGGATCGGTAACAAACTATATTTCGGAGACGATAACGAAACGCTTGTGGCTGAGGTTATTGATAACACAACTTCAAGAGGTCGTACACTCAGATTCCTGTTTGACGGTGATTATGATGAGTTTAAGAAAACGCTTTTTAAACTCGGAGAAACACCCCTGCCGAAATTTATCAAACGGGCCGTTCAACCCGAAGACCGCGACCGTTACCAAACTATTTTTGCCAAGCACGAAGGCGCCGTGGCTGCACCAACAGCCGGCCTGCACTTCAGTCGTGAATTACTCAAACGCCTTGAAATCAAAGGAACTCATTTTGCCGAAATAACCCTTCATGTTGGATTGGGTAATTTCAGAACGGTTGACGTAGAAGATCTTACCAAGCACAAAATGGATTCAGAAAGAATCATCATTGGTGAAGAGGCCGTAAAAACCGTTAATGAAGCAAAAGAACAGCACAAGCAGGTATGCGCGGTCGGCACCACCGTGTTGCGCACCCTGGAAAGTTCTGTATCCACAGCCGGATTTCTAAAGCCCTATGACGGATGGACCAACAAATTTATTTTCCCTCCTTATGAATTCAGCGTTCCTACCCGGCTGATCTCCAATTTTCATCTGCCGTTATCGACCTTGCTGATGATGGTTTCGGCTTTTGCCGGCTACGAACTGCTTTTTGAAGCTTATAAAATTGCCATCAAGGAAAAATACCACTTCGGCACTTACGGCGATGCCATGCTGATTTTGTAGTCCTATGCCCGACCGGCCTGAAAGATCTTTCTTTGAGCAGGATGCCACCATGGTTGCACCGGAGTTGATCGGTAAAATACTGCTTCGTAAAACATCTTCGGGTATAACATCATACCTTATCACCGAGGTAGAAGCCTATATGGGGGAGGAAGATCAGGCCTCGCATGCACGGTTTGGAAAAACAACACGCAATGCCATTATGTATTCGGGCGGAGGTCATGTTTATGTTTACCTGATCTATGGCATGTACTGGATGCTAAACATCGTTACCGGCAGGGCAAATAATCCACAGGCGGTTCTCATCAGGGGCGTAGCCGGATATGATGGACCTGGTAAGGTGGGACGTCTGCTATCGATTGACAAATCGTTCTATGGCGAAGACCTGTTGAAATCATCCCGTTTATGGCTGGAGTATTCGAATCGACAGACCTCTTTTATTCAAACCCCCAGGGTTGGCATCGGCTATGCCGGAGAACCTTGGAAATCGAAGCCATGGCGGTATCTCATGGTTCAACCGCCTCAAAATTCCTGATCAGTTCCTCCCCGTTTTCGTCCACAAGCACCAGGCGGTGTTCTCCAGGCTCGGGTAATAACTGCACCTGATGCACATATTGTGTAGTGGCAATATATTGATCATCGAGATGCCAGAAGATCAGGGCGTCGGGGAGGGTGTGTACGGCTTCAAAAACAACCCTTTCTTTTTTTCCGCCAAGTCCCCTTGGAATATAAATTTTTAACCCGGCACCCGGATAAATCAGGTCCATCGACCGTCGGCCTCCACTTTCACATCCCCCTAAGTAAGGCGGGAGTTTGTGGTAATCGGCATGATGTTGTATGAAGTACCACTCCTGCACGGGTGGCAGCACAAACCACGGTTGGTGCACCATGTCGGCCACAGCATAACAATTACTGTTAACCCTGTACTGTCGGTCGGCTGACAAATGCACCAGGTGATGAAAAGGACACAACGGTGATTTTAAACCCGTAAAAGGTATTTTCACCGTGTCGGCTTCGTTGCAATAAGGACCGGCAAGATAACCGCTTTTCGGGCATACAGCAGCGGTTACAATTTCATCGAGCGGAGGTTCGAACCAATCGGAGGGTGGTAATAACCCGAATATTTCAAACATTACCGGTGCTGCAGCTGTAACACCTGTTAACCCGGGCCTTCCTTCACCATCGGCATTTCCGGCCCATACACCTACAACCCATTCCGTGGTGGTACCAATAGCCCAGCCATCGCGGTAACCGAAACTCGTTCCTGTTTTCCAGGCAATGTTGCGCGATGAAGCAAATTGCTGCCATCCGGCTTCTTCATCGGGCCTGTTAACTTCAATCATCGCCTGGTAAGTGTACCAGATGGATGAGGCATTGAAAAGTCCGGCCTGGGTATTACCCTTTTCCCGGGGCAGATCCTGCATCAACAGGTAGGTGGCCGGCCGGTAATCAGCCGGGTAATACAATTGCTCCCGGCTGTAATGTTTCAGCACCCGGGACAGTGAGGCATAGATATTGGCCATTTCTTCGAGCCTGCCTTCGGCACCGCCCAGTATCAAAGATAAACCATAGTAATCAGCAGGTTTGTTGAGTGTTTTCATACCCAACAATTGTAACAGGTGCAGAAACCGTTCTACGCCATACTGCTGCAATAACTGAACAGCAGGTACGTTCAGCGACCTCGACAGTGCCATGCCTGCAGGTACGGCTCCCTCGTAATGTCCGCTGAAGTTTTTAGGAGCAAACCCTCCCAGGTTAACGGGTATGTCGGGCACCAGACTGCCGGGCAAAATCTTTCCGTCGTCGAGCATGGCTGCGTATAAAAGCGGTTTCAGCAAGCTTCCTGTACTGCGTAACGACCGGATGATGTCCACTTCGTTGGAATGTGCCCTCTCATTCGGATAATCGCAATTGCCTACATAGGCTATCACCTCGCCTGTTTCCACTGAAATAACGATGGCGGCCAGGTTATGAACCTCATTTCCGGCAAGGTTTGCGTGATGCCGTTCCACAACCTGGTTAACCTGCAATTGCCATTCGGCGATGATGGATGTTTTAACGATTTTGCCGGGCATTTCCAAGGATGCCCTGTTGAGCAAGTGTGGCGCCATTCGGGGCATGGGAGACGGCTCATCGGGAATGCTTTCGGCCAGTGAAGTTTCCAATGTTGCCCGGTCGATCCAACTCATCGCGTGTAGCTTATGCAGTAACCGGTTTCGCTTTTGCATCAGCAGTTCCCGGTTACGTCCGGGATGAATCAGGGCTGGCGAATTGGGCAGTACAGCCAGGGTTGCTGCTTCGGCCCACGAAAGATTGTGGCTTGCCATTCCAAAATACCGCCAGGCTGCAGCCTCTATACCAACTACATTACCGCCATAAGGGGCATGGCCCATGTACAGGGCCAGTATTTCATTCTTCGACCGGCCAAGCTCAAGCCTGAGGGCGAGTAACATTTCGATAGCCTTTTCGGTTAATGTGCGTGCCTTACCTTTACGCGAAAGCCTGATGGTTTGCATGGTAAGTGTACTGCCCCCACTGACAACCTTATGTGCCTTCAGGTTTTGAATGAAGGCCCTGATGATTGAAACCGGATTAATACCCGGATGCAGGTAAAAATAACGGTCTTCAAAAGCAATGGTGGCCTTTTTCAGCTTTTCAGGAACCGAATCGGGCGCCGGGAAACGCCATTGTCCGTCACCGGATACCCTGGCGCCAAGCAATATCCCATCGCGATCCATAATTACATTGGAAACCGGATCGTTAAAAAGCCGCTGTGTATTGATACATAAAAACCCGAGCAATAAAAGGGAAAACACCATCAGTATTACCCGGTTTTTCACCATAAACTTTCTCAGGTTTGACCAAATCTTTTTCAGCTTCATGATCCGTAAAGCTTTCACCCTCCTGCCCTTTTGGTTTTATAACCCCTGCCGGCCAGGAATGCGATGATTTTATCACGACAATCACCCTGAATCAGAATTTCACCATCTTTGGCCGCACCGCCTGTTCCGCAATGCCTTTTGACGTCACCGCCAAGTATTTCAAGGTCGTGTTTTGTACCTACAAATCCCTTGATGAGCGTGACGGTTTTCCCCTTTCTTTTCTTTGAATCGATCCATACATACAACAATTGCCTTTCGGGAGGCAATGTTTCTGCTTCATGCGTTGTGTCGTTGCTGTATTGGAAGTCGGGATTGGTTGAATACACAATTCCTTCACGTTTTTTGGAGGCCATTTTTTTAAGTTGGTTAATTTTACGTATTTTGGCTCATGCATTCCAAGCTGGAAAATTGCACCGAAGGATATTAAAAAATACAGGCCCTAAATTAGCAAAACCATTGTACAAATTAAATCTTTTATAATGTTCCGATTCAAGCTTGCCAACAATTTACTGGGTTGGGTAGTGTTTCTGATTTCAGCAGTTGTTTATCTGCTAACCCTTGAACCCACCGTAAGTTTATGGGATTGTGGTGAATTTATTGCCAGTGCATTTAAACTGCAGGTAGGCCATCCGCCTGGGGCCCCTTTGTTTATGCTGCTTGCGCGTTTCTTCTCGTTGTTCACAGGCGGTGATACTGAAAAGGTTGCCCTGATGATCAATGCTTTCTCGGGCCTTTCCAGCGCTCTTACCATTATGTTCCTGTTCTGGACCATAACACACCTTGCCCTTCGGCTCATCAACTACCGTGTAGCCAATACCGTTACAGTAAATCCAGAAGAACTCACCCTGCGCGACAAAATTATTGTGCTTGGCAGCGGTCTGGTGGGCGCGCTGGCTTATACTTTTTCCGATACTTTCTGGTTTTCCGCGGTAGAGGGTGAAGTATATGCCAGTTCCTCGCTTTTTACGGCTGTTGTCTTCTGGGCTGTTCTCAAATGGGAAAATGAAGCGGATAACGCCCACGCGAACCGCTGGCTAATTCTCATTGCCTACCTGATGGGATTGTCGATAGGTGTACACCTGCTCAACCTGCTGGCCATTCCGGCCATTGTAATGGTTATCTATTTCCGTAAAAACACCGTTACCACCAGCGGCGTTGTAAAAGCTTTACTGATAGCGGTAATCCTGCTGGCTACCATGATGTACGTGATCATCCCGGGTATTATCTGGCTTGCTTCGCGTTTTGAACTGCTTTTCACCAACGGCTTTGGTATGCCCTACAACACCGGCGTTCTCTTTTACATCATATTGCTTACCGCGGGTCTTGGCGTTGGTATCTGGAAAACTCACAAACAAGGCAGGGTATTGATGAACACAGCATTGCTGATGCTTACCATGGTCATCATCGGGTATTCATCGTATGCAGTGATTGTGCTTCGCTCACTGGCCGATCCGCCGATGGACGAGAATAATCCCGAAAACGTATTTGCACTACAATACTACCTGAACCGTGAACAATATGGCGAAAGACCCCTGGTCACGGGCCACTATTTCAATGCTGTTCCCAAGGGCCTCGAAAAAGGAAAACCAACCTATACCCCCATTGATGGCCGGTACAAAATCACCAATCAGAAACTCAGCTACGTTTACGACGAGCGTTTTACCACATTCTTCCCCCGGATGTGGAGTTCCGAAAGTGATCATACCCAGGTTTATATGGACTGGGCCGGCCTGAAAGAAAGCCAGTTATACGAACCCCGAAGGGACTCACAGAACAACGTGGTTCGCGACGACAAAGGAAATGTGGTGTTCGATAAAACCAAACCCCGAAGTCCACCCGGATTTGGCAGTAATCTCAGGTTCTTTTTTCACTACCAGGTGGGGCACATGTACCTGCGTTATTTTATGTGGAATTTTGTCGGCAGGCAGAACGACATACAGGGATACGGCGATCCGCTGAATGGTAACTGGATCAGTGGTATCCGGTTTGTTGATGAAATCCTGAT
>CAZUBW010000112.1:0-1508 GCA_964618645.1 uncultured Bacteroidales bacterium | reverse complement strand
TTCTATGCTTTTGCCATTTGGATAGGGCTGGGTGTAATGGCTATTTATGATTCGCTGGGCGCAAAATACCGGAAACCTGTTACCGCAACGCTGATTACCCTGGCCTGTTTTCTGCTGGTTCCCGGTATTATGGCCCGTGAAAACTGGGACGACCACAACCGTTCGGGACGTTATACCGCCAGGGATATAGCATACAATTACCTCGAAACCTGTCCGCCCAATGCCATCCTGTTTACCAACGGTGACAATGATACCTTCCCGCTCTGGTACGCCCAGGAAGTAGAAGGCATACGAACCGACGTGAGGGTGGTAAACCTGATGCTCCTGAACATGGACTGGTATATCGATCAGATGAAACGAAAAGCCTATACGTCTGAAACCCTTCCGATAACCCTCACCCATGAACAGTATATCAACGGTACGCGTGATTACATTTTTGTGCAGGAGCGCACACAGCAAACGGCTTCACTGAAAGAAATCCTTGAAGTGGTAACCAGTGAACTGCCAAAGGCAAAAATTGAAACCACCTCAGGTGAAAAATTCAATTTCATACCCACGCGTCACTTCAGACTTCCTGTAGATACAGCTTTGGTACTGAAAAACGGTACTGTTTCTGCCGACGATCGCGACAAGATAGTGCCGGCCATTGAATGGACCTATAACCGCAGCAACATGAGCAAGAGCGCGATTGTTGTCATGGATATTCTGGCGCATAACCATTGGGAACGTCCTGTGTATTTCGCCTCCATCGGACACGAAGGCACGCTTGGCCTGGAAAACTACATGCAATTAGAGGGCTTTGCCTACCGTCTTGTTCCAATCCATTCTCAAAGTATTGGCCGTTATGAAGCCGGCCGTGTGGCGACTGAACAGTTGTACGAAAACCTCATGAACAAATATCGCTGGGGACGAATGAACGAACCCGATGTTTATCTTGATGATTTTCATGTTCGTACTACCTCGGTGGTGCGTATGCGAAACCGTTTTGTACAACTGGCCACGGAACTGGCCAACCGTAACGACACGGCCAGGGCAGTTCAGGTACTGGATCGTTGCCTTGAACTGACACCTGATGAAAAAATCCCCTATGACCATGTGATCATCCAGGTTGCCAGCACCTATTACCGCTGCAACCGTTTCGACAAAGCCAACAAACTGGTTGAACAATTGGGCCATATTTGCCACGAACAGTTAAACTATTACCTCGATCAGCGGCAACAATTTGTTGCCGCCATTAACGATGAGGTGCTTTACCAGTTTCAGGTGCTACAAAACCTCATCAATATCAGTAAAAGTTTTAACCAGACTGTGCTCAGTGATTCTCTCAATGCGATCGCCGACAAGCACTATCAAAATTACACCACGCTGATGGGCAACCCTTAAATCGTTATTTCTCAGCTAATAGGCTGTCTAATAAGTCAGCTAATCGACGCCATCATTGCGAACGAAGTGAAGCAATCTGTTGTATATTAGAAGATTGCTTCGGTCGTGCCTCCCTCGCAATGACG
>CAZUBW010000111.1:0-9648 GCA_964618645.1 uncultured Bacteroidales bacterium | reverse complement strand
CGAAAGAAACAACTGCCCTGTCCGTTTTGATACGTCCTTCGATGTGGTTGTCGCGAATGTTTCCGGAAACATCCGCGGTGAGGTTGCGAACAACAGCTTTCAGCTTCCCCGACAGGTCGGTGTAATCGAGGTTGACGTTATCGAGTTTAATATTGTCGATATCAATGGAAGTGTAGGGTGTTTCACTATCAGATTCGGGTTGGGCAGTGGTATCGGTGACGAAAACCATAAAATTGGATTGGCCTGTCGAATCAATAAAAGCATGTATGTTGCCGTTTGACAGCATTAGTCCTGTCAATACCAAATTTTTATTTTTCCGCCATGCCGAGACATCCACCACACCGGTTAATTCCTCAACCGATACCAGGGTATCGCTTGTGGCAATTGCAACCGGGTTGATCAGCGCAAAGCGGTTCACTTTAAGTCCGAAACGGGGAAAGGTGCTGAAGAAGGTTAACTCAACCCTGCCAATTTCCGATTGGCAACTGATATATTTTTCGGCCTGTTTACGCACAATGGGGGTTATCCTGTCAGGGGTGAAAACAAGCCATATCATAATGCCAATGACTGTTATAACCAGCAGTAACAATGAGGCTATGCCAATAATGACTGATTTAAATGGTTTTTTCATGATTAAATGCTTTATACCTGGAATAGTCCCCTGCGATCGTCAGCCGATTTACAGTGTAACCTTGGTAAAAGAATACGACTTGTCGAAATCGTCCTTGTATTTCAGGGTAGTGGCCGTTAGTTCTGTTACCGTATATACCTTTGGCACAACACCGCCCATTTCCATTATGTGGATATGGGTAAGTTCCGATTGTACTAGGGTCCAGGTGAATTCCTGGGCTTCTTCTTCAGTGACATCGTCACCGGTGTCCCAGGTAGCGCCTGAACCATCGTCGAAATACTTGTAATACAATGTCCCCGATTGCCATTTCCCGATCAGCAGGGTTTCGTCAAAGGGATCTTCTTCGGTTTCGCACGATACAATGAAAAAGGATGCTGTCAGACACAGCAGGGCAAAAATGAGCGCGCGTGTAATTTTGGTATTTCCGATCATAGCTTTAGAAATCATATTAGGTTGATGCTTAAGTTGAATAAGTGATTGCATGGCCATTATTCATGTTATGTATGTGTATACTTTGCATTTTTCATGCAATTATTATGCCTGAATAATTACGCATGAATATCATAAGGGTTTCCTGAGAACATAAAAAGGAAACCTTTACAAAAGTAATAAGAAGTTTTGAGCAGGAATGATGATTATTCAGGATCCTGTTGAAATTTCAGCAGGGAGTGGTGTTTAAGTTTACGATCCTTAACGATTAAAGGCGTTACAGGTGCCTGGGATTTGGTATTGAAAATCATATCGTGTCCCAGGCACAATCCCATCATAATATTGAGCTGGGTTCCGCTTTCTTCGAGGTACTTGGCCTGGCCTGCCGGATTACAGGAAATACCCCGGTAACCCGGCACCAGGTCGCTAAAATTTACCCTGCCGTATTTACAGTTCACTTTTGAAACCTCAAATCCTGATTCTGTCAGCATGTTTTCGAGTAGGTCGGCTTCCCTGTTAAAAGTAATGCAATTGGCAATGCCAATTTTCTCAATGCCTGCCTCCCTGGCATAATCAATTATTTCCTGTATCCTGTCAATTTTCGGATCGAGAGAGTCTTCGGCAATTTTAAGGATCTGCCGGTCGTTATGGTTATAGAGTTCGCCAAACTGCATATGCTTTTTGTACAAAAGTACAGTTTTGCTATATGGTTTTCATTAGCCGAGTTTCGATTGAATACAGCACAAAAGTTGAAATACCTTAATTTTTTTGTTAAGCCAAATCCGTTTTATTAAAAAGCCAGGTTGACACGCACATAGATATTTCGCCCTGATTCCACGCTGATGCTTCCCCGGTTGGTTGAAAGGTGGTTGGTGTAGCGCTTATCCGCAATATTGTCGATGCCGGCAAAAAGCTCGAGGGCCAAGGGTCCCAGGTGTAGCCGGTCGGTTCGCAACATCAGGTCAAGTCGTGTATATCCATCGGTTTTTTGTTCGTTTTCAGCAGTTTTTTCCTGTTTCAGCGCACCGGTCAGCGCCAGTTCGGCCGATCCAATTCCCAGGCGTGTATAACGGATGCCAAGGCGACCGTTTGCCGGAGGTATTTGTGGCAGGTTGGCATCGGCTTCGGTATCCCTGCCCCTGACAAAGGAACCCGAATGAAGCAGTACAAATCCCTGGTATAGTCTGGCCTGCAACTCATAATCGAAGCCATAGAGCAGTGCCTTGCTCACGTTGGTAAGTACAAGGGCGGGGAGGGTATCAATAACCACGGCATCGGTACCAGTATTTACGGTGTAACTGAACTCGCCCGGTGTTTCGACAATGAGGTTGGTGAGCCGGTTAACAAAAATCCCGGCCTGGAAGGTAAATCCAGGTTTCCAAACCCTGAATCCCAGGTCGGCATTGTAGCCGCTTTCGGGTTCCAGGGCGGGGTCGCCCAGGCGTACAAAATTACCCAGGTCGATATATTTAAAGCGCTCTTCGAGTG
Organism: uncultured Bacteroidales bacterium; assembly: GCA_964618645.1. Classification (GTDB taxonomy): domain Bacteria; phylum Bacteroidota; class Bacteroidia; order Bacteroidales; family UBA10428; genus UBA5072. The sequence goes on along the minus strand of CAZUBW010000111.1, from coordinate 7,100 downwards.
ATGGCGCCCTGAATGAGCGTGCCAGGTTAAGGGTAATCCCTGAGAATTCCGAAAGGTCATACAGTAAACCGGCATTGGCACTCCACGAAAAGCTGTTTTCATTACCTTTTTCGAAGGTGATACGTTGATTGGCAGGTGAATCATTGCGGGTACCGTTTACTACCAGGTAATCCAAATCCAGTCCCTGCTTATTTTCAATGTAAATGCCATCGATACGTCCGCCTGTGATGAGCGTAAAACGTTTTGGCAGGCGCAGTTCGTGTTGCATGAAAAAACCCGCGCTTCCAAAGGTAGATTCCGGAATAGGAGTTTCGCCCCGCTCAAGCTGGTTGGTAACCAACACCGTGCCTTGCGGGTTGGCTACTTCCACCGTGATGTACTTGGTACGGTCGGTGGTCAGCCTGCGTGCCCACGCGTCAATACCGGCTACCAGGGTTTGGTTCGAGGCAACATGCCAGGTGCTTTGGAACTGCACACCGTTGGTAAGGTGCTTTCCAACAGGGGTAACCAGGGTAGGGGTGGTTCGTTGCAGGTTCCCGTTTGGCAGTGTGGTTTCGGTTACCGTGTTGGGGATCATATCTACATCGCGCCGGATGTATTGCGTGAAATAACTGAGCTTTAGTGAAGCCAGTTGCTCTGATATATCTGTTATTTCGTAGCTGGCAGCCAGCAAATGCCGGCCTATGTCGGTGTAGGTTGCTTCTGCAGGTCCTGCAAAAGCACTTCCTCCGGGAATGCCTACGTTGGTGTTCCAGTTGCGCTGGTATTGCACTTTGAACAGGTGATTGTTCCGGGGTTTGAATCCTGTTTTTACGGCCACGTTATTATAGGCGTACTGGCTGTTGGGCAGCTCACCTTCGGGGGTTCTTATGTCGTCGGCTTTTCCATAAGTACCGCTTACCCTCAGGTACCATTTTGATGCCCCTGTGCTGATATCGGCATGTTCAGTAAAGAGTTTGTTGGCCGAGGCAAACCCCGAGGTAAGGTTTCCCGAGATATAGGGCTTTGCGGCAAAATGGCCGTCGCGTGTAATGACATTGACAATGCCGCCCATGGCGCCTGTGCCGTAAAGCGACGATTGTGCGCCTTTGATGACCTCCACCCGTTCAATATCATTCACGTCAATCATGCTAAACGATGCAGTAAGATCGGTGGCAGTTTCCACCCGGTGTCCGTCAATGAGCGTTACCAGCCGGTTTTCGTTCAACCCGCGTACGACTACGTTGGTAGCCCATACACCGTCGCTTCCCATGGCAATGCCGGGTTGTGAACCCAACACATTTGAAAGGGTAAGTGCCGACTGAAGTTTGTATTCGTAGGTGCCAATCACTGCCAGTGGTGTTGGCAATTCTTTTACTTTACGGTTAAAACGCAGACTCGACACGGTAACTTCACCCAGCGCGGTGGGTTGTTCCGGGAGACTGACCGAATCAGATTCCGAAGATTTTTGAATGACGGGCTGACAAAAAGCACCGGTGAAAATGGCGGAAAATACCGCAACCAACAGGAAATTTTTATGCATCATTTTTGTTCTTTAAAAGTACCGACTTTACCTGAATACCCTTTAACCTGCCCAACTGGCCGGTAAGGGATCCAATCTCATCGGTGGTACCTTCAAGAACAAGGGAAATAATGCTTTGCCCGTTGCTGCGCGGCAAGCCCTGACGTCCTAAAACAATGTGGGAATGATTTGAAATGATTTCGTTCAGCTGGTGAGCTACGTCGCGGTGCTCAACCTGAATTAGTGCAGTTCCTACTCTCTTTTCCATCAGCATACCTCCGGATTGGATTAAAAAATAACCTGTAAGTCCTTGATTTAAAACTATTTTTAAACCTCAGTGCCGTAACAGGTTTTATTGTTATTTGATTCACAAAAGTAGGAATTTGTTTTTAATTGGCAAAATAATTTTGTCTTCAAAGTCTCCTAAGTCTTCTAAGTCTGCAAAGTCGTGCAGTCGTGCAGTCATGCAGTCGGGTAGAAGATTCCCCTTCAAGCGGTTGCAGACCCTTGAAGGGTGAATGGAGGTGGGTAGTCGATGAAAGATACTGGATACTGGATGCTGGATGCTTGATGTGTGTGTGATGTGATTTGAGATTTGACTGGTACAGTGTGCTGAGCGGAGTCGAAGCATGCGACTTACAGCATCTTTCATTGCTACTACTGTTACCGTTATTGTCGCTTGTCTTGTCTTTTGTCTCTTGTCCCTTGTCCCTGTCATTTTAGCAATTCCTTTCCCAAAATGATGCGGAAATGCATGGAAATAAATAGTTTTGTGGAATTAAAACCTTTATGAGGAGCAGATTATTCATCATACCGTTATTGTTATTGGTGTTGGCAGGTTGCCGGACATCACAGCCGGGCAGCGCTGAAAACTTTACCATTGCCACCCTCAAAGGGCCATCGGCCATGGGCATGATCCGGATGATCGACAGCCTGGGTAATGACGATCATCACACCCTTCAGGTACAGATACTGAACGAACCCATCCAGGTGCGGAAGATGATGCTTGAGGGCACAGCCGATTTTGCCATTTTGCCCACCACCATGGCCGCTATCGTGTATAATAAAGGTTTGGAATACCAATTGCTGGCCATTCCGGTATGGGGAACTTTTTATGTGTTTGGCAGTGATACAGCCATTACCCGGTGGACCCACCTGAAAGGCAAAAGAGTGCATGTTATGGCGCGGGGCATGACACCTGATGTGCTGTTCCGGTACCTGTTGTTAAAAAATGGTATCGATCCTGAAAAAGACCTGACCCTCGATTACAGTTTTCCTACCCATATTGACCTGGCAAACGCGGTGGCAGCCGGACAGGCTGAAATTGGCGTGATAGCAGAACCCTTCGCCAGCCTGGTGATGCAAAAAAACAAACAGGTAAAACCCATATTCGATCTGAACGACGAGTGGGCGCAGCACCAGGGAAACCCGCTGGCCATTACCGCCTTTATGGCCAAAAAGAAACTGATACAGGAAAATCCGCAGCTGGTTGAGCAGGTGATATCGGCCTATGCGGCATCCACATTGTGGGTGAACCAACAACCCGACAGCGCCGCCCTGCTCATTGTAAAGCACCGGATTTTGCCCGATGCGGCGGTGGCACTTGCAGCCATTCCACGCGCCAACCTTAAGTTTGTCCGTGTTCGCGGTATTGAGCAGCAGGTTAGCAATTACCTGAATGTGTTTTACCAGCTGAACCCCGAAATTATTGGAGGAAAGATACCCGATGAAGCTTTCTGTTACTAAAACACAAATCATCAGTGTAGTCTCAGTAATGGTGATGCTGGCCATTTGGAAATTGCTGGCGCTGCATTATGATTCGGAGTTTATTCTTCCACCTCCCGGGAAAACCCTGCTTACCACACTGAAATTATTTGGCGACGGTAAATTCATAGCTATAATTGGTACCACTATATTGCGCGGAATCATCGGATTTGCAATATCCTTTTTACTGGGGGTGGGCATTGGAATATGGGCCGGACTAAGCGCTTCGTTCAACGCATTCCTAAAGCCCATACTGATTACCATACGCTCCATTCCGGTGATTGCCCTGATATTGCTGGCCCTTATCTGGTTTCATGCCAGTGCGGTTCCGGTATTCATTGCCATGCTTACCATGTTTCCTTTTATTTGCACCAATGTTATTGATGGCATAGGCAGCATCGATCGCGACCTGGTTGAAATGGCCAACTTTTATAAAACCGGCAGAAAACGGATTATTCAGGAGGTATATATACCTGCCATCATGCCTTTCATCATCAGCGGGGCTTCAAGCGCCATGGGAATCGGATGGCGTGCCATCATCATCGGTGAAGTACTCAGTCAGCCCAGGTTTGGTATTGGTACCATTATGCATGAGGCCCAAACATTTCTGAATGTAGAAGCTGTAATTGCGTGGACCATGCTGGCCGTGCTCATCAGTTTCGGTTTTGAGAAGCTGATCAGGTTTGCCGAACACCAAGTTACACCCTGGAAACAATGAGCAAGGAACTTGAAATAAAAGGATTGCATAAGGCCTACGGGGAGATGGCAATTTTCAGGGATTTCAGCCTGACGTTTCCCCTGGGGCAGATAACCTGTATACTGGGCCCATCGGGATGCGGAAAAACGACACTGCTGAATATCATAGGAGGCCTGACCTTGCCTGATGGCGGATTGTTGAGTGGTTTCGAAGATAAAACGATATCATACATATTTCAGGATCCGCGATTACTTCCGTGGAAAACCGTTGAAGAGAATATCGCCTTTGTGCTCAACCAAAACCTGCCTGAAGCGGAAAAAAAGAAAATCACAAGTCGCTTTATAAGGCTTGTGGATCTAGAAGGATTTGAAGGATATTATCCTTCGAAACTAAGCGGAGGAATGCGGCAACGGGTTTCCATTGCCCGGGCCTTTGCTTACCCGTCCGATGTCATTTTAATGGACGAACCGCTCAAAGGATTGGATGTTAAACTGAAATACAACCTGATCAGGACTTTTTCGCGCATCTGGCAAAGCGACAAGCGGACAGTTATTTTTGTTACCCACGATGTGGATGAGGCGTTGTTGCTGGGGCACGAAATTGTTGTTATGAGCCAGGCACCGGTAAGGTTGCTTGAACATACACGTTTACAACAACTATTGGAAAACCGCGAAACGGATGACCCTTTCACCAGGGAATTAAAGCTCCGGTTGCTTCAATCCATGGGTATGTTATAGGCGTCCTTAAAAGGACATAAACAGTGATTAAGGGTTACTAGATACTGCGGAAAAGGAAGACGGATAGGTTGTAAAGAGCTTTGGGGTTTTGTCAATGGAGCGGATCCAGGTGTCGAATTTACGCTCACCCTCATGCAGTATAATAATACGGGCGCCTTTTTCCAGATCTCCATAGGAATTCAGCCCGGTTTTGCAACCATATGCCAGGCAAATATTTTGTAAACAGCCAATATAATTGTTGTTATGATCGTGACCGACAAAGGTTCCCATGATGTCTTTCATCTCGAGCATGGCATTAAAAAAGCCTGAATTAATAGCAGGAGGACAGGGTTCTTCAATGTTTGAACCCACCGTGATCGAATCATACCTGATTTGGTTATACTCGGGTAGTGGGATATGAAAAAAGCCCAGTGCAGGATAGGGATTACCATTGTTTTGTTTGGTAAATGCTTTACTCTGCGCGCGATACCACGCAATCTGATCGAATTTGATCCAGTCATAAGTCGATACCTTTTTATCAAAGGAATAAGCATTGGAGTCGAAAAAGTACAGTAGCGCTGCTATTGATTCGTTTTCAGCAGAAAGAACAGGCAATATATAGTTACCCGAGCCGCTGATATCTTCAGGCCCGTTTGAGGTTAAGCAGTAGGGCAATGTGTCGATTAGTGCAATAATTTCCCTGTTTGACAGGGCATATTCATGATCGTGGTTCCCAAGGGTAATGGCCCAGGGAACTTTGGCATCGACAAATGCACGGGTAAGTTGAAGCCAGGCTTCCCTGGTTTCTTTGGAACAAACCACATCTCCGGTAATGACAACCAGGTCGGGTTTTTCTTCATTTATAACCGTCTGTATGATGGTTAATACGGTGTCCGATTGTGGCGCGTTGTATTCAAAGTGTGTATCCGTAAACTGTACAATTTTAAATTTTCCTTCTTCATTGAACCTGAGGATTGAGGACGGGATGTTTTGGTCATCACATCCGGCAAAGAAAAAGGCGATAATAATCAGCAAAAATTTACCGGTGTTTTTCATCTGTATAATTTTTAATTTATGGACGTTTCATATTTACAAAATTGGCTTTACAGGATATTAACATTTGTTACATCGAGCATGAAAGAATGTAATTCCATATTGCTGACAAAAGGGTTAAGCGCTGTGCTTCCGGGGCCGAACATGGCCAGTTCAACAAAATCGGCTGAATGATCCATACCCGACCAGCCAATGGAGGTATAGTTTTGCTGAATTTGCGCAAATTTCCGGAACGGAAGTTTGTAAGCGTTGTAAATTCCGTTGTTACTTTGTGTTAAATAATCTTCGAGCAGGCTTTTTGCCTCAGGTTGTGTTATGGTTATCTGTTGAGCGCCGTAAATACGCTCAATAACCTGGTTGGCCGAAAAGTCTTTATTTATTCCGTAGAGAACCCAGTCGTTGGTATGTTTGAATTTCAAAAGCGATTCAAATTTCTGGTCAACATTAGTGCTTTTTATTAACCCGGGATTGGCATTACCATGGTCGGTGGTAATGACAACCAGGGTATTCTTATCTTTTTCGGCAAAATCAATAGCTACTTTGATGGCGTCATCAAAAGCAATCTGGTCATATATTAACCCGGCAGCATCGTTTGCATGGGCTGCCCAATCGACTTTTCCACCTTCCACTTGCAGTACAAAGCCATTGGGGTTAGCGCTCATCAGTTCAATGGCTTTTTGCGTCATGGCTGCCAGCGTGGGTACTTTTTCCGAAAGATTTGGATCCGACAGTTGGTCTAATGAATAGGGAAGTCCGTCCTCATAAAATACACCCAGCAAAGGTTTTCCCGGAGAAGCATTTTTCATTTCTTTGTTGGTAAGCGCTACCTGGTAACCCTTGTTTCGAAATTCACTGAACAGGTCTCTGCCGTCTTTTCGTTTTGATTCGCTGAAATACTCAAAACCACCCCCCATCATCACATCGAATTCCAGTGGAAGGTACAACGATGCAATGGCAGACTGGTCGTTTCGGCTCTTTACATTAACACAAAAACCAGCCGGAGTGGCATGGGTTATGGGCACTGTTGTCACGCATCCAACAGCTTTCCCGGCTTCCTTAAACTTTTGCAGGATGGGTCTATTCAAGGATCCGTCGGCATTTACATTAAGTGAGCCGTTATTTACCTTTTTACCGCCGCCCCATGCTGAGCTGGCTGCAGCAGAATCAGTCACCAGTGAGTTAGCTGATGAAGTGTCCATCAGGGCTCTCGAAACTTTATTTTCGCGGTACAACTGTATCCAGTTACTTGATCTTTTTTCTTTGCGTTGGAGAAATAAATCGGCCATGGTAAGGGTACCGTTGCTCATCCCGTCGCTCACCATAAAGATGATGTTTTTTGCTTTGCCACGGATTTTTTCTGTGGGTTTAC
>CAZUBW010000110.1:0-9761 GCA_964618645.1 uncultured Bacteroidales bacterium | reverse complement strand
CCTGCCTGCCATGCCAGGGCCATGCAGAGGCAGGCAGGCCCATTTCATGCTGCAGGCTTGATCCAAAGAACGAAGTTTTCTTTTTGTCACTTTCTGTCGTCACAGAAAACCAAACCTGCCTGCGCCAAGGCTACGGCAGGCAGGGAAGACTGACGTTGTGAACGCACTCCGTCTCTTACCTCGACTTCGTTTGAACGGCACAACGTCTCTATATGGAATTTATAATTATGCTCCGCACACGATGTGGTAAAGCACTGAAATATTCAAAACGTTCACAAGCAAGTGGTAACGCCATCAAAGTGCCGCCATCGGCGGGACGCTCTTCGTGTTCTTTTTTCTTGGTGATCTTTCCCGCCGAAGCGGGACAAGCTGTGAAGTTTTTTCTTAGTGCTCTTAGTGTTTAAAAACATAGGTCTGCCGCCAAGGCAGGCTTATCGAAGTATGGCTGGCCATATGGATATTTCGGAGTTACTGACCCCCGAACAATAGCGCTACCTGTTAAAAATGGATATTGAAAAATTGGTCGCATTTGAAGCCCCGGAACTTGAAAAGAATGAAGGTTTACCAGGTTATCTGGCCGAAAGGCAGGTCTTCAAAAAGTTTCCCAGGTTAATCGAATCGCCTGAGCATACTTATAAGTTTGGTCCTTCTTTTGTAATTTATCCGGATATCGGTTAAAATTTCTTTAGCCAGTGCAGGATTAATTTGTTTGACCTGACTAATAGTTTCTGCGATTCTTGCATAGCAGTTATCGCCTGTTTCCGTCAGATTGTTGTCAATTCTTTTAAGAACTTCATTTTATCGGTAAAGGGTAGTTGCCGTATGTATGAAATGACAAAATGGTCAAATGCTGGTGATTCAAAATATTCTTCGTGATAATGGTTGTCTATATACAGGTAACCCTCATCAAAAGCAGCATTAACTTCCTGCATAATTTTTAAAAGTAATTGCCCGATATCATTGGCCAGAATGTTTTCAAATCCTTTTATTTTCTCAAGTTGGCCCATCAAAGAAGATTCCATACCAGCGGGATTCCAAAGCAGTTTCTCTTCTTTAAAAAATCCCAGGATCTTTTTCTCTACCTGGGTAAAAATTTTGTTTGCGTCTTTTTGATCAGCCTTACTGTTGTGGATTTTAAGTATGTAATTTTCGGGGCAAATTTCATTACCAGGTTTATCAGTTCTTCTTTAGAAAGCTCCTGGAGATGTGATTTTAAGAAATCCAGCGCTTTTATGGTTGGCAGTTGCATCAAATCATTTTCCCCAATATATTCAATACCATTTACGACGATACACATCATTACTGCAATAATGTGCTTGCATACCCCATAATATTCACAGGAACAGGTTCCATGAACTTCTTCATTATCCAGGTAGATTTCCACGCTGTATTCCTTTGTTCCGATAACTTCAGCTGATATGGTATTTGCTTTATTATTGAACCATATTTGTTCAACCCTGCCATCGTTGAAATAATCAAAGCCACGGTTGAATATTTTGTATTCACAACACGATTCAATATCTTCTTCAGTAAGATGCAGCAGGCATTCTTTTATGTTATCAGCGCCAGCGTCAAACAGGTATTCACCATATTTTTCCATCAGAATCTTTTTTGCCTTCAAAGATATCAGATAAAACCAAATCCGGGTCGGACCGAATCAAAATGCACATAAACTGTCGATTAACATGATTTATACCGCGTTGCGCAGGCCCAAGCCAGGCAGGCAGGGGCAACTGCGTATACCGGTGAACATTACCGCCAAGTGTGCAAGGCAAGACCGTACTTCGATTGACGATTTGGATTATCATTTTCCTGACATCAGGAAAACGATACCAATGCCAAAAGGTGCTGAAAAAGAAATAGATGATATTCTTCTAACAAGATATGCCTGCTATCTAATTGCTCAAAATGGCGATAGCAGAAAAGAAGAAATTGCGTTTGCTCAAAACTATTTCGCGGTACAAACTCGCAGAGCAGAATTGGTTGAACAACGGATTTTAGAATACGAAAGGGTAAAAGCTCGTGAAAAATTAAGCCAAACTGAAAAACAACTATCCGGTATTCTTTATGAGCGTGGTGTTGACAACCAAGGATTTGCAATAATTAGGAGTAAAGGTGACCAAGCTTTATTCAGATTAAATACCCAAATGCTTAAACGTAAAATGGGAGTTCCAGATAGTCGACCAGTTGCGGATTTTCTTCCTACGATCAGCATAAAAGCTAAAGACTTAGCAGCCGAAATGACAGGATTGAATGTGCAAAGCAAAGACTTAAAAGGGCAAACAAAAATTGAAAAAGAGCATATCGACAACAATTTTGCAGTAAGAAATATGTTGACACAAAGAGGTATTGTGCCGGAAAACCTTCCACCGGCAGAGGATGTCAAGAAACTGCAACGGAAACTTGATGGAGATGAGAAAAAACTATTGAAAGGAAATAAAAAGAAAAAATGACGAATAGATTAAAAACACCAGGTGGTAGTGAATAGGACTCTGAGCGGTCTACAATGCCTGTCCCGCATATTTGCGGGAACTCAGTGAGGAGTCTGTGTTGGATTATATTCCACTTTTTCGCCTGCCATGCCAGGGCCATGCTGAGGCAGGACAAAACGAACCCCCGGCTGGTCCCGGCAAGACCTCTACCGTCATACTGAGCTTTTGTCGAAGTATGTCTGGCCACCGCACGGTGCGTTTTGGTAAGTGCTACCTGTTCTAAAGTAGAAAATCTTTGCCAGGACCTTAATACTCAGGTATACGTTGAAAACGTTCACAAGCAAGGGGTAACGCCATCAACGTAACGCCATCGGCGGGACGCTCTTCGTGTTCTTTTTTCTTGGTGATCTTAGTGAAGTTTTTTCTTAGTGCTCTTAGTGTTTAAAAACATAGGTCTGCCGCCAAGGCAGGCTTATCGAAGTATGGCTGACCCCGCACTATGCGTGTTGGTATGTCATGTCTGTACTAACAATGCAAAACCTCGTTAAAAATGATAAATCTATCTACCCATTGCGCTGAAAGCGCACAAGCAATAGCACAGGGCATCGCCCTGTGTATTAGCAATATGCAGAAATATAGCCCTGTAGGGGCGTAAGCCAATTATAGCCGAATAAAACCATATCATTGATGGTTAGCATTTGGCCGGGGCTTTGCCCCGAACCCTGCCTGCCATGCCAGGGCCATGCTGAGGCAGGCAGGCCCATTTCATGCTGCAGGCTTGATCCAAAGAACGAAACAAGCTTCGACAAGCTCAGCAACCGAAAAGTCAAGCCTGCCTGCCGAAGCCTCGGCGCAGGCAGGACAAAACGAACCCCCGGCTGGTCCCGGCACGACCTCTACCGTCATACTGAGCTTTTGTCGAAGTATGTCGGGCCCACGCACGGTGCGTGTTGGCAAGTGTTGCCAGTGCGTTTAACTCAACAATACCACAACATCATTGATGATTACGTGAACATTTCGGAGCATACTGACCCCCTTAAGTTGCTCAAACGATGGGTTTTGATTCAGCACGCATAATTGGGATGAGCACAATGTTATTAACTCATGATGAATAAGAATAAGAGCAACGGATTTAGAAAGGCAAAACCCCGGAGGTTTATCCGGGGCTAAGTATAATTAACTTCTGGTTACTATAATTGTAACTGTAAAAGCTCTGCACCTAATTTATGTAATCCGGCTTCTATTTTCCTCACCTGCTCGGGTCTTGGCTTACTCACACCTGTAGCATAATGATTAAGTTGTTTCACGTTAATGCCAGTTAAACGAGCTATGGCTGATTGTGTTAAAATACCCTGATAATAATCTAAAAGTGATTCAACATCCATCTTAAAAACCAACTCATAGTCACCCTGAAGAACTTCAGGTATCGGATCACCATCTTCCCGCATAGCAGTCAAGTGACCTTGCAAGGCCTCATACATATTTTTCTTTATGTCATCAATGGTCTTGCCTGTAGTAACAACACCCGATACTTCCTCTATATGTGCCGAAAATCCTGTATCGGTTTTGCATATAGTTACATCAATTTTACGTTCCATGTGTTACGGTTTTAAAGTTTTACAATTTAAAAGGTTTGGTCTCAAATGAGCCCTGCCTGTTTCAAAATGCTATTTTCTGTTTTTGGGTGAAGGCTATCTGAACCCTTACCCGGTACGGTTACTTTACCTTTCTTCACTGGGTGTTTAAAATGATGATGGTCACCTGTTGATTGAAAGTAAATCCATCCGTCAGCTTCGATCAGTTTAATAACTTCTTTTACTTTTCTCATTGAGATTGCATTTCGACAGATCAAAGATAGATATATTTCTATTATATGTCAAGCAATAATAGAAAATAATATACTATGCTGTAACATGCATCTTATAAAAGCAAAACCCCGGATGAAAGTTGACTGAACGGAACATCATCAAAAGCTATCCCGATGATTTGCAGCAAATAAAAAAGCAGGCTGTTAACCTGCTTGTTGTGGTCCCACTTGGGCTCGAACCAAGGACCCTCTGATTATGAGTCAGATGCTCTAACCAGCTGAGCTATGGGACCATAAATTAGGGCTGCAATATTAGTGAATTGTTGAGAAAAAACCAAACACTTGCTTTTCATAAGTTTTTTCCCATATTTTTGCGACATGACAGGCCCTGAGTTTGAGAAATTTTTCCGCGAGGAATTCAATGCTTTGAGCAACCTGGCTTATACCGTGGTAAAAGACACGGATGAGGCCAGGGATGTTGTGCAGCAGGTATTTCTGAACTACTGGCAGAACCGGGAGAATATCGTTATCCGGGGCGCAGCAAAAGGATACTTCTATAAGGCTGTACTGAACACGGCCGTTAACCGGCTGAATAAATCAAAACGGCTTACCACGCTCGAAGGAACACAATTGCTTACTCTTTCCCAGGAACCCGAAGCGGAAGACAATACACGCCTGAAAGATCAGCTGCACGCTGCCATTAACAATCTTCCGCCCGTATGCCAACATGTATTCAGGCTGAGCCGTTTCAGCGACATGACCAACAAGGAAATTGCCCAGGAACTGGACATTTCAGTCAAGGCCGTGGAGAAACACATTACCAAGGCCCTGAAAGTGCTTCGGGAGCAACTGAAACCCTTATATAAGAGTAATTATTTGATTACCTTTGCGTTGGTTGCCTTTTGCAGTTTTTACTTTTATGGGGTAGGGTATTTGAATACCAATTTGTCAATTTAAAAACCAGCACTTGCAGACGGATATTTACCATATTATTGCTGAAAAGTTAAAGGGCAGGGCCGGGGAAGCCGACCTGCTGTTGCTGGAGAAATGGCTGAATGAAAAACCCGGCAACCGGGAGACTTATGCTGAGCTTGAAAAAGTATGGGAATTAACAGGCACCCTGGAACAAAACACCCCGGCCGATGTTGACCGCGAATGGGAAAAGTTTGTGGCGTTACGCGATTCTTCTGCTGATACCACCTTTCAACTACCGCAAAAGCGTTTTGAAATAAAGTCGTTTTTGCGTTACGCGGTTATTTTGTTGCCCTTACTGGCGCTGGTATCGCTGACTGTTTTTTTCATGGCCGGCAGAAATAAGCAGGCCGAATGGCTTACCATAACCACTGCATCGGAAAAACAGCAAGTAATACTTCCCGATGGAACAACGGTTTGGCTGAATCATAACAGTTCCCTGCAATATCCACGGCAATTCAGCCGGCAAACCCGCAACGTTACCCTTACGGGCGAAGCTTTCTTTGATGTGACCGGAACAGGCGCGTCTTTTGCGGTTGACGCCGGCAGAACAACGATTGAAGTCCTGGGCACGCGTTTTAACGTGAACCATTACCGAACTGACAGTGTTACCCTGGTATATGTTGAAGAAGGCAAAGTGATGTTTTCAGCCAAAGATGACGGACAAAACCAGGTCAGACTAGGGGCCGGAGAAATAGGTATTTTCCGGGGGCAGCAAAATCCTATTATAAAAGAAAAAGCCGGTGATGAAAATATAGCGGCCTGGGTTAACGATACACTTGTTTTTGATAATACTCCGCTGTACCAGGTTGAACGTGATATCGAGGCTTTTTTCGGGGTGGACCTGGTTATTGCCCCTGAACTCGAAAATTGCCTGTTTTCGGGAGAATTTGCCAACCCACAACTCAAAAACGTGCTCGAAGTCATTTGCCTTTCCACCGGCAGCAGCCTGCGTTACCAGGGAAGCAAAATATACCTCGAAGGCGGCCCATGTAAATAACAACAGGCAAATAACTTTTAGTGGTTATATTTGCTGCATGACACGCCTCCTTGCAGCGATCTTATTCAGCATTTGCCTGCTACCGGTTGCCCGGTGTCAGGAAAAAAATTTGCCGGAACGGATTACCCTTCATGTTGAAAATTGTCCGTTTGACGAGGTTGTTCACTTGCTGCATGAGCGTTATAACCTTTCGTGCTACTATAGTTCCAGCAAAGTGCCCGAATCGGGCATCATCACCCTTCACGCTGAAAACGTTTCATTAAAAGCCTTTCTGGATGAACTTAGCCGGCAAGCCGGCATCAGTTACCGCATTAAGGACTCCCAGGTAATCTTTATGGTGACACAGGTTGATAGAACTGCACCTGTATGGACGCTATCGGGTTTTGTTACCGACTCGGCCACGGGAGAAAGAATGATTGGCGCATCCATTGTTTTTCCCGAGTTGAAAAAAGGAGTTTCTACCAATGCTTTCGGTTATTATTCTTTTTCGTTACCCGAAGGAACCTATACAGTCCAATGTTCCTTTATTGGTTATACAACAGTTACCCGCGAAATGGATCTCAGCGGCAATACGGTGCTTTCCTTTGCCTTACCGGTGACAGCCCTGGCTATTGACGCGGTAAGGCTGGAATCGGACAGGCTGAGCAGGGCGGTGAACCTCAAAATGGGTACCGACAAGGTGCCGGAGAAAATAATGGGCGTATATCCTGCCCTGATGGGAGAGCATGATGTTATTCAGTTTCTGAAAATGATGCCGGGAGTACAAACCAATACCGACGGGTTAAACGGGCTGTATGTGCGCGGTACCCTGCCGCAACATTCTACGTTTGTGCTGGATGATGCGCCCATGTTCAATATGTATCATTTTTCAGGATGGTTCTCGACGGTTAATCCCGATGCCGTTAAGGAGATATCGATTCATAAGGGGCATTTTCCGGTAAAAACAGGAGGATCACTCGGATCTATCGTGGATATAAGGTTAAAAGACGGAAACAACCAGCATTATCATGCTACGGGATCTGTAGGGACGCTTACCAGCAGGCTGACGATTGAAGGGCCTGTCATTCGCAATAAATCATCATTTATTTTGTCGGGCCGGCGAACTTATTTTGACCAGTTGCTGAGGTTAACGGAAAGTAAGGAAGATAGGGACGAACTGGGCAGATTTTACTTTTACGATTTGAACGGTAAGGTGAATTTTACCCTGAACCATCACAACCGCTTTTACGTTTCGGGTTACACAGGGAAAGATATGTTCTGGGAATCGGGCGGCACCAGTTGGGGTAATGCATTGGTTTCGGCCCGCTGGAATCATTTGTTTTCCGATAAGGTTTTCGCTAACATGACGCTGACAGGTAGTTGGTATGATCATCATTTCAAAAGCTACAACCAGGACAATATTGCTTTACCGCTAACTTTAAAGCTGCGCAATTATGCTTTCAAATACGATTTCACGGCTTTTACCAGGAAAAACATTCGCATTAATACAGGTGTGAATGCCAGGTATAATGTACTTCCGCCCACCAGCGTGGAAAACGGCACATTTGCATTGGCAACGGCCAGGATTGATAAACGTTCGTATAAGCAGTTATCAGGTACGGTTTATGCGCAGGCCGAATGGTATCTTATCCGCAACTGGTGGGTTGAAACAGGACTACGGCTGGTGGCGGCCGACAAAATTTATCCCGATGATGTGCATACACGTCTTGATCCTGAGATCATCCTTTCATCCAGGTACGATTTGTCTGAAGAGAATTCCTTTAAGGCAGCCTATTCACGAAATTATCAATATTATCATGGGGCCCCGGTTTTTGAGGTCATTATTCCGTTCGACCGGTACCTGATGATTAGTAAAAAACTCAAGCCCCAGTTTGCCGACCATTTTTCAGCGGGCTTCTTTCATTCGCAGGAAGACAGGGGCCTGGACTTTTCCCTGGAAGCCTATTATTCCCTGCTGTATAATCAATACAGGATACCCATAAGCGATGAAGTGTATTTGTATCGCGATACCGAAATGGATCCGGTAAAAGGAAGACTGAAGACCTGCGGTTTGGAGGTTTCGCTGCGCAAACTTTCGGGCCGGTTTAACGGCATGGTAAATTATACCTTGTCGGATACACGAATACACGAGCACACCCTTTCGGGCGAGACGTGTTATCATCCCTATTACGACCGGCGGCATAACCTGGTACTCATGCTGAATTACAGGCTGAAACCCCGTATTTTGTTGTCTTCGAACTGGGTGTATATGAGTGGTAATCCATATGCATTCCCGGTGGGAAAGTACGAATTGCGCGGCAGAACCATACCCCTTATGGATGACAACAGGCTATATAATAAGCGTATGCCCGATTATCACCGTCTCGACATAGGGATTCGTTTTGAACTGCAAAGGAGTGTGCCTTCGCGCCATAACCTGACCATCAGTGTTTATAATGTATATGCCAGAAAAAACCCTGTTTTTTATACCTATTCAGATATTGCCGACGGTACTATTGACAAGAATCCCAACAGCGGCTATCTGGAAAGAAATTTCAACATGATGGAGTTTTTTTTCTTTGGTGTATTTCCTTCTATATCTTATGAATTCAAATTTGGAAAATAGCCATTGGCCGCAACCATGCTGGCAGACGTTGCTGCTCGTGGCAGCGATACTGACAGGGTGTTATGCCTGTGAACGAATAATTGATTTTCCCGAATCGGCGGGGGGTGAATACTTACCGGTAATTGAGGCTGTATTGGTCGACAAGCCCGAAGTACAAAAGGTAAGGGTTACCTACAGCACAGCCTTATCCGACAGCAATGCATGCCGCATGGCAGAGGATGCCCGGGTTAGGGTTATTTCAGATGCCGGTGATACCGTTATCTATTCCTATGATTCCGACGGATGGTATTTCAGTCCGGTTTTTGCCGTAACAACCGGCGTGGTGTATACGCTCGAGGTCAGTACCGGAGGCGTTACCTACAGGTCCTCTGCTTCGGTTATCGCGATGAATGGTATCGATTCGTTATATATCAAATACCAGGAGGCATGGGAGGGAGAACCTGCCGGCTATTATGTTTATATGAATGCCGGTTCGGCATACCCCGATGACATTCACTACTACCAGATCAATTTCACCTGTAACGATACCCTGAAGACATCAGGCAGTGAACTGTGGTTGTTCAGCGACCTTTATACAGAGAAAATCGATAACCTGAAATTGCCTGTGCCGCTAAGCAAAAACGACAGTGTAGCCGTGGAACTATTATCGTTGTCAGCCGATATGTACGACTACTATTACAAATTAGCGTATGAGGTATTGAACCTGAACCTGAGCAATATCAGTTACAGGACAAATTTGCCATCTCTTTTTGAGCCCGGGACCCTGGGATATTTCCAGGTTTCCGCGGTAAGTCGCAAGACCATTGTAGTCGAATAAGGGACGGCCATAGCCGTCAGGCTAGTAATTACAAAGTATAGATATTCAATAGTTAGTATGATCCTCACCATACGCTGCCTGCGCTGTGCTTGGCAGTCTTTTTTTAACACGAAGTACACGAAGAGAAA
>CAZUBW010000109.1:0-9972 GCA_964618645.1 uncultured Bacteroidales bacterium | reverse complement strand
CTTGATTTTTATACAGGAAACACTATGTCAGAAATTGATATCAACAGGCTGAAGGAGATTGCCGGACAGTTTAACTTACAGGGTAATATAAGCGGTATTGTTCCCGTGGGTTCGGGTCATATCCATCGCACTTACCGGGTATGTACCAAAGGAGATCATACCGATGATTACCTCCTGCAACAGCTAAATACCCATGTGTTTCATCACCCCGATATCGTTATGCAAAACATTCGCAAGGTTACGGAGCATATCCGGAGACAATTGCAGGCAAAGGGTATTCAGGACACCCGTTACAGCACACTGACACTGGTGAGCAGTCATAATGGAAACCTGACCTATACGGACAGCGAACAGCAGTGCTGGCGATGTTTTCTGTTCATTCCGGGTCAGCCATGCGTTGACAGGGCAACCAGCGAAGAACTGGTTTATGAGGGTGGAAAGGCTTACGGAAATTTCTTACAGCTGTTGGCAGATTTAACGGCTGATGAAATAGGCGAAACCATACCCCATTTTCACGACATGGCCTACAGGCTTTCGCTGTTTGAACAGGCTTGCAGCAATGGTATGCCTGAACGGGTCAGAGAAACAGCATGGGAGATAGCGCAGCTGAAAAACCGGGCCGGGGAAATGCTGACCCTTCAGAAACTGGGAGCGGAGGGAAGGATTCCCCTGCGTATTGTACATCACGACACAAAAATCAACAATGTTTTATTTAACCGGCAGGGGAAGGCGCTTTGTGTTATCGACCTCGACACCGTAATGCCGGGATTGGTGCATGACGATTTCGGCGATTCGATACGAACCTTTACCAATACAGGGGAAGAAGATGATCCGGATGTAAGTCGGGTAGGCATTAACCTGGCCTTTTATAAGGCTTATGTCTCGGGTTTCCTGGAAGCTACGCGCGGTATGCTGACCAATATGGAAAAAGAACACCTTGCGCTATCGGCAAGGGTTATGACGTATATGCAGGTGTTACGTTTTCTGACCGATTACCTGAATGGCGATGTCTACTACAGGATTCATCACCCGTTTCACAACCTGCAACGGACCAGGGCCCAGCTGGCATTGTTGCTAAGCATGGAAAGACTATACGCACAAATGCAGCAAATAGTTAAGGAATTCGACTGACAGGACCGGTTTAACAGGCTACCTGCTTTTTTGAGGCATGCTACTCAATAAGAAAAAGAAATTGCGACAACAGGTTATTTGTCGCCGGGGTAAGAAGTGGCTATTTCGTAAGCCTTGCCCTGCAGCCGGTTTACGAGCAACTCGATAAGCTTTACATAAATACGGATGGCTCTTTTGGTTTTGATGAGGCTGGCCAGGGTAAAAATGCCGGCATCGGCATAGGCAAACCGGGCCCGTGGGTAGTGTTGTTGTTCTGCCTGGTTGAGCAGCAAAAGTGAGTCGGTCTGAAAGCGTTCGAGATTACATTCGGTTAGGGAGTGGATGCTGAGTAGATCGGTTTCGAACAGTTCCGACAGGGACACATCGGTAATAACACTGTAGTCTCTGATGGTACAGGTGTGACTGGCCAGGAAGGTTTCCAGCATTGCAAGTGTATTATTATCCGACATCAGGTTTCAGGTGTACTGTCAAAGGTAAACAATTTTCTTCTCGATTGGAATAGCGCATAAAAAAAGTCCCGCCAAATGGCGGGACTGTATAATAACCTAATCGTTAGCTATTAATTATAGCCAGGATTCTGTTTGAGAATATCAGATCCCTGAATATCAATCTGACCCTGCGGTATGGGTGCATATTCATTTTTGTTGGGAGTGAATACCTTTGGTGTTGTACCTCCAAACAATCCTCTGAAGTCACGATCTCTCTCCATGTAGTCGTTTATAACTTCATTAACAATGCCCCAACGAACAAGGTCGAAGAAGCGGTGACCTTCCATGGCAAATTCAAGACGGAGTTCCATGCGAACAGCCTTGCGGGCATATTCCTGGTCGGGGAAATCGGTATATTCATTAACCAGGTAATTGGCAGCCGGTTGTGTATAGTCGACAAACGGTTCAATAGCTTCCTGAGTAAGGTTTAATGTATCAAGGGCGGCAAAGTCGAGACGGCCCATAACTACCTTATTGGCTGCACGGGCACGAACCCTGTTCACCAGTTGCATAGCCAGGTCGAGTTCATTGTCTTCAACAGCAACTTCGGCTCTCCACAACAATATGTGAGCATACCTGTAAGCGCGGTAATTGTTAGCGTTTACACCAGTTGCCCAGCCCGAAGTGGTCGACAAGGTTCCTTTTTCTGATTTCAGGAACATATTTTTACGATATACATAAGGTCCGGCATTGCCCTGGTCACGAATCCAGTCCTTACCGCGCATGATACCCCAATCGAGAAAAGGAATACCGCGACGACCAACAGTGAAATCCAACCTTGGGTCAACAGTCTGAACGAGATCAACTGCAAAGGGTTTATTTGATCCCACACCCATATCATTTTTCAAGTCTGTATCATTATAGGTATCAAATAGCGGTAAGCCGTTTGCATCGGTTTTGTAAGCATTCACCAGGTTTTGTGTAGGTGTGTGAAAACCGCAGCAGGTACCCATACCATCAACATTCTGGGGGTAATTCAGGGCATCGCCATAGTTGGCATTGGGTGAATCGGAAGCCCCATCGTTAACAGCGTACTGGATTTCCCAGATGGATTCCTTATTGTTACGTTTGGCAATCAGGTAATTGTCGTCGAAATTAGGCATGAGTTCATATTTGCCTCCGTTGTCGGCTACATCAATGATATCATCCAAAAGTATTTTGGCAGCAGGATAGTCGTGCTGGAACAGGTGTACCCTTGCCATTACGGCCATAGCTGCATATTTGGTGGGACGTCCAACATCACCCTGTGTTTCAGGAAGATTATCAATGGCATACTGTAAATCAGCTTCCATCAGCGCCCAGGTATCAATACCGGTATTGGGTACCGTTTCGGGGATATCATTTTCAAGGATATAAGGAATGTTATTGAACACCCTTTTTAGTTCGAAATGATAAAAGGCACGCAGGAAACGGGCTTCAGCTTGTACCTGTATGGCTTTGTCTTCCGACACTTTACTGCCGGCGGCAACTAAAATCCGAAGTACGTCGTTGGTACGCGCAACAGCTTCGTAATTGCCATTCCATTTGTCTGATACATAACCGTTTGTAGGATCCACCGTGAAGTTCTCAACCGGTACAATGGTTGCCTGGTCCGTAATATCGGAACCTTTTGTACCATCATCTGACTGAACCGAACCCCAAACCCAGTTGGATACGGAAGCTGACCAGATCCAATCACCAAACCATCCGCCAGCATGTAAACCACCTACCAACGGGTGATAAGCGCCAATTAACAATGCATCCACGCCTGCTTCGTCTGCAAGCAGTACATCGCTGGCCGATGCTGTGGGCTTGGTATCGAGAAATTCATCGCCACATGAATAAAACGACGTAGCCAGCGCCAGTACTATTGTTGAAAGAAATATTATTTTTTTCATATGTTTTCGTTTAAAAAAAGTTAATCAAACCGGATCTTGATTAAAGGTCAACTTTTAATCCAAGGCTGTACCAGCGAACACTGGGCCATGCACCATGGTCGTGACCAAGATCAACACCTGAAGTATTTACTTCCGGATCGAGGCCGCTGTACTTGGTGATGGTGAACAGGTTCGATGCCAGTACATAAATCTGGAAATTACTCATGCCCAACTTATTGATAAGTGAACTGGGTAAATCGTACGACAATTGCATGTTTTTGCAACGGAGGTAGGAAGCATCTTCAACAAATGCCGATGAAGCGTACTGTGTTATGGGGTCGGAATCAAATGCAGGAAGACTGGCTCCCATATTATCCGGTGTCCATGAATCGTAAAGCGCATCATGACTGCGGTTACCGTTAAACTGGCTGTAGTCGATCCAGCGTTTCACAACATTGATCATTTTGTTGCCATAGCTTGAATACAAGAAAGTGGAAAATCCGAAGTTCTTATAATTGAGGTTGATATTCAAACCGGCAGTGAATTTTGGATGGGGGCTACCTATCCAGGTACGGTCGTCAGCAGAAATTATACCATCGGGAACACCATCGGGACCGCTTACATCGCGGAAATCGAAGTGACCGGGCTGGTTATATCCTGTTCCGAAGGCTGGTTCAGCTGCAGCAGCTTCTTCAGCGGTGTTGAAAATACCATCAACCTGGTATCCGAAAAATTCGGGGAAAGCATGTCCAACGGCAACTCTTGAATAGGTTATCTGACGGAATGAATTGCCATCGAAGTACTCGATTCCCGGGGCCAGTGATTTAATCTCATTTTTATAGTGTGATAAAACCAAGCCGACATTGTACGTAAGGTCTCCACCGAGGGCTTTGTTATTGTAACCGATTTCGATATCAAACCCGGTATTGTGCATATCAGCCACATTTACCGAAGGTGCCTGCAATGAGCCTACTACTGCGGGTAAGGGTAAGCGGTACAGCATATCCTTGGTATCTCGCCACCACATGTCAAACGTAGCGGTGATGGTGTTGTTCAGGAATGCAGCGTCAAAACCAACATTGGTGGTATAAGTGGTTTCCCACTGGGCATCGGGGTTACCCAAACGGTCATGCGAATAACCCGGCGTGGAAACAGTGGCGTTGCCTGCAATACCATAATTGGTAAATTGGGGATTGCTGTAGAAAGTGGAGTAACCATTGTAAGGTGATCCCAATTCGTCGTTACCGGAAACGCCCCAGCCGCCGCGGAATTTTAAATATGACAAATATGCCTTGGTACCAGCCATAAAGCCTTCTTCGGAGATCCTCCAACCCAGTGAGAAAGCGGGGAAAGTCGACCATTTGTTGTTTGCTCCGAACCTTGATGAACCATCACGACGCACGGTTGCTTCAATCAGATACCGGTCCATGAAAGAGTAATTCAAACGACCAAAGTAGGACATCCATTTTTCCTCGTTACCTTCTTCAGTGTTCTGAATATCGGCAGTACCGGCATTCAGGTACATAAAATCCTCATCGGTGGAAAAGAAGGTTGAACGGAAAGCAGTCATCCTGCGATAGTAAGAAGAAGTGGCTTCAGAACCTGCCAGCAGGCTGATCTTATGAACATCAGCAAGTGTTTTGGTGTAATTAATGGTGTTGGTCCAGGTCCACTGCAACGTATAATTGTTCTCTGAGGTCATATTATCGGTCGGCTTGGCTTCCGTAAATTCAGGATTCTTCATGAAAATATCCTTGCCATTGTAACTGCGGTAGTCGAATCCGAACAATGATTTGATTTTGATATCCTTAAGAGCGGTAGCTTCTACATAGAAGTTACCGATGCCCCTGAGGTTATTGCCACGGTCCATACGGTCGCGCCACAATACAGCAACCGGGTTTTCGCCGTTTCCGGTACCATTCGCCTTTGTACCGGCAAAATTGCCCATGATATCGTATACAGGAACAATGGGCTGCATACGGTATGCCTGTGAAATGGGCGATGCTTCTGAATTGTAGGTATTATTCCCTTTTCTTTGGGTATAGGTCAAACCCAGTGATTGGCCAATGGCAAGCCATTTATTCAGTTTGGCATCGGCATTCGAACGAAGGGAATAACGGTCGAAATTGGTATGGATAAGGATACCGTCTTCAGACAGGTAACCTGCTGTAAAAGCGTAGGTTCCTTTATCAGTACCACCCGAAAGGGTAAGGTTCAGGTCTTTCCTGTAGGCAGTACGGTAAATTTCATCGTACCAGTCGGTTCCAACCTTGTTAGCCCTGGTAATAGGGGTGAAATTGCCGGGATCAGCAATGTAATTTGCCGGGTCAACGGCCGGACTTCCTTCAACAGCGCGATTCGGGTTGATATAGTCCGGAATTTCCGGAGTAGCTCCTGTTCCATAGAGCTGGCTAACCGGATAAGTAGAAATATCTTTACCTTCGTAAGCGGCCTGTCTCCAGCTTAATTCACCGAATTCCTGGGTGTTTAAGAGGTCGTACTGATTGGTGGCATTTCCCATACCCATTACAGCATTGAAAGAAACACGGGTTTTGCCCGATTCGCCACGTTTGGTGGTGATAATGATAACACCATTGGCACCACGGGCACCATAAATAGCTGCCGATGAAGCATCTTTCAATACAGTAACACTTTCAATTTCATTGGGGTTAATTTGTGAGAATCCGTATTTGGTAGGCACACCATCAACAATCATAAGTGGAGCAGAGTTATTAATGGTACCAACACCACGGATGAGTACGTTGGCATCGCCACCAGGTGTATGAGCTGAGGTGATGTTTACACCCGAAGCCTTACCCTGTAACCTTTGAATGGGGTTTGCGCCGGCTTCTGATTCCAGAGCAGCTCCGGAAACCGAAGTAACCGAACCGGTAACCGATGCTTTGGTTTGCGTAGCATAACCCACAACAACAATCTCACTCAGTGCGGTTACTTCTTCTTCGAGCATCACATCAATCACTGATTGTCCGGCTATTCCAATTTCCTGGGTTTTCATTCCCACAAAACTGAAGACCAGTGTAGTGGCATCGGCCGGAACGGACAAACGGTAAGTACCGTCGGCCTGCGTAACCGTACCGGAGGTGGTTCCTTTAACCTGAATGGTTACACCAGGCATGGATTCACCATTGGCATCCGTAACCTTACCGGTAATGGTAACTCCTTGTGCGAAGAGCATTTGCATACCTGCAAACGTCACGCATAAGAGCATGAGCATTAGTCTTTTCATAAAAAGAAGTTTTAGGTTAAATAATTAATTTGTTAATTAGGCAATGTTAAAACTAATACAAATTTTCATTGTTGTAGCCGATTTCAACGATTTTTTTCGGACTTTGGCGTACGTGTTTTTGTATTGACTTGAATGAGAATAAGTTAAAATTTGTTAATTTTTTAATTTTTAAGCAATTTTTACCCGGTTGTAACGTCAAAACCCCTGTTAAAAGTAGATTTTACTTTTATTAGTAAGCGTCCGAAATACGCTAAGTATAATGGTTTTTGACTGAACCATACCTTATATTTTATATGAAGTTGTAAAGAGAAAATGAAGAAATGAAAGAATAGCTAAATATTACTTAATCAATCACAATATCAAAAGGGGGTGACTGAATTGAAAAAACAGTAGTTTAATCAATGATAACCCCGAAGGGGTGGCATTATTATAGTAATGATATAATTTCATACATTCCGAAACCCCGAAGGGGTGACATTATTATAGCAATAATTTAATCTCATCACATGACCAACTCTGACGGGGGGTAATCTTTAATAATGCCACCCCTTCGGGGTTGATGGATGGGATGCTATTGCCTTTCTATAATAATGTCACCCCTTCGGGGTTACAGGAATGGTATGTTATTGCTTTTCTGACTTCGCTACTGCACGACTGCATGACTGCATGACTGCATGACTGCATGACTGCACGACTAGCAGACACAGAAGACCAGGAGACAAGTTACAGAAACATTCTACAACGACTCTGACAGGTCTGCCGACTCTGTCAGGTCTTTCCAATCCTCACAACTTAATACTAATCCCCGGTCCGATCAGCATCATCCACTTGCCGGCCTTGAATTGGTAGCCGCCGCCGATGTAGAGCGGAAAGGCCAGTTTTTTATCGCGCGTGGTGGGATACAGGCTTCCCAATACCACCAGGGCCAGATCCTGCTCTTCGCTTTGAAAATTAAAAGCATTGAGGGCCAGAAAACCTGCCCCGATACGGTAAGGCCTTGTTTTGGCAATCTTATCGGGATGGTAAAAGGCAAATTGCGCTACCATGGCCATGCTGATGCCATACAGGTTACTGAATGATGTTTTCCCGGGGTTGTCTTCATCTGCTGAAACCGTAACCAATCCTGCAGGGAAAGATACATCAATGTCGAACTTGTATTTCTTTTTGAGGATGATGTCAAGCTCTTTCTGTTGCCCCTCGCCTTCGCTTTTAGCCGGGTCGTTTTTTACGGTAAGGGTTATCCGCGACCAGTCGTCGAGGTCGCTGGTGTTCTTGCGCAGGTATTTGTTCAGGCTGATTTCGCCGGCGGAACTGTTTTTTTTGTCGTAATATGGATAACGCGGTGAATTGTCACCGGGACATACCTTGATGGCCGGCAGTGTGCGGGTATCGATCAGCTCATTATTGGATCCGGTTACCTTTACATCAATAAGCAGGTGCTGGCAACCATAAAGCTTTTCGGGCGAGTCGATACGGTTTTGGTTAAAAGTAATAACCACATCGCGGATGGTTTTCTCAAAAAGCACGGGCCCGTGAATACCTGAAAACACGCGGTTAATATCGCCATAGTTAAGCATGATGTAGTCGAAAGGACGCGGTATTTCATATTCTTTTACCTGCAGCGCAAAACCGGTATTTACGGAATAATTGTACAGACTTACTTTCTTCTTGCTGATGTTCAAAGGCACTTTCAGTTTCAGCAATACTTCGTTTTCACTGTTAAAAAGGGTATCGGTAGTAAGGTCAATCAGGTCCTCGACATGAAACCTGGCTTTGTACAGGGCAGTTCCTTCAATTTTTAAGCTGATGGTCTCGCCCGGGTGAACCGAAAGATCGGATTTCCAGTCGGATCCTTCGCGCATGACCGATAGTTTGGTTATGGCGGTAGATGGGGTGATATTGAAGTTGGAGATAAATTGTGCCTGATCGCCATCCTTGATGTACAGATATCCGTCGGAACTCCTGTGGTAGTTGTATGTGCGGAGGTAACAGAGGATCCGGTCGTTCGAAAGGTAGCTGCGGGTGAAAATTTCTGCAATCAGCACACCCCCTGGGTTTTCCTGGTTTTCGACCCGGTAGGTTTTGTTGATTTCCAACGATCGGGCATTGTCGAGCTGTATTTCCACGCCACCGGTCCGTGCCTGCTCATCGAGGGTGATATCTTTCCGGTCGATATTGAGGAATTTCAGCCGGCTGGTTTTTACAGTAAAAGTCGCGCTTATGGGAGGAAGTTGTGTGGTTAGTGTGTTGGTGCGCATGTCCACATCGGGTATTTCGGCAAGGACTTCGGCCTGTAAGGTCTGCAGTCCGGGTTGATTGGGTAGTACATGCAGGTTTATGCGGTCGTCGCTGCGTTCAAGGCGGTAGTCGATTGCGCGGCCCGAGGTCCATTCACTGCTGAAACGCAGGTTACCGGGGTTATTGGTGACCAGTTCGAAAACTTTTTCTTCGCCAATAAACAACTCGTCGGAAGCCGGTCTGAAGCTTACGGTTGTTTTGGTGCAGGGTTGCAAACGGATTGCGCCAACAGCTTCACCTGAAGGCGTAGTATAACGGAACTGAAACTTCAGGAATCGTGTTTTGGTGAGGTTGTGAAACCTGACTTTGGTAGTCCATGCATCGCCCATAAGCACCATGGTATCGATAATCTCGTAATCGCCCGATGGGATGGGTTTACAATTGCTTACGCCGGACTGTTGCGCTGGGAAAAGCCTTATTTCGGCAATTTCGTTTTCAGTGTCGTATTGGAAGTAAAGGATGGGCTCACCGTTGATATTCACGGTATGTTGTTTGCTGCTATAGGTTTGCGAGTCGGTGTGAACTTCAAACCGTGCAAAAGCCTGGTCGGTATTTTGGGCAAAAAGGGGAAGGGTTAGGAAGGGTAGGAGTGTTAGCAGCGCCCTGATCTTCATATTTTCTGATTTTTCTGAATGGGTAAACGAATGATGTTATTGATTATTGTACTGGAAAACTGAATCGAGGTTACATGGAGGCAAATATAAAATTTGGTCGGGTAGAAAAGAAATTTGGTAAACCCATTGATGTGGAAGCATGACCTATATTTTAACAGCCCCTTCAGAGGTATAAACGTCAAGCTAAAAATTGTAAAGTTTAGATATTCAATAGTCAGTATGATTTTTAGAATACTCTGCCTGCGCTGTGCTTGGCAGTCTTTTTAAACACGAAGTACACGAGGAGAAAGCTTCACTAAGACCACTAAGTTTAAGAACACTAAGAGGAGGCTGTCTAA
>CAZUBW010000108.1:0-10117 GCA_964618645.1 uncultured Bacteroidales bacterium | reverse complement strand
CCGGTCATAGGTTACAGGCTGACCGTCTTTCGGCTCCTTTCCGGTACCCTGAACATATCCGAGAAATCCATTTTCATGCAGTGAGTATTTCACCATGGCATTCCAGGCCTTAATCACAACCGGAAGATATATTTCCCGATCCAGGTATCCCTTGCGGATACCCCAGGCCATACCGTAGGTAAACAATGCTGTTCCGGTAAGTTCCTTGCCACCAAAGTGGGTGGAATCGTGCAGGCTTACATTCCAGTAGCCATCGGGGCGTTGTATGGGAACGAGTGCAGCCGCCATTTTCTGGAGATCGCTCAGGAAAACAGTGTAATAAGGTGAATTTTCAGGAACAAAATCCATGGTACGCACAAGCGCAGCCATAACCCAGCCGTTGCCCCTGCTCCAGTAGCAATCTTCACCGTTGGGTTCGCGGTAGGGTGGCACAAAGTCTGCATCGCGCCACCAAAGACCTTCGGGTTCATTAAACAGTCCGTTTCCGCCCAGTTTATTTCGTGTACAGGCATACATCTTAAGCATGCGGTTATAATAGGCCGTATCGTTGTAGATATGACCCAGCCGGGCAAATACCGGCATGGCCATCTGAATGGCATCAATCCAGGTCCAGTCGTCAATCTTTGGTGTCCGCATCATGCTGTCGATGCAGGCTTTGGTGGCAGCAATTCTTTTAGGCTCACGGTTCAGCAGGTAAAGATCGATATAGGCCTGTCCGCAGGCCTGGTTATCGGCATGGCGGGTATAGGTTTGGTTATAGGCCATGTTCCAGTTGTGCTTTTCACCCCATTGTACGGCATAGTTCAGGTATTCTTCACGCGGGTTGACTTGATAAAGCGCCATCAGTCCTTCGTAATATACTGCCCGGGTCCAGATGCTGGCAGGCCGGGTTTTGTCGGGGTGCACTATGGGAGCCCCCGGATCGGGCCATTTCTTCACCAGGTAATCGTTGGCCAGGTTCATGGCTTTGATCACTTTCTTACCGGCAGGCAATCGTTGTGCGTCAACCTGTCCTGGCAATAACATCAGGATGGATAAACAAAACAGAATTGGCTGTATTTTTTTTATATTCATTGGATCAATAATTAAGATAATGGCTATTGGCTATTGGCTCTTGGCTTTCGGCTTTCGGCTCGTGACTCGCAGCTCGTGGCTCGTAGCTCGTAGCTCGTAGCTCGTAGCTCATAGCTCATAGCTCGTAGCTCATAGCTCGTGGCTCATAGCTCGTAACTCGTAGCTCATAGCTCGTGGCTCATAGCTCGTGGCTCGTAGCTACCAGCTAACGCTTCAAATACTCCTTCAATCCGCATCGCTCCAAACTCACAATTCCCTGTTTCACGCACAGAGCGTTGATACGGGCGCCGATGTCGTTGGTATGTGTGTGGTCCGCGGGAAAAAACAAACGGGTGATATCAGGTCCAAGCACATCGTATTTATCAGCAATCAGCTGGTTAAGCGGAATAAAGGCCGTATTTGTTTCACGGGCCACCTGGGCAACCCAGAGGCCATAGTCGGCATCGGCACGTTCAGTTTGCCCGTTGGCAAACCTGCAGCGGGGAACCGGGGAACACAGGATGCATACAGCGCCTTTGGCAGTGACATCTTTAATATACTGGCGCAGGTAATGGCCATAGGTATAAACCGTTTCCTGTTTTTTAAGGATAGGATTGTAGATTTCCCGGTATTCATTGCCAATGCCCCGGATGGTGCCACGGGCCCTGGCTGTATCGTCGAGCGGGCCGCCGTCGTTGTGGCCAAACTGGATGATGACAAAATCCCCGGGTTTAAGCTTACTCAAAACCCTTTCCTCCCATAAGCCACGGGTGATAAAGGTCCTGCTGCTGGTTCCACCCAGGGCGCAATTGTAAACGGCAATTTTGGAGGTATCCATAAAATCGGCCACAAAGTTACCCCAGCCCCAGAGGTTATCACGTCCATCGCCGGAGCCGTTTTTCACGGTGGAATCGCCTACCAAAAAAAGGCATGGCCTCTCCGGTTGATCGAAAAGGGTAAAAGCCATCAACACCATGGCAGCTAAAACCAATGCGAAAAGAAAGTAGTTTTTGTTTTTCATATAAAGCTTTCAGGATTTTCTTCAATCTAAGAGGTTAAAAGAAAGCTGTCCCTTAAGGAGACAGCTTTCTGCACTTATTAACCCAAAACGATACTCAACCTAATAACCGGGGTTTTGCATGGCCTGTTTTTCATCCGCAGTAAGGGCGCGTCCCTCAGCATTATAAATAGCATCGAGGAAAGTCTGCGGGATAGGGCGCAGGAGATGGTATTCCTGGAGGCTTCCGGCAGAGCTCACTCCTTGGTTGAAGGCATATGCACGGCTTAAAAGTGTTTTTGTGCGTGCAAGGTCTTCCCAGCGGTGCAGTTCACCGTATAGCTCGCGCGAACGCTCGTTAAGGAGGAAGCATAACATCCTGTTATACTCGCCTGAAATGCCGAGTGTAGTTATTATAGCCTCATCTTCTGCAGGTAGACTTGAAGGCGTGATCCCTGATGTAATATTTGAGGCAGCTGTTGTTACGGGAATATCGAGTGATTCATAGTATGAGTTTGAATTGCAATACGAATTTATCAATGTTCCGTCATATCTAGCCAAGGCGTGCGTAGCAGCGAAGCTGTTTTTAGGCGCATTTGAATTGGCATAAATAGAGGCAGCTCCATCCCTGTATGCAGCCCTGTCTTCACCGTCCCTGAACTGGGCGCGTGCGCGGACAATATTCATCACATCGATGGCTTCAGCATATTTGGCTTGGCGTATAAGTGCTTCGGCTTTTATGAGATACGTTTCTGCTACTCGGGCATATACTCCATCGCGGCGGCCGGCCGTTGCGGCTACGGATGTACGTGATGCGTCAACCCATTTGCTGAGCGAGGGGAACCTGTTAACATTGCTGGATAAACTAAGGAACCCGCTTCCATCGGAAAGGTAGCGTACATATGTATGGGGCGTAGGCTTCCCGGTGACAGGGTTATTATAATACACTCCGGTATGGTTGTCTTTTACCTTTGGGGTCGCAGTACTAAACCTTGTATCGCCCTGCTTGTTTATTATGTAGATCAGTCCCAGGTCATACTGTTCATAAGTCACACTAATGTCTGTATTTGGATCTGTTCCGCCAAGCAATGCTAAATCGGCGACATCGTTAAGGTTTGTTTTGGTTCTAAAGCTTTTCCAGAAGCGCGAATCGTTCTCTAAATCAAACACGCTGAAAGCGTATTCATTTGTCCTGCATCGCTGATACTCGCGCCCGCCGGCTATATCGCGTAAAAAACCGGTAAGGTTATTATATTGCGAAAGAAAAAGAAGATGGTTATAATTGCCGTTCGAATTGTCAGCAACTGTGGTCTTGTCAGAGAATTGAGCAGCAAAAATAATCTCATTATTTTGCTCATTGGCGCCGTCAGGCCCTGTGTAAGCAAAAAGATCTGAAAAATCTGTTGCAAGCGGGTGATTTGCAATAACTTCATCAGTCAGGTCAATTATCTCATCAAGATCAGCTGTTTTATATGAACTGTTCCAATCATCATTAATCTCAGAACATCTGTAAAGGAGCGCCTTTGCCAGGTAATGGCGGGCCACATCTTTGTACAGCTTTCCCTCCATAGCTTCAGCTTCGGGCAGGCCTGCAAGGGCGTCCCTGAAATCGGTAATGATCTGGTTAACGCAATCTTCTTTTGATGCACGTACAAAATACCTGTCAACACCACTTGATGGCTCAAGTTTCAGCACAACAGGACCATACTGCTGCACAAGCCTGAAATAAGAAAATGCGCGCAGGAACTTTGCTTCGGCTTCATATAGAGAATTTGCGGCAGCATCAGTTATTACATCAACATTAGCAATAAGAAAATTGGCATCGGCAATGGCCTTGTACATCATATCCCATATTTCGTAAGTTTTTGTAACATTGCTTGTTGGGATATTGGCAACTGCAGATCCCAGGTTGGTGTTATAATCGTTCCAGGTTCTCTGGGCTTCGTCGCCACCTACAATGAATTCGTCAACACCGCATGCATTGGTGGAAACTGACTGCTCCCTGCCCATAAAAAAAGCTCTGTAGTGATTGTATAACGCATCGGAAAGGTCGGTAATACCTTCGGGTGTCATGAAATAATCGGTGCTTCTTTCAGTCTTGAGTTCTTCGTCCAGGAAGTCCTTGCTGCATGAGCTTATAACTGATATAAGCAACATACTTGCCCAAAGCGCTAATATGGTTTTTATATACTTATTCATATCGTGTATTATCTTTAATGGTTTAAAAATAGTTCAGTACTATATCAGAGTCCCAGGTTAATTCCGAAAACTAGCCCGCGGTTATAATACATCGTACCATATTCGGAATCCATGAAGCTATTCCGCGACCATAGCATACCGGCGTTCTGTACCTGTACATATACCTTGAGGCTATTTATTTTAGCCTTGCTAAGCAGGCTTATGGGAACCTGGTACCCTAATGATATATTCCTGATCTTTATCCATGAGTCGTCTTTATAATAGGTGCCGGCGTATTGGTCTCCACCGCCTTCGCTCATATAGGGCCTCTGGTATTCTGCATCGGTATTGTCAGGGGTCCAGTAATCGAGCATACGCTGGTCGCCATACATACCAGTAAGGCCCTGTCCTATGCCCCTCATATACTTCAGACGCCCTGTAAGGAACACTGAAAGTTCAATGTCTTTGTAATTAAATGTATTTATGAGTCCCACCGTCCAGCGGGGAAGGGTATTGCCTATAACAACCTTATCGTAGTTGGCATCTATATGGTCGTCGCCATTCTGGTCTTTTACTCTTATCGTTCCCGGCGCTAAACGGGGATCTTCAAAGAGAGCCATTGCTGCCAGATCCTCGGGTGTATTCTGCCATAGGCCGAGCATTTCATAATCGTATAAAATGTTAATAGATTCGCCAATGAACAGGAAATCGCCAACCATATCCTCCTTGCCGTTCATAAGGGATTCTATCTTGTCTTTCTGCCATGCAGCGGTAGCGCTAATATCCCATGAGAAATTGCTCAATTTAACAGGTGTAGCATTTATAGTAATATCAATACCCTTGTTGCTCGTTTCGCCGATATTGGCAATGGTTGATGAAAAGCCCGATACACTTGGAAGGGCTACAGGTAAAAGAAGGTCTTTGGTATATGACGTGTAACCTTCGATGGTACCGTTAATGCGCCCTCTAAATATAGAGAAATCCATTGCCAGGTTGTACTGTGTTGTTTTTTCCCATCCCAAGTCCGGGTTTGCAACGGCATTCGTCAATGTATACCCACTTTCGGTACCGTTGCCAAAAGATACGGTAACCTGGTCTATTGCGCCTTTAGTTGAATATAATCTAACCGCAGAGTTGCCCACTGTACCGAAGCCGAGACGCAACTTCAAATTATCGAGCCATGAAACGCCATTAAGGAAGTTTTCCTCGCTTAAGCGCCAGGCTATAGCAGCGCTCGGAAAGAAGTCCCATTTGTGCCCGTCTGCAAGCTGAGAAGCGCCATCCCAGCGTCCCGACAGGGTAAGCAGGTATTTCTCGTTGAAGTTATAATTAAGGCGTGCCATGTAAGATGCAAGCTGGCGTTCCGTAAGTTCGGAACCCCATGAGGTGAGCTGGGAGCTTGTAAGGGAGCCGAATGCGTGCCACAACTGGCTTGGCACTTCTATGCCCTGCCCTGCAATTGACGACGATTCGGTGGTCCATTTCGACGCAGTCTGGAGTAGGGTTACGCCTATGGTATGGAGGCCGAATTTATTGTCATAATACAGAAGGTTATCTAGAGTCCAGGAGAAGTCTTTCGCATTTGAAACACTTGCATTTGAAGCACTGGCCTCCCTTACAATTGATTTGCTGTCGTTATAATATCCGTTCCTGTAAAAACGGAAGTCAGGGCCGAAGTTCATCCGGTACCTGAGTCCTTTTATTGGGAGCTTAGCTTCGGTAAATAATGATCCGAGAATGCGGAGAGTTTCGCGCTGGTTGGTTGAATACTTCCATTCGTCTATGACATTCCATACGCGCGCTTTTCCCCCTGGATGTATAATAAGATTCCCGGCTTCGTCATATGGTAGGGAGTATGGTTCAATCCTTGAAGCTGCAGCTATAAGGTCAGATGTTACATTAGAGCTTCCTCCTGTTTGGCTCTGTCCGTAATCCTGGTATTGCCATGACCCATTGATACCAGCGCCGAAGGTTAACCATTCTCTGGGAATAAGTTCAACATTCGTTCTAACAGTATAACGCTGGTATTCCTGGCCTTTGGTAGTTCCCTGGTTGTCGAGATAACCAATAGAACCATAAGCACGCATGGTTTTTGTACCACCGCTGGCACTGAGCGTATGTTCATGGGTATAGGCTGGTTGGGTAACTACTCCCAGCCAGTCGAATGTCTCCACTCTTGAGGGGTCCCATGTGCCGCTTGCCCATCCTTTCTGGATATTGGCCCATGCAGTGGCATCTCCAGTAAAATAAGGAATAGCGCCATCGTTCTCCAATGAAGGCTGGTTACCGGGCAAACCAAGTCCCAGACCTGCGTAATATGCGCCCCAGCGCGAGAATTCCATAAATTCAGCTACGTCCATGTATTCTGAACGCCAGATCATCTTTTCGCTGGTATAGGAACCTGAATAGTCGATCTGAAATTTTCCCTCGGTACCGCGTTTTGTGGTAACAAGAATAACACCGTTGGCGCCCATCGAACCATAAATAGCGGTTGCCGAAGCATCCTTCAGAATTTCAACAGACTCTATATCCTTTTCGTTGAGTGTTTCAATGCCTGATCCCGACAATAGGGGGATTCCGTCAACAACATAAAGAGGCTTGTTGGCTATCCTCTCATCGTCATCGTCATCTGTTTCAAGTGAACGTACCCCACGAATATAAATGTCGCCCATTTCGCCGGGGCGGAGTGAGGTGGTGATGTCAACTCCGGCAGCCTTACCCTGGATGGCCTGGAATACGTTGGTTACAGGTCGAGTAGTTAATTGTTCATTGGTTACGGAAACCACAGAACCGGTAATATCACTCTTTTTCTGTGTACCATACCCCACAACAACAACTTCCTCCAGCTCCTGTATATTCGGCATCAATTTCACATCAATGACAGCCTGTGAAACAACAGGAATCTTTTCCGTAAGGTACCCGATATAGGAAAAAACAAGAATGCTTTCCGGTCCAACTTCAATAGAATACCGGCCGGCTGCATCAGATACGGTTCCTCCCTGGGTTCCCTCAACAGAAACGTTCACCCCAATCAGGGGCTCTCCGGTACTGCCGTCGGTTATGGTACCGGTAATCCGGCTTTGCTGAAGCACTTCGTTTGAGGCAATAATTACCAGGTTATTATCCAAAATACGGTAATGGTTTTCGGTATTGGACAGCAAGCCATCCAGCACTGCAGCAATCTCGAGATCGCTGGCCGTTAACGTTACCGTTTTATTTTCAATATCGCTTTCGCGGTATACAAATTTATACTTGCTTTGATTTTCAATTTTAGTCAGGGCTTCTTTCAGGGGAATCTGGTCAAACGAAACATCAAAGCGGCTACTCTGAGAATAGCTGAGCGCTGCTATCTGCATCAGGTTAACAGTTAGCAACAAGGTCATCATTTTCATAATTAGGAAAGTTTTGGATTTCCAATAGGTTGAACAATATGAAAGAATTTTCATACCTTTGTAGTGTTTAATGAGTTAGGAAATAATTTGTTAAACAGTTAATTTGGTGGGAGATGCTGCAACATTTCCCACTTTTTTTTGGGGGTGATTAGTTTCCCATAGGCAATAGGATTTTAATGTTTATAATGTCGAATAGTGATAATATTTTTGTTAATCTCATAACTGAATGGTTGTGTATAACTGAGTGCATGCAGTACATCAGCAATGGACTCTCCCTGAAACCGGGCAGAAAACCTCACATCTCCCAAGGTTTTATCCTCAAGTGTAATCTTTACATTGAACCATCGTTCCAGTTTTTTCACGATTTCAATGAATGGTTCATTGCTCAGTATCAGCACATCACTTTTCCAGGCAATATCGGTTTCAGTTTTTTCAGTTTTCTGCTCCGCAATGGTTGCTTTCAGTATAGGCTTCAGGGCAACTTTTTCAGGTTGTTCCGATACCACGGAAAACTCATCGCGAACAAAAACTGCCTTTTCGTTAGGCTTTAGAAAAATCCGTTTGTATTCCCGGTTGCCATTATTAAAGGCCACGTGATTGGGTAATATTTCAACTGAACCCGAAACCAGCACCGTTTCCATGATATCTTCACCCGGGTATGATTTCACATTAAACTGTGTACCCAATACTTTAATGGTAACATCATCGGTTTTTACATAAAAAGGTTTGTGTTTATTACGCGCAACATCAAAATAACCCTCCCCGTGCAAATACACTGTTCGTTCAGTTTCACCAAACCGATCGGGATATTCCAGTGTGCTGCCCGAATTCAGCACCACATGGGAGCTATCCGGCAATTCAATGGTTGTTTTGGAACCATATGGAACCTTAATTTTATAGTAATTCACCTTGTCAACAGGCAAATTTGCCTGTTGCGGGTGTGATATCGGTTTAAGTAACCACGCCAGTATGAACGCCATAATAAAAATGGCTGCATATGGCAATACTCGCCGAATAATCCTTGTCATGGTTAATCCATAAACCCTTGCCTTTTTAATACCGGCCTTTTCGTGAATTTTATCCAACAGTGAAAAAGGTATTTCCGACTTGTCACCGGATGCTGATTCAACCCATGCATCATCAAATAATGACAATATCTCCCGGTTTTGTTCTTCCTTCAAAAGGTTATAAAGCACCTTTAATTCCTCTGCCGTAGCCTTGCCCTGCCGGAATTTCTCCAATAAATCCTTACTATTCAACTTTTTTTGCATAATAGTTATATCCTGTATTACCACAAGTAATTAAAATTAATGAATGTAATCTAAAAAAAATCTGAAAAATTCACACTTCCCTATAAATCAGCCGGATATGTTGCCGGATAAAATTGACTGCCTTGGTGAGCTGGGTGTTAATAGTACTGTTGGTAATGGATAACCGCTCGGCTATTTCATTATAGGATAGTCCTTCCTCACGGTGAAGCCTGATGATTTCCCTCCTTTTGGGAGGAAGCTTTTCTACAATCCCATGTACAACAGTTTCCAGTTCGTTAAACATTACTACATCTTCAGTGATAAACGAAAAATCATCATGATTGTGCTTCAGGTGTTCAATGTAACCCTGGCGGTATACAGCCTTTCTCAGGGCCTTATAGATGTTGTGCCGGGC
The DNA here is from genome assembly GCA_964618645.1 of uncultured Bacteroidales bacterium. GTDB lineage: Bacteria > Bacteroidota > Bacteroidia > Bacteroidales > UBA10428 > UBA5072. Next base: position 832 of record CAZUBW010000108.1, on the reverse strand, counting down.
AATGGAAAAAATATAGGATTCGAAGGATTGCTGTTCGTCAATTTTATACCGGTTTTCCCATAAGGCAACAAAAACCAGTTGCAATATCTCCTCTGCATCTTCATGGCAGGGCAAAAATTGCAAGGCCAGGCGGTATATCCTGCCATGGTAGCGATTGTATAACTTATCAAAGGCGTTTGTATCGTCTTGCTTAAGTTTACCAACCAAAAAAGAATCGCCGATATCCATTATTAAAAATAAACTAAAAAAACCTGATAGTCTCGCATATCACTCCTCCCTTGGAATGCAGCAATTAATTCCCGGACAACAGGTTACAACAAACATAGTCAAAAGTTCGCTAAAAAACAAGCTAAACGCGACGAACCTGCTTATCTGTTTAAAAGATTCAGGAGTTCTTCCGGATGTGAAATAATTAATGACGCACCATGCTGCAGTAATTCCATTTCGGTTCTGAATCCCCAGCGAACGCCAACCGCATACATACCGGCACGGTTAGCCGTCATCATATCCACATCTGAATCACCCATATATACTATTTGTTCCGGCAGCGCTTTCATTAACGCACTAATTTCCAACGCTCCGGCAGGATCGGGCTTTTTGGGAAAGCCGGCCCGTGCACCGGTAACTTTTATAAATGGTACATCACCCATTAGCTTCGAAACAATTTTATGGGTGAGTGGTTCGGATTTATTGGAAAAAACCGCCAGTTTCAGGTTCATTTGTACCAATGCATCCAGAAGCTCACGCACACCTTTATATAAATGTGTTTCAACAAGGCAATTCCTGTTGTAGTCCTCCATCATTTCGGCCAGGCACTTTTCAATAATTTCGT
>CAZUBW010000107.1:0-10340 GCA_964618645.1 uncultured Bacteroidales bacterium | reverse complement strand
AGCCACTAATAACCTGGGCTACGGTTCCATTCAGGTTGATTCTACCTCCGGCCTGACTGGTATGTGTTCCGCTGTTGAAAATATTGCCTGCCACGTTAATGGTCTGCCCAACATCATTTAGGAAACAATTCTCGCTGATGATCAGCTGATTCCTGACAGTTAGATCATTGGTGATACTGACGTTAGCCTGGTTAGAAAGGGTGAGATTGTAAAGGCCCGAAGTAATAGTTCCCTGGTTTGAAAAGTTCTGTCCACCGTTACCGTTGAAAATGGTGGTATTGTTGCCCGGTGTATATATAGCATTGGATTCAATGGTAAAATTTCCTCCTACGTTGACATCAACATTATTGGGATTAATGAGCACACCGCGGTTCTGAATACTGAAATTGTGTAAAACAACAAGGGGCTGAACAGTCAATGTTCTCGGATGACTATTATTGTTATCCCAGGTATATTGTCTTACATAAACATCATTACCTGTTGATGTGCCTGTCAGGTTGAGGTCCCAGAAAGGCATGGTGGAATTGATATAGATATCCGACGGGATATTGATATTGATGGTACCCCCGGTGATATTCAGATTCCTGGCCTCGCTGGCAACATGCAGGCTGAAACGGTTACCGGATCCGGAACCCACCGTGTTCGGATTCTGGATATTGAGCGTACCACCTGAGATTTGAACCAGGTTATCGGGATAACCAAAATCAAATGTGGCATAGGTGCCGTCATATTCATTACCCGTAAGCGTAACAACAGCATTGTCACGCATTATGAAGGCTCCCCGGTTATCATTATCACTGGCTGAGGTACGAATTAAGCTGGAAACCAGAGTAGCATTATCAAGCAATTCAAGCGAAGCTGACCCACGTAATACTGTACCTCGATAAGAAAAATCATTAATTGTTAGCCTTCCGTTTCCAGTGATCGTCAAGGAGCCATAAATATATAAACCACAGTTCTCACTCTCGGCAGGACTGACCGGAGGAACTTGCGAATAAATATTATCCTTAAATACCACCTGTGCTCCGTCAATCCATAAACGTGCAGGTTTCATAATATAGTAAAAACCGGTTGAAAGACAAGGAATAACAATATTGTTGCCCAATCTGCAGGTTCCGCTTTCCAAACCAAGTGCATTATTGTTGCTAGTATAATCGTTCCAGGTAGGTGTCTGAAAATTGTTCCCCAGTAACCTAAAAAAACCAGAATTGGTCGCATCAATATTCAGCACATAGGTTTTGTCGGTTCCCTTGGCAATTTCAATTCTGTAAAAGTCGGTGGTATTATTACATTGAATGCTTTGATCGGCTGCGCCATTATCGAATATGGTATGTACATAACCATCGGTCGGATAGCTTTGATACACGGGATTAGCCAGGTTGGAAAAACTGACGCTACCGTTGTTGGTGAAGTCTCCTTTGATGAAAAATTCGTGTCCACCACCGGCATTCCCGGTACCGGTGCGGATCTGACCGGCGCTTTCCACCAGCAGGTCGCCGAGCAGGTTAATGTCCAGTGGAGTGGTGCCTGTGTTGTTGATTTTGAAAGTACCCCGCTGAATGGTAAGATCGCCCCGGATGGTCTGGTTGTTAACCAGGGTAACTTCAATGGCCGCAGTTGAATTGTTAATGACCAGGTTGTTACATGTGTTGAGGATGGCAGGTAAATTGCGGCTGATGGTATTGTTGAGCTCAAAAGTGCCGCCATCTGACTCGATAAAGGTTGTAAAAACAGTTCCTCCGGCAAAAGTCGAGGGTTGAGCCTCCATTCTGATGGTACCCATACCGGTCACCGGTCCGAAACTGTGACCGGTAGTCTGACCCAGGGTCAGTATTCCGCCTTCTTTCAGTTCCAAAGACAGGCAAGCCTGGTTATTCAAGCCTGCGGGAATGGTAACGGTTCTTCCGTTAAGAATAACAACACTTATGCCTGCAGCAGGCGTAAGGCTGGTTGGATTTACAAAGAGTGTGCCGGACGGATCAGTGGTCCATACCGATGATGAATTCCAGCTTCCCGACTGATAACTATAAAGGGTTTGTGCATTTGATATTCCCGACCCCAAAAATAACAATCCGTACGCCATAAAAAGTAAGCGGAATGTATATATCAAACATAACTGGAAAGTGGGTCTTTCATATGTTTTGGTCTTCATAATAGGTAGTGGTTATGGATGATGGCAAGTTATTACATCATCGTGCATATTTAAAAAAAATCACTAATTACTTATCAACCTTTTATTAAATGTTACAGACATGCAAAGACCTTCAGTTGGTTTATAGACATTAACGAACCAATCGTTTTACGGATTTGAGCGTAGTGCGTTATATATCTGTCGTTTAAATTTGATTACCAACCTTAGAAAGATTGCAAAAGCAATTTTTCAGTGGATGAAAGGGTAAATTTGGATGATTGGCCAGGCAGATATGATATTCGGTAAAATCATTTAACTTTGATGCGCTAAAAAACAAATTAGATGCGCTAAAAAAACAAACTATGAAAAAAACGAGCTTTTACTATCCATTTGTGCTGCTTGCAATTTGCATTGCCCCCTTTGCCTGCAAACCTGAAGTTAAACCCGGCAAGAATATTGGCCTACAGCTATATTCGTTGCGTGACAGTATGGAAACCAACGCACTGAAAACCATCGAAGAAGTCGGCCAAATGGGTTATGCCTTTGTGGAACCCGCCGGCTATCGCGATGGCCTGTTTTATGGTATGAGTCCGGCTGAATTCAAACGTGTGATTGAAGAAAACGGAATGATTGTATTAAGTTCACATACCGGACGTCCTGTTCCCGACTCACAGAACTGGGAAGCAGTGATGGCCTGGTGGGACACCTGTATTGCAACCCATGCTGAAGCGGGTGTTAAATACATTGTTCAACCTTTTATGGACAGTGTAGGTTACCAATCGATTGCCGGTTTGCAACGATATTGCGACTATTTTAACACTGTTGGTGAAAAATGCCAGGCAAAAGGCATTCGTTTTGGCTACCATAACCACAACCATGAGTTCGATACACTCGAAGGACAGGTTATTTACGACTATATGTTACAAAACACTGATTCATCAAAGGTCTTCTTCCAGATTGACCTTTACTGGATTCAGCAGGGAGGTGCCGATCCGATAGCTTATTTCAATAAATATCCCAAACGTTTTGTATCGTACCATGTAAAAGATACGCTAGAGGTTGGTGCCAGCGGAAAAATCGATTTCAAAACCATTTTCGAAGCTGCCGAAACAGCCGGAATGAAGTATTATGTTGTTGAGCAGGAGGCATTTACTACAACCCCATTCGAAGGAGTTAAACAATCATTCGATTTTCTGAATAATGCCGAATACGTGAAATAACTAAGCTGTGCTAGTCGGATGAATCGTAATTATTCACTATTTTTGAAGATATATTGAACAATCGCGTAATTAATTGGTTTCAATATACTGTTGCTAACAAAGAAAATTTTAGGATAATCAGTTTATGAAAATCACTGTAGTTGGGGCCGGAAACGTAGGGGCAACCTGTGCTGATGTGCTTGCGCACAGGGATGCTGCACACGAAATTGTTTTGCTCGACATAAAGGAAGGCCTTGCTGAAGGCAAAGCCCTGGATATATGGCAGAGTGCCCCAATTGACAGGTTCAATTCACGTCCCGTTGGTGTAACCAATAATTACCTTGCCACTGCCAATTCCAGTGTAGTGGTTATTACTTCGGGTCTTCCGAGGAAGCCTGGCATGAGCAGGGACGATCTGATCGAAACCAATGCCGTCATTGTAAAAAATGTAACTGAAAAAATCATAGAATACTCTCCCTGTGCCATAATTATTGTGGTCTCAAATCCGCTTGATGTAATGACTTACCAGGCCTATATCACATCAAGATTTCCCCGTACCAGGGTAATGGGAATGGCAGGCATACTCGATACAGGAAGATACAAGGCCTTTATTGCCGACGAACTGGGCGTTTCACCAAAAGATATCAGCGCCTTGCTGCTGGGTGGACATGGAGATACGATGGTACCGTTGCCACGCTATACAACTGTGTCTGGTATTCCGGTTACAGAATTGCTGGCGAAAGAAAAAATCGATGCCATAGTTGAACGCACACGTTTCGGCGGTGGCGAACTGGTAAAACTAATGGGCACATCGGCCTGGTATGCCCCCGGATCAGCAGCTGCCCGTATGGCTGAAGCCATCACCCGTAATCATAAAAGGGTTTTCCCGTGCTGCGTAAAGCTTGAAGGAGAATATAACCTGGAAAATACCTTTGTTGGTGTGCCAGTGGTATTGGGTAAAAATGGCATAGAAAAGATTATTGAATTGCAGTTAACCGATCAGGAAAAGGAACAACTTCACGCCAGCGCAAAAGCGGTGAAAGAGCAGATGGATGTACTGGACAGGCTTTTAGAAAAAAAAGAGGCTGTCTAAAAAGTCATAAAAAGAGCGTAGTCTGGAGACTACGCTCAGCGTTCAGAGTTGACATTCAGTACAAAGCGCTAGGCGTAGTTTGCAACTACGCCTAATAAATTGACTTTTTAGACAGCCTCTTTTTAACAGTTCAGTCATGATTCAATAAGCCGCTTTCTCCCTTTCCAGGTTTTTTGTATAGTTTTTTGAGAAATCCACAATCCTTCGCACCACATCATCGTTCACATCACTTTGTAAGCCTTTCAGGTAATACCCTACGGCCTCAAGTTCCTCACTTTCGAGGAACCCTGCAAGCTTTATTAACTCATTTTCACTATCATCGGAGAATTTGGTTGAACCATTCATTGTAAAGGTTCTGTTCATAAAGTAATTATTAAGTTAATAATAAATCTATATGCTAGAACGCACCAAATTATAAAGAAATTGTGATAAAGGTAATAAAAAATAATTACCATGCAATAGTTGAAGAAAGTGACAAGGGATATCGCTCGTCCCTTGTCCCTTGTCCCTTGTCCCTATTATGAAGCTGTAAGGGTCAGGTTCTTTTCCTTGACCATACGCCTTAGGTTTATTAAAGCATATCGCATGCGGCCAAGGGCCGTGTTAATACTAACGTTTGTATGATCGGCAATTTCCTTGAAGCTTAACTCACAGTACTGCCTTAGAATTAAAACCTCCCTTTGCTCATCGGGCAAATTATCAATAAGCCCCCTCAAGTCTTTGCGGATCTGTTTGCCAATTAGGGTGTCCTCAGCAGGTCTTTCGGCATAACGGTATGAATTTAAAATATCCAGGCCGAAATCTTCGCGGGGTGTTGCATTTAATTGACGCTCCTTACGGTAATGATCAATTACCAGGTTGTGCGCAATGCGAAGCACCCAGGCCAGAAATTTACCGTTATCCTGATATTTCCCTCCATCAAGTGATTTTATCACCTTAATAAAGGTATCCTGAAAAATATCCTCCGCAAGATGCTGATTTTTGACAAGCAGATAAATGTAGGTATAAACTTGTTTCCGATACCGGTTGATGAGCAGTTCAAGACTGTTCATATCGCCACTGACGAACTTGTTTACAAGCTCATGATCAGCTAAATACACATTATTCAAAACTACCTCCTTTTTGAGTTATAAAAAGTAAAGTAGAAATGTGGCGATAGGCTGTCCTCCCTGTTTAGTTTAGTTTAATTAACTGCAATTATAAGTACTTTATATCAAATAATGCAATAGTTTTGCGAAATTAACTTTTTTTATCAAAATTGTCAATATTACACGCGCACTTTCACATGCCGCAAAACAATCATTTATACGAAAAAAATGTCATTGGGGTTTCGGGGGCCAGGGTTCACAACCTTAAAAACCTGACTATCAGTATTCCAAGAGATAAGTTCATCGTAATCACCGGGCTCTCAGGATCGGGTAAGTCGTCTCTCGCCTTTGATACCATTTATGCCGAAGGACAGCGGCGTTATGTGGAGAGTCTTTCATCTTACGCACGTCAGTTTTTAGGCAGGATGAACAAACCCGATGTAGACTTTATTAAGGGACTCCCCCCTGCCATTGCCATAGAACAGCGTGTGAATACACGAAATCCCCGTTCAACCGTTGGCACTTCCACTGAAATTTATGATTATATCAAATTACTTTTCGCACGGATTGGCAAAACCATATCGCCTGTTTCGGGAAAAGTGGTCAAAAAGGAAACGGTAACCGATGTCGTTGATCATATCATGAAGTTTCCGGAAGGGAAAAAGTTACTCATCATGTATCCGTTGAATGGTAACACAAACCTGAGCTTTGCCCAGAAACTCGAAGACCTTAAACAACAGGGGATTAGCCGGCTTGAAATCGACGGTGAAATCCTGAAACTCGAAGAAGCAGTTATCCAATACAACCCCTCCTCCACTGATGCGGTGAATGTTGTAATTGATCGTATTGTAGTGGCCAGGGACGAAGATTCGATGAGCCGGTATGCCGATTCTGCCCAAATGGCATTTCATTCGGGCGATGGATATTGCATTGTTAAGGACACCGATAATAACCAAACAACCTCCTTCAGCAATAAATTTGAAGCCGATGGAATTCGGTTTGAAGAACCTTCGGAGCATATGTTCAGCTTCAACAACCCGGTAGGCGCATGCCCGCGTTGCGAAGGCTATGGCAAAATTATCGGAATAGACGAGGATCTTGTTATACCCGATAAAACCCTGTCGGTTTTCGAGGATGCAGTGGTTTGCTGGAAAGGAGACAAGATGGTACGTTGGAAAGAAAAACTACTTTACAATGCCGATAAGTTTAATTTCCCCATACACCGGCCATACCACGAGCTGACAGCCGAACAGAAGCAGGTGTTGTGGAATGGAAACCGTTACTTTCAGGGCATCAATGCTTTTTTCGATCACCTCGAATCAAAAAAATACAAAATTCAATACAGGGTAATGTTGGCACGTTACAGGGGCAAAACAACATGCCCCGATTGCCGTGGAACAAGACTTAAAAAAGAAGCCTCCTGGGTTAAGATTAACGGTATGTCAGTGCAGGATCTGGTGCTAATGCCTGTATCGGAGTTGGATCAGTTTTTCAGCAATATTAAACTCAACCAGCACGACAAAAAGATAGCCGGCAGGGTGCTTACCGAAGTTCAGACCCGCATCCGATACCTGATAGACGTAGGCTTAGGATATCTGACATTGAACCGTCTTTCATCCACCCTGTCAGGCGGTGAATCGCAGCGGATTAACCTGGCTACAACGTTGGGCAGCAGCCTGGTAGGTTCGTTGTATATTTTAGACGAACCAAGTATTGGCCTGCACCCGCGCGATACCGGCCTGCTGGTTAAGGTACTCAATAACCTCAAAAACATAGGAAACACTGTGCTGGTGGTGGAACACGAAGAAGAAATCATCCGCGCAGCTGATGAAATAATTGATATTGGCCCGGCTGCAGGACGCCTTGGAGGCGAACTGATATTCCAGGGCACAGCTGAAAAAATGCTTGCCGAAAATGACGGACTGACAGCCAAATACCTACGGGGAGATCTGAAAATTGAAGTACCCCCTTTTCGGCGAAAATGGAATAATTGCATAGAAATCACTGGAGCATGCGAGAACAACCTGAAAAACCTCAACATTACCATTCCATTATATGTCATGACCGTAGTTACCGGGGTAAGCGGATCGGGAAAATCGTCGCTGATCAAAGGTATCCTCTACCCGGCAATGAATAAAGCCATTAATGGTTCAGGAGAGAAAGGCGGTAAGTTTGCCAGTATAGGTGGCGATCTTAAGCTCATTACAGGTATTGAATTTGTTGATCAGAACCCGATTGGCAAATCCACAAGGTCGAATCCGGTAACCTATGTCAAGGCATATGACGAAATCCGGAAGCTTTTTGCCAGTCAACAACTTGCCAAATACAATGGTTTTACACCTTCGCATTTTTCATTTAATATCGATGGAGGCCGGTGCGAGGAATGCCAGGGCGAAGGTGAAATTAAGGTCGAAATGCAATTTATGGCTGATGTTCACCTGGTATGCGAAAGTTGCCATGGAAAACGTTTTAAAGACGAGGTACTTGAGGTACAATTCGATGGTAAAAGCATCTACGATGTGCTGGAGCTAACAATTGACGAAGCCATAGAATTTTTTGGATCACATAAAGGCGCTACTGAAAAAGCAATAGTACGTAAACTTAAACCGCTGGCCGAAGTCGGATTAGGTTATGTAAAACTGGGGCAGTCGTCAAGCACGCTTTCAGGAGGTGAAAGTCAGCGTGTAAAACTGGCATCTTTTTTGGGTTCAGAAAGCCACGGAGAACATGTGCTGTTTGTTTTTGACGAACCAACTACAGGGTTGCATTTTCACGATATCCACAAACTGATGTATTCTTTCAATGCCCTCATTGCCAAAGGTCACAGTGTAGTGATCATTGAACACAACCCCGATGTAATCAAACTGGCAGACTGGATCATCGATCTGGGGCCGGAAGGAGGTGAAGCCGGTGGTAATTTGGTATTTGCAGGAACACCAGAAGACCTGGTTAAATGTAAGCAATCATACACCGGAAAATATTTGATGCGAAAACTGAGGCTGTCTAAAAAGTCATAAAAAGAGCGTAGTCTGGAGACTACGCTCAGCGTTCAGAGTTGACATTCAGTACAATGTGCTAGGCGTAGTTTGCAACTACGCCTAATAAATTGACTTTTTAGACAGCCTCGTTTATTTTTCCTGGAACCCGAACATGATGGCAACACATCCGCTATTGGGAAACTCTGATTTCTGTGCGGAAACAGGAACCTTTACCACAATTTTCAATTGCTGGCTCGATTCGAGCTTAAAGTCCCAGGTACCGGTCATATTGTGCTGCCGGTTATCGAATAGCACATTTTTGTACGCATCAACCACCTGAAACTCAATAGCAGGAAGTGTTTCAGATCCGCAGATGGCCAGCCGGTAATTCTGACCCGAGTAAAATGTCTTGTATAACTCCGCTTCCTCTCCTTCGGTAAGAATGGCAGCATGGTAATTCCCATCGTGAATATAGCCCGTAAGCTCAAGCTTGCAAAGCTTTTTGGCAAAGCCCTTACATTGGGCATCGGCCGTAAGATTAATGGCAAGCAATAAGGTCAGCGTTAATATATGTGGCAGGAACTTTTTCATAGCATTATAATTTATTGAACGAAGTTATTTCTTAAAGATTTAACAGCAGCCTGAAGCTCCTTAAACGCTTCCGGGGTAACATTTATTTTGGTCTGTGATTTCAATACAGCAACATCTGCCGTATCGTTTTCATCTATTTTCACTGAAGAGGTTTGTACATCAATCTTTTCAAAAGCAGCCTTGGTGGCATGCAATTCATTAATAAGCTCTACAATATCGCGGTTTTCTTCGCCGCGCGCATTTTTTACATTATCCTGCAACATTCTTTCAACAATGCTGAATGATAGTTTCTGTTCTGCAATACGATCCACAAGTTTGTTACCTTCAATGGGCTGGTCGCCAACCATCTGGGTTCCGATATATAGACCCTCGACCCAGCCTCCAACGAGCACCATGGCGGCAACGTCCTGCTGATCATTTTCTTTCAGGTATGAACTGGAGTTCAGGAAAGTTTCTGAAATAATGTCCATTACCACATCTCTTTTATTCAGGTTTTGCTCCAGGCGCTTCATGGTTTCCTCATCAATGGCATCGCTGATACCCATTTCGGTTGCAAGTTTTTTAGTCGCGTCCATATATTCCAGCGAAGTCTGCGCCTGGTCAAACAAACAGGCAAAGCTAAGATCGGTTGTATAAATTCCAAGGTTGAGTGCCTTGCTTTTGTTGGTAGAGTATTTTTCAACATTGGCCAGATCATTTAAAACCGTCTCATTGTAAGCAACACCAGCTGATTTAAGCAACATGGCCGTCTCAAGTGGCGAAGGCAAAGAGTAAAATATCTTCTTCGCCTTGTCAATGTCGTCAAAAATATCTTCCTCTGTTAAAAAATCTTCAATCCCGACTTCCTTTCCTTCCTGCCCTTTTTTACCGGATTTGCAGGCATTGCCCAGCATGAGTATTCCTGAAAGAATTATCAGGCTGGCAAACCGTAAAGTAGTGTAGTAATTTCGCATGTGCTATTAGTTTAAAATTCGATCCCTTAAATATGTAAGAATCACTATAGTAAAATTAATGCATTTTTTTACAATTCAAAATTCATTTGGCAGGATAACCCGCTTTTGCTTTGTTTAACGATGAATTAAAACCAAAGTTACTTAATTGTTTGTTTTTTTAAAGAAAGGAATGAACAGCTTATTAACAATTGAAGTTTGGAGTGCTGGATGTTGGGTGCTAGGTGCTGGGCGCTAGGTACTGGGTGCTAGGTGCTGGGCGCTAGGTACTGGGTGCTGGGTGCTGGGTGCTAGGTACTGGGTGCTGGGT
>CAZUBW010000106.1:0-10937 GCA_964618645.1 uncultured Bacteroidales bacterium | reverse complement strand
AAAAAAAGCAGAAAAAAAAACAACTAGAAACAAGCTTGAAGGAAAACGATATGATTTATAAAGGTATTGCATATTTTACTTTCTCACAAAAGCTTACATGACAATTGTATAATAACGCACATCCGGGTTTGTTAGTATAATGACAGGGCAGATGTTTTACTGCTGCGTTGTCAATTTCCAAATAAAACGAATGCGTTACCGTTAAAAAAAGGTTAATATTGAAAAATGAATTTAAGTCAGGCAGACCAGAAGAAGATAATACGGCTGGGCATTTTTGCATTTGCAGCAATTCCGGTTATTTTGTTGTTATTTGTGATTATCAGGGCCCGGTGCCTGAGGGAAAGCACAGCTGAGCTGCGGAATGTTAAAAACGCTACGGCATCCCTTGTTTTATCGCACAATGGCAGGCTAATCGGGAAAATCTTTAAAGAGAACCGCACAGGCGTTACCCGGGCGCAAATTCCCGGGCATTTGGTACAGGCCCTGGTAGCCACAGAGGATGCCCGTTTTTACGAACACAAAGGCGTGGATACGCGAAGCCTGTTCAGGGTGTTTTTTAAAACCTTGTTGCTGAATAAGAAAAGTGCCGGTGGAGGTAGTACCATAACACAACAGCTGGCCAAAAACCTTTATGGCCGGAATATCAGGGGGCCGTTTGCCCTGCTAACGGTCAAGCTTAAAGAGATAATGCTGGCCCGGAGAATGGAAAGGCTCTTTACCAAGGAGGAGATACTGACCCTTTATTTCAATACCGTTCCTTTTGGTGAGAATGTTTATGGCATTGAAACCGCTGCTCAGCGGTATTTCAATACAAAAACCGAAAACCTGAAGATAGAACAGGGCGCCGTGTTGGTGGGCATGCTAAAAGCCAATCACACCTTTAACCCACGTCTTTTCACCGAAAACGCGCTAAGCAGGAGAAACGTGGTGCTAAGCCAGATGCGGAATTACAACTACCTGCCGGAAAGACAGCTCGACTCGCTTACAAAACTTCCGCTCAAAATTGATTATGCCAACCTCGAAGCTGCCGGCCCTGCTGATTACTTTCTTTACCAGGTGAAGAGCGAAGCACAACAGCTATTGCAGGCCATAGCCTATGCCGGTGGTAAAGAATGGGATCTCGAGGAGGATGGACTGGTTATAACCACCACGCTGGATCTGAACTTGCAGCAATATGCCAACCAGGCATTTCGTAAGCATCTGTCGGGTATGCAGTACCAGCTTAACCGGCAATATCAAACCCGCTGGGGACGTAAGGTAATTGACAAACTGGTAAAGTCGGAGCTAAAGAAAGAAGGATTAACCGAAAGGGCTGATGAAACTGCTATCCGCCAGGTTTTTACCTGGGATGGGAATGGCTCCGGAGTGATGTCGGTAGCCGACAGCATACGGCAAATGGCTAAGCTGTTGCAGGCTGGTTTGCTGGCCATTGATCCCCGGTCAGGAGCCGTCAGGGCATGGGTGGGAGGTATTGATTTTAAAACACTGCCATACGATCAGGTGCTGGCCAGGCGGCAGATGGGGTCTACCCTTAAGCCTTTGTTGTTTGCTGCTGCCCTTGAAATGGGTTACAGCCCGTGCACTTACCTCGATAATGATTCTATTGTTATCAAAGGATATGAATCGTGGCATCCGCAAAATGCCGACCGTTCCACCGGTGGAAAATACTCTCTTACCGGGGCGCTTGTCCATTCAATGAATTTGCCCGCGGTTAACCTGTTCCTGGAAACCGGTTTCGGGCGCCTCGATACATTGTGGCGTAATATGGGATTTTCGTTTAAACTGGAAAATACACCGGCATTGGCGCTGGGCACGGCCGAAGCCAGCATTGAAGAAGTGGCAAAGGCCTATGCTGTTTTTGCCAATGGTGGCAACCGGATTGTCTCCTATAAGATTGTATCCATTAAGGACAGTCGCGACAATATAATCTGGCAACGCAATACTGACGACAGCGGGGTTCAGGTGCTATCCGGCAGGACGTGCACGCTTATCAGCGCCATGTTACGAAAAGCCGTGCAGGTAGGAACGGGCTCCGCATTGCGTTCGCGATATGGCGTTGAATTGCCCGTAGCCGGAAAAACCGGAACTACGCAGGATTATACCGATGCTTGGTTTGCTGCCTATTGTCCTTCGCTGGTAATGGTCAGCAGGGTAGGCGCCTCACTGCCAGCGGTACATTTCAATAGCGGCCATTATGGAACAGGCAGCGCACTGGCATTGCCATTAGTGGCACAGACGCTTAAAAAAGTGCAGGCTAACACCGCACTTGCCCGAAAACTGATTACCCCGCTACCTTTGCCTGACCGGGACCTGGTAATGGAAATGGATTGTCCTGATTTCAGGGAAAATACTTTCATAGATGACCTGTTGGATATTCTGCGGGAGCGTGAGATCGATTACGAAAAAGCTGAGAAAAAGGCCGGACGCAAAAGGCGGCCACTTTTCAGACGGTTCTGGCAGTAATATTGCTTTGGTTGTCAGTAGGCGATGACCTTGGTCTGAAAATAATGTTTTTTACTTAACAGGTAACAGGGGAATAAACACCAGCTTTTTGGTTTCAAAAAAGGGCTCTGTAAACCAGGCGGAGAGGTCAAATACCTGTACATCCTTGCCCATGGGTTTAAGTTCTGCCGAGAGATCACCACCTTTGAGCGCCAGCAGTCCGTTTTCCAGCGAATTAACACCACCGGGGCGGATGTTTTTTTTCACCCAGCCAAAGAGGGTGGGTATTTCCGCAACAGCCCTGCAAATCACGAAATCGGCCTGACTTGTAAGCTTTTCGAGCCTGAGATTCAGGGTGACAACATTATCAAGCCCTGTTTCGTGCCTAACCGCGTCAACAACCTTTATCTTTTTGGCAATAGAGTCGACCAGGGTAAACTTAACATCGGGAAACAGAATGGCCAGGGGTATTCCGGGGAAACCACCTCCTGTTCCAGCGTCGATAATAGTCGTGCCCCGGCTGAACGAGACGGCACGGGCTATCGAAAGCGAGTGCAATACATGGTGGAGGTATAGATTATCGATGTCTTTCCGGGAAATAACGTTGATGCGCTGGTTCCAGTGCGCATACAACTCTCCCAGGCGTTCAAACTGTTCGGTTTGGCGCGGCGTGAGGTCCGGAAAGTATTTTGCAATGATTTGCATGAAAGTATGCTGTGCAAAACAACTACATTTTGCCCGTGGTATTTTTGAGAATGTTGAAAAGCAGTTCGCGGGCCCTGAACAACTGTGCTTTTACAGTTCCAATGGGTAGTTCGAGTTCTTCGGCAATTTCCTCGTACGATAATTCGCTAAAGTATCTTAATTCAATGAGCTTGCGGTAGCGCGGTTTAAGCTTTGAAACCAGCGAGCGCATGAGGCGTATTTTCTGTTCGTTGATGAGTGACTCTTCAGGGTCGAGCACAGGTGCCTGGATATCCTTGGTAGCCCTCTCGTGTTCCTCGTTGCTGTGGTCGAGCGAAACATGACTGGTCTTCTTCTTACGGATAAAGTCGATGCAGTTATTGGTGGCTATCTTAAAAAGCCAGGTGCTGAAGGCATAGTTGGGAGCGTATTGCTGGATATTCTTGAATGCTTTGCCAAATGCCTCAATGGTAAGGTCTTCCGCATCGCTGGCATTGTTAACCATTTTCAACAACATATAATATATGGCATCGCGATACCGCCCCATGAGTTCAGCATAAGCGCGCTGGTCACCGTTTACTGCACGTTGAACAAGCATGTAATCGCGCTGCGCCTTATCGGATAGGTTGGTATTTACTTCCATTGGTAGTTTGAAGGTCTGATGCGGCTTGCCATCAGCAAGCCGAAGTTAATGAACGGTGAAACAATATCAAACAGCAACGAAATTAACAATAAATTCTTCTCGTTTAACCGTAACATCGTTTTTTTAATAACAAAAACCTGAATCAACAGGCGAAAGGCAAATAATATCAGTACATAAAACCGGTGCACCGGCGAAAACAACAGTGCAATCAGCGATGCATAGAACAGTAGCCGGCTGAAAGGTTCGAGGCCCAGGATCAGTTTATGGGAAGATTTATACAGGCGGTTGGTGGTAAAATGACGCTTTTTCTGGAACACCCATTTGCTGAAGGTGTCTTTTGCGGCGGTTCGTGTGTGGCTTTCGTGCGCGTATTCTATGGCTGTGTTGGTTTTACTGGCATGTTCATTCACAAACAGGTCGTCATCGCCCGATGCCAGGTGAAAATGCCGGGTAAATCCATTACCTTTATAAAACAACGACTTTTTGTAAGCCAGGTTACGCCCGACACCCATATAGGGAATTTTACACAGGGCCAGGCTGAAATACTGCAAAGCTATTAACAGGGTGTCATAACGGACATATTTGTTAAGCATCCCCCGTGCGGCAAAATATCCGCCATAGCCCAGCACAATGTCGGTGGTATCAGAGAAATTACCTGCCATCAGACTGATCCATTGATTGCTTTCGGGCTTGCAGTCACCGTCGGTAAACAGCAGCCTCTCGTATTTTGCGGCTTTTATGCCAATGGTCACGGCCAGTTTCTTACCGTGTGAGAACTTTTTATCCTCTTTAATTTCAGTCGTGCGAAGGTGTTTGTATTGGGCCGTGTATTTTTTCAGTACGTCTTCGGTGTCATCCGTTGAACAATCGTTAACCACAATAACTTCATAAGCGGGGTAGTCCTGTGTCAGCCAGACGGGCAGGAAATTGTCGAGGTTCTCGGCTTCGTTCCGCGCACAGATGATTACCGAAACCGGTTCGGTGGTTGAAGGGTTTGCTTTTTTAACATGAAAAGCAAACCGGCCATAAATAAGCAGGTAGTAAACCAACTGGATGAGCATGGCCGCTAGCAGGATCACCAAAACAACAAACCATTGTTTGTCAACGAATAATTCAGAAAAAGCTGGCATCTGTCAGTAAAAATTCGATGCGCCAATTTACTTAAAGTTTTTGATTTTTTAAGGTCATGAAGGTTGATCCCCTGCATATTTAATATATTTGCGGCCAAATTCGATTTAAATGAAATTCAGGTTATTGTGCACCGATACCTCTACTGCTGCGCGTTGCGGAATATTATCCACCGGGCATGGTGAGGTGGAAACGCCCATTTTTATGCCGGTAGGGACAGCCGGAACAGTTAAGGCAGTGCATCAGCGCGAATTATTGCAGGATGTAAAGGCGCAAATAATCCTCGGGAATACATACCATTTATATCTCAGGCCGGGAGTAGAAACCTTACAGCAGGCGGGCGGTTTACATAAATTCATGAACTGGGACCGGCCAATTCTTACCGACAGCGGCGGTTACCAGGTGTTTTCACTTGCTGCCATCAGGAAACTTTCGCGCGAGGGCGCCCGGTTCAGTTCGCATATCGACGGATCGAAGCACCTGTTTACACCCGAAAGCATTGTGGATGTGCAGCGCGTCATTGGTGCCGATATTATGATGGCCCTGGATGAATGCATAGCTCATCCGAGCGACCATAAACAGGTTAAAAAATCAATTGATCTTACCCATCACTGGCTCGAAAGGGGATTTTCCCGTTTTCAGCAGACCACTCCGTTGTATGGGTATGAACAGTCGTTTTTCCCCATTGTGCAGGGCAGCGTATATGCCGATTTGAGAGCGGAGTCGGCATCTGAAGTAATAAAGTTCCCGGCCGATGGTTATGCCATTGGCGGTTTGTCGGTAGGCGAAACTGAAGAAGTGATGTACGCGATGACGGAAGTAGTAACACCTATTTTACCCGCGGATAAACCGCGTTACCTGATGGGCGTGGGCACACCGGTGAACCTCCTTGAATCTATTGCCAGGGGTGTTGATATGTTCGATTGTGTTATGCCTACCCGCAATGGCCGCAATGGCATGCTTTTCACCCGCAATGGTATCATCAACATGCGCAACAACAAATGGAAAGACGATTTCAGCCCCATTGACCCCGAGAGCGATTGTTTTGTCGACCAGCACTATTCAAAAGCCTATTTAAGGCACCTGATCATTTCAAAAGAAATTCTGGGCGCACAGATTGCCTCTTTGCATAATTTAAGTTTCTATCTTTGGCTGATGAAGGAAGCCCGCGAACAAATACAGCAGGGTTCCTTTGGCGAATGGAAAACAAAAATGGTTAAACAACTGAAGGTCAGGTTATGAAGAAACCCGAAATTCTCCTGCTCGACCGGTATATCATGCGGAAGTTTCTGGGAACTTTCTTTTTTATCATTGTACTGATTGTTCTCATTGCTGTGATCTTTGACCTTTCGGAGAAAATCGACAATTTTCTCGAAAACGAAGCCCCGATCAGGAAGGTGGTTTTTGATTACTACCTGAATTTCATCCCCTATTTTGCTGTATTGTTCAGTCCGCTTTTCACCTTTGTAAGCGTTATCTATTTTACTTCGCGCATGGCATACAACACTGAGATCATTGCCATTTTAAGCAGCGGGGTGAGCTTCAAAAGGTTGTTGTTGCCTTATTTTGCATCGGCATTTATGTTAACGGTATTTGCCTTTACACTGAATAATTTTGTAATACCGCATGCCACTGCCCGCAAACTTGCCTTTGAGGACATGTACTACCACAAGTCGCCCAAAACAGTGAGGGAGCGCAATATTCACAAGCAGATAGAGCCCGGTATTTATGTGTATATGGAGAGTTTCGACACCTATTCTAACAGGGGAAGGAAGTTTTCCATCGAACGTTTTGAAAATGGTACCCTGGTATCTAAACTGCTTTCCGATGAAATTCGCTGGGATACAACAATAAACAAGTGGAACATTCGTAATTACTATATCCGCGACTTTCACGGCGAAACCCAGACCGTTACCAGCGGAAAAGAAATAGATACCACGCTGAACATGAGTCCCGACGAGTTCAGAAGACGCGACAATGCAGTGGAGGCCATGAACCTGGGCGAACTCAACCTGTTTATAAAGGAACAGAAGATGCAGGGTGCCGAAAACATTGACGCGTATCTGATTGAAAAACACAGGCGTTTTTCCTTTCCCTTTTCATCGTTCATCCTGACGCTCATAGGTGTATCGGTGTCATCCAAAAAGGTAAAAGGCGGCATTGGCATGCAGCTGGGCATTGGCCTTTTAATCAGCTTTTCCTATATCGTTTTCATGCAGTTTTCGTCGCAGTTTGCCATAAACGGCTCGTTGAGTCCCTTCATTGCGGTTTGGATCCCCAACGTTATTTTTGCTGTTATTGCTGTGTTCCTATATCGGTTGGCACCCAAATAATTCCGGTATCTCTCTGCCGTTTCAGTAATAATATTTTGTTGCTTTTGTGCTTTTTGACCTTATATTTGCCCCCTCATATAATTTAAACTATCATGACACTTAAAAAACGAATTCAGGAGCTTCAGCAAAAACGTGAAGAGGTCAGGATGGGCGGTGGTGAAAAAGCCATCGAAAAGCAGGTGGCCATGGGCAAGTTAACTGCCCGCGACCGTATCAATGCTTTGCTTGACCCGGGTTCTTTTCAGGAATACGATATGTTTGCGCAGCATGAAGCCAGGGATTTTGACATGGCTAAAAAAGTGCTTGCCGGCGACGGTGTGATAATCGGAACCGGAAATATTTCGGGTCAGCCGGTATGCATATTTGCGCAGGACTTTACGGTGGCCGGAGGTTCACTTGGTCTGATGCATTCACGCAAAATTGTAAAGATCATGGACCACGCCCTCAAAATGAAGGTTCCCCTTATTGGCATTAACGATTCGGGCGGCGCCAGAATTCAGGAAGGCGTTAATTCACTGGCCGGCTATGGTGAAATCTTTTTCAGGAATACCATTTCGTCGGGTGTGATTCCCCAGATATCTGTTATCCTTGGCCCCTGCGCCGGTGGTGCAGTATATTCTCCTGCACTTACCGATTTTGTGTTTGTGGTGGAAAATATATCCAAGATGTTCATCACCGGTCCCGAAGTAATTAAAACCGTACTCGGCGAGGAAATTTCAATGGAGGATCTTGGTGGCGCCCGTGTGCACAGCGAGATAACCGGTAATGCACACTTCTTTGCAAAAACCGAGCAGGAATGTTTTGATCAGATCAAGAAGTTGCTGTCGATGCTGCCTGCCAACAATAAACGCAAAGCCGTTAAAGTTGCTCCCAAACCTCCTAAGCCTCTTTATAAAATTGGCGAGATCGTACCCGAAGATCCTTCACTTCCTTATGATGTTCGTGATGTGATTAAAGCCATTGTGGATGATTCAGACTTCCTGGAAATCATGCAGAACTGGGCTGCCAACATGGTAATTGGTTTTGGCCGGATGAATGGTGAAACCTGTGGTTTTGTCTGCAACCAGCCATTGGTGATGGCCGGTGTGCTCGATGTAGATTGTTCCGACAAGGCCGCCCGCTTTATACGCTATTGCGACGCCTTTAATATTCCCATCATTACCCTCGAGGATATGCCGGGATACCTGCCGGGTATCGACCAGGAACATGCCGGTGTGATCCGTCATGGCGCCAAAATATTGTATGCCTACAGCGAAGCCACTGTTCCCAAGCTTACTGTTATTCTGCGTAAAGCATACGGCGGAGGTTATATTGCCATGGGTTCGCGTCACCTGCGTGCCGACTTTGTTTTTGCCTGGCCTACTGCCGAAATTGCCGTAATGGGCCCCGAAGGAGCTGCCAACATCATTTTCAGAAAAGAAATCTCCGAAGCACCGGATCCCGATGAAATGCGCCGTCAAAAAGTGCAGGAATACAAGGATAAATTTGCCAATCCTTATGTGGCCGCTTCACGTGGCTATATCGACTCGGTGATTGCCCCCGAGGAAACCCGCAACATTCTGCTGCATGCCCTTGAGGTGTCTGTGGAAAAAAGGGTTGATATGCCCGAAAAGAAGCACGGTCTGCCACCATTTTAAAACGAGCCTTATGAGTGATAACATTAAAAATGCGGCAGGGAGCGATATAAAGCTTCAGAAGCTGAATATTAACGGTGATGAGTATCTCACCACCTATACACGCAAGTACGAGAACCGGAAAAAGTGGGCGCCTGCCAATGAAAAAGAGCTGGTCTCCTTTATTCCCGGAACCATCAGGCAGGTACTGATTAAGGAAGGCGACACGGTAAAGACCGATCAGCCATTGATTGTGCTCGAAGCCATGAAGATGATGAACACCATCTATGCCCCGTTTGATGCAAAGATCAGATCGGTACATGTAAAAACGGGCGACCGTACACCTAAAGGTTCGTTGATGCTTGTGTTTGAGTAAGCAACTTACCTTTCCATACAAAACATTCAGGGAAAACAGCCTCCATATTGGGGGCTGTTTCCTTATACAGCCCGTAAAGGGTTGAACCGCTGCCCGTCATGGATGCATAAACAGCACCCGAATCGTACAGTTTGTTTTTCAGGGTGGCAATCAGGGGGTATTTTGTGCAAACGCTGTTTTCGAAATCATTGACCATCCTTCCTTTCCATTGCTCAACAGGCAACTGAACCAGTTCTTCAATGGATTCATGGGGACGACCGGGAGTAACACCGGCGTAGGCCTCAGCGGTGCCCACGTGAATGCCGGGATTTACCAGCACAATATGTAAATTACCCGGAAATGCTGTTAGCTCACGAAACCTATTTCCCCTTCCAAAGCCAAACAATGGCCGGTTTTTAATAAAGAATGCACAGTCGCTTCCCAGTTGCGAAGCATAATCGCAAAACTGTTCCTCGCTCAATCCCAATTGAAAATTGTCGTTTAGCTTTTTAAGCATAAAGGCGCCGTCGGACGATCCGCCTCCCAATCCGGCCCCCATGGGGATGATTTTATGCAGATGCACCTGAAGGGCAGGGAGGTTGAATTCTTTTGCCAGCAAATGATAGGCTTTCACGCAGAGGTTACTTTCCGGGCTTCCGTCAACCGGAATGCCCGATGCAGTAAAAATTGCATTTCCTGCAGGCGCTTCCGGTGCAACAACAAACTCAAGTGCATCGCTCAGTGCAATGGGACAAAAAATGGTTTCGATATCATGATAGCCATCCGGTCGTTTGCCAACGATGTTCAGGCCTATGTTGATCTTGGCATTGGGGAAGAAGAGCATGTTATTTGAATTTCATTTCCTTGCTAATATATTTACTTTTTCAATAAAAGAAGTCTTGGCCTGTGTATAAGCTTCTCTGTCATTTTTGTATTTGGCTGCCAATTGGAGTTTTAGCTTCTCGTATTCCTTCGCGATCTTTTTGTGCTTTATTAAATAATCCCTGAAGTAAATCTCATTCCAGTCTCCCTTGTATCTGACATGCACATGATAGGCCTGTCCCTGAAAACCATTGACGGTATAGCCTTTTACAAACATCATGTGCGGAGGCGGATTATCGGGTTGTTCGGTATAATGATAACCAAGAGATTTAAAAGTTTCAATTACTTTTTGAGGATCTATATGTTCGGAGACCTGCAATAGGATGTCAATGGTTGGTTTTGCCATTAAATTCGGAATGGCAGTGCTCCCGATGTGGTCAATTCTTTCTATGTCTGATGCTAAAAAAGAATCCATTATTAACTGACACTCGGCTTTATACAAATTGGGCCAGCTTTCCGATGGCTTGCTGATCATTATCGGAAACAATTGCCCGAGTTGTTCAAGCGACATGTTTTGTAGTTCGTTGTCTGAATTCACCATGGATGCATCAACTGATTAAGTGTTTTTGTACATCAATGATAAAAACTACCGCGGAGTGCCTGCCTGGCCGGTAGGCAGGGTTACAGTGTTGTAGAAATTTTTATCAAATAAATACCCTTTACCGCGGAGCGGTTATAGTTTCAGAAAGCAATATAGTACATTTTTAAATACCATAACCGCTCCGCGGTATAAGGACAATACTATACTTGGTTTTATGATAAATTAGTATAGGATACATTTCCCTTACCGCAGAGCGGTTACAGTGTTGTAGAGATTTATATCGAATATGTAAGCCTTACCGCGGAGCGGTTATGGT
>CAZUBW010000105.1:0-11044 GCA_964618645.1 uncultured Bacteroidales bacterium | reverse complement strand
CAGCTCGCAGCTCGCAGCTCACAGCTCGCAGCTCACAGCTCACAGCTCGCAGCTCACAGCTCACAGCTCGCAGCTAACAGCCAACAGCCAGTGTTTAAAAACTGTAAAAGATTAAAGCGACATGAACAACATACTCGATACCCACTTTATGCATCCCCGCGATCAGATTGTGCTGATTATCAGTCGTATTTACCGCAGGGGGATGACTACCACTTCAGGTGGTAATATATCGGTGATTGATGACAGCGGCGACATATGGATAACACCCGCCGCTGTGGACAAGGGATCACTCAGGCCTTCGGATATCATGTGTCTAAGGCGTGATGGTTCTGTAATCGGGCGGCACAAACCATCATCTGAATTTCCTTTTCATAAGGCCATTTACGAAATCAGGCCCGATATTAAGGCTATCATCCATGCCCATCCTCCCGCCCTTGTTTCATTCAGTATTGTGCACCAGATACCTGATACCAATATCATCAGCCAGGCCAAATACAGTTGCGGTCCTATTGGCTATGCAGGCTATGAACTACCGGGAAGCCAACTGTTGGGCGATCGTATAGCAGCTGCCTTTAAAGAAGGGTTCAAAGCCATTGTTATGGAAAACCATGGAACTGTTGTGGGCGGCAACGACCTGATGGATGCTTTTCAGCGGTTTGAGACCCTGGAGTTTTGCGCCCGTACCATCTTGTTTGGCAAAACCATTGGTGAGCCAAACTACCTTTCGGATAAACAAATTGAGGAGTTTGAAGCCCAAATACCGGGATTACTGCCCGAAATGAAAACGACCGGCTATCCTTCCGACGAGCGCGAGAAAAGAACCGAGATATGCAGTATTGTACACCGGGCCTGCGATCAGGGACTGATGATCAGCAGTTATGGCACCGTTTCGGTTCGGTGGCGCGATAACGATTTTTTAATCACGCCCCGGAATATTCCGCGCTGGGATTTGCAACTTGGCGATATTGTTCAGATCAAAGGCGGCATGCGCGAAGCCGGGAAAATCCCCAGCAGGGCAACCTGGCTTCACCAGGAAATATACCGGCGTAATCCAGGCATTAATTCTATTATCCTTACCCAGTCGCCTTACCTGATGGCTTATAGTGTGACCCATTCACATATTGATGTACGAACCATCCCCGAAAGCTGGATTTTTCTGCAGGATATCCCCCTGCTTCCCTTCGGATCGCACTTTATGGGAAGAACAGAAATACCTGAATTGCTTTCATCCAATACTCCGGCCATCCTTATCGAAAATGATTCGGTGTTGATTACCGGCGACAAGCTTTTACAAACCTTTGACCGATTGGAGGTTGCTGAATTCAGCGCTAAATCGCTTGTGTTGGCGCAGCCAATCGGAAAGCTCGTGCCCATCAGCGATAAACAGGTGGACGAGCTCAGGAAGGTTTTTCTAAAAAAATAAGTACTTTTAAAGGTTTGCTGCCAGATAGCACACCCTATGCTGACTGAAACCGAAAAATACCTTGTCGGAGCCATACAAGCGGGAGATTATAAGGCTTTCAGAATGCTGTTCGACAGTTTCTATGCATTGCTGTGCCGGTTTGCCAAAACGTATGTACGATCGCCCGAAACGGCCGAAGACATTGTTTCGGAATTCTTTGTAAAAATCTGGGAGCGACCTGAGATACTTGCTCCTGCAGTTTCCCTTAAAAGTTACTTATGCCGTAGCATTTACAACAGTTGTATGAACCACCTCACCCGTAATCGACCGAAATATGGTGAATTGGATGGCCCCGCTGCTGAAAAACTGCATGAACTGGTTACTGGAAGTGCCGGAGAATTACCATCGTCAGCGATTATGCTGGCAGAGCTCGATGAGGAGATCAGCAAGGCGGTAAGTCAGTTGCCTACAGAATGTGCGCGTATTTTTATCATGAGCCGCCAGGAAGGAATGTCGCATCGCGAAATTGCTGAAAAATTAGGTATTGCCGAGAACACTGTTAAAGTGCAAATATTCAGGGCATTGTCAAAACTGCGTGAATCGCTCAAAGAATTTTTGTGAAAATCTTCTCAGTTGTTGTAATACCTGCTGGTGAATTCTGTGTCATAGAGCAGGAATTACAAATACAGGAAAATTGAAAATACCAGATTCATTACAGGAAATCATCGTTGGCTATTTCGAAGGGATGCTTACGCAGGAGCAGTCGGAAGAATTGTTAGCCTGGGTAAGGCAGGATGATGAGCATTTGCAGTATTTCAGGCAGTTGTCCGAAATATGGCATGTTACAGAAAACACGTTTGAAAAAGGCAATCGCCAAGAACGCACATGGCAGATGACTGACATGCGCATACGGGAAAGAGGCTTACGCCATATACCCAAAAAAGAACTCCGGCTTTCAGTCGCCATGCTTTGGAAAGTCGCAGCCACCTTGCTGGTCTTTTTGGGGCTGAGCATTGCCGGTTGGCTGCTTTTCAGCAAAAATTCAACATCCACGGTTTCAGTAGCCTATGTTGAGACAAAAGCGCCCAAAGGCTCCCGGTCATTGATCACACTCCCCGACAATACAACAGTATGGCTGAATGCAGGAACTACCTTTCGCTACCCCGTGGATTATGGCAAAACCAGTCGCAACGTTTTTCTCAACGGAGAAGCCTATTTCAGGGTCAGCAAAAACAAGAAACTGCCGTTTGTGGTAAATACCTCGGATATAGCTGTAACAGCTTTGGGAACGACGTTCAACGTCAAGGCTTATGACGATGAGAATACCATTGAAACCACCCTGGAGGAAGGAAAAGTACGCATTGATGCTACCGGAGAAGGCCCGGGTAAAGAATTATTCCACCCGGTATTTTTGAAACCACAGCAAAACGCAGTGTTTCAAAAACGAACAGGAGAAATGGCACTGACGAATAAGGTAGCTTCAGATTCTTTATCCGGTATCGGCCAACAGCCTCGTATGGAAATCATTCCGATAACCGTAAGCAATGTTGCAGATACCCGGGTGTACACCTCATGGAAAGATGCCCGGTGGATATTTAAAAATGAAAGACTTGGAACACTGGTTCCCAAGCTCGAAAGGCGTTATGATGTAAGTGTGGTTTTTGTGGATAAGGAGTTGGAGGACTATGCTTTTTCAGGTATTCTGCTCGAGGAATCGCTCGAACAGGTACTGGCCGCCATTCAGCTGGCCGCCCCTGTCAGGTTTGAGATACACGGGAAGCAAGTTCAATTGTTTGCCAACCGGAAGCTAATTGACTATTACAACAAACAGCATAATGATTAAAGTAATATTAATATACCCTAAACGCTGATTATTAACTAAAATCAATTGCCTGCCAGAAAAACCTGTCTGAACAAAAAAAGCCACGCCTTGCGGGAGCATGGCGTGACTGTCTCGAGATTTTCAAACACTGCCTTAAGGTTTCGCGGCCCACGGGGCAGTATTATAAACCTTTTAACGTTACGAATTTATGAAAAATCCTGAAAGATTATGCATTTGGGAGCGAATTCCCATTCATAAGAAACTAATCCTGACTATGAAACTCACCATGATTTTAGCCTTTGCAGGTATTTTACAGGTATCTGCTTCGGTTTATTCCCAACAAACAAAAATGTCATTTAGTATGACAGATAAAAGCATGAAAGAAGTGCTTGACCTGATTGAAGAAAGCACGGATTTCCGCTTTTTCTACAACGAGAATTTCACCAACCTTGATCAGCTGGTTTCTATCGAAGCTGAAAATAACAGGGTGGAGGAGATTCTTGATAAATTGCTCGCTTCGTCGGATGTGACCTACAAGGTACTCGACAATAACCTGGTGGTCATTACGCCAAAAGCCATGTTGCAGCAGTTTCGGGTTACCGGAAAAGTTACAGATGCAGCTTCCGGTGATCCACTTCCAGGTGTTTATGTACGTCTCGAAGGCACCAACACCGGTACGGTTACCGGTGCAGGTGGTGAATACAGCATTGAAGTTCCCAACAACGAAGCGGTGCTCGTTTTTTCCTTCATTGGCTATCTTACTGAAACAGTTATTCCCGAGGGAAGAACGGTGATTGACATTTCGCTGGTAGCTGATGTTCAGAGCCTCGAGGAGGTAATTGTTGTCGGGTATGGTGTTCAGCAGAAAGCTTCGGTTACCGGTTCAGTAGCAGCTGTGAAGGGGGCCGACATGCTGAAAAGCCAGACACCTGATGTGATGAACTCACTTACCGGCCATCTGCCCGGTGTAATGATTAACAGCCGTTCTGGTGATCCGGGCCGGGAGAATATCGACATCTTTATCAGGGGTCGGAGCACCACGGGAGCCACCAATCCGCTGATTATCATCGACGGGGTGGAGCGTCCCGATCTGAACCGGATCAATCCCAACGATATTGAGAGCATATCAGTGCTGAAGGATGCTTCAGCAGCTATTTATGGGGCACGTGCCGCTAATGGTGTAATCCTGGTTACCACCAAAAGAGGTGAAAGCGGTCCTCCTGTTTTTAATTTCTCCTATAACCAGGGTTTCTCACAGCCTACCAGGAATGCCAAAATGGCTGATGCCTACACCTTTGCCCAGGTGCATAACGAGGGGATCATTGTCGATGGTGGTGACCTGAATAATCTTTATTCTGATGCAGAACTTGCCCTTTATCGCGAAGGAACGCAGGAAGGCTATACCACAACCGATTGGTACGATGCCATGATAAAGGATTATACACCGCAAAGCCGGCTTAATCTTTCTGTTTCGGGCGGAAACGATGCGCTTAACTATTATCTTTCCTTGGGAAAAACAGGACAGGACGGACACTTCAGGTATGGTACAAACCGTGTCGACCGCTATAATTTTCGTTCCAATGTTACGGTAAACGCCACCAAATACCTGAAAGTAGGATTGGATGTGGCTGGTTTGTACAATGATACACACTTACCTGGGAACCCCGACACACGTGGCATTTACAGTCACATATACCTGTATCGTCCCGACTGGACATTATTCTGGCCAGGTACCGATTATCTCAGGGCCAATCGCGACGGACAGAGCCTTGTTAACTGGGTAAGCGATGCCGGAGGTTTTCAGGATGAGAATTACAAGGCTGTTCAATCGAAGTTGCATTTCGAACTCGATATCCCCTGGGTGCAAGGTTTGTCGTTGTCGGGAAGCGGCAACTACGATGCCAGTTACAACCATAGTAAGTATTTCCAGACTCCCAGCTATGCCTATATATACGAAGAAGCTACGGATTCATACATAAAGCGTCTGCCCAGCAATTCGCCCAGCTTATCGCAACTATCCGAACGTTTTGACCAGATTACCACTTTAACATTAAACGGTATAGTCAGGTATAACAAACAGGTCAATGACCACCGCATAGGGTTGATGGCAGGGTATGAGCAGATGATGTTCAATTTGAATTATGTGGAGGCTGGTCGTACCGATTTTCTTTCCACCTCTATTCCGCAGTTGTTTGCAGGCAGCAGCGATAAGTCCAAACAAAGCAACAATGGCAGTGCCATAGAAGACAAACGCCTGAACTTTTTTGGTCGTGCTACCTACGATTATGCAGGAAAATACCTGGCTGAGTTCATCTTCAGGGCCGACGGTTCGCCTAACTTTCCCGATGATAAGCGGTGGGGATATTTTCCCGGTATTTCATTAGGTTGGCGTGTTTCAGAGGAATCATTCATGGATGGCCTTGCCGCCATTGATAACATGAAGCTCAGGTTTTCATACGGCGAAATGGGAAACGACAGTATTGCTCCTTTCCAGCATTATGTTAATTATTCCTATGGCACCGGCGCTGCCAATACCTATGTACTGGGCGGAAACGATGTTCAAACGCTGTTGTCGGGTGTAGCACCTAATCCTGATATTACCTGGGAAATAGCCAAAACAACAAATGTTGGACTTGACCTGGCATTGTGGAGTGGCTTACTGGGGGTTGAAGTGGATGTATTCAAAACAAAACGCTCAAATATTCTGATGCGGAAAACAGCAGTGGTACCGGATTACACAGGTCTGAAGCTGCCACGCGAGAACTATGGCGTGGTGGAAAACCGCGGGTTCGAAGTTTTGTTGACACACCGGAATAAGCTTACAACCAACCTCACCTATTCACTGGCAGGTACTTTCTCTTTTGCACGTAATGAAGTTTCGGTAGCTGCTGAAGCACCTGCTGCCGAGTCCTATCAGCTGGCCAAAGGCCATCCTATTGGCACCATGCTGTTTTATGAAGCCATTGGCGTTTTTGCCGACCAGGCGCAGATAGATGCTACGCCGCATATGACCAACGCAAAGCCCGGCGACCTTATTTACAGAGATAATAATGACGATGACGTAATTGATTCGCGTGATAAGGTTAGAATTGATGAAACTTTTACCCCTGAAATTGTCTATAGCTTCAGCGGCTCACTGAATTTTAGAAACCTCGATTTTTCGTTTATGTTGCAGGGGCAGGAGAATGCCAAAACTTTTATGTCCGACTATGAAACAAGTCCCGATGGCTCATCGCCTCCCTATTTTGCCGTTATGAGTTCCAGTCTGGGTAATTTTGTTCAATGGCGGGCCGATGGCCGCTG
Source organism: uncultured Bacteroidales bacterium (assembly GCA_964618645.1). Lineage (GTDB taxonomy): Bacteria > Bacteroidota > Bacteroidia > Bacteroidales > UBA10428 > UBA5072. The sequence continues at coordinate 4,517 of CAZUBW010000105.1, read as the reverse complement.
GACACCGGATAATACCCAGGGAGCCGCCATGCCCCGGGCCTCGCAGACTAATTTTAATAACAACACAGAATCGAGCACGCATTGGCTGTTCAATGCCGGTTTCCTGCGCCTGAAGAGTTTGGAACTCGGATACACCATTCCCTCGGCCTGGTTGAATAAGGTAAAGATTAAAAGCCTGCGCGCCTATGTGAGCGGTTATAACCTGTTGCTGTTTTATGACCATATGAAGGATGTTGGTTTCGACCCCGAAACAACCGACTTTTGGTATTACCCACCACAGCGGACTTATAACCTTGGATTCAATTTAACCTTTTAATTTGATTAGCTATGAAAAACAAAATAGCCATCATCCTGTTGGCGCTTATTACATGTTGGTCCTGCGAAGATGCCCTGGATGTTACCCCGCTTGATAAAATAGCGGATGACAAAGTGTGGACCGATCCCAATCTTGTTCGTGTTTTTATGAACGCATGTTATAACACAGCATTCGAACAGGGCTTGTTCAGGACCACTCAGATTGGTCACGCTACCGACGAACTGCATAGTATAAAAGGAAGTGTATACTATAAACTCGTAGTGGAAGGAGCCGTTACCTCCGATAATGTATCGCAATTGCATGCCACCCTCAATTGCTGGACCAAGTTCTATGCATTGAACCGTGAAATCAATACATTTTTTTCAAAAATCGATGCGGCTGATTTCGATGCAGATTTAAAAAATGAAATGATTGGTGAAATGAAGTTTATCCGTGCCTTCATTTATGCGAAACTCATCTGGTCATATGGCGGTGTTCCCATCATCGATTATCTTTTTGAGCTGAACCAGGAGAACTACTCTGTTGAGCGGAATACCTACGACGAATGTGTTGACTTCATTGTTGGTGAGCTGGATGATGCCATTGCACTATTACCGGACCAGCAAACCGGATCAGATTTAGGCAAGGTATCTGCCGATGCAGCCCGCGCGCTGAAGGCAAGGGTTCTGCTTTATGCAGCCAGTCCGTTGAATAACCCAGCCAACGATCAGGCCAAATGGCAGGCTGCTTCAGATGCTGCCGAAGCCTTGATTAACACCCGTTACCAGTTACACGGTGATTACCATGGTCTCTTTCTTTCGCAAAACAGCGAGATTATTTTTGCCCGGTATCATTCACAGGCAAACCAGCTGGCACTGAGTCTTCAGGTGGGCAGGAACTACGATCATGGCTGGGGTTCCGATTCACCCACCCAAAACCTGGTGAACGACTACGAAATGACCAATGGTGAACTGCCTTACCTGGCTGATGGTACGGTTAACCCTGCTTCGGGGTACGATCCGCAAAACCCCTATGTTAACCGCGATCCCCGCCTGGCTGCTACCATCCTTTATGATGGTTTGGTTTGGATGAACCGCGAAACGCAAACCTATATTGACGGGAATGACAGCCGTACAGGTCCGAACGAAAGTTGGAATGGTTCCATGACCGGATACTACACCAAAAAATTTGTGCCCGAGGATATTCCCCCTGCCGGAAGTACCATGTATCCGACATCTCCCTGGATACTCTTCCGCTATGCCGAAATGCTGCTGAATTATGCCGAGGCACAATATATGCTGGGACACGAGGATGTAGCCAGGGATTATGTTAATGACGTTCGTGGTCGTACTGGCGTAAATATGCCCGATATTGACGAAAGCGGAGCTGACCTGCTGGCCAGGATACAGCACGAACGCCGTATTGAACTCGTATTCGAAGGTCATCGCTACTACGATGTACGCCGTTGGAAAATAGCCCCGCAAACCGAGACCAAGGACATTATGGGTATCAGCATAACGCTCGACGGTGGCATAAAAACTTTTGACTACACGTCAAACAAACTGATCACACGCGCTCCCTGGGATGACAAGTTCTACCTGTTACCTATTCCCAGGACCGAAGTGGACAGGAGTCTGGGTGCACTCGACCAGAACCCCGGCTATGGTGATTAAAATGTAATAGCTTTTTCTATAACTTTCGCTTAAATACTGACTACCAGCAATTATTTTTTATAAAATCTTCTGACAAGGTTATATTGCTGGTAGTCTTTTGTTTTTTTCTTATCTTTTATTCCTTTTTTTATAAAAATGAGCAGCATGAAGAACTGTCTGTATGCCTGTCTGTTGACAGGAGCCCTTGGTTATACCTCCATGGTTGATGCACAGGTTAAATACCCTGCACTGTCAGCAAAATCAGACCAGGCGCAAATCACCAACCAGTTGCCTGCTACCTGCATGCCCGTTATGGGTGTATGGGTGTGGAACGATGATATACTAAAACCCGGTGGATACAAGGAAGCCATTGACATGGCCGGAGCCCATTCACCTTTTAACCTGATTATTCCTTTCCTGCGTTTTCCCGAGAAGGAAGTAGTTGATGATGCCGTTTACCAGCAGGTAAAGCTGGCAGCTGCCTATGCTGTAGAACACAATTTGGCCTTTGTCCCCGATCTGGACGTCCGGTCGGCACGCAGGGCCTTTAAAAGACAGTACCCCGACGAATTGCAGCAAATGCTAAGGCTTCAGGAAGTAAGCCTATTAGGTGACAGCGAAACCGAAACGTTAGTTTCGGCTATTGATAACCTGAACGATCATTATGCGGGCGGCAAAATACCGCCCTACAATGCATTAAACAATGCCTTGTTGCGCGTGTATGCTTATAAAACCACACCCGAAGGGATAGTGCCCGAATCAGTTAAAGACATCACCGCGCTGTGCAAAACAACCGTTCTTTCCGAAGACTCACTGGGAATAGTTTTTCCGAAAGCCAGGGATGGGCAAACCCATGCCTGTGCCATGGTGACCTTTACCCTTTTCTATCCCGATATTTTTGCCCCGCACCTGCAGGAATTCCAGCGCAGCATACTTTTGCAATATGCCGATGTTCCTGTTGCCGGTGTCTGCAAGGACGAATGGGGTTTCCCTCCTTATTTCCCGCGCTTTTACCAGCAAGGTGTTCACGATTTTTGGTATTCGGCCCATAGCGCCAAAACATACGCCGAAAAAACCGGTGGACGCGAACTCCTGGGTGATTGCTTCCTGATGTCACACCCGGTAATTTCAAAAGAAACAGAACGCCAGACCGCAGTCAATCATTTCATGGAAATGATATTCCACCGTAATGTGGAACTTGAAGGAAGCTTTTATGACAATGTGAAGGAGATTTATGGCCCCGATGCTGCGGTAACTGTTCATCCAACATGGTGGCCTTACCCCGACTACAACGAGTACAAGAAAAACGGACTCGACTGGTGGAGCGTTAAAAGAGACTGGGCCCAAACCGACGAAATTGTTCCCTTTGCCGTACGCACGGCACTTTGTAAAAAATGGAACAGTCCCATCTGGTACAATATGTATTATACCATGAAACTGCCGATTCAGGTGTGGAGTTCCGCACTGGCCGGTGGCCGTATTAATTACCTGGGCTATCAGACCCTTTATGACCCCGACATTATGCGCGCGGAAAACAGCATACGACTGTTGAATTTTATCAGCGAGAGCCAGGTGGATTGTCGTGTGGCTGTGGTATTTGGACATGCTGCCACAGTTAACTGGGCAGGTGCGTACCACAACGACGTAGGCATGAAGTTAGCCGATACCCTATGGTTTTCGGGTTATCCGGCCGATCTGATACCCACCAGTGAAATCGAAAACGGAAGCCTGAAGGTTGACGAAGAGGGCTGGATTTGCTATGGGAAACAGCGTTATACGGCTGTTGTGCTTTACCATCCCGAATATGAAAAACATACCACAGGCGCCTTTTTTAACCGGGCATCAAAAGGCCATACCAGGCTTTTCCGGGTAGGAGCATGGACACACGATTTTAAGGGCAATGCCGTGAACGGGGATGAACTGCTTCCTGCCGGCATGACAGTTGTAAAGGACCACCGCGAAGCGCTGCAACAAATTATCCCTGTGCTGTTATCAAATAATATTTTGAAGCAGACACCTGCCACCGATACACTCGACAGCCGGTATTTCAGGCTGCGCGGTTTTAATACCATATCGTATTTTCCACCGACAACGGGCTTTTCCAAATTACTCGACGGGACTATTATAAAGGTGGCCGGAACTAAGCAAATCAGCGGCGATTTAATTCAACAGGAGTTCGAGGTGAACGGACATACTGTTGCTGTTGATGCAATTGGCACTGTAGGGGTGCGACTCGATAAAAACGGCGATCTGCAGGCTTTGGCTGCAAGCCGGCTGAAAACTTTTAAAACCGCTAAACAAAACATTGAACTTCCCGTGCGGATGGATGTGGCTTTGTGGGTTGACGCAAAGGGAGTATGGCACGGCGTGGTGCAGGGTCATGAAGGTCCGATACCCGAAGCATTGCTGCGATTTACCTCTGACTGGTCGCGATTGGGCCTGCCTGAACCTCCTGCAATGCCTTCAAATTGATTATCAATGCATCGGATGATTCCTACTCACGGCTCACAGCTCGCAGCTCACAGCTCGCAGCTCGCAGCTCACAGCTCGCAGCTCACAGCTCACAGCTC
>CAZUBW010000104.1:0-11499 GCA_964618645.1 uncultured Bacteroidales bacterium | reverse complement strand
TTTTGGAGTATACAAGCGCCGAAAGGGCCAGGTCTACATCCCTTGTTTTGGCAAGTGGTTCGGGATCAACCGGTACCGAACTGCCATCGCCGCTGTACAATATGTCGCTTATGTAGGTTAACTTATCCCATGCCAAACCATGTTCGCGGTAAGAGAAGTGTAATCCCGGGCGGGCAAAAATTTCAGGAAATATCTTGAAGTTATAGGAATATTGCATACCTAAGCTGAGCGTGCCCAGTTGTCCTTTTCCGGCAGCATCTTTGTATCCCAGTATGCCAAACCCGCTGTTGAACTTTGAGAAGAAATGATCGTACGAAAAGCTATAGGTCATAAAGGTGGATGGCAACGAAACCCACTGATCGCGCGCATTCAGGCAAATACGACTCCCGCCTGCAGCGCCGGCAAAGGAGGGCGCCAGGTAAAGCGGGTTCGAATAGAACTGCGAGAACTGTGGATCCTGGGCTGTTGCGGTTGTCAGACCTATCCAGGCTGAGAAAAATACTATGAAAAGCCTGTTTGCCAATTTCTTAGATGTGTAAACGGTTGTTTAGGTGTTAATAATACGTTTTTAAAGTATGTAGGTTTTAGAATTCCGGTGAAATTTACGAACAGGCTACCTGATAAAAGAAGTATTTCCAGAAAATCGCCATTTTTTACCTCGGCCGAACCAGCACGGTTAGGTCTCCTGCGCTGACATATGGTTTTCCATTGGTAAAGGTGGCCGTAACACGCCATACGTAAACATCCTGCTTGGCGGGTTCGCCATCGATAAAACCATTCCAGCCCTTGTAAACATCATCGCTTTCAAAAACTAGTTCACCCCAGCGGTTGTATATTTCGAGCCGGTATTTTTCAACTCCCTTGGGATCTGCAGGCCTGAAAAGGCTGTTATTGGCATTCCGCGGATTGTCGTAATATTCATCAACAGGATTGCTTGGGAATACATTGATTACATTCGGGAATTGCAGCAATCCGCCTCCGAAGATGATGGCAGGTTTCGCATGTACAAAGGTATCCATACAACCAACGCCACTTGTTGCATAGAGGGTTATAAAATAACGTCCTGTCTCCAGGTATTCATGCGCGGGGTTTTCCTCGGTGCTTTCATTCCCGTCGCCGAAGTCCCAATTGTAGGTTAACGTAACATCGGAACCGCCTGTATTAGCCAGGGTGGTCTGGTTATAGAACCTGATTGGCGTTCCCATTTCTGTTTCACTGCGCACCCATACCGAGTCGGGCATGAAATTATACAATGCGTTGGGACGCGGGTATACAGTAATGGTTTTATAATCCCAGCTGGTTCCGCCGTCGCCCTCTACAGCCAGCCTGATAATGTAGGTTCCATCCTTATCGTAAACCAGCGGCTGAGGTTCTTTGTCGCCGGAGCTTTGTCCGTTGTAGCCGAGGTCCCACTCGTAACTATCGGGGTAATTGTATTTGGTAGTCGACGGAAAGTCAACCGTGAACGGAACGCATCCGGCCACATCCGGACCCAGGTCTACCCTGGGCAACGGGGGCTTAATCACCACAAAGTGTGCAACGGTATCGGCACAGGCCGGGTGGCTGGCATTGGTGGCAATTAGGCTTACGGGTATGCGGTTGTCATTGTTAATGTCGCCCCAAATGGTATAGTTTTTAACAAACGAAGCAGCCGTTTCGGTTGATGTGCTGCCGTCGCCGAAGCTCCACTGGTAAGCCCATGCCGGTTGATTATGTGTGTTGTTGTTAAATGTCACAGGTGTAATATCGGTTTCAGTATTGAAATCCTGAGCCTGCGGACTGGGTAGGAATTCTGCCAGCGGTCGCGGGTAAATGGTAATCTGCCGTGTGGTATCATCATAACATCCATTGACGGACACAGCCTTGAAATTTACATTAAATACCTTATCGGTTGTTGTTTCATTCACAAACCGGTACGACAAATCCTGGTAATTGCTGATCACACTGCCATTTACAGACCAGTAATATTCATTTTCGTTGGTGGCTGTGCCATCCAGACTGATTTGCATTGGATTACATCCGTCCCAGTCCGAAGCGTCAAAGCTTACTTCCACATCGGGGTATACCTGAATGGGTTTTGCTGCCGTGTCGCTACAGTTAAACGCTGTGGTTACAATTAGCACAATGTCATGTTGCAGGGTAACAGAACCGTTATTATTGAATGTTTCTGCCGGGTCTTTCAGGGTACTGGTATTACCGTTATCGAAATCCCAGTTATAGCTGAGGTTGGTACCCATAGAATTATCGGTGAACTGAACGGCAAAGGGCGGACAGTCTACTGCTACCGGAAAATCAAAGCCGGCCAGCGGCTTGGGATGAATAGTCACTGTTCTGGCAATAGTACTGTCGCAGCCATGTTCCGAAGTGGCAGTAAGACTTGCCGTGAACGACCTGTCGGTGGTGCGACTCAGGTGGGTATAGGCATGTGTAGGATTCTTGTTTACCGAGCCCGATCCGTCTCCAAAATTCCAGCTATAGGTCATGGGCACAGCAGGTGAAGAATTATTCAGGAATGCTATTGGTTTGGGATAGCATACTTCGGTGTTGTCCACGTCAAATGCGGCACGTACCTGGGGGTGTACAGCAATGGTTTCGGTCCACGAAGTGTCACAACCCTGCGCGTTAGTGACGGTAAGCTTAATGGTGGGGTTGAGATCGGTAGTGCCTGTATTGGGGTAGGTATGGGTGAATTCCGGAGTGTTTTTGGTTTCGTCAATCGTACCATCGTTGTTATAATCCCACTGATAGTTTTCAATGGCGCCTGCTGAGCCGCTGCGGTCAATGGTGAAAAGTTCATGGGAGCAGATTTCAGGCCGGTCGATATTGAATTTAGCATAAATATAGGGATATACTTCCACTGTTATGATAGTGTCGTCGAAACATCCGTATTGTGTGGTAGCGCTGAGCTTTACATTATTAATCTTGCTCAGGCTGGTGAGGTTACTGAAAACATGAGCCGGCGGATTGGCCATGTTCGAAAACTTGCCGTTACCAAAGTCCCAGAAGAATGAGGTGCCGCTTTTGATGTTGGAATTGTTGGTTAGCATAACGGTTAGCGGCTGACATCCTGCAACCTTGTCGGGGTGAAAATCAGCATGCATCTCCGGGAAAACCGTAATGGTGTCGGCTTTCATGGCGGAGCAACCATGACTGTTTTGTGTGCGTAGCACTATGGGGTGCCTGATGAGAACTTTGCCCTGGTTATGGTAAACCGGTATGTCGGGATCCGAAAAATCAGACTGCGTAATGGAATCTTCCTCGGTGTATTTCCAGATGAAATCGGTAATGCCACCCGACGAGAAATTGTCGATATCAATTTTGAACGGAGAACAACTGTCGACCCGGGCAATGGAGAAGTCGGCCGTTACCTTGGAGTATACTCCCACGGTTTTGGTAATGCTGCTGTCGCAGCCGGCCAGGTTCATCACTGTGAGGCTTACAAAATAGGTGGTGTCTTTGGCAGTGGCATTCTGGTATAATTTTGGGGGCGGGTTCTGACTGGTGGAAAAGGTATTGTCGCCAAAGTTCCACTGGTAATTCAGATCGGTGCCTTTAGAACTGTTCTGGAAGGAGACATTCAGTGGATTACATCCTTCGTTGGGACTGGTAAAGTTGAAGTTGGCGGCAACCTGTGCGTATAACGAAACAGAGCGCTTGACAGAATCAACACATCCCTCCGTATTGGTAGCAATAAGTTTTATGAAATAAGTGGTATCGTGATCAGTATTGTTGTGGTATATGTGGTTAAAAGAGCCGGTTGTGAAATTTGTGAAAGTTGAACCGTCACCAAAGGTCCAGTCAAATACATCTCCGCCAAAGGAAGTGTTGCTCAATAAAGCAGTCAGGGGTGAGCAGTTATTGCCGTAATCAATGGCAAAATTAGCATTGACAAATGGGTGTACCCTCACCGTGTCGATGATCGAATCGGTGCAGAAATAATCAGATGTTGTGACAAGCTTAATCGGATAGGCCTGGGTTGCTCCGGTGCGGTTGTAAAATACATGCGAAAAAGAGGCTTCGCTGGTGTCTGTTAAAAAGGTTCCATCACCCAGGTCCCATTCACTTAACAGGTTATAACCTATTGAGTTGTTGTTGAAGACAATGGATACCGAATCGCAGATGATGTCGTTTGATTTGCTAAAGTTGGCTATAACCTCAGGAAAGGTAATCAGTTTTTTGGTGATGGCACTGTCAACGCATCCATACTGGCTGATGCCATACATACTGACGTACAGTGTGTCTGGGTTTGGCTGCGAATAGTCATAATGGGTAAAAGGGAACGGGTTTTTATCGGTTCTGACAAATGAACTGTCCATTATGGTTCCATGCTGGTCGTAAATACGCCAGTAGTAATCCTTCACACCTTTTGAGCCAAAAGGATTAAAGGTAGTTACCAGGGGTGAACAACGAGTCAGGTTGTTGGCGCTGAAGCTTGCATTAACAGAGGGATGCACGGTAATGGGAAAAACGGCTGTGTCAACACATCCATGGGTTGAATAGGCTACCAGCCGCACCGTAATAACAGTATCCACAGTGTGATTGTTGTAAAAAGTAAACGAGGTGGTGGGTTTATAACGCTCCTGATAGGTGCCAAAGTCCCAGTAGCTGTTTAACGTATCAATATATCCTACCGAAGTATCGTTAAAGTGAACGAGCAAGGGCGAGCAACCCATATTGGTGTCGGCTGTGAAACCAGCATTTATGCTGGGTAGAACGCTGATGGTTTGTTCGCTCTGATCGGGGCACATGTGATAGTCGCCTTTTACGGTAAGACGTACTGTATATTTCTGAATGGTATCCGTATAATTGGGGGGGTAGGGAAATGGGAAAGGATTTGAAAGTGAGCTTTGATTTACAGTGGTATTAAACCTGGTGTCGAAGTTCCAGTAATTCTCAGCCGCTTTAGCGGTATCAGATAAGTTGGTAAAGGTGATGTTCAAAGGTGAACAACCTACCACAGTATTGACTTCAAATAGCGCCTTGGGGCCTTCAATTACATATACACCAACATATAAAGAAGTGTCTGAGAAACACTCACGGTCGACATCTACCCGGAAAACAAAAAAGCCACTTTTAACAGGGAAGAAATAAGGATCCGCTACAACGGTTGAACTCAGGTGGGCCGTATCGTTTGGATTCAGGTGACCATACCATTTATAGGATTTTCCTCCGCTGGCCACCAGGTGGATGGGGTCCATGTCGCAGAAAGTTTGCAACTGGGGAGCGTTGGGACCCCCGATGCCTGCATTGGTATAATCGGCAGCATAGTCAGAAAAATAACCGTATTTACAGCCGGTTTCTTTACCACCATTGATCACTCCCAGGTGAAAACGGGCGTAGGGGTTGCTAATTCTGGCTTCATCGCCCGGATTGATTTTACCTGAAACGTAAGCAATTACTTCTGCAGTTTTTTTAAGTACAACCCAGGTGGAGTCAAGCACATAGTCGAAGTAATTCGAAGGAATGACACTGGTTAATCCGTTGGTAGTGATGGTGAAGTTATGAATGGTTTTATTTTTTGACGGGCTTGACGATGCTGTGTCATTTCGTCCCATAATATTCAGAAAAAATGCATCTCCGGTATTGGGTGTCCGGGTAATGGTTACATCGTACGAACCGGTACAGTCCTCAATATTGGGCAATACTGCTCCGCCCATTTCACCGCCAAAACCCGTAAGATGGTTAACATAAACAGGTTGTGAGGTTTCTACCAGCAATACATCAGTGTTCAACTGGTAATTAAATACATCACCGGCATTTGCTAATGTTGTCACCAATGTACCATTGATATACACCAGTGTATTGTTCTGTGTAGCAGTGATAAATATACGCTCACCCCCGTCGCAGGAGGTTGAATTAACAATCTGCCCCTTCATCACCAGGTATTTGTTCCCGATGAGATCAATGGGGATTGTCTGGTCGCCACAAATGTCAAAACTTATTTTACTGGAGCAATCTGTTGTGTTATCGCTTTTCTTCCGCACCGAATCATCGTACCAGGTAATGGCAATATCTTTGTCCGAAGTCACCTTTACACCGTTAATGTGCCGGTTTGCAAACCTGTTTTCACTACGGAAGGCAAATGTTTCACCAGCATTGAGGTTGATGGTAATAACATCGCCCGGGTTCGTATCAAAATACAGGTAGTCATCATTTGGGTATACTTTTATGGTAGTATTGTTTTCAGTGGCAGCTATAACGAAACCACTAAATGCGGTTCCGCTATAAGTACCGTTTTCAAAAAGATTCTGAGTGGACACATAAAAATCTCTCCCTAAGGCGTTCCTTCCTTTCAACGAAAAAATGTCTCTGTTCCAGTATTGGTCGAGCTCATAATACACTGTAATGTTACCAGGATTGGATTCAATTTTAAATGCTTTTTTTTGCCGGTTTGCAGGAGTAAGCGGGAGGGCCTGGGGATAGGTTTCAATTTTATCAATCCCCATAATATCATCCAGCCTGATTGTATAGTGTTCCAACTCATCCAACGAAAAGGTAATGGGTGTGAATCCGGCATTGGCAGGCTGGCTGACAGTGACAGTAGTAGCGGTAACCGCTGTAATATGCAAATATATGGGGGCTCCGTTCCAGGGGCTGTCTCCATGTACATTGGAAACGTCAGGTGCTCCAAACCAGAATAGGTTATCGGTTTGTGCCTTCATTCCGGAGAAAAGCATCAACAAAAAAACGGTAAGATAAAAACGGTTCCTTATCATGGTTTAGTTTGGTTTAGCATCATATAACCCCCATCAAGATTATGCCAATTTGCCCATATTAATCCATAACCTTGTCTGCAGTTTATACGTAAAAAATGCAACTAAGTTATCTGCCGATTAATTATGCCAACTATGAAAACCATAAAGTTATTGCTTATATTCCTTTTGATCAAGTGTGTACCTGCATCAGGGCAAGATGATACCATAAGGTATTTCACTTCTTACTTCGAAACAGTAGAGGATCAACAGCAATGGACCAGCCAACCCCCGGATAATTTCCGGTACTGGAAATTCCAGGAGGGTGGTAACATGGGTTACAATCCTGATTTTGCCTATGAGGGGAATACAAATGCTTTTTTTTATTGGTACAATTTTGTACCTGATATCCGAAACCTGGTTTCGAAACCCATTGACCTGAGCGATGCCAAAAAGCCGATGCTGACCTTTGCACATGCCATGTTTCAGGCTTTTAACCTCGATAATCTTAAAGTGCTTTTCAGAACCGGAAGCAGCGCTCCCTGGGATACCATTGCACGCTATACTACCGAAGTTGACTATTGGGCCGAGCGATCCATCAACATTGCCGATTATGGAACCAAGTATCTTACAGACGGGTTTCAGTTTGCTTTCGCAGGTATCGCCAGGGGCGGTCACGGCATTTGTATTGATAGCGTTGTTATTGAAGAGAAGGATATTATACCGCGTTATGTAAAATCACTGGGGGCAAAGCATGTGGCCCATGCCCTAATACCTACCGGATCGGTGGATATCCCGGTGATGAGAACAGATATTAAAATAATTGGTAACACCAATATTATAAAACTAAACAGCATTGAGTTTACTTCGCTGAGTACACACGACAGTATTTTTATGCAGAATGGCTTCGAATTGGTTGCTACCTACGACAGTGTTTACAGGCATGTTAACGGAACATCTTTAAAAATTGGCAGCCCGGTAAGCATTTCCGACGGGAAAATCGTTTTCGAAGGATTGAATTACACCCTTCCTACTGGTTACAATGCAATATGGCTTGTTGCCGATGTTAAAGAAACCGCACCGCATAATAGTATTGCAGATTTCAGGATCGATGCCGGGGCCATTGATATAAACGGTAGCAGCTATCCGGCTGCCGACATCTCTCCGACAGGATATAATATCATTGAACAAGCCGTTTTTTATGATAGTTTTGAGGGCACAACCACATGGACCCTTGATGCCGTTTCGGATTTTGAGATTGATGTCCCCCAGGGTTTCACCTTTGCCACAAGCGATCCCGACCATGCCTATACAGGGTCAAAAGTACTGGGAACCGATTTAACGGATGACGGCTGGTATAAACTTAACGTTCCTTCGCCGAATCCTGCCTATTATGCAACCACTCCGGTTATTGACCTTTTATATTATACCAATGTAAAATTGAGCTTTCAAAAATGGTTTGCATTTGAAGGCAGCGACCAGGGAGTTATAGAAGTTAGTGTAGATACAGGTAAATCCTGGCACCGGATATGGGACAGTCGCTACGATGGACTTGCGCCTGATAACGAATGGATAGAACAGGTTTTTACAACTGCATTCGATAATATTGCCAATAGAAAACCTTGGGTAAAAATCCGGTTTGGTATTACCATTTCCAACAATGTATTTCCCTATGCCGGGTTTAATGTCGACCATTTTGCCGTTACCGGCAATTACCTGACCAATGACGTAGGTATTGTTCGATTGGATAAACCTGTTGATGAGTGTTATAGTCCGGGAACTGACATTGTTAAACTCACGGTTAAAAACTTTGCCGATCGCCCTACAGCCGCCAGTATTCCGGTGTATTTTTCAATGGATGGCACAGTTGCGGGCCGGGTATATGAGACCATACCGGGTCCTATTGCCTCAGGTGATTCGGTTGAATTTGAGTTTGCGAGCACAGTGGGTTTTCCTGGTCCGGGTAAATACACACAGTTCAGAGTAGGATTGCAGGCCGAAGGGGACGAAGATCCGAAGAATAATGTGGTTTACAGGCCGGTTTATATTCAGGAGAGTCTTGCAGTCCCCGATATGCAAAATTTTGAGACAGGAGAAGGCTATTGGAAAGTATATGGATCCGATCCCACCTGGAAATGTCAGAACCCCGAAGGGAGTATACCCGAAATTGAAGGGAGCCCCACATCTTGGATATTGTCTACATTGGGTAACTATCTTACCAATGATACATCCTATCTTGAGAGTTCTTGCTACGACTTGGTTTCATCAACACGTTCCGTTTTTGAAATGAAAATATGGCTCGATTCGGAGCCATTCAAGGACGGAGCAGTTGTTGAGTACACCACAGATGACGGATCGACCTGGAACGTGCTCGATACAAACGAATATGGCTGGAATTGGAACTGGTACAACGGGTATGTTCAGGCTTTGGACACCAACGGTTGGTCGGGAATCAGCGATGGAAAATGGAAAACGGTCAGGCAGTTACTGCCGTTATCACTCAATTATGAGCCCAGGGTAAAGTTCAGGGTTAAATGGGCTTCCGATGAGAACAACACATACCGGGGTATGGCCATTGACGATGTGCGGGTTTACCCCATGCCACCAGATGTTGGGGTAACCAAAATTGATTCATTTGCCAATCGTTGTCAGAATGTTAATCCCGACGAAGTTACCGTTACCATTAAGAATTTCGGTCTTTATCCACTGAAGCAAAACGATACGATAATTGTAGGTTTTGACCTGAATAATGAGGTTCATGCCGTGGATACCTTCAGGTTGGCTGCAGACCTCCTGCCGGGTGACGTGGTTAAACATACCCTGGATACCCATGTGGATGTTTCGGCCCCCGGTAATCATACATTAAGTGCCTTCACCTTAATTGAAGATGATCCCTGGTTTTATTTTGGCAATAACGATACCCTCACCGTTAATTTTGAGGTATACCCCGGTCCGCTTACCAGCCTGCCCGATACCATTCAAACGCACGTACCCGATACGGTTGAGCTTACCACCATTTATAACAGCGAATACGATTACTGGTGGAACGGCACAAGTGGTACTAACATTTATAATGTTCAGGATGCCGGATGGCAATACCTTACGGTGACAGCTACCCGCGGCAACGGTTGCTCGTCTTACGATTCCACCAACGTTGAACTATTGTTTTACGATGTCGGCGCTTCGAAACTGGTTCATCCGACCAACAACTGCGGTTTCGGAAAATACGAGTACCCGGTGGTTACCGTTCGTAATTATGGAACCGACAGTATTACAGCCGGCCAAAAGATTGCTGTTACCTATGTATTGAACAGCGGCTTGCCGGTATCCGACACCTTGGTACTCGAAAAAACGCTTTATTCGGGTAAAACCATTGACTTTACCTTTGATAAAGGGCTTCTTGATCTTTCGCAAAAAGGCATATACAACTTTGATGTAAGCACAACCTATGGTGGAGACACGGTTGCCACCAACGATGCCATAGCCCGGAGTATTGAGATACTTGGTCGTCCGGCAGTTACGCTGGGAGCCGACCTTTCAGTGCCGGCCTTGTCGCACACCCTTGATGCAGGTACCGGCTATGTAAGCTATGAATGGGATAACGGACTAACCGAACAAACCCGTACTGTTGCTGAAAGTGGAACCTACTGGGTTCGGGTCTTTGATGAGAATACATGCGATAACGCCGATACGGTGAACATCTGGTTTAAGATCCGCGATATCCGACCGGCCGGATTTGCCAGTCCGCTTTCGGATTGCAGCTTCAACCCAACCGAAACAGTGATCATGCGTGTGCAGAATACAGGAACGGACACTGTCCCGTCAGGCGCCAACATCGCTGTAAGTTATAGCCTGGATGGCGGAGCAACGGTTAACGGAACACTAACCTTATCACAGTCATTATTGCCTTCGTCAATTGCCACCTATACCTTTGCCGGAACAGTGAATGTGAGCACAGCAGCGGATTATTCCTTTGAGGCTACAGCAACGGCAGCAGGCGACCTGCGACCGGAGAATAACGACAGTACGTTCATGGTTTACCGGTACGACAGGCCAGTGGTTGATTTCGGACTTGACGATGTGGAATACATCGAGGACGTTTCATATGTGCTGGATGCAGGTTATTCGCCGCATTATGCTTATCAGTGGCAGGATACTGTAACCAGCTACCAGTATACCGCCAGGTCCAGCGGTCTTTTCCATGTGCGCGCCACAGATACACGCACCCAATGTTTCGATCGCGATTCGGTTTATATTTACCTCATTTACGGTGATGTTGGCGTAACCTGGACAGACCTGCCGGAGAGCGGGTGCTCGGGTACTTTTGAAAACGTAACGGTAAGGGTGCAGAACCTTGGACCTTCGGTAATTGGTAGCAGTGCACCCATTTACGTAGCATGCGACGTTAACGGTGCCAGGGTTACCATCGACACGCTGGTGCGAACAGCGAACTTCAACTCTGGAGCTAGTCTCGATTTAACCTTGTCGGGTGATATATCTATAGGATCAGGGAGTAGTCAGGTAATTTTTTATACCTTGTATAATGATGATAAAAAGCCCGAAAACGATTCGCTGCTGATATCCTTCAGTGCATTGCCCTCACCGGTTGTGGATTTTGGAGAGGATGAAAGCGGAAATCTTCAAACCGATCTGCCCCATATTCTCGATGCAGGCGCTGGCCATAAATCATACCAGTGGCAGGATAATGCCACCGGGCAAACGTATAATGTAACGACAAAAGGAACCTACACGGTGACGGTAACCGGTCAGAACGATTGCCAGACAACAAAAACAGTTCATGTCAATA
>CAZUBW010000103.1:0-12160 GCA_964618645.1 uncultured Bacteroidales bacterium | reverse complement strand
AATCAACCAATCAACCAATCAACCAATCAACCAATTGATTGTTGGGCTGCAAAAATAGTAAAATATCTGATTTTTTGCATTAACCTATTGGTAATTTCTGACCAGGCATTTTTTATGCACCCCGTCTATTAAATTACAACAGTCTGCCATAATTTTCGGGATACAACACAACCGGAAAATGTTAAGTAATAGAAATTCAAGGTTGTAGATTTTCATTTTTGGCACTTTTTTACAATTGACTTTGTACATTCCAGGTTAATTTGGTCAAGGTTTTTAGCTACGCCTGTTGACTCAGCTGCCGAACCAACGTGTCGGCATAAGTTGTACCCCCTGGTTAGGCAGCTGCTGTCAATATTTTGTGGACAAAAATCAAAGTTATTGGAGGATGCCCGGATAACCTTTCTTGTGAAGGTCACCGGGGGATTATCATGGGTCCTGAAAAGGATCATTCACATGATGATTCCGTTGAGAAACTATCCGAAAGACGCTGCGTGGTAAATTCGAAAGGAGTTATTAGTAACTATTTTCAACGTTATTCAGGCAATATAATGCGGTAATGACCGCTCAGATGCATCAGGCTGAAAAGGTACAGCAACCCGTCGTAATAAGGATCGAAATAACCGTCGGCATAAGGCTCAAGCCTGGCATTCCACAGTGCATCAATAAAAAGCCAGCTTTTGGTCTGTGTGCCCATGATGGATGCTGCAGCTGAAGTTGACACCAGTCCAAGCGAATGTCTCAGTTTCTGGTATCCCCCTGCAGGAAGAATCCATTGCGGCAGTGTGCCGTCGACATTAAACTGATCTTCGAAGGTATCGATCCCCCTGCTGAATAGAAAGTTTTGGATACGTCGCCCATAGTCCTGCTGCCATTCACGGTCTTTGGCATACCATGCGTAATCCATGGCAATATTCATGGGTACTCGCCACGAGTCGTAACGGAACGCAGCCCTGAACGGGGAATTTGCCGGCTGATTACCACTGTATTCGCAAATATCGGGGTTTAACCCGGTAACAGGGTGACAAACACGCTTCAGGAACGCACGTGACGTATCGGCACAGTCGCGGTAAAATTGCTCATGCCCGTCTGCGGCAAATTCAGCCCAGACTTCAAAAAAGGCCGGCAGGTGGTACGAGGGGTCGGTGAGGTTATATCGTTCCGTTTCCGGCACAAAACTGATTTGTTTGTGTTCCACGTTCAGTATATTGTTGATGCCTTCGCTGCCATCTTTGCTCCACATGGCATCGAGAATTCTCCTGGCCTCGGCATAATAATTAATCCCGGAATCATTGCCCCAGCGATTGGAGGCAAAAAGCAGGGCGGTAACGAAATATAGTTCGCCATCGGATGCAGTGCCCAGGGAATTATGTTTTCCTGTTTCGGGATTTACCGACCAGGCAAAGTATCCGTCACGAGGTCCTCCCTGGTGTTGCATGTAGTGTTTCGACCAGCGCCAGATGCGGTCGAAAACTTCCTTCTTGTTGAATTGCACGGCTATCATCAAACCGTAGGAAACGCCTTCGGTACGAACGTCCTTGTTTTTAAGATCGGAAACATAGCCCATGGAATCTCCCATTTCGAAGTAAACCCGGTTGGGACCTTCGAAGAGGTCGTGGTATGCTTTGGCCAGTTTGGCATCTATTTCTTCCGGGCTGTATCCGGCCTCGAGAAAAAGGTTCCGGTACTTTCCCGTTTCGCGGGCACCTTTCTCCCAGGGGACCATTTTGCCCCGAGGATCGGCCACTTCTTCAACATTTTGTGCAATCGCGAATAAAGTACTGGCAAGTGAAAACGCAACAAGCAGTAACAATTTCGTTAATCGCTGCGCGCCAATAAATGGGAAATCAAAACAGGTCATGGTTCACGTTTAATGGGTTCACGTCATAAAAATAAGACTTTAAATGGTTTGGTACGAATATTGTTTCATTAATTATCACATGACAGTTTCGTGCGGCAATAATGGGAATGCAAATGATATACGGCTGAAAACACTATATTGCAAATAAAAGCATTTACAATGAAAATTACTTTTTTTCAAAAATGGTTACCGGCAATTGTTGTTTGCCTGTTACCAGGCTTTTTTACAACCACGGTTGAAGGGCAAATAGCTGACACTGCAAAAAAAAAGGGTATCGCCTTCACAGGATTGACGGAAACGCTGGGTAACCTGATAAAAAGCCGGACTCCTGCTGGTATTCAATTGGGCGCCTATGAAATTTCTCTCGAAAGTATTATTGATGACGACATTGCCGCGGTGTTCAATTGCGATTCGGTGATTATGCAATATCTTTCATCGGCGGATGACGGAGTAACCTACGATATGCTTTCGTACGAAATTAGCAGTGCCATCGAAAACCATTTTATTTACGATGATGGGTTTTTACATGTCAATGTTTATTCCGATGCCACGGCCGATGGCATGTATTTAAATATTTCCATAAGCCGGGGGAAACCGGTTTCAATACCGGTTTTACTCAACGCGTCCGACAGTAGTTTTTCCACCTCGTTTGACACAACCCTTACCGCGGTTTTTAATGCCGACATTGACTTGTTTGTAAATGCTGCCATGGCCATTGCTGATTCTCAAAGCCGGGCCACAGCAGTGCGGATGAATACCTTCACCTTTGAAATCAAATCAGATGCTGGTGAAGACTTTTTTTACAATGACTATGCTGATCTTGAACAGGAGGATGGAAATGGTTATTCAAGCTTTCCTGAAAAACCACTAAAGTGCATTCCCTTTGACATAAAAGGAAGGCAGTATTGTGCTGCGCCAAGATGTTTTTCGCTGTATGCCAAAACATACTGGCATTTAAGTCCGGCTGATGCCGGAAGCTTTGTGGTTGATGAGGGTGAAAGCCATGTCCTGACTTTTGAACAGATTGAAAAGGGCGATTTCATATGGGATGAGTCGCATCTCAGCTCGATAAAAGCAAACCTGGTGATGATTCCGGCTGACGAGGACTGGGATTCCATTGCTGTTTCAGCGAACCGTGCCGAATTTGAATACACAGTCGATGATCTTTTTGACGAAACCAGCTTGGAGCAAATTACACTATGTTGTGACTTCTGGGTCATTGAAGGAACCGACAGGAGCAGGAAATTTGTGTTTAAGCCTTGAGTTTGTGAGCAATTTAGAATAGTTTTCCGGAAAGGTATTTTTTCTTCTCAGATTTCGACATTTCTTGCATAATCAGATCCAGCGGGCGCGTTATAAAACAATCGGACTGATTTGCTGTTTTGGCTAATTGTGAATAGCAGTCAACCGGGTAATTGATAGGCATTGATGAAAGACTGGCATTGGGCTGAATAAAGAAGAGGGATACAGATAGAATTTCATCATCTTCGACAATGATTCCAATGGGTTGACCCGGAAAAACCATGGCTCCTCTTTTTAGATTTTCGAAATACCTGCCGGTTCCGTAATAAATCATTACCGTACCATCGTCATGCAGCACTTCAAAAGAACCGACTGCCCCAACCCGGTCTGACCTTTCTTCGTCTTTTGGTGTATTAACAATAATCCCTTTTCTCATTGCAAAAACAGTGTCGTGTTTATGCATATGGAACATATTCAAATAAATGGTTTGAGATTCTTTATGGAGGTAGTGTTTTAGATTTTTCCCCTTACCCAAAGGATAAAGATAGGTGTAATCTCCATTTTCGTAATTGCTAGGGCATATCTGACTTGTAATATTAACGAATAAATCCGAAGGTTGTGTATTGTCTACGGATGCTACTTTACAAACGTTATGATTGCCATAAGGTAGTACAAAATTGCGCACCTGACCCGGCGCAGCTCTTAAGTTAACAACAGAGGTATAAGTTACTTTAACCAGGTACCGGAAATAGGATTCGTTTTTAATGCTAATGGAAACACCTGATGTGGACTCATTAATGTCTATGTCAATCGGATTAGTCTTCCTTGAAGAAAAACTTTTTATTATACTTTCTTCGTTAACTTGTGTATAACACATAGTTATGGAAAAAAAGGCAATAACAATCAGTAAAGAGAATTTCCTAAACACAATATTTAACTTTTGATTTTTACATCCTAAAATTACTAAAATTTTAAAATGTTGTGTTATTTCTGAAAGATATATGCCACGAAATCCAGATTATGCTTCATAAAAACAAGGCCGCATTTAATTTGAAAGCCTTATTTTGTAAACAATAATTATTATATTCACAACTGCTATAAACTCAAAAAACATGCACATGAAAACCATACATTTTATGGCAGTTATGGCACTTGTACTTGGCCTCAGCTGCACATCCGAAAACCCTAAGGATTCTGCCGTAGATATAAACGGAAAACTGGCAGTATCGGGTACCCAACTGGTTAACGAAAAGGGAAATCCTGTAATGTTGCGTGGTGCAAGTTTCGGATGGCACAATTTATGGCCCCGTTTTTACAACGAAAAGGCCGTTGAATGGCTTGTTGACGATTGGAAATGCAATGTAATGAGGGCTTCCATGGGCGTGGCCATTGAGGACAATTACCTCGAAAATCCCGAATATGCCCTGGAATGTGTTGACAACGTGGTAAAGGGAGCCATTAAAAGCGGGGTTTACGTGCTGATCGACTTTCATAGTCATAAAAAGCATACCGAGGAAGCCAAAAAGTTTTTTGAGAGGATGGCAACACAGTATGGCCATTATCCGAATGTGATTTATGAGATTTGGAATGAACCTGATTATTATACCTGGAAAGAGGTGAAGGATTATTCAATTACCGTTATTGATGCCATAAGGGCCATTGATGAAGACAATATCATCCTGGTGGGTTCACCGCATTGGTGCCAGGATATTGATACCGTTTCGATGGATCCGATTACCGGCCAGACCAACATAATGTATACCATGCATTTTTACGCGGGAACACATAAGAAATGGCTGCGCGATCGAACAGATGCTGCCATGGAAAAAGGAATTCCGATTTTTGTTTCGGAATGTGCAGGCATGGAAGCCACCGGAGACGGACCTATTGACGAAGCCGAATGGAATGCCTATGTCAGCTGGATGGAAGATCGTAATATAAGCTGGTTAGCCTGGTCGGTATCCGACAAAAACGAATCGTGCTCCATGTTAATTCCCCGTGCTTCATCCTATGGCGAATGGACCGATGATGTGCTGAAAAAATGGGGGAAGATTACCCGGGAAACCATCATTGCCCGGCAGGCTGAATGATCGGTGTTTAGTGAGCGTTGAACAGCCTCCAGGTTATTATAGTTGCCTGAAGGCATAATTTCTTTTGTATTTTCCGGGTATTTGTGATTATCCGCTGGAACGTGAATAATATTCATTACATTGAAGCAAAGTACGCAAGGACTCTTTAGTGAAACCTATTATGCTGTTATATAGTATAATATATCAATGTTTATCAGGAAGAAGAAAAAATTTGTTCACAGTAAACATGTTTAAACCACACAAAATGAAAACCTTATTATCGCTTTTATTTGTAACGCTGACATCGGCAACGTTGTTTTCACAAACCGACAATCTTTTCTGGTTTGTTGCGCCGGATGTATCCAGTGAACATGGAACTGAACCCAGGAACGGGGCTCCCATAAATTTGCAAATTGTGGCAGCAGAGGCGACCACCGTCACTGTTTCGCAGCCGGCAAACCCTGGTTTTGCTCCCATAGTGTTTCAGTTGAATGCCCGTGAACACCGAAGCATACGGTTGGACACCTGCATGACCATTGATCAGATAGAAAACTACCCGGTTTCTCTGCCGTTGACTCCCTCCAACGCGCAAAAGAAGGCTTTCAGGATTACCTCCGAACCCGGCAATATTGCTGTATATTACGAATTGGACAATGACTTTAACAAAGAGATATTCACCCTTAAGGGGCGCAATGCCATGGGGAAATATTTCTTTGTTTCCACGCAGAATCAATTCCCGAATGGTACTTATAGCGGTACTGCCTTTAGCGGCTTTGTCATTGGGGCAACCGAAAACAATACCCGGGTTGTGGTTTATCCTAACGACGACTGGTATTATTTCGACACTGAACCGGGTGATTCGGTGGTACTCATCCTCAATGCAGGTGAAACATTTGCTTTCAGAGCTGCTACGACAGCGGCAAACAGGCATATTAACGGCGTGCCCGTGAAATCCGACAAAGATATTGTCATAACCTTTTATGATGATTCTATCCGGAAAAAGAATAGTAATACTTCCAATTGCTTATCAAACCTTTCCTATGATATTATCGGCGATCAGCTAATTCCTGTTTCGCACACAGGTAAAGAGTATATCATTGTAAGGGGAATGGTAATCAATGCAGTCCTGTGTCCTGAGGACGGAGGTGAACGGTTCTTCATTACCTCCATTGAACCGAATACAGAGATTCGCATTAACGGACAGATAGTAGCCACAATGACAATGGGAGGGCAGGTGTTCAGCTATCCCGTGGCATCCGACACCGTTCATGTAATGGCTTCGAAACCCGTGTATGTAATTCACCTCACCGGGTATGGTGGTGAACTTGGAGGTGCAGTAGTGCCATCGGTCGACAATTGTTACGGTTCGCGGCAACTGACCTTTATGCGTGCGCCCAATGTCACCGGTCATTTTATGATTAACCTGCTGGCCAGAAATATTACTGCCCCAAATCAGGTAAAGAGCATTAATGCTTTTTCCATTTTGAATGACAACGGATGGGTGTCCATACCGGATTACTATTTCGATTATATTCTTGATTCAACCTGGATTGCATACAAAAAAACACCGGAGGCAATCCACTTTCTGGCTGAAAACATCACTTACGGATCAGCAGTTGTTATAAAAAACCTGGTGACTGATTTTCATCTGGGTATGGTATGCGGAGGACCATCTTCAGGCGTTAAATACGGTTTTCTCTCTGATTTTTCATCGAAAACACCGGACCCGGTATTGCAGGCAAATGATTCATTGCCTGTTGTTATATCGTCAAGGATTTTTGATGAGGAATATAACCAGGATGAGTGGCTGTTCCTGAAAATAACCGAATTAGAAACAAACAGGGTTTGGTACGATACCAATGCAGTTGTAACCAAGGCTTATGGATTCAGGGATACCCTTTATTTGGATTCCGGTACTTACAAATGCGAAATACTGGATATGGGCGCTTATGTTGAAATGCCTGTAATTCTGGTTGATGGTAATCATATTGTCCCCTGGGGTCAGCCTGTTCCGGAATGTTACCTGTTTACGATTCCCGGTAACTATAGTACAGCGCATACCATGTGGACAACCGCGTGTGACTCGCTGGTATCGCCCAGCGGAAAATACACCTGGTTTACCGATGGTACGTATTACGATACCATTCCCAATGCCGAAGGATATGATTCGTTGCTCACGGTGAATCTAAACATTGTCAATAGCACTTCATCGTTGCTGAACGAAACGGCGTGTTTCAGCTATACTTCACCTGCCGGCAATGTAATTGAAAACTCCGGCACCTATCACGAAATCATCCCGAATGCTGCCGGATGTGACAGTCTGATTACACTTAACCTTACCATAGTTAAAGTAGATGCCACTGTTGAAACAATTGCAGGTACGTTGAAGGCAATGGAGGAGGATGCTTCCTATCAATGGCTGGCATGTGGTTCGGGATTGGATATTGGTGGCGCCAACGAACAACTGTACACACCCATTACAACCGGCATTTACGCAGTGCGCATAACCAAAGATGGATGCACAGTTACCAGTGCCTGTAACCCCATTACAGGATTTGATCGGCAGTTGGCTGAAAACATGCTGACCTTTTATCCCAACCCGGTAGCCGGGGAATTATTCATTGAGCTGACGGAAGATTATAGCAGCATTGGCATTTTCATTGACGATCTTACCGGAAGGAGAGTGCTGACAACGGAATATGCGCATGACAGGAGAATGCGTATTGATATGGGAGAGCTAAATCCAGGCGTTTATTTCGTGAAAATAACAGCAGACGGTAAAGAAACATCGTTTAAAATAGTCAAGGCGCCATAGCCCTGACATTTTTGTCCTTTTTTTACAATTGATCTTCTTTAAAGGTGTATAACTTGCATGCCGTATTCAGCAGTGCAACACCAATACATCTCAATATTTACTGTTAGCGGTTCAGATGTTGCGGTTTTCGTTGCCTGAAACGGCAGGCGGTTTGTTTTGCAGATCTTCTTACAGGTCTACCAAAGTAAACTTGCCGGTATAATCGCAATTTTTTAGAAGCTGCGTGGTAAATTCGGAAGGAGTTACGTGCAAATAATTCTTAAATGTGTTAATGAGGTGTGAGGCATCGTAATAGCCATGTTGGAGGGCAATGGAAAGCAAATCGTTTTTTACAGGATTTACCATGTCGGCACAAACACTGTTCAAACGCATTATTTCAGCATACTGCTTGGGTGTAACGCCTACCTGGATTCTGAATCGTCTGGTGAAGGTACGCACCGACATGCCGGTCATACCGGCCAGCGATTGTATGGAAACATTACCCTTGCAGGCCTTAATGTATTCCGCGATCTGGCTCATTTCAGTAATGGGCTGCTTGTTCTGACGGATGTGCCGGATGAGGTAATTTTCAAGTACGCGGATTTTTGCAGCAGTGTCTTTTTGGGCCATCAGCTCTTCCCATAACAAATCGGGTTTGCCGGGCTCAATATCCCCCAGGTTAATATTGTTCGATTCAAAGTAATCCTGTGGTATGCCAAAAACGGCATACATGCCACCGGGTTTGAAATTAACCGAAATGATGTGTGTATTGCCCGTGGTTTGCATAACCACTTCATCGAGGTATTGGCCGGTTAGTGAAATCCGGTATTGATTGCGGATGCTTTTGTTTTTGTTGTAGAATACGGTAGAATCACCCAGGTGAATCATCATCTCGGTTATACCATTGTCAAGCGTGGTAACTTCTTTTCCCCTGAACAAACCTTCGTCGTTAAAGACGTAATAGCAGTCGATATACCTGCTCAGTTCAGGACAAGGTCTGATTTGCTGATAGAGTGAGAACACGTTACAGAACCTTTTGGTGAAACCGCTTTTTTATACAATCCAACAGTGTAAACATACGATATATTCCTTCAAAAGTTACCGTAAAAAATGTTAAAAAATCTACGGTTCCTTTTCCCAGGTATAGGTAAAAGATTGCCTGACTACAATTGTCCCGCTTTCAGGGACCTTAAACATTTTGGTAACAGCGTTGTAATCGGTCACATCTACCATAGTTTTGAGTGTTGCCAGGGGAATTCCCTCTACAACCACTATTTTAAAGGTCATCAGCTCTTCAGGGGCGAAAGTATCGTTTGCCCCGTCATAAACTTCTTTGTAAAGCAAATCAATTCCACCGATATAGGCATCGTAATCCATGTAAATGGTAAGCAGGTTGTCGACATACGTATACGGTATCATATTGAAACTATAGGGATTAATTTCAATTAACCGGTATACCAGCAGGGCTCCGTCGTAATAGATATCTTCGGTAATTTCCGGAACATCCAGAAAAACCCTGTATCCATCGACATTGCCAACCCATTCATTTACTCCTACGTCATAAATGGCTGAATAGGAGAAGGCTGTACCGTCTGCTCCGTCAAATCCATCGGCTCCTCTTGGACCTTCGGGGCCCATGGGACC
Organism: uncultured Bacteroidales bacterium; assembly: GCA_964618645.1. Classification (GTDB taxonomy): domain Bacteria; phylum Bacteroidota; class Bacteroidia; order Bacteroidales; family UBA10428; genus UBA5072. Next base: position 2,553 of record CAZUBW010000103.1, on the reverse strand, counting down.
TTCGCACTGCCAAAAAAGAAAAGCTATGAAGAAAAGGGAAGCAAGGCGAAACAAGCTTCCGGCTGTTTTATTCGTAATGGTTTCCATAGGATGAGATTTTGAAGTTATTATTTGCAATTCAATAATCGTACCACAATTGTTTTTACTTAAGGCGTAAGAATTGGTTACCTTTTTGTGTGGAAAAGATGGTAATAACTTTGTAAAGCTCTTTTTTGTGTTAAACGGTGTAAGTAATATTTTTAAAAAGAAAAATATCCCTCGCCATGCAAAATATTCCGGTTATTGCCATTACTGAAAGAACACTGGCCCTGGCATTTGAAAGGGCCCTGGTGGAACTTTACAAACGAGGTACGCGCTTCAAAACGCAATACGATAAGCCGGGTGACCCCGAGAGCATGGATTGCACCCTGAACCTCACCATCGAAGAGCCTGAAAGTGAACCCATGATACACATGGCCTTTCCGGCGGGTATTGAACAGCTAAAGGAATATGTGCTGGAATTGAAAGGGTTTAAGGATCATTGGGTTAAAAACATGAATGATCCGGATGACAAACGGTGGGAGTACACCTATCACGGACGCCTGGCTGCCTATGGAACCTGGCGCGAACGCGAAGGAGACAACCAGGTTGTGAAAGGGCACTTTAACATTAACCAGGTTGAGGCTGTTATTCAGAAGCTTTGTGATCAGCCGTTTACACGCCAGGCTCAAATGATCACCTGGATGCCCGACCTCGACCTTAACTGCTTTGATCCACCTTGCCTGCAATCGCTCTGGTATCGCATACTCGAGGATGAGAAGGGGGTATACTGGCTCAACTGCAACATCAGGTTCCGGAGCAACGATGCCTGGGGAGCCAGTTTTATGAATATGTTCGGGTTTATACAGTTTAACAAAGAAGTTATTGCTGCTGAAGTGGCCCGGCGTACCGGGCGCCAGGTCCGTTTGGGCCGGATGAACTGGCAGGCCGATTCGTACCACATTTACGGCAAAGATATTGAACATGCCAGGGCCATGTTGTTCGACAGAATAGATACCATGTCGTTCGAAGAGCGGACTTTCAACTTTTCTGATGACTTTATCAGGCAGATGTATGACGAAGCTGAACCTGGAATCATCGAAAAGATTAAAGAATACGACGCTTCGCATCGTTAACCGTTGATCTTTGTTAACAATGACCCTGCCGGCTGTCAGCACATACCAATGGCCACATCAATAATCAGCGAGTTATATATCAGTAAGTTATAATCAACTCCGCTGATGGGTAATCGTAAACGCATGCAAATTGTAAGGCATGAAAACCGTTACCCTGATTGTTATCCTCACTTTTTTCCTGCTCTCCGGAATGGAGGCTCAGCAATATAAGTCGCCAGTTAAAACAAAGTATGCTGTTGAACTGAACCAGTTCATCACCGAAAGCGGCTTTGCTTCCGGCAGTGAGTTGTACGTGACGGTAATGCCCGACCACCGCAGAACCCTGAGCTTTGGTGTTTACTTCTGTCCTGAGCAGGGCAGGTTTTCGGGGGTAACAGCCCATCACGAGGTAGCCCTGATGCGCAGACCGGAGTCGCGAACGGCTGTACCCTATTTATTTTACAACATGATTTATCGCTTCACCCGTACTGGCGACAAAACGCCCGATGATGCCCGTGATGTGCAATATGGTCTTTACAAAAGCATGGAACACCATATTGGTGTGGGGCTGAATGTAAAAATCGCGAAAGATTTCTACCTGAAAACCGCAGCGGGTTATGGGGTATATTTTGGCTCTATTATGAAACCATTAAGTCCTGATCCGTTGACAGGCGAGGTTGCCGGTTCAAATGGCTTTGGCGCCATTGCCAAATTAGGGTTGGCCTGGATACTTTAAACCGGGAGGTTGCCATTAACCTAAAATGGTTTTTATTTTCTGCAATATGGTATCCAGCCGTATGGGTTTGGAAATAAAATCCACGGCGCCAAGTTCCATAATTTTGGCCACAGAGTCGGGGGCGTCAAATGCCGATACCACAATAACCGGGACCTTGTCAATCTTAAGCTTTTCTTTCATTTCAAGGAATTCATAACCCGAAATGTCCGGCATACTCAGGTCGAGCAAAATCAAATCGGGGATGGATTTTTCGATGATTACCATGGCCTGGTTAACACTCAGAGCCGGTATAGCCTCATATCCTGCTTCATTCAGTGCGTATTCCAGCAACATGAGTGCCGTATTGGAATCGTCGATGCACAAAATTCGCTTTTTCACAAGTATTCAGTTAATTGATTTAAGCATTATGCCCTGTTTCCACCAATGGAATCCGGACGGTTATAAAACTACAAAAATTCCCGTAAAACTGAATGGATCACAAAGGTATTTGTACAAAATAAAATTGCAGGGTAAATGCTTTTTCTGTTTACAGGTTTTTGACTATTTTTAAATATTGAATCTACACCCGAAAAGTCAAAAAAATATGCCACTAAGACACCAAGGCACTAAGTTTATGGTTGTTTTCATTAACAGGTGTTCAAAATTTAGTATTTCGTATCTTTGTGTCGAGGCTGTCGAAAAAGT
>CAZUBW010000102.1:0-12222 GCA_964618645.1 uncultured Bacteroidales bacterium | reverse complement strand
TGGGAGCCACATCCACAAGATGCCAGGGAGCCGGTTCGGTAACCTACACAGCCACAGCTACCAACAGCACAGGGATAACCTACAGTCTGGATGCAGCATCAGTTACCGGCGGCAACAGCATCAATGCCACCACAGGTGCAGTGACCTATGCCGCTACATGGAGCGGAACATCTACCATTACTGCCAGTGCGGCAGGATGTAACGGTCCGAGTACAGCTACCCATACTGTAACGGTTACACCGTCGGTAGGTACTCCAACTGCCATAACCGTATCGTCTGGTGCAGAGCCCACATGTCAGCTTACCAATGGTACCACCACTACCACGTATGCCACAACGGCTACGAACAGTACAGGCTTTAACTGGTCGGTAAGTCCAGCCGGGGCCGGCAGTATAAATGCCACTTCTGGCGTAATGACGTGGAGCAATGGTTATTCAGGCACAGCTACCATATCGGTAACGGCCAATGGCTGTAATGGTCCTTCGGCAGCAGTAATCCGAACAGTTGAAATTACTCCATCGGTTGGTACACCTGTTTTTGATGATGGTTCAAATTCAACGCGTTGCCAGGGAGTAGAAACGGTAACCTACACTGCAACCGCCACCAATACTACAGGAATAACCTATAGTCTTGATGCTGTTTCGCTTGCTGCAGGAAATAGTATTAATGCTGTTGACGGTACTGTTACTTATCAGGCAGACTGGAACGGAATCTCAACCATCACTGCCAGTGCGGCAGGTTGTAACGGACCTGTAATGGCGGACCATACGATTGCAACAGCACCTTATGTATCTGCACCCATCTTTAATCTCGGAGCCACCTCCACCCGTTGCCTCGTTGCAGGAACAGAAACCTATTCAGCAACAGCAGCTAACAGCACAGCCATTACCTATACCCTGGATGCAACCTCGTTGGCTGAAGGAAACACCATTGATGCTGCATCAGGTGAAGTGACCTTTGTGGAAGGATGGGGAGGTACATCAATTATTACCGCTTCTGCTGAAGGATGTAACGGTCCGCTTACCTCGATACATACTGTAACCGCCGATATTCCGGTTACTTCTGCCATTACAGGAAATACTTCACCAATGTGCATGGCACAGGATGAGGTATACAGTGTTACATTGACAGCTGGTTCCACCTATGAATGGCATGTTCCGGTTGATGCATCTATTGAAGCAGGTGCCTCAGGGCCTGAAAATTACCAGATTACGGTTGATTTTGGTATTCAGAGCGGAGAAGTAATGGTAATTGGAACAAATGCCAATGGATGTATTGCTGATACAGTTAAACTGACCATTGATCTCCAGGGTTGCGACCTGGTGGCAGATTTTATGGCCGATGTTACAACAGTGTGTGCAGGTCAGCCGGTAGAATTTACCGATATGTCACAGGGAACCAACTCAGTAACTATTTTTGAATGGTCATTCGGAGAAGGCGCTACACCTGCAATTTCATCAGAACAGGGACCGCACACTGTGATCTATTCTACACCCGGACCCAAAACAGTTCAGCTGATCATCGGTAACGGGGCAAGTGATACCCTCACCCGCATTGGTTATATTACGGTAAACAGCCTACCGGAGGTAGATGTTGAAGGAGCGGAAAGGTGTGGTACAGGACCTGTAGAATTCATTGCTACTACGGATGGTGACCAGGTAGCGTTCTCATTTGATGGCGGAACGACAACTGAATTTACCGATAACACTTATCCCTATTCTTATTCAACGGATATACCCGAATCATCGTCCAAACAGGTATGGGTGAGCGCTACCAGTACAATAACAGGTTGCAGCACCGGATGGGATGCTAATGCCATTGCGATTTCGTATGCAATTCCTGTTGCTGAGCCAATTGCCTCGGCGCACACCGGAGTCTTCCCCGAAGGATACGTTGATGTTGAATGCCTGGGAAAAACAGGAGCCAGGTATTACGTAAGTGGTGATATGCAGTCGACTTATAACTGGAGAATTCCTGAACTGGGAGCGGAATGGCTGGATACTCTTTACTTCGATATAGACTGGAATGAGCCAGGCGAATACACTATTGAACTGGTAAAAGTATCTGTTAACGGTTGTTCGAGTGCAATACGGGATACCCTTGTACTGGTTTCACAGCCATCACCCGATTTGGGCGAAGACGTTGTGCTTTGTGAAGGGAATACTGCTGTTATTGAGCTTGAAAAGGATTACGAGGGCTATTCATGGCATGATTTTTCAACCGGACCATCAGTTAGTGTGTCGACAACCGGTGAAGTAACAGTGAAGGTATGGGACGAATTTAATTGTACCGGGTATGACACGCTCATGGTTTCTGTTGTCCCAAATCCCCAGATTTATTTGGGAGCTGATACCATATTATGCGGAGACAATGCCTTGACACTTGATCCAGGCGAATTTGACCGGTATGAGTGGACCAATAATGAAACCGGCCGGACGGTATTGGTTCGTGAGGGAGCCGGTATTGTTGGTGTTACAGTCACCGATGAAAATGGTTGCACGGCTTATGATGAAATTTCCATAGGCGAATGTACGCCTGTGAACCTGCTGGTTATTCCCAATACTTTTACGCCTAATCCCGATGTAGACAATTACCACAATGAATGGGATATTAAGAATATACATCTGTTCCCTGATGCTGATATACAGGTGTTTGACCGTTGGGGTAGACGGGTATACCAGTCAAATGGGGCATCAGGAGACAAATGGGATGGAAAAGGTCCTAATGGTAAGGACTTACCGGTGGCTACCTATTATTATATTATTGATCTGAAAATTACGGGAGTTGAAAAGCTTACCGGTACTGTAAGTATAGTGCGATAACCAATAACCCTAAAAAATGTTGCGTATGCTACATCGTTACAAACCAGCTGTTTTTCTTCTGCTGATACTGTTTGCCGGCCCCATGGACGCCCAGCAGCTCCCGGTTTACAGCCAGTATACTTTCAATAAGTTCCTTTTAAATCCTGCAACTGCCGGAAGCGATGGATATACAACCATAAGCCTGGTGGCCAGGGAGCAATGGCTTGGCTTTAAAGGAACACCCAAAATCCATTCCCTTACCATGGATTCCCGGTTGCTGCGGAATAGTTTTATTTCGAAAAATGCATCGGTACGTAAAAAAAGGAGATTAAGTTCCAGATCGGGCAGGGTAGGATGGGCTGCCCATGTATTTAATGATCATTCGGGACCACTCGACAGGACAGGAGTAGAGGGTACCTATGCTTATCATATTCCGGTATATCAGGGACAGGTATCTTTTGGTTTATCGGGCGTGTTCTACCAGTTCCGCCTCAATAAGGACAAGGTGGAGCTTGGTGACGATGAAATGGATCCGCTACTTGACGGACTTAAGGGTACCCTGTACATTCCCGATGCCAATTTTGGAGTGTATTACACCTCCGAAGGAATATTCGGTGGCCTTTCGGTAATGCAAATCTTTCAGTCGTCCATTCATTTTGGTGACGACAACGGCAGTGATTACCGTTTGAAGCGTAACTACAACCTTATGGGGGGGTATTACTACGATATCAACAGCGATTTTGCCATTGAACCTTCATTACTGGTGAAAGTGCCTTCGTCCTCAGGGGCACAGCTTGATATTACTGCCAAGCTTTATTATAAGACCAATTATTGGGCTGGATTATCCTACCGGACGGGTAATGCCATGGTGGTTTTCTTCGGTGCGCGTTTTGACAGGTATTTTGCAGGCTTTGGATTTGATTACAACTTCAGCCCAATTGGCAGGCAAACATATGGTTCCTATGAATTTATGGCTGCGATAAAATTCGGAGATACGGCCAGGCGTTACCGATGGTTGAATACTTATTAAAAAGAGGCTTTGTAAAACGTCAAATTAATGAGGCTGCCTAAAAAGTCAATTTATTAGGCGTAGTTGCAAACTACGCCTAGCGCATTGTGCAGAATGTCAGCTCTGTATGCTGAGCCTGTCTGCTGCCAGGCAGGCGTAGTCTCCAGACTACGCTCTTTTTATGGCTTTTTAGACAGCCTTAACAGAAATTCGACTTATTGGTTAGAACAACCCTTTATCTTCGTTCTCCGGTGCTTTTGCGTCTTCGGCAGCAGCGGATGGTTCATTTGCAGTGGCCGGAGTTTTTTCGTCTTCCTCCCTGGATTTTTTTACAGGTGCTTTTTTTACCGGTTTGGGTTGTTCACTTCCTGCAACGTCAAAGCGGTTTTCCCGCAGGAACATACCTGTCATCACGGCTGTTTTGATATCCTTTACCATCAGGTTATATTCCCAGTCGGTATCGGGAAAGGCCTGGGGGCGGACAATAAATTCAATTTTTTCCTCAAGGCAAAAATCAACCAGCGTAGGGATTGATTTTTGTTTAACGACAAGCTTAATTGATTCACTCATAATATATTGTGTTTTATAGATTGCTGCAGTAAAAATATATTTTTAATGTTAGTGGAAAGCATATTGTTGATAATATTTTTGGATTTTATGGATAGGTTTGATTGCCAGCGAATCTGGATAAAATGAGACAGCCGCACCTATGCTGAAAAGGAATAGCTAAAGATTCCTGTAAAATCGTTTATATTTGCTGCAAACTAAATACCTGTTGCAGCCATGTTTCAACTATTTCTGGGTAGTCTGCTTTTGAGTGTCATTCATGCTTCCATACCTAATCATTGGCTACCGGTAGTAGCCATTGGAAAAGCCGAGCAATGGACTATGCGGGAGACATTGATTGTGGCAGCGATCAGCGGTTTTGCACACACACTCAGCACGGTAATCATTGGGATATTCATTGGGAGTATTGGCATAACCCTCGGCAGCAATTATACCGTTATCACTGAGAAAATTGCTCCCATGGTATTGATAGCCATTGGAATTATTTACGTGTTGATTGATTTGTTCAAAAGAACTGAACACAAGCACAATATTGATACAGTCAAGGTAAATACGCGTTCGAAATGGGCAATAATCGTTTCACTGGCCCTGGCCATGTTTCTGAGTCCCTGCCTGGAGATCGAAGCGTATTATTTTCAGGCAGCTGCTGCCGGGTGGGAAGGGATATTAATGGTTTCCGTTATTTATGTTTTTGTCACCTTAGCGGGCATGCTTCTGCTGACTTATCTGGCAAGTAAAGGTGTAAGGGCCATCCAATCACACTTTCTGGAACATCACGAGAAATTGCTTTCGGGAATTGTGCTGATCCTGTTGGGCATATTCGCGCTTTTTGTACATTTCTGACCTTCAGGTTTATATGATGAATCGCAGACCATCCTTCTCGAGTTTGCGATAGAAGCAGGTTGGATAGTGCAAGCCATCACTTTTTACGGCGTGACATACGCCTTTTCCTTCGGGGACTACCAAAAAAAGCAGTGAGTTTTGTTCGCAATTAATACGTATTTCAACAACCCTCAGGAAATCGCCGGAAGTCAACCCTTTTTTCCATAACTCATTACGGCTTCTGCTGAAGTAAGTGGCATATCCGCTGTTGACGGTTTCATCAAATGCCTCTTTGTTAACATACGAGATCATCAGCACATCTTTGGTTTCAACATGTTGGGTGACAACCGGAATCAAGGTGTTCCCGTCTTTCCCGAAATCAAGCCTTAATTCAGCAGTATACTCGTTTATCATATTTCACACATTTTCAAATCATCTGGTATCTAATTCTTCAAATCTTCAAATCGACCAATCAACCAATCGACAAACCCGCCTGCCTTCGGGCAGGTTAAAATATTCCTCTTTCGTGCGCATATCGTATCGCCTCATAGGTATTGCTGACATTCAGTTTTTCAATGATCCTTTGCCGGTGCGTGTTTACGGTATTGATACTGATATAGAGTTTATCTGCAATTTCTTTACTGATTAGTCCTTTTGATATAAGCTGAAGGATTTCTTTCTCACGTTTGGTTAAGGACGAAATTGGCTGGTCCCCTTCCTCGCCGGGTGGGAAAAAGAAAAGTTCACCTGTTCGTTGATTTTTCAACCTGCCCCGGAATGGCGTTTCAAGGTCCTGTTCAGGAGACAGGTCAAGCATGCTCAATGCAAGCCATACGTTGCCCTTTTTATCGAATTCGATAGGTAATTGCTGTTCGATAACCCTGACATATTTACCCGCTTTGCCAATGACCCTGTAATCGAAAATGGTTTTATAATCTTTACTCGCAAATTTGTCGGGTAAGGCAAAGCCAAGTGAAATGAAATATATGCCGGCTTTAAAAAGCATTGGCAGGTCTTCGGGATGTATCAGGCTGTTGGTATAGTCAAAATCAGATTCTGCCCTTTTGGCATCCCAACCCAGTAAAGTCTCGTATTTGGGTGAGTAGTAAACATGTGTACGTTGGTAAAGATCAAATACAGATATGCATCCACTGTCAACTACATCAATACTTTCAAGTAAGGGAATATGATAGTCCAGGATACTGTAATCCAGTTCCCCGGCATCGAAGGATTGCCTGCTGAGGATTTCATCATATGCATCATATAACTGTTTCAGGTTGGCTTTCATAAAAAATACTGATTAATCAGGATTTCAGAAAACAATAAGTAGCGCCAATTTTGTCCGAAATTATAAAATTTCCGTGAATGATCATGTTTGAAAGGAAGATACAAATAACTATTGCTATGGCTTTGATTTACCTCCAATCATATCATTCACATAATTCAACTTTATCACGATGAGAAACAACTATGATGGGATTATCAGAAGTTTATGGGTGGCAGGACTTCTTTTTGTAACTATTTCAGGTATTTCGCAGCAACCCCGGCAGACCATCAAAGGTGTTGTGCGCGATGTTGATTCACATGTTACCCTGCCGGGTGCTACGGTTTTTATCGAAGGTACAGAACCGGTTATTGGAGCAGTTACTGATGCCGATGGTCATTTCAGGCTCGAAGGTGTAGGTGTGGGCCGATACAATATTAAAGTTACCTACATTGGGTATGAACCTGTAATTATTTCGGAGGTTCTTGTGCTCAGTGGTAAAGAGGTGGTACTGCAGATTGGCTTAAAAGAAGCAGCAACAACATTGGAGCAGATAGAAGTAAAAGCATATTCCAATAAGGAAAGGCCTATCAATCCCATGGCTATGATCAGTGCAAGGCAAATGACCATGGAAGAGGCTTCGAGGTATGCCGGAGGTATTGACGATCCTGCTCATCTGGCAACGGCTTATGCCGGGGTTGCAGGATCGCTGTCATCAAATGCCATTGTTATCAGGGGCAATGCACCAAAGGGATTGCTATGGCGGATGGAGGGTGTTGAAATTCCAAATCCAAGTCATTTTGCCAATGTTACTACTTTCGGGGGGGGAGGTATTACGGCACTTAGCGCGCAAATGTTAAGTAATTCGGATTTTTATACGGGTGCTTTTCCGGCTGAATACGGCAATGCATTGTCGGGCGTATTTGATATGAAGATAAGAACCGGAAATAACGAAAAGCACGAACACACCCTCAAAGCTGGTCTGATTGGGATTGATTTTGCCTCAGAGGGCCCATTTGTGAGGGGCAAGCAATCGTCATACCTGGTAAACTACCGTTATTCAACGCTTGCCCTGATTTCACCCCTGTTGCCGGCAAACGCGCAGGGAATAAAATACCAGGACCTGTCATTCAAAATGAACTTTCCTTTGGGTAGTTGCGGTACCATCAGTGTCTGGGGGTTATTTTCAGGTGACCGGACAGCCGGGAAGGTAAAGACTGATTCTACCGAATGGCAGTACTTCCAGGATACTGAAGCGGATGAGAACATTAACCGAATGGGAGTTTTGGGCATAAATCACAAAGTGGTATTTAATTCAGGTACTTACCTTAACACAGCTTTGGCAATTACAGGCAATTACCTTTCGTGGTACAGGGATAAGCTAAACGACGACTTGGAATTATACCCGAAAGATGAGATAGTGCAAAACGATCGTAAATATGCTTTAAGTTTTCTGGTGAATCATAAATTCGGACCACGACATACCAACAGGACAGGGTTTGTGCTGAATGCACTTACCTATAACCTGAACACAAAACAATATACGCCGGCTTCTCAGTCACTTGAGAATTTTGCCAAAGGAAAGGGAGGCAGTGAGTTGCTCCAGTTTTTTACACAATCGCGTTGGAATGTTTCATCCAGGTTTATAATGAATGCAGGATTTCACCTGCAGTATTTCACACTTAACAAGGAAACATCGATAGAGCCGCGTGCCGGAGTGAGCTGGAAATTAAACAGCAAAAACACATTTAGCATGGCCTATGGCCTTCACAGCAGGCTTGAGCCTATTGGGTTTTACTTTGCCGAGCAACAGCTTCCGGGAGAAGATGTTTATCCAAACAAGTCGCTTAAAATGGCCAAAGCCCACCATGTGGTACTTTCCTATGAGCTTTCCGTTAATGAAAACTGCCGGTTAAGGATTGAGCCATTCTACCAGAGGTTATATGATGTGCCTGTTATCCCCGGAACATCATTTTCCATGATCAATCTTGAGATGGATTGGTTTTTCAGGGATTCACTGATAAACAATGGAACCGGCCGGAATATTGGTTTAGATTTAACCCTCGAGCGGTTTTTACACCAAGGTTATTACTACCTGTTCACTGCTTCGCTGTTCGACTCGAAATACACTGGTGATGATGATATTGAACGCCACACCAGGTTCAACCGGCAGTATGTTTTTAATATTCTTGTTGGCAAGGAATGGGTAATGGGGAAAGAAAAGGGCAATACACTGGGGATAAATACAAAATTCAGTCTACTGGGCGGAAACAGGTTCAGTCCGGTTAACCATACAGCCTCACTTGCAGCCGGGGATGTGGTTTACGACGAAACCAGGGCCTTTACGGAACGTCGCCCCCCGGTGTATTATCTCGATCTGGCCATATCGTGGCAAAGAAACAAACCCAGGTATGCTACCACGTGGTCATTGCATTTTGTAAACCTGCTTTTTCAGCAGGAATTTTATGGACACCGTTACAATATTCGCAACCGGTCGGTCGAGGTGTTTAAGGAAGTAGCCGTGATCCCCAATATCAGCTATCGAATTGATTTTTAACAAGACAGCTTCTTTCAATTATCCTGAAATGCTTTGGCAAAGTTCACAAAGTACAGGTCTTCTGTTGCCCTTGTGATGGCAGTGTATAGCCATCGCAGGTATTCGAGATCAATATTTCCGGTATCTAAGTAACCCTGGTCGATGAATACCGATTTCCATTGGCCTCCCTGGGCTTTGTGACAGGTTATGGCATAGGCGTATTTTACCTGGAGGGCATTGAAAAACTCATCTTCTTTTATGGCTTTGTACTGTTTCGAACGGGTTTCCAAATGTGCGTAATCTTCGAGAACGCTATAATAAAGCCTTTTATTGTCGTCCTGGCTTAGCGATGCTTTCTCGGCAGCAAGGGTGTCGAGCATAATCCAGGCTTCAAATTCAACATCATAGTCGATGAGTTGCAGCACTGCCCTGGCAAACCTGAAGCCATATCTTTCCGTGTACTTTCGGGTTTTCACTACCCTGACAATATCACCATTGGCAACGAAATCGAGATCGGGTTGGTTTTTAAGCCAGTAATAGTTGTTTTTAACCACCATGAGCATGTCTCCGGTTGTCAGTTCTTCGTCGCGGAATAAAATTTGCTTGCGGATACCGGCATTGTATTGGTTAGCTCTTTTGTTCGACCGGCACAATACCATTACTTCATCAGGGCCGTGCTTTCGATAGGCGTTTTCCATGGCATCTATCAGTTCGGTACCTGCAATGAAGTGTGTGTCGTTCAGTTCGAGGGCATGCAAACGAGGAACATTCAATAAGGTCTTAGTGATGTGATCCCTTACAATAGTAGCGTTTTCGAGAATGCCCGAGTTACGGGTCTGCCTGACAATATCTGTAAGCATGAACTCACCAGCCACCGGGAGGTAAAGTGTCAGCTCATTTTTGTCAAGCGCCGGACTTTGGGCAATACCTACCGGAGGCAACTGGGCGGTGTCACCAATCAGTATCAGTTTGCACTGTTGTCCGTCGCTGACATAGGAAATCAGATCTGCCAGCAAGCGTCCTGTGCCAAAAACAGCACCTTCCGAAACTGTGTCCGGTATCATGGAAGCTTCATCAACCAGAATAACCAGGTTGGTATACAGGTTTTTATTCAGCACAAATTCGCCAAAGCCATCGGTGGATGATTTTTGCCGGTATATCTTCCGGTGAATGGTATAGGCTGTTTTACCGGCATAACCCGAAAACACCTTTGCGGCTCTTCCGGTAGGAGCCAGTAACAGGGTTTTTACATTCATTTCGCCAAGCGTTTTTACAAGGGCACTGATGAGTGTGGTTTTTCCTGTGCCGGCAAATCCTTTAACAATAAAAATACGTCCGTCTTGTTCCCCCTGGATAAAGTCAATCAATTGTCCGATCAGGGCTTCCTGCCCCGGTGTTGGCGGATGTCCTAAATACTGCCGGGTAATTTTTTTATAATGATCGGTAATCATGTGACACGTGTGGCTCAGCTGGTAAAGTTATTTATATTAACCGTTAAGCGGTGTTGTTATTTTATTTAAATTCGCAGGAAACTGGTTGGCGGAATGAAGCACTGAAGACCATTCCATGATGAAACCGGCAAAAACTACTTCATGCACGAGATAAACTATATCGATAAGTCGTTTAATCCCGAACTTTCCGGAACCTACAATCTGTGTCTTCAGGTGAATTACAAGGGATTAACCTATGCTGTATATGATGAGCAACAGCAATTGTACCTGATGTTCAGAAAACACCGTTTTAACCAGGTTTACCTGGTCAGCGATTTGGAGGAAGCCATAAACCATGCTTTCAGATCGGACGAAACCCTAGGTTTTTCCTTTAAAAGTGTAAGGTTTATAGGGTACACCCGTCAGACAACCCTGGTGCCTGATTGTTATTTCGAAAATGAAAAAATGCATGATTATCTTAGTTTTAACCATGCCGGAGACATCGATCACGAATTGTTCAATAATGTATTGCCTCTGCAAAACCTGCGCAATATATTTGCTCTTCCGCCGGAGTTAATATCAACTGTTATGCGGCATTTTAAAAAGGTTGAGTTTATGAGTCAAACCACAACCTTTTTGCGACATGCATTTTGTAAAACCAATAACCATGCGCAGCCTGCTTTGCATATCGGGCTTAATCCTGAATTCTTTGATATTGCCTATATAAAGGATGATGCCCTGCAGCTATACAATACATTTCAATACACTGGTGAGAACGACCTCCTGTATTATTTGTTGTTTGTTTGCAAGCAGCTGGGAATCGACACTGCTGCGACCCCTTTATACCTGTCGGGCGAGTATATTGCAAAGCTTACCTATTTCGAAACGCTGAAACGTTATGTTCCCCTGACAAGTTATGCTGCGGTTTCAGGCATTCCATTACTTGCCCATGGCCTTCGGCAGTTGAATCCTGTCCGTTTTGTTAACCTGCTAAATATACAATTGTGCGCATCGTCGGAGGAAAATACCGGGGTCGCAGAATAACTGTGAGCCATGGGTTCGACTCGCGTCCTACCACCGACTTTGCCCGGGAAGCGCTTTTTAATATTCTGACCAACAAAGTTGATTTTGAAAACATCAGGGTACTTGATCTTTTTGGCGGGACCGGAAGCATCAGCTTCGAGTTTGCTTCGCGTGGCTGTGCCGAGATCGACCTGGTAGATATCAACAGCCGGTCGACACAGTTTATTGGCAAGGCTGCAGCTGAACTGGGAATAAAGGGATTACGCGCTGTGAGAATGGATGCTTTCAGGTTTATACCCATATGTAAAAAGCAGTACAATGTAATTTTTGCCGATCCCCCCTATGCACTCCGAAACCTGCGCGACATACCTGACCTGGTATTGGATCATCAGCTGCTCCTGCCCGATGGATTGCTGATTTTAGAACATGGCAAAAGCGATTCCTTTCAGGATCACCGTCAATTTGTGGAGGAAAGACATTACGGCAGTGTTCATTTTTCATTTTTTGCAGCCATTGTTAAGGTTTGAACCTGGATGCTGGATGCTGGATGCTGGATGCTGGATGCTGGATGCTGGATACTGGATGCTGGATACTGGATGCTGGATGCTGGATGCTGGATGCTGGAACTGCCTGGTTGCTGGATGCTGGATGCTGGAACTGCCTGGTTGCTGAGCGGAGTCGAAGCACTGCCACTGCCACTGCCACTGCCACTGCCACTGCCACTGCTACTGCCACTGCCACTGCCACTGCTACTGCCACTGCTACTGCCA
>CAZUBW010000101.1:0-12701 GCA_964618645.1 uncultured Bacteroidales bacterium | reverse complement strand
TGCAAACCACCAGCTGTTTGCTGAACTGGAAAATATTTTTGCAGGTATCGACTCCAAACTTAGGGAAAAACCCATTGCTTCCTATAACCAGGAATACGACCAGCTGGTATCGCTTGGCGAAGTAATTTGCACCATTATCGTCAGCCATTATTTGAATCACAATGGAATAATTAACCAGTGGGCCGATGCCAGGCAGTTTCTGAAAACCGACAGCACTTTCCGGGAGGCTAAAGTCGACTGGGATATCTCCGATAAGCTGATCCGGCAACAGTTTAACTTCTCCAATACCGGCATCTATATCACACAGGGCTTCATTGGCTCAACCGTTAACAGCCTGACCACGACCCTGGGACGTGAAGGTTCGGATTATACGGCAGCCATTCTCGCTTATGTGCTGGATGCGGAATCGGTTACGGTATGGAAAGATGTACCCGGTGTGCTGAATGCCGATCCTAAATGGTTTGACGATACGGTGAGGCTTGACAAAATATCCTACCTCGATGCCATTGAGCTGGCTTATTACGGTACCGGTGTTATCCATCCCAAAACCATTCAACCCTTGAAAAACAAAGGAATACGACTTTTTGTCCGGTCGTTTTTACAACCTGGCGAGCCCGGTACGGTTATTGGCGAGAATGACTATGATAAGCTTATCCCATCGTTCATTTTTAAAATGGACCAGGTACTCATTCACATTCACCCGGTTGATTTTTCGTTTATTGCCGAGGACAATCTCGAGAAAATATTCAGGTGTTTTGCAGGCTATGGCTTAAAAATTGACCTGATGCAGAATTCAGCCGTTAGCTTTGATGTTTGTGTAAATAATGATCTGAGTCGGATCCCCCTGGTATTCGCCGACCTTGAAAAGGATTTCAGGGTAACTTCCACCGCTGGCCTTGAATTAATAACTATCAGGTACTACGACGACAACACCATCAAAAGGGTTTTGGTGAATAAGGAACTGTTACTTACGCAGCGCACCGGAAAAACCATACAAATGGTGGTGCGCGATTTGGGATAAATGCTTATTGCGTTAGAGAGATTCCTTATCAGAAGGTGATGAAATACATCACACCGCCATGCAAAAACTGGTTACGCGAAGCGCTGAAATAATATTCCTCGTCATGCAGCGAGAACATATTGGTAAGGCTATGGCTGTATGTGGCCCTGATGGAGAAGCCACCTATTTTGGTATGTAATTCCACACCCGCGCCGCCTGTAAAGCCAAATTCCCATTTCTGTGTCAGTGCAATGCCGTAATGCTTACGGTATTCAAGCGGATCGTCAATGGCAATGATTTCCTTCTCATCGCGCAGATACGAAACATAAGGACCAATGGTAAAGGCGAGCCTCAACATACGGCTACCGGCGATAAAGGCTGCTGTTACCGGAATATGAATGGTTTCCAGCTTTCGCGTATAATCGCCCACCGAATCAATACGTTCTTTCCAGCCTTTTCCTGAAGCGGATACTTCGAGTTGTAAACCAATATGTGGTTCCGAAACATGCCTGATCATCAGGCCATAGGCTTCGGCATTAACCAATCCCTGTTTTAACGCAGGCTTGAAACTGGCCATGGCGTAATTTAGTCCACCAAACACGCCAATGTGCGTGGTGGGCTTAAAAGTTTTCTGGGCAAACAGGCCGTGGGTGAAAAAAACAAGGAAACACAGGGTCAGTATCCGGTTCAACATATCGGCCGGTTATATGAGAATTTAAATTTGGTTATTAAAACAGGCTGTTTTCCAAACTGCTCAGGAGCTTCTGGGGCACCTTTCTGGGGTTCTTCTTTTTTACTTCTTTAAGCATGGTCAGGGCCTGGTGGCCAAATTCGATAAGGCCTGAAGGGTTTTTGTCGAAGTTATAACTGCCAATGCAAAATTCGAGTTTGGAAACTATATCCTGAAAATCGCCATGGTTGATTTTTCTGAAAGTTTGGGCGGCAAGTTCGCACGCCTCACGGAGTTTTTCGCTTTTTGTTTCCATAAACAGCTTTGTTTAATGTTTGAAGCGATAAAGTTAATTCATTTTCGGCTTATCCGCAAGTTTGTTCTCGAGCTGCGTGTAAACAAGGTCTTTAAGTGATTCGTAAGTATGATTTTCGGGATAAACGGGGGTGAGAAATTCAACCGTTACTTTCCGGAAAAGTTTTGGAAAGCGCGAGCCCGAAGGCAGAATATTGCCTGAACCGTTAATGGCAACCGGTACCACCGGTACCTTTAACTCATTGCTTAGTATGGCAAACATCTGCTTGAATTCTCCAAGCTTACCGCTATTGCTCCGGGTACCTTCGGGGAATATCATCAGGTTTTTTCCTTTTTTAAGCGCTTCAGCCAGTTTTTGTATCGACAACTTGAGGTCTTTGTTCACATCCACCAATATGATGTTGTTGTGGTTGGCAAAAAAGCGCAGTATTGGATTCCGGAAATGTTTTTCCTTGGCATAGACAAAGGTCTTTTTCATAAAACTGCGCTTAAAGAAAGAAGCCACCAGAAAGCCATCCAAAACGCTTTGATGATTGGGTGCAATAATACAGGGTTCTTCCGGCAGGTTTTCCAATCCTTTGCCCTTTAACCGCATGATGAGCCTGAGTGTTACCTGCATGAGATTTTTCATGGGATTGTGCATCAGGCCAGATGTAGGTAGTTTAATGCTCACCTTTTCCTTCAGTATCTGCGACCAGCTGATGCCCTCGATATTTAGCCGGGTCTTTTTCTGGTGTATGTATTCGGCCAGCTTTTCTATGGAAGCATAGTCGGCCAGGTGGCTCTCGGGTATGTCAATACCAAAGGCAGTATCAATAAAGGCAGATAAGCTTACCCTGCCAAGCGAATCCAGGGCCAGATCGAGTTCAATATGGTCGTTGGGACGAACGGCTTGCTGCGTCTCGTCTTCGAGAAAATTTTTAATGGCCTGGTATTCCCTGGTTTTAGGTTCGGTTATAACTTCCTGTTTTCGCTGGGAGGCCAGTTCGGGCAACATAAAACGTTTGATCTTTCCCAGTCGTGTACGGGGTAATTCATTGGCTGTGATGGTAAAACGCAGGATTTTTTTATAGGGAGAAACCCTACGGTTGACTTTGTCGATGATACTCCAGCGGAAGTATTCTTCTATATCGCTGATGCCTTCGGATTTCAGTTTATAAAAGTCGGGCAGCAACACAGCCTGTAGGATACCGTCTTTGAGAAACACGCCGGCTTCTTTCACAAAAGCCGATTGCCGGAGTATGATTTGCTCAACTTCTTCGGGGTTGATGTTTTTGCCATTGGGCAACACAATGATTTCCTTTTTTCTGCCGGTGATATGCAGGTAACCTTTGTCATCGAGGTATCCCAGGTCGCCGGTATAAAGCCATCCATCCCGGAGCACCGCTGCAGTGTCTTCGGGCTTGTTGTAGTATCCCTGCATCACGTTTTTTCCCGAGACCACAATTTCGTCGTTTTCAAACCTGATTTTTAAACCGGGCAGCAGATGACCGGGTACGCCGGGTAACACGGTCCCCGGCCGGGTAAAGGTGATCATGGGAGCGGTTTCGGTCATGCCATAACCTTCGAGTATTTCAAAGCCCAGGGTTTTAAAAAGCTGAACCACTTTGGGATCAACCGGAGCGCCTCCGCAGACGAGGTACTTGAGGTGTCCGCCAAATTTCTTATGCACCGAGCCGAAAACAGCTCTCGAAAAACCAAGTGAATTAATTGTTTGAGCCAGCTTAACCAGCAACACGGCAACGGGACTGTGGCTTATTTTCTCTTTAAGTCCCTTGTAAATGAGCTGATAAAGCCTGGGTACGCCAATCATTATGGTTACCTGAAACTGTTTCAGCGTTCCCAGCATATCTTCAGCTGCCAGTGAAGTATTCATCACCATGGTGCCGTTGGTATACAACGGGGCAATAATGGATCCTACCAGGGGGAGTATGTGATGAAAGGGCAGAAGTATCATGGTTCGGTCGGCAGCTGTAAAAATAGGCACATCGTGGCATACAGCTGTGAGGTTGGTCTGCAGGTTTTCGAAAGAAAGCATAACGCCTTTTGGATCGCCTGTGGTTCCCGAGGTGTATAAAATGAGTGCAGTACGCTCATGATCGTCGATTACAAAATCATCAGGTACAACGGTTGATGTAAACGGTGGAAGGCTATCAAAAACTAAAATTTGCGGATTCCGGCCCGATGCTGCAACGGCTTGTTGCATCAGGCTGTGTTTTTCAGCCGAACAAAATACCATGGCAGGATCGCTGTCACCTATAATATAGGTAACATCTTCCAACGCCGACATGGCATCAATGGGCACAACCGTATTGCCGGTTTTCCATGCCCCATACAGGGCCATAATCCACTCAGCACGATTTTCTGAAAAAATAACAATACGCTTTTGCTGAATGCCTTGCATCAGGCCTGCATATTGTTCAATGGAAGTAAGGAGCTGGTTATAGGTGATATTGATCTGCTTTCCAACAAGTGCTGCCTTCTCTGATCGTCCGATTAGTTTTATCATCCCTAAAATTTAAACGGCACAAAGGTACAACATTTTGAATACAACCGCAAAAGCCTCAGACCTGGCTGTCTTTAACACACAGCGCGTCGTTTAGGGCTACAATGGCCTTCCGGTAGTCGTCGCGTCCGATTACAAACTGCATATTCACCTGTTTAAGCGATTGCGAAATGGCATCAACGTTAATTCCGTTTACTGCCAGCGCATTTGTTGCTTTGGCAATGATCCCCGGCTGGGCGATATTGGTTCCCAAGGTGCAAACCAGCGCTACAGGTTTAACGGTAACTTCGTAATAACGGCTTTTTAGCTCTTCAATTAGCGCTTCACTCATGTCTTCCTCCCAGATGACCTGGGTAATACTGTTGGCATTGGTGGCCTTAAGTATGTAACTTATATGGTATTGCTCAAAAATCTGCATGATATTGCGGTCAAATCCAACCTGCCCTACCATCAAAGGATCGTGAATTTCGATGGCCATTACCTTGTCGGTTCCTGAAATGATTTCAACACGCGATTTTTCACCAACGTATCCTTTTGATATGAGTGTCCCCGGGTGATCCGGCTCAAAGGTGTTCTTGATGCGGATATTGATGCCTGCCATTTCCAGGGGTTTTGAAGCCTTGGGGTGAATAGCCTCCATGCCAACATCAGCTAACTGGTCCGCCACATTAAAGTTGGTGAATCCAACCGGAATGGACTTGTCAACCCCAACGATATTGGGGTCGGCCGAAGAAAGGTGAAATTCCTTGTGGATAACCGCTTCATCGGCTTTCACTTCAACAGCAACTTTGCTGAATGTAACTTCGCTATAACCCCTGTCGAATTCACGCATAATGCCTTCGGTACCTTTGGTATAACCGGTGACAATGGGAATAGTTGCTGCAAAGTTGATGTTACTGAAAGCTTTGTGAATGCGTTCGTCAATGGTAAGGTATTCCGAGTCGTTAAACCCGCACAAATCCACCAGGGTGGCGTTGATGCAATTGTTTTCGAGTATGTTCACCGAATTGAAAGCCGAGTGTGCCTCGCCTATTGACGAGAGTATCTCACGCGCCGCAAGCAGAATATTCTGCCGGTTGACGTATCCTGTGGCAAGCACATCAGCCAGGTTGTTCAGGTAATCTTTTGCCTGCAGGATTCGGGTGGTAATAAACTCATCGGCTTTCTGCTGATTGAGCCCAATACTTTCAAACGTGCGGTTAATGGCAATCAGTCTCTCCAACAATTCCATCATCGCTTTGTTGTAATCGGTATGGTCAACAAACTGCTGGTAGATTCCAGGTTCCTTGGTTTTTTTGTGCTCAAGTAACCAGTTTGTTACATTGTTATAGGCCGAAACCACAAAGATACGGTTGTAGTAATTACAGTCCGGACAGGGTTTCATAATGATGTTGTTCATTACATCCTGGAATTTCGACATGGAAGTTCCGCCAATTTTTTCTACCGTTAGCATCTGATGGAAGTCTACTGATTAAGAATGTATATTTTTACAAATCGCGCGCAAAAATAGTACTTTTTTTAATATTTCCTGCCCGTGAAACAATAGCTTGTTACGATTTACAAATCGACCCTGAAAACAGCTTCGTGGCCGAATATTTCGCCCTGGTTGCCATATTTAAGCCTGCCCAACACCATTGAATATACCTTTTTTGTCATCACGCCTGTTTCGGGCCGGATATACCAGGCTTCCCTGAATTGGATCATGCTGATCTCGTCGCGGACCAGTACGCCATTCTTTTCCATCTTTTCGATCTGCCCGGGCGTAAGCTTCTCCTGGGTTTCGAAGTTGTAGGCAACGGCCTGTCCGCTTTGGATCATGGACATGATATTATCGATAAGGGCCTTATGGTTTAGCCCTTTTAAACGATATTGATTCCAGGCATCGCCCGGATCGATGTTAACAATATCCACATCGCTGATAATAGTATCTGCTATAAGAATGCCCAGGGATGAGTCGGCCATAGCCTCAGCCGGCCCTGTGGTTTTGATATTTGTTTTACGGCATCCGCCAGACAATATTAATGCCAAGGCGAAAAAGAACAGCATATTTTTCATACAGTATGGTTTTAAAAAGTTTATGGTTGTTTTCCCAATTGTTGGTTATTTTAGATGGGTCTGAAACAACATGTTTTTATCTTTGTTGATCATACACAAAAGTAATTATTCATGAAGAAATCCCATTTATTTATATTCATTCCTTTTTTGTTTCTTTTTTCTTCGTGCGGAGCAATCAAACGACTGCAACAGGGGTACAACTCCGGCATGAACCGTCACCTTGCTTATCTTGCTTCGGACGACCTGCAGGGCAGATTCCCCGGTACCCGGGGTGATTCTTTGTCCGGAGAATACCTGGCCGAACAGTTCAGGCAAATGGGGCTGGAACCCGGGCAGCAGGAGTTTTCATTCTTAAAGGGGGTAAAGCGTGGCGCCGGCAACCGTATGGAGGTAAACGGACAAACAGTGGACTCCCAATGTTTTACGCCTTTCTCTTTTTCGAAAGACACCCTGGTCACTGCCGGCGTTTTACTGGCAGGTTACGGAATGAGTTTAAAAACCGATTCTTTTGAGAGGGATGACTATGAAGGGCTTGATGTTAAAGGGAAGTGGGTACTGGTGTTGCGCGGTAGCCCCGGAATTCCGGAATACGAACAATATTTTTCAATGGGGTCCGATGACCGCGATAAGGCCATGCTGGCATATGACAAAGGTGCAGCTGGTATTTTGCTGGTTTCGGGATATGCTGCCGGTTATTACGACAAACTTGTTGAGGTTTCGGCGTACAGAGCAACGATTGATATACCGGCATTGCACATAACCAGGTCACTGGCTGACACGCTGCTGAAAGGAACCGGGTCTGTCCTGGCAGCTGTTGAATCGGCTATGCAGGCCTCGCAGCAATCGCAGCGGGTTAATACCCGGGCCATTGTTACAGCCCTAACCCATGTTGAAAAGGTTACCGGTAAAACCCGCAACTGGTACACCATTATTGATGGGTCTGACCCTGTTTTAAAGAACGAATACCTTGTTATCGGGGCACATTATGACCATTTGGGTATGGGAGGAGCAGGAAGCTCATCGCGCAGGCCCGACACCCTTGCGGTGCATAACGGAGCCGACGACAATGCTTCCGGGGTTGCAGCTATGCTGGAACTTGGAACACGGTTAAAGCAGTCGGGTCCAATAAAACGATCGGTTATCCTGGTTGCTTTTGGCGGAGAAGAGATGGGGCTGCTGGGATCCAAGCATTTCGTAAATAATCCTGCCATTGACTTATCGGCCATAACAGCCATGATCAACCTCGATATGGTAGGAAGGCTCGATACAGTGCGTGGGTTGCAGGTTGGTGGCACCGGCACATCGGTTGAAGCTGATTCGCTTGTTGTACTGGCCAATCAATCCCTGGGCATTAAGCTAAGGTTGAGCAAAGATGGCGGAGGACCGTCGGATCATGCCGCTTTTTACACGAAAGACATCCCGGTTTTCTTCATAACCACCGGGGCCCACACCGATTATCACACACCCTTTGACGATGCCGAACGCATTAACTACGACGGAATGCAAACGGTAACAGATTTTGTGTTCCGCCTGGCAACCGGAATTGCCAATGCCCCGGAAAAACTCAGGTTTCGGGAAGCAGGACCCAAAGAAGGTTCAACGCGCAGTCATCGCTTCAGGGTTTCCCTCGGGTTTATGCCCGATTTTAGCGCCACCGATGTTGAAGGTGTACGGGTGGACCTGGTGTCGAAGGGTAAAGCCGCCGAAAGGGGCGGAATCAGGAATGGCGACATTATAACCGCCATCGACGGGATGGCCGTAAAAAATATCTACGATTACATGTACCGTTTATCAAAACTTACGGCTAACCAGCGGATCAGTGTAGAGGTTTTACGCGAAGGCAGAAAAGAAATTCTCATTATTCAATTACAATAGCATGCAACAGAACAGATTTTTGAAATGGATAGTGGTATGGATTCTGGCCATACTGGTGACAGGTGCGGCCATGGTTTATCAAAGCCTTAATGGCCCCACAAAACCCATGCGGGTTACCTTATGGCTGAATGAAGCACAGGAGTATTCGTTCAGGCTTCCCCGCAGTCATGGTGGCCCTTCCGGTTGTCCGCTAAACCTAATATTGCCTGATTCTACGGTTACAGCCAGCGTGTTATACAGGCTTTATCCTTCGGAGGATCCCTGGGCTGAGGTTACCATGGAACGCTCGCGCGACACGTTAAAAGCATTGCTCCCACATCAGCCACCTGCCGGAAAGCTTGAGTATTACTTCAAATTTCATCAGCAGGGTAAGCTGGTACGGTTGCCTGCGGCCGAAACGGTGGTAATACGGTTTCGCGGCGATGTTCCGGCAGGTGTTATTATACCGCATGCTGCCCTGATGTTTTTTGCCATGTTGTTATCAAACCTGACCTTGTTGCTGGTGATTTTCAACATGAAACAGTATAAGTTATTTGGCATAATAACCACCGTATCGTTGCTGATCGGGGGGTTAATTTTCGGACCGATGGTTCAGCATCATGCATTTGGGCAATACTGGACAGGTTTTCCAATAGGTTTTGACCTTACCGACAATAAAACGCTGATCGCTTTTGTTTTTTGGTTGCTGGCTGTTTTGGGTAACCTGGGCAGAAGCAGGCGGCTGCTCACCGTGCTGGCTTCACTGGTTATGCTGGTCATTTTTACCATACCACACAGTGTAAAAGGTTCGGAACTCGATCGTGACAGCGGCACCATAAAAACGGGCATGGTTATGCCTTTACAATTTAAACCATGACTACTGCATGAAAGGAAGCTGTGTTATTGGTGTATCAAAGCTGGCGCCCAATTACGAAGACTGGTTAAGAAA
This sequence comes from uncultured Bacteroidales bacterium, assembly GCA_964618645.1. Classification (GTDB taxonomy): domain Bacteria; phylum Bacteroidota; class Bacteroidia; order Bacteroidales; family UBA10428; genus UBA5072. The sequence goes on along the minus strand of CAZUBW010000101.1, from coordinate 3,352 downwards.
ACTGGCCCCGGACCTTGAAATACGGGATTTGTATCCGATGTCATGGTCAGGGGTTAAGGACGTATTGCCGGGTTTATCGGGCATATTGTTATCGGGCGGAAGTGATATACATCCTGCGATGTATAATCGGGCCGGCGAGATTGATTATTGCCGGGATATAGACGAACGCCGGGATAACCTGGAGAAGATGCTTGTTGAACAGGCTTGCCGGGAAAAAACTCCGGTACTGGGAATTTGCCGCGGGTTACAAATATTGAACGTTGTGATGGGCGGAAATCTGATTGCGGATATTCCTGCGTTTTGCAGCAGTATGATCCATGCCGGCAAACAGGACGTGGACCATTTTGTTGAAGTGAAAGCCGGAACGCATCTGGCACGCATTACCGGTTTAGCAGGGGGCATGACCAACAGTTCACATCATCAGGCGGTTCAAAAGATAGCTCCTGGCTTTGTTGCATCGGCTTTTTCTGAAGATGGTATTGTGGAAGCCATTGAGGCAGGGGAGGGGATAGATCATCCTTTTTGCTTAGCGGTTCAATGGCATCCCGAACGGATGTACCCGGACAATCCATTGTCGGGTTTAGTTGGCAAAGCCTTTCTTCATGCGGCAGGATTAACCTGAACCGGGTCATCACTTTGATGGCCGGTCGAAAACGAGCCGCATGCCTGTTTGGGATGAAACGAAGTTGCCGTTATCATAAACCAGGGTTCCGTTGACGAAGGTATGGGTAACACGTGATGAGAAAGTCATTCCTTCAAGAGGCGACCAACCGCATTTATACAATAGGTTTTGGCTGCCTACTGTCCATGGGTCGTTGGGGTCGACAATCACCAGGTCGGCAAAGTAACCCTTGCGGATGAAACCCCTCCTGTTTATTTTAAACAGCATGGCCGGGGCGTGGCACATTTTGTCAACCACCTGTTCTGGCGTAAGTATGCCTTTCCGGCAGAATTCGAGCATGGCTACCAGCGAATGTTGCACCAGCGGACCTCCCGAAGGGGCTTTGAAATATGTGTTTTGTTTTTCCTCCAGGGTATGTGGGGCATGGTCAGTTGCCACCACGTCAATTTTACCTGATATCAGTCCCTGCATAAGAGCTTCCCTGTCGCGTGCAGTTTTGATCGCGGGATTCCATTTGACAAGATTTCCCCTGGTGAAGTAATCGCGGTTATCGAAGAGGAGGTGGTGTACACAAACTTCGGCGGTAATTTGTTTTTCAGCAGAAGGAATATCATTGGTGAGCAATTCGAGTTCCCGGGCGGTTGAAAGGTGCAGGATGTGCAGGCGACTGCCATATTTTGTGGCCAGGTCTACGGCCAGGTGTGAGGACTTATAGCAGGCTTCTTCGTCGCGAATAACAGGATGAAGGTAAACAGGCACATCTTCGCCGAAGCGTGTGCGTGCGGCTTCGGTATTTTTCCGGACAATGTTTTCGTCTTCGCAATGAACAGCAATGAGCATGGGTGTTTGCGAAAAAATGGCCCTGAGCGATTCGGGGTTATCCACCAGCATGTTGCCGGTAGAGGAGCCCATGAATATTTTGATTCCGCAAACAAGGGCCGGATTGGTTTTTAACAGTTCCTCCACGTTGGTGTTGGTAGCGCCCATATAAAACGAGTAATTGGCCAGGGATACTCCGGCAGCGTGCTGGTATTTGGCTTCGAGCAAAGCCTGTGTGGTAGTTTGCGGAATGGTATTGGGCATATCCATGAACGATGTAACGCCTCCGGCAATGGCAGCTCTTGATTCACTGGCAATATCTGCCTTATGGGTTAAGCCTGGTTCGCGGAAATGAACCTGGTCGTCGATTACCCCCGGGAGCAGGTACTTTCCTTTGGCATCAATAGTAATGTCGGCTTTTTCGGTTTGGGGCTGGTCCGATCCGGTAATGTTTTCGATAAACTGATCACGTATAAAGACGTGACCGTTTAGCCGGCCTCCCTCATTCAGGATGGTGGCGTTTTTAATGTATATGGTGCTCATGGCGGCAGGTATTATCTCTTATAGGAGCGGAAGAAGCTGTTGAATTTAATGCGTAGCACGCCCCACAGGGCTTCGTTGAAGATTCCGCCCGACATTTTGGAAGTACCTTCGCGGCGGTCGGTAAACACAATAGGGATTTCTTCAACGTGAAAGCCGTACTTCCAGGTGGTGAATTTCATTTCGATCTGGAAGGCATATCCCTTAAACCGGATCTTGTCGAAGTTAATGGTTTCGAGTACGATTCGTTTATAGCATTTGAAGCCTGAGGTGGTGTCATAGATTTTCATGCCGGTAATGATACGTACATAAATGGATGCGAAGTACGACATCAGTACGCGGCCCATGGGCCAGTTAACCACATTCACACCCGATTTATAGCGTGAGCCGATGGCCAGGTCGGCGCCATTGAGGCAGGCTTTGTGCAGCAGGAGGAGGTCGGTTGGGTTATGGGAGAAATCAGCGTCCATTTCAAAGGCATAATCATATTGGTTTTCCAGTGCCCATTTGAATCCGGCAATGTAGGCTGTTCCGAGCCCTTGTTTTCCGCTTCTTTCGAGGATAAACAGTTTACCCGGGTAGGATGTCTGCATTTCCTTAACAATGGATGCGGTACCATCGGGAGAGCCATCGTCGACAATGAGCATGTGATAGTCGGCAGGCAGCGAGAAGATGGTTTGGATCATCTTACCGATGTTTTCCTTTTCATTATAGGTAGGGATGATGACAAGGGCTTTATTCACAGTACCGGCAATTAGTATGGTACGAAGATAGGCGAATATTTTGTAATACGAAACAGCGTGGGGGGTCTTGGTGTTAATATTCAATCAGGTGCGGGGATGGCGGAAAAAAACAGAAAAAAAGTTGAGGAATAGTTGCTGGAATGAAATGAAATCTTTTACATTTGCACCCGCTTTTGGTTCTTTAAATGATGGCAAAGAAAAAATGTAAAAAAGATTAAGAAAATCTTGTGGAATTAAAATTAATCATTACCTTTGCAACCTCTTTAAAAAACAGAGCAAGTTCTTTCACAAAAGTTGACAAATTGGAATAAGGCAAAAAAAATTCAAAAAAGTTTTTGCAGATTAAAAATAAAGTTCTAACTTTGCAACCTCTTTAAAAAACCGGGATAACGATTCCGGGGCATGAAAGAAAATAAATTTTGAAAAAGTGATGGCGAAATGAATTAAGTTTAGTAATTTTGTCGTCCCATTTATAAACTGGTTCTTTGAAAAGATTGAAAAGACAAAGAAGGTAAGGAAAGAAAACCTTTAATTCAAAACAAGGTGAAGAGTGAATCTTGAGCGACATTTAACTTTTTAATTACAAAGAAGAGTTTGATCCTGGCTCAGGATGAACGCTAGCGGCAGG
>CAZUBW010000100.1:0-12732 GCA_964618645.1 uncultured Bacteroidales bacterium | reverse complement strand
TTGATTGGTTGATTGGTTGATTGGTTGATTGGTTGATTGGTTGATTGGTTGATTGTTTTGCGTTGTAAAAGGTATGACTTATTTGGCAGAATGTCAATAGGCTGCCTGCGGGCCGGTGGTTAAACCTTTCCGGCAGTTTCCCGCAGATGTTTTACAATGGCAGCCATGGCTCCGGCATCAAGTCGCGGTCTTTTCAGGCTGTCGATAATTACCTCGTCGTTTTGTTGCAGCAGCGGATACCAGTCGCCGGGATTGGGCAAATCGCCTTTCAGCCGGGGGACAATGTGGAGATGAAGATGTTCAATGGTTTGTCCGGCTTCGGGTTTCTCCTGCAGCGACCAGTCGAATGCATTGGTATCAAAGGCCTTCATAAGGATTTTTGAAGCCGTTTGCGCGGTCTGAAAAAAGGTCAGCAGGGATTTTTCATCGAGTTCCTGTATACTGGTATGGTGTGCGATGGGTATTACCAGCGAATGTCCCGGGAGAACAGGTGCAATGTTGCAGATAGCCAGGAATCCCTCGCGGGCATAAAAGACCGATTGCTGCACGTTGGGGTTGCAGAACGGGCACGAATCATCCTGAAGCGTGACAGACATTTTCTAACGGTATAATGGTGAAAGTTAGGAAAAAAAGCGCATAAAATGTTTCGTCGGGAGATATATTGCAACCCTGTTTAATGGCCTGCCAGGTTATATTTATTACTTTTGAAAAGTATGAGCTGGAATATCAAGGTATTACTTTTTGATCTTGACGGGGTGATCATCCATTCCGAAGCCCTGCACGCGCGGGCCAAAAAAACTACGCTTGAACATTACCATATACCTTACCCCGAATGGCTGTTTGATGCCTATAAAGGAAGTCCCGATTTGACCTTCTGGCAATATGTTGCCGGTAATCTTTCGGGTGGCAGGTTTACTGCCGATGAGCTCGATGCCTATAAACGGAAAGTGTATTTCGGGCTTGTAAAGGAAATCGAAGCCATAAGCGGTGTATTTGAGTTTCTGGCGTGGGCGCGCGGTCATTTTCTGAAACTCGGACTGGTATCCTCTGCCACCGGGTCCGACCTGGATTTATCCGACCAGAAATTCGGCATTCGCAGGTGGTTCGACCTGGTGGTGCTTGGGGAAGACACGGTTCGTCACAAGCCCTACCCCGATCCTTATGCAAAAGCGCTGGCATTGCTGGGTGTAAAGGGTGGTTCGGTAATGGTAATAGAGGACTCTCCCAATGGCATAAAAGCAGCAAAAGGCGCCGGCTGTTATGTTACAGGCATAACAACCGGCTTTGACAAAGATGTGTTGCTTGATGCCGGCGCTGACGCAATAGCCGGAACTTTTGACGAAATCAGAAGCATGCTGTTGCCAGCAAGTGCAGGTTAGTCCTCCTTGCTTTTGCTGCGGAGCATCATCATATCCGAAAGCACCACCTCGGTGACCTGATTCTTTTTACCTTCTTTGTCTTCGTAGGTGCGGTGGGTCAGTTTACCTTCCACAGCCACCTCACTGCCTTTGAGGAGGTACTTTTCAATTACTTTTACCACAGGGCCCCAGGCCACCACGTTATGCCACTGGGTTTCGGTGATTTTTTTCCCACTGCCATCCAGGTAGGAATCAGTGGTGGCCATTGAAAAGCGGGCCATGGTTTTTCCGTTTTCGAAGGAACGGATTTCGGGGTTCTGACCGAGATTGCCGATCAACTGAACTTTGTTGCGTAAGCTGTTCATAATACTTAAATTTAAGGTTAAAAAATGCGTGAAAATGATTTGTTCGTTTTGACGATTCAAAGTAACTTACAACGGTTCAGCTTATTCGGTTTTTAATTGTTTATTGTCATTTGTAAGCGGATGTAAACGTTTATACACGTGTACAAACGAATAAAATATTATATTTCAAAGTAATAGTTTATGGAAAGAAGATGTCTCGAATGCGGAGAAGTGTTACATGGCCGGACCGATAAGAAGTTTTGTTCCGATGCCTGCCGGAACACATACAACAACAAGTTAAAGAGTGGGGAAGGGAGTCAATACATCCGGAAGGTAAACGGCATCCTGAAAAGGAACCGCAACATCATGGCAGCGCTGAACCCCGACGGGAAAGTCAGGTTGCATAAATCGCGCCTGGTAAAGAAGGGGTTTGATTTCGGGTTTATCACCCATTTATACACCACGCAAAAGGGCACGGTGTATTACTTTTGTTACGACCAGGGATACCTGCCGCTCGACAATGATTTTTACATGCTGGTGCGGCGTAATACCGATACTTAGGTCGCGTTTGCGTTTAAAAACGATAAAAGCCTGTGGTCAGTTCAGACTGTCTCGTGGTAACTGGCAATTTCCTCGAGGCTCAGGTGTGAATTCGGCATCACTTTGCGTGAAGCCTCTTTTCCCAGCTTGAGATAGGCCTGGTACCTTTTGCATTGCTTGTATTTTTTGTTGCCTTGCAGGCAGTACAAACTCCTGTAAGTGACGCCAACCATTTCGTTATGGCATACATTGTTCAGGTAAACAGGACAATCTTCCAAAATCGGGCAATGAATCGTATTTTCCATAGGGCTCATTTTTCTTTTTTTATACTCCGGCAAGTTCCTGGTATACAAAAACTGCCTTTTTTAATCGCTCTTCGAGGATCTGGCCTTCAAGCAGGGTGTCTTCGTCGTCAGCTTCATAGGTCCAATATACTAGAAACTCTTTAATATTCTTATTTTCGCCGTCAAGAATTTTTAACAGTTCATGCATTTTTTTTGAAGAGGCAGTGTTAAGATAATCCAGTTCAATGGTGAGGCTGACCTTTGGCGTATTTAAGCGCGATGCCCAATCGATAAGCGGGTTGTAAAAGTGGATGGCATCGAGCATCAGCGAGCGGCCCCGTATGGACAAATTACCGCTGGTTTCGAAGGTCACCTGTGGTGTATAATTGGTCGGTTCTAAAATCAAACTTTGCATAGCTGTAAAATCCTACACAATAATAAAGAATTCGACGTTTCGATACTTTTTTTTCTGATGAATCCCGTCAAAGTGATGACCATACGAAGTGATTTGTTGAGGAAGGTGATAAATGCCGGAAAAAAAAGCGTAGCCGGGAAACTACACTTAGCGTGGGGGTAAAAAAAAGCGTAGTCGGGAGACTACGCTTAGCGTTTAGCTTTAATATATCTTGGAATACTATAGCAATGGCTATTTCTTCAGGGCATCTCTTATTTCGGTGAGCAGCTTTTCCTGCGTGGTAGGCTCGGGAGGTGCGGCAGGTGCGGCTTCTTCCTTCTTCTTAAGGTTATTCATGGCCTTAATCATCATGAATACAGCAAAGGCAATGATCAGAAAGTCGATAAATGTTTGAACAAACGTACCGTAATTGAGGGTAACCGCTTCAATGGCATTTCCGGCCTCATCTACGCCGGCGCCTTTAAGGTTAAGCTTCAGGTCGGTAAAATTTACACCGCCCAGCAACAGCCCCAGCGGAGGCATAATTACGTCGTTCACCAGCGAGCTGACAATTTTGCCGAATGCACCGCCGATGATAATACCAACGGCCATGTCAATCATGTTGCCTTTCACGGCAAACTGTTTGAATTCCTGTACAATTTTCATAAGTATGATTTTAGGGGGTTAGAATTGTAAAGAGAAACCAATGGCCAGCACTTCTTTAAACTGAACTTTGGAGAAATACACCCTGGGATCGCCATTGATGTCTGTTTTATCTTCATCAGCAATGCCAATGTCATCATCATAAATAAGGTGTGTTGACACCGTGGCGGAAATAAACTTGTTAACCTTCATCGATAGCAAGGTTTCCCAGCTTACATCTATGTTGCCGAAATCTTTCAGGTAATTCGAGAACAGATCGAGTTTGGTTTGGAGACCTATGTTTTCCATAAGGTTCATCTTCATAAATGCACGAAGATAGCCCCCTACTTCGCTTTTGATATGATCGCCCGGATCAACGCCAAAAGCGCCGGCATCGGACAGTACGTCATCGCTGACAAAGGTAAGTTTTGAGGTCAGCGGAGCAAAGAATATCGTGAAGTTTTCGCTGGGTTTGTAGTCGATACCAATGGCAGCCAACAGGTAGCCGGGCGCCATAAAACGTGAAATCACCACACTGTCGTTCGGGTAATTAAAGCCGTCGGTAAGTTGCGTTTTGAAATTCAGCAAGGCCGCATAATACAGTTTGTCGGAGGCTTTCAGGCCGTATTTCGAGGTAAAATCGATACGGTCGTCGGTTTTCCACCAGTCCTGGTCTTTCTGTTTCAGTGTTCCATAAGCCAGGTCGAGGTAGTTTTCCCATAAGCTTTTTTCTTGCTTATTGTGGGCATAAAGGCTGAGTAAACCATTGATGGCCACGGAACTTTGACCTCCTGCAGCCCAGTTGGTGAGCGATGTTTGTGCAGTGTTGATGTTGATAACGCCGCCTCTTTTCCAGCCCAACAGAGAATCCTCTTTCTGGGCTTTGAGCAGTTTCTCAGCCTCGGTTACCTGTGCATGTAAGCCTGCAAAGGTTATCAGCAACAGGCATGTTAACAGTTTTCTTTTCATGATCATAACAAGTTGGTTTTAAATTGAATTAACAGGAATTTGGTTATGTCGGTAACAGGGTTCAGGCAAATATATGAAAAATACTGCATATCTGAATGCCGACCGGTTAAAACAAGCCGTACATCAGCCGGCCCATTAGCAGGTATATCGAAAGCCCTATGATGTCGTTGGTGGTGGTAATAAAGGGCCCGGTTGCCAGGGCAGGATCAACGTTGAATCTTTGCAGCACCAGCGGTACCAGCGTGCCAAAAACAGATGCGAAAAGGATAACCGAAAACAGGGCTATGCTTACGGTGACTGTAAGCGCGAATGAATCGCTGAAAAGCAGGTTATACAGAAAGATCAGCGCCGATAAGATGAGCCCATTGATAAGGGCAACCGAAAATTCTTTCAGCAACTTACCGGCAATACCTTGCAGGTCGATTGTTCCGGCGGCTATGCCCTGAACCACAATAGAGGATGATTGCACACCTGCGTTTCCGCCCATAGCTCCAATGAGGGGGAAGAAGAGTGCCATTTCGGGCGAGATCTGCAATTCGCTTTCGTGCATGCTGATGACCCTCGAACCCAATATACCGCCAACGAGGCCAATGAGGAGCCAGGGAAGACGCGCCCGTGTCAGAACAAATACAGTGTCGGTATGCTCCACATTCTCTGTAATACCGGAAATCAACTGGTAGTCTTTTTCAGCTTCTTCCTTGATAACGTCCACCACATCGTCGATGGTAATACGGCCCACCAGGCGGCCAATAGTGTCAATTACCGGCAGGGTCACCAGGTCGTATTTTTTCATAATGTTGGCAACTTCTTCCGACGGGGTATCGGTTTTAACCGAAAAGATATCGGTTTTCATGATATTCTTTATGCGTGCCGAGGCCCTGGATATGAGCATTTTTCTCAGCGAAACCATGCCGATGAGCATGTTGTCGTCATCCACCACGTATACAGTATAAAATTCGGTGACTTCATTGGCCTGTTTGCGGATTTCGCGTATGCAACGCGAAACGTCCCATTCTTCGTTTACCTTGATCAGCTCCTTGGCCATGAGCCCGCCTGCCGTGTCTTCGTCGTAACTAAGCAGGTCGGCTATGTCACCCGCCTGTTCCACATCTTGGATGCTCTGTAATACTTCTTCCTGCTTTTCTTCGGAAAGTTCGCTAAGCAAGTCGGCGGCATCGTCCGACTCCATGTTATCGATCACCTTCCGGGCGATTTCTGCACCGGGCATTTCTTCGATGAACTGTTCGCGTTCATCTTCGGTGAGTTCAACCAGCACGTCTGCCGATTTTTCGCTGTCGAGCAGGTTATAAAGGTAACGCGATTCTACGGGATCAAGCTCGGTAAATATCTCGGCTATGTCGGCAGGGTGCAGGTCGTTGATTTTATTGAAGGCTGATACGTCATCCTTTTTGCTGATGAGGTCCCTGAGTTCGGAAACATATTCGCGCGTTAGTTCAAAAGGCATGGCAATAAAAGTTAAATGTGCTACTTTTTTACACCGGCATTTGCCTTTCAATAAGTGTTGTAAGCGCAACAAACGCTTCAACATCCAATTGTTCGGGCCTTTGTTGAAAAACAGGATTGGTGGTATCCAAATTTAACAAAATGTTTTTTAATGAATTGCGCAAAGTTTTCCGGCGTTGGTTAAAAGCTGTTTTCACCACTTTCCTGAACAGTTCTTCGTTACAGCCCAGGCTTTGTACGTTGTTGCGGGTAAGCCTTATGACGGCCGACTGCACCCTGGGCGGGGGGATAAAAACCTGCGGGGGCACGGTAAACAGGTACTCGATATGGTACCAGGCCTGTAGCAAAACGCTTAGTATCCCATATTCCTTTGACCCCGGCGGAGAGGCTATACGCTGTGCAACTTCTTTCTGAATCATGCAAACGGTTTCCACTACCTGGTTGCGGTATTCCAGTATCCTGAAGAAAAGCTGACTGGATATATTGTATGGAAAATTACCAATAATGGCCACATTGCCGCTGAGGTGATCTTCGAGGCGCAGATCGAGAAAGTTGGCACTGATAATCCTGTCCTGCAGGGCAGGGTATTTATTTTGCAAGTACTCCACGGCATTCCGGTCGATTTCCACAAAGTTCAGCTCCCGACCCTCCAATTCAAGCAGGTAACCGGTAAGAATTCCCATGCCCGGCCCAATTTCGAGAATATGCCGGTAGCCGCTTAACGTGAGGCTGTTAACTATTTTCTGAGCAATGTTTTTGTCGGTCAGAAAATGCTGACCCAGGCTTTTCTTTGGTTGAACGGCAATCACTAATGGCTGGTTTTGTGCAAAAATATCTAATTTCGGGGTTTTATATGAACAGGTATGCATTATAATTTTGATGAGGTTATCAACCGTAAGGGCATTAACAGCATAAAATACGACTTCCGCGAAAAGATATTTGGCAGTGATTCGGTATTGCCCATGTGGGTGGCCGATATGGATTTCAGCACCCCCGCATTTATTATGCAGGCACTGGAACAAAGGCTCCGGCAGGGATCGTTGGGATATACCCATGTCCCCGATTCGTTTTACGAAGCCATTGTTCAATGGAACCTGCGCCGTAATCACTGGAACATCAAACGCGAATGGATATCCTTTTCGCCGGGTGTTGTACCGGCGCTGAACCTGCTGATGATGGCCTTTACAAGGCCCGGTGATGAAGTTATTGTGCAGACGCCTGTCTACTTTCCTTTTTTCAGTGCGGTAACCAACCATCACCGGAAGCTGGTGACCAATCCGCTGAAGTATTCACAAGGAAGCTATGCTGTCGATTTCGACGACCTGGAGGCGAAGATCAGCGAACATACCCGAATGCTTATCCTGTGCAATCCGCATAATCCCACCGGGAATGTCTGGCCGCGGGAAGTGCTCGCCAGGATTGGTGAGCTTTGTTTGCAACATAATATGCTGCTGGTTTCCGACGAAATACACTCCGACCTTGTTTTACCATCGTACCATCATACCCCTGTGGCAAGTCTTTCGGATGAACTGGCCGGTATTACCATAACCTGTATGTCGGCCAGTAAAACCTTTAACCTGGCCGGACTGTCCACTGCATACCTGGTAATTCCCAATGCCCGCCTGCGGCAGATTTACGATAAAATGCTGGACGATGTGCATGTGGGTGCAGGCAATATCTTTGGCTTTATTGCCACCGAAGCTGCCTACAACCATGGCGATGAATGGCTCGGGCAACTCATGACGTATATTGCCGGTAACGTAAACCTGGTTACGGAGGTACTTTCATCACATGTGCCGCAAATAAAAGTTATTCAGCCCGAAGCCACCTACCTGGTCTGGCTCGATTGCAGCGAGCTTGGGCTCTCACCCGAAGCGCTCAGGTATTTTATGATCAGGCATGCGCGCCTGGGATTAAATGATGGTCCGATGTTCGGGCCCGAAGGAAAGGGCTTTCAGCGGATGAATGTGGCATGCCCAAGGGCAGTGCTTCACGGGGGGTTAACAAGGTTACAGGAGGCTGTAAGCAAGTATTTTGAAAAATAATCAAACCTTTTTACTAAAATGGAGTATGATTATAAGATAAAATTGCTGTAAATTTTCACTAATTTAGTTTCGATATACCGATAATTAATCAGTATTAGCCATGAGACTTAAAATAGCTGCTAAAATTGGCCTGGGATTTGGCATTATAACCATTGCCGTTATTGTGAATGCCTGGATTACGAGTAGAACCCTCGAACGAAGCAGGAATATCAACGAAACGATTATGAATGTGTACACGCCCTCGCAGGAGTTTATTTCGGAGCTGTACACCAAAATAAGCGATTCCCGCATGCTTATCAAGTCGTGGGTTTCTATCGACCATATTTCGGATACCCCCGATAAGCTAAAGTTAAAAGCGCTTCACAGTACCGATTATAAAGTGGTAATGGACACCCTGAAGCAACTGAGCATGCAGTGGGACAGTGCTCATTTCAGGGATGCCCTCTACCATATCGATTCAGTTATTGTGGATTCGCTGTTTCCGCAACACCAGTATATTATGGAGCAGTTGAATTCGCTGGAAAAATACGACGATACCTTCATTGTTTTTGAGGTCACGCCCATGACCGAGGAGGGTGGGGATGTTATGGTACTTACCCACCGGGTGCTGGCGCAGATCGAAAAGCTTAAACTTGCCCAGGAAGATATTGTTGAACAGGGACGGCAGGAAATGATCTCCACGTTTAACCGTTTTCAGAACTGGATCTTCTTCATGGGTCTGATTCTGGTGGTAGGCGCCATTGTCATTGGCGTGCTTACCATCAATTCGCTGGTGGTTCCCATTAACCATACCAAAAATATTCTGCTGTCGATGGGCAGGGGGGTTCTTCCCAAGGACAAGCTTACCGAAGGATCAGATGAACTGGGCCTGATGGCAAAAGCGCTTAACAACCTGATAAAGGGACTTACCAATATCTTTAACTTTTCGATGGATATAGGCAAGGGAAATTTCAACTCGGATTTCGACCCGCTCAGCGAAGAGGACGTATTGGGGCATTCGCTGCTGAACATGCGTAATGAGCTGAAAAAGGCCGCCGAGGAAGAAACCCGGCGCAAGGATGAAGACGAGCAACGCAACTGGGCCGCCCAGGGTGTTGCCAAATTCAGCGACATTTTACGTACCAATACCAACGAGCTGAGCGAACTGTCGTACAACATTATCAGCAACCTGGTGAAATACACCAACTCCAACCAGGGCGGCATTTACATCATTAACGATAATGACAAGGACAATCCCTTTATTGAAATGATGGCCAGCTATGCTTACGATCGCCGTAAATTCATCACCAGGCGTATAGAAATCGGCGAGGGACTTGTCGGCAGGTGCTATCAGGAAAAGGAAAAGATTTACCTTACCGATATTCCGCACGATTATATGAAAATTACCTCGGGGCTTGGTGAAGATAGTCCCAGGGCCCTGCTGATTGTTCCGCTAATTTACAATGATGTTATTTACGGACTGGTTGAAATTGCTTCGTTTGAACCGTATCCGGCTCATGTAGTTGAATTCATTGAGCGTATCGGCGAAAGCATTGCAGCTACCATTTCGTCGAGCAAGGCTCAGATTCAGACAGCCCTGCTGCTCGAGCAATCGCAGCAACAGGCCGAAGAAATGTCCTCGCAGGAAGAGGAAATGCGCCAGAATATGGAAGAGCTCAGGGCTACCCAGGAACAGTCGGCACGGCGCGAAGAAGAGTTGCAACTTGAAGTTGAAGAACTTAAACGACGATTAAAAGAACATACCCAATCCTAAACGTTTGATGCATCCCACATTGCTTGTCCTGGCTGCCGGAATGGGCAGCCGTTATGGAGGACTGAAACAGGTCGACCGCTTTGGTCCCGCCGGAGAAACCATTCTTGAGTATTCTATTTATGACGCACTGCGTGCCGGATTTGGAAAAATTGTGCTGGTAATCAGGCGCGAAAATGCCGATGATTTCAGGGAAATGATCGTGAAACGGGCTATGAAAAAGGCCGATATCCGTTTTGTTTACCAGGAGCTCGACAGGCTTCCCGAAGGTTTTACTTTGCCTTCGGACCGTGTAAAACCCTGGGGTACCGGACATGCTGTTATGATGGCCGAAGATGAAATTAACACTCCCTTTGCGGTGATCAATGCCGATGATTTTTACGGAGCCGGTTCGTACCGGATAATTTCGGATTTCCTGACGCAAAAACCGGCAGGAACCATCGATGAATATTGCCTGGTGGGGTATCAGCTCGATAATACCCTTTCGGAATCGGGTACGGTTTCCCGGGGCGTATGCAAGGTCAACGGCCAGGGCTACCTCGAGGATATTCACGAGCATAAAAAAATTGTAAGGTCAGGCAGCAGCATCACTGCCGAGCTCGAAGGTGTTGGCCCTGTTACTTTTAACGGAACTGAGCCGGTTTCCATGAACCTGATCGGGTTCACCCCTTCGATGTTTGAGCATCTCAGGCGACTTTTCAAGGTATTTTTGCAGCAACAGGCATCAAACCCTGCTGCGGAGTTCTACATTCCGTATGCCATGAATGAGGTGATCAAAGCCGGGCAGGCCCGGGTTAAGCTCCTGCATACCCCTGAAAAGTGGTTTGGCGTTACCTATCGCGAAGACAGGGAAACGGTGATAAAAAGCCTGAGGGCCCTGGTTGAACAGGACATGTATCCTGCCGATCTTTGGGCTTAGCAGACTTACCTGCACAAACCAATACTAAATTAAAAGTACTATGAGTGTTGTCCGTTTTGGTGTTTCGCTCGAAAAAGAAATGATGGATGAGCTTGACCATTATGTGGAGGCCAACAATTTCCCCAACCGCTCACAGGCGATACGCAGCCTGATCGAGAAATATGCCGTGGAACATAAATGGCAGTGCGATAACCAGGTGGCAGGTGCCATCATAATTGTATACGACCATCACAAACGCAATATCGACAGCGATCTTAAAGAGGTACAGCACAGTCATCATCACCTGATTCTTTCGTCGCAGCACGTTCATCTCGATCATCACACATGTCTCGAAACCATTGTGGTAAAAGGCAGGGCATCGGAGTTAACGGCGCTGGCCGACAGTATTATTGCACTCAAAGGCATTCACCACGGCCGGTTGGTGATGACCCGCACCTGAAAGGCTAAAGTCCGAATTCCTCCTGAATCTTTTCGAGACGTTTTCCCTTTGTTTCGGGGAAAAGAAAATACACCACAAATATCTGCAACAGCATCATGGCGGTGAAGAAAATAAAGGCATAACCAGTGGTTTTGGCGCTGCCCGCTGCAATTACCGGGAAAAGCCACGAAATAAGCGCTGCAAGCACCCAGTGGGTGAAACTGCCAAGCGCCTGTCCTTTGGCCCTGACCTTGTTGGGAAAGATCTCGGAAATGAAAACCCAGATTACCGCACCCTGGGAAACGGCAAAGAACGCGATAAAGCCTATCAATCCGGCCAGCACGGCGGCACCACCCAAACGGGGCAGAATAAAGCCTGCCGCAACCAGTGTCAGCATAAATACCATACCGGCTGATCCAATCAGCAGTAGTTTTTTACGTCCTGCCCGGTCGATGATGAACATGGCCAGGATAGTAAAAAGGAGGTTGGTGAAGCCTATTGACACACTCTGAAAGAGTGAGGAAGTGCGGTCGAGACCGGCAATTTCGAATATACGCGGGGCATAATACATGATGGCATTGATACCCGAAAACTGGTTGAAAAAGGCAACCAGAAAAGCCAGCATAATGGGTAGTTTCAATTTCGAAGTGAAAAGCTTCTCGGTACGGATATGTCTTTCCGATGAAATAGATTCCTGAATGACTGCCACCTGACCGGGAGCATCGGTTTCTCCCAGTTTTTGGAGTATGCCGGCAGCATCTTTTTCACGGTCATGCATAATCAGCCACCGGGGTGTTTCGGGAATCAAAAACAGCAAGGCAAAAAACAGGGCTGCCGGCAGGGTTTGTACGCCAAGCATCCAGCGCCACGACTCGTGATCGGCCATTACAGCTACCAGGTAGTTCGAAAGGAAAGCCAGCAGAATTCCGGTAACCACGTTCATCTGGAATAAAATCACCAGCTGTCCGCGTTTATGGGCCGGCGAAATTTCGGCTATGTACATGGGGCCGATCACTGATGATGCACCAACGCTGAGTCCGCCCAGAAACCTGAAAATAAGCACACCATACCAACTTTGCGACAGTGAAGCCCCCAGGGCCGAAAACATGAACAGCAAGGCAATTACCATTAGCGCTTTTTTGCGGCCAAAAGTATCGGCAGGTTTACCGGCTGTTACGGCTCCTATAATGGTGCCAATAAGGGCAATGGCCACGGTAAATCCCAACCAGAAGCCGTTGAGATCAAAAACCTGCTGAATGGCTTTTTCAGCACCGGAAATAACGGCCGTGTCAAAGCCGAACAGAAAACCGCCAAAACCTGCTATCCAGGCGCTACGCGAAAGAATATTACTGCTGCTTTTCATTTTCAGGGATGTAAATTTCCTGAAATATAGCAATTATTCCCGTTGGGTAAAAAGTGCAAGTGCAAAAAGGTGCGGAAAGCATAAATAAGAGCCAAGAACCAAGACTAGGGACGAGAGACGAGGGACGAGGGACAGAAATCAGCAAGAGCAGGAGTATGGAGCAGGAACGTAAAGCAGGCAGGGGACGAGTAGCAGTGGCAGTGGCAGCGGCAGTAACAGTAGCAGTCAAATCCCAATTCCCA
>CAZUBW010000099.1:0-13104 GCA_964618645.1 uncultured Bacteroidales bacterium | reverse complement strand
TGAATCAAACCACCACTCCCTTCTTCAAAATCATATTCGCATACAGCGCCGATTCTCCGGTAGCAATCACGGCATAGGCTTTTTTTGCCCTTTCATAAAAAGCAAACCGCTCGATATATTCAAAGTCCTTAAAGGGTTCCTTGCTGGCTTCTATGATGCGCCTGTACTCTTCCCAGATCACAGGTTTGTAAGGATCTCCGGGCATAACCGCCATCAACCCCACGGGCTTTTCCACATAGGTATCCAGCGGGAATAGTTTTAACAGGGCATCCAGGATATCCGGAATCATATGACCGTCCAGCCGGACCAGCCTTTGGGCTATGGACGCTGCCGGGAAATTCCCGTCGGCAATTACAATTTCATCTCCGTGTCCCATCTCCATCAGAATTTTCAGGAGTTCCGGACTTAAAAGGCTTGGGATATTTTTTAACATAGATATAAGTTTTTACGAGTGTTGGTTACTAATTATTCTCTTCATCAAAAACCACCGCTACCTTGCCGCACTTTCCACTGGCCATTAAGGCATAAGCCTGATCCGCGTTATTCAGGGTGAACCGGTGTGTTATCAACGATTCGGGTTTGATGTTCCACCTGACCAGCCGCTCAACCAATTCCTCCATGCGCCATATATTGGTAACCCATGAGCCGTAAATGGTTTTCTGATCGTGAATAATGTCTCTCGAAGGCTCGAATTCGCAGGTACCACCCTCACCAATAAATACTATTTTGCCCCACTTGCGTGCAGCCTGAATACAGGTGAGCCGGGCCTTGTTGCTGGCAGAACAGTCGATTGATTTCTCAACACCATGATCTGAAGTCAGGTCCCTGATCTGCTGTACATTATTCTCACCGGCTTTGATAACTTCAGTAAATAAACCCAATTCCCTGGCAAGCTTAATCCTTTCTTCAATTACTTCAATGCCATATATCTTTTGTGCACCCATGGCTTTGCACAACATGGCCGAAGCAAGGCCAACAGGCCCCAATCCGGTTATCAGCACATCGTCGTTTCCGCAAATGCCTATCTTTTCCAGGCCTTCATAAACGGTTCCGAAACCACAGGCCACCTGGGCGCCATCAGAATAACTCAGTTCATCGGGGAGGTAAACCAGGTCTTTTTCTTCGGCAAGCAGGTATTCTGCCATCCCGCCGTCGCGCTGCCAGCCATATGCCCGCCGGTACTCGCTGGTGCAGGATATCATGTAACCCCTCCTGCAATCGTTGCATACACCACAGCCCGAAATGTGATAAACAATCACCCGGTCGCCTTTTTTGAACCTTCTGCACCCCGGGCCCGTTTCCACAATCTGCCCGCTGGGTTCGTGACCGGCGATCATTCCGGGCTGATATCCTTCGGGACCCTTGCCCAAATGTTGATGATAAATACAACGGATATCAGAACCACAAATGGTGGACGATTTCATTTTCAGTAATACTTCTCCATGTTTCGGAACAGGAATGTCAAATTCCTTTAATTCAACGGTACTGTTCCCCGGCAATATGGCACCCAGCATCTTACTCATAATCTTTATTTTTAATATTGTTTGCTATTGAATGATTTCTCCGTTTACATCCCACAAATCCTCCCAGTTTTGGTTTTCCTTCCACAGAAACACCTGCCCCTTGATCAGCCGGCAATTTTTGTCAATACCCGAGATCTGCTGCATGTCATCATCAGTAAGTTCAATATTTACTGTGGCTTCCAGGTTTTCAACAAAATGATTCACCGAAAAAGGGATGGGAATTTGTCCCCGCTGGATGGCCCATTTAATGGCAACCTGGGCAGGAGAAACCTGCAACCTTTTGGCGGTAGCCACCATTACCTGATCTTCGAGATCGACGGTATCCCCGGGTGTTCTGTCGCGTTCCGGCCGTCCCGGAGAACCCATGGGGCAATAGGCTATAGGTTGAATGTTGTTGCGCTTGCAAAACTCAAACAATTCCGGTTGCTGAAAATGAGGATGCAGTTCCATTTCATTGAATGCAGGCTTAATACGGGCATCTCGCAAAAGGAGTTTTAATTTGGGAATGGTCATGTTGGATGTTCCAATGTACCTGACCAACCCTTCATCCACCAGTTTTTCCATCTGTTGCCAGGTTTTCATGTAGTTTTCATGGATGTAAGGCTTTGCGTCCGGATTGCGGGAACTGACATCACACTTGGGTGGGTGAAAATTCGGGAAAGGCCAGTGTACCAGGTAAAGATCCAGGTAATCAATTTGCAGGTCCTTTAATGTTTGCCGGCATGATTCCGCAACCCTTCCGTGCATATTGTTCCAAACCTTGGAGGTGATCCACAGGTCTTCCCGTTTAACAAAATTGCGGCTGAACAGGTCATTCAGCACACGGCCAATATGGGCCTCATTTCCATAAACTGAGGCACAGTCTATGTGCCGGTAGCCCGCATTAATGGCTTTTTTAACTGTTGTTGCCACTGTTTCATGATCCACTGAATCAGAGCCAAACGTTCCCAATCCGATAGAAGGGACCTTACTGCCATCAGCTAACGTTATTTGAGGTATCCGTTTGTAGTCAATTTTTCGCTCCATTAAATCCATAATTTTCTTATTTATCTTTTGCTTAATTCTATTACATCTCCTTTTTTCATATTTACATCATAGTCATAGGTCTTCTTCAGGCCGGGCGCTTCCACAACTACATCGGCATGATTCAAAGGAGTTTTGATTGTTGTAACCTGATAAAGAGCATTAGTGTTGGCCCCCTTTGCCTTTTTGAGTCCTTTGCCTTTTAAGGGAACGCAGGAACGGATGCGGCAATTTCCGCCCATTGATGAATGGATTGTTGCCGCGGATAATATACCATTCGCCCACTTGATATCGATTTCAAAACCGCCCCGGGCTTTTAATCCTTTTACATGGCCATTTTTCCACAAAGAAGGCA
Organism: uncultured Bacteroidales bacterium; assembly: GCA_964618645.1. GTDB lineage: Bacteria > Bacteroidota > Bacteroidia > Bacteroidales > UBA10428 > UBA5072. Next base: position 10,203 of record CAZUBW010000099.1, on the reverse strand, counting down.
ACGCCGGGAGCAGGTGAACAGCACCATCATGGCTTTGCAACAGCATTTCGGCAATACCGGCAGTGCATCCAAAGTTACCGTCAATCTGAAATGGAGGATGCGCGTCAAAAAGATTGGGGTAAGTACCTCCCTTTTGCCGGCCATTGGGCATGAGTGAGGGGGTTAACTGATCATTAATCAGTTTATAGGCATGGTCGCCATCGAGCAACCGTGCCCACAGGTTTACCTTCCAACCCATCGACCAGCCCGTGGATGCGTCGCCCCGGGCCACCAGAGAAGTCCTGGCAGCAGCGAACAATTCAGGTGACCGGTAGGGTGAAATTTGGTTTGACGGATACAATCCGTACAAATGTGAAACATGGCGGTGATCGTCTTTCGGGTTATCCCAGTCGAACATCCATTCCTGCAGCTGTCCCCATTTCCCGATCTGCATCGGGGGTAAACGTTTTAACGCTTCGTTCAATCTGGCCACCAGTTCATCATCCGTATTGAGAATACCGGCAATGCGGATTGTTTTGGTGAACAAATCAAAAACCAGCTGGTTATCCATGGTAGTACCTGCAGCAATTGATGATTCAGGGTTCACCGAAGGGGAATTTTCCGGTGAAATCGACGGGCAAACCACCAGCCACTTATGCTCCGGTTCTTCCACCAAAAAGTCCAGGAAGAATAGCGCTGCTTCTTTGATAACAGGGTAAACAGATGACAGGTAGGTAATATCACCATTGAATTCATACTTTTCAAACAGGTGTTGCGAAAGCCAGGCTCCGCCCATGGGCCACATTCCCCAGAATGACCCGTCAACCGGACCGCTGATACGCCAGATATCTGTATTGTGGTGTAACACCCATCCGGTTGCTCCATACATATCTTTTGCTGTTTGTTTACCGGTTTCCGCAAGTTCCCGCACCATTTGAATCAACGGCTCGTTCATTTCGGTAAGGTTGGTGATTTCCGAGGGCCAGTAATTCATTTCGGCATTGATGTTGACGGTGTATTTGCTGTCCCATGGAGGTGTGAGCTGGTCGTTCCATATTCCCTGCAGGTTGGCCGGCTGGCCGCCAGGCCGTGAAGAAGATATCAGCAGGTAGCGCCCAAATTGGAAATACAGGGCTACCAATTGGGGATCGTTTCCGTTTGCAAATTGCTCAAGGCGCACATCAGTGGGATTTTTCACCGCATCGGTAACCCCCAGGTCAAGGTATACCCTCCGGAAATAGTTTTGATAATCGGTAATATGGTCGCCAAAAGTCTTGTTGTAACTTTTCTTCTGTGCCGCCAGCAGGTATGCCCTTGCCCTTTCGGAGGCATTACCACTGATATCTTTGTAATTAATAAAGTTTGAAGCTATTGAAACATAAACAACAGCCTCGTCAGCATCTGTTACCTTCAGCTCACCGGTGCCGGCAGTAACACTGCCCCCGGCAACCAGAATCTTCACCCGGGCCTCGAATCTTACACCACCTTTTACCGTTTCAAAGTCGTTGGTAACCCCTGTCATTATGATCTCATCGTTTCCGGAAGTGGTTACATTTACATCAGCGGGTCTGTCCAATGTGGCAGTAAAACTTACCGAACCCGGCTTGTCAGCAGCAATGCGTGCTACAATCACCTGGTCGGGGAATGAAGCAAAGATTTCGGAAGCATAGCCGGTTCCATTGACATTGTATTTTGTCGTTACCACGGCATTTTCCAGGTCCAGTTCGCGGTAATAGTCTGAAAAATCCTGATGACCGGGGAAGGTCAGTTTCAGATTACCCACGGTCTGGTAGGGCATCCCGTGTGATGTTTTGCTGATAACGGTGCTGTTTGCCAGGTCCTGTGCCTCTTTGTACCTACCTTCGAAAATCAGTTTCCTAATCTCATCCAGGGATGCTTTGGCATCAGGATTGTCGTTGCGGTTCGGACTGCCGGCCCAAACCGTGTTTTCATTGAGCTGGATCACTTCATTATGAGGATCTCCGTAAACCATGGCTCCCAGCCTGCCATTACCAACCGGCAGTGCTTCGGTCCACTTTGCAGCCGGGTGATCATACCAGAGCTTCATTAAGGTATTGTCCTGGGCTCCGGCTTCAAAAAGAATGGCCCACAGGATCATTCCAATCAATTGTATCTTTCTCATCAATAGATGTTTTTATTAGAATACGGCATTATTTACTTCGCAATCTTATAACCTTGCAAAGCATAATAAAGGATAAACAGGAAAAAAGGAATCGGAGCGAAGAATCCAACTGCCATGCTGGTTTCATCAGCTATCAGGCCCATCACCGGGGGGAAAACAGCACCTCCCACTATGGACATCACGATAAAAGAGGATGCTTTTTTTGTCTTTGGGCCCAGGTCTTTAATTCCAAGCGCAAATATGGTAGGAAACATAATCGACATGAAGAAAAACACACCATACAGGCAGATCAGCGAAGTCCACCCGATTCCGGCACTCACCACGGGGAGCAATAAACAGCACATCAGTGCATAAAGGGCGAGCATACGGGTAGGGCTGAGAAAACGCATCAGGTAACTACCCGACATGCGCCCAATCATAAAAAGGGCAAAACCAATGGCTAGGAAATAGGGGCCGTAATCACTGTCAAAATGAAGTCTTTGATTCTCGTCTGTAACAAAGTTAATGAGGTAACTGAACACGCCGGTTTGTGCTGCCACATAGGAAAACTGTGCAATCACGCCCATAACAAAGTGTTTCTGTTTAATCAGCGGCTTGTTAACAAAAGCATACCCTGCTGATCCATCAGAAAATGAATCCCTTTCATTGTCTTCTTCGGAAATAGCCGGCAAAGGAGTTTTAACAAATAAAACAGCCACGGCAATAACAACAACTGCAATGGCCACATATGGAAGGATCATGGAACTCAAACGCTCACCTGCAACCGCGCCTTGTCCTTTATAAATATACAGTGCAATCAGCGGGCCAATCACCCATGCCAGTCCGTTAAACGACTGCGAAAAATTGATGCGTCGTTCAGCAGTTTCTTTAGGTCCCAGTTTTGTGGTATAGGGATTTGCTGCGGTTTCAAGTGTGGCCAAACCGCAACCCAAAATAAACAGGCATATGAGAAAGATCCAGAAGGACTCAAATGAAGCAGTTCCGGCAATTAACAAAGCCCCGGCAGCAAAAAGCGACAATCCGAGAATGATGCCTTTTTTATAACCGAATTTTCGCATGAAATAACCGGCAGGCAGGGCCATGGTGAAATAGGCTATGTATACCGAAAACTGGATCATGCCCGATTTGGCTTTTGATAGTTCCAGCATTTCCTGAAAATGCTTGTTCAATGTATCGAGCATGCCGTGAGCAATTCCCCAAAGAAAGAACAGTGCGGTAATGAGGATAAAAGGCACCAGGTTTTCCCGGGTGGTTAGTTTCTCATGTTTCATTTGGGATCAGTTTAATGGCAAAGGTTTTATGAAAAATATTACGTTCTTATTATTAAAAACACGATAACTTTCGCGAGTAAGTAAATATATGGAATATTTTTACATCAGCAAAATTGTTAAGAAAAGACCAATTCTTTTTGCAAAAGATTTTATAATTTATAGGAAGTCAGTGGATTATATTCACCTTTTCACAGTCACCGCTTCATTACCGAAGTATTCCAGTGAAAGTCCTCCTGGATAAGTATTTCTGAATGTGAACTGGGTGTGGCGCCCTGTATCTCATCAATCAGCAGGTTAGCAGCAATTTTTCCCATCTTTATCGGATCCTGGTTGATTACGCTTAGGGTTGGACTAAACAGGTGTGCCGAATCACTAAAGCCGTATCCAACAATTCCGATGTCCTCGGGAATCCGAAGTCCTTTTTTCCGGATAGCTTTATAAGCACCCAACGCCACGCGATCATTCACGGCCAGTATGATTTCAGGCAGTCGCCCGGTTTCATACAATTGTTCAAATGCCCTGATGCCATCATTTATTTCATAGCCGCCCTCAATGATCCAGTCCTCCCTAATGGGGATTCCATTGTTGATAAGGGCTTCCCTGTAACTACTGTATCTTTCATGGCCAATACTGGTGTTGGAATAACCTGCAAAATGGGCGATATTCACATAACCTCTTGAAATCAATTGATTCAGGGCTTCTATGGTGCCAGTCCTGTCGTCAAAAGCCACATAGCTGAATCCCATGCCCTTTATGGCCCTGTCAAAAAACACCAGGGGTATTTTTACCTTCCGGGCATATTCAAATATTTTCCGGTCAGCAGTTTGTTGCGACACGCAGATCAGCAGGCCGTCAACCCGCATCCCGATCAGGTTCATGATGTTATTTCGCTCGGAAACTTCCTTCTCACGCGATACGGTAAGCATAATATGGTAATCGCGTTCGGCAGCGGCATCAATAATGCTGTCCACCAGGTAGGCAAAAAAACTGTTCTCCAGGTCGGGGATGACAATCCCCAGCGTAAAGGTTTTTTGAAGTGTTAATTGTTTGGCGATCAAATTGGGAGAATATCCGAGATCCTCAACGGCTTTTTTGACCTTTTCCTTCATTTCTGCCGAGATGTCGGGATGATCTCTTAACGCCTTTGAAACAGTAATCCGTGAAACATTTAACCGGTCTGCTATATCCTGTTGTGTAATATGATTGGTTTTCATGCAGGAGGTCAAGATTTTAGAAGCAATACGTGTCCCGACTTTAGGTATCAGGAACAAAGCAAAATTAACAATTAATCGAACACCTTATTAAAGCTTAATCTTACTTTCTTACCGGAATAGAACACTTGCTTATCCGGTTTTTCACACTCCGATACTCCGTTGCCCTTACCCACTGTTACAAAAACGATGTTGAAAATCCTCTTTTCCAGCATTCCCGGAAATGCCCCCCGTCTGTCACCAATGGTCAGTACACTTTTTGTGTCATCCCAGGCAAAGGGGATCTCTGTATATAAGCCTTTTTCGTAATTATAACTGTCGTTTTCGTCTTCATAAAGTGTAAAAGTGCCGTCTGCCCCTTTATAAATCCGTATTTCCAGTGTATCGGCCGGTTTTTCTGTGGTGTACTGAACCAGTTTTCCCAAAGGCAGTATGGAACCTCCTTTAACAAAAAGTGGAATTTTCTCAGGTGATACCGGGGTAATGATGGTCCGACCACCTTCATACTGCACACCGGTATAGAAATCATACCATACATTGGATTTCGGCAGGTAAACCTCCTGGTTCGTAATTCCGGGCATCGTGACAGGTGCTACCAACAGAGTCTTTCCGAACATAAACCGATACGGGCGGTTCACTGCTGCTGTATCCCCGTTAAAATCCATGATCATGGGCCGCATCATGGTTGAACCATTATGTGTAACCTGCCAGGCTTCGGAATAGATATAGGGAAGCATACGATAACGCATATTCAGCATCATGCGCATGTTGTCTTCAACCTTTTGTCCGAATTTCCAGGGTTCGGTTTCACTCATGTAACCGTGCATGCGGAAGACAGGATTAAAAACACTCCATTGAAACCAGCGCAACAGCAATTCATGGTATTTCTCATCGGTATACTGTGAACGACCCGGCCTGAAGAATCCCCCAATATCAGTTGTCCAGTATGGGAGCCCGGTCAGGGTGAAATTCAGTCCCGCCACAATCTGCCGGCGGTACGTATCCCAATCGCCCCCGATATCTCCCGACCAGTTGATAACTCCGTACCGCTGTTGACCCAGATAGGCAGAGCGTGTTAAAATGCAAACACGTTTCTCCTCCGTAGTCTCCCGCTGGCCTTCATACACTGCTTTACTAACCATCAGCGGGTAGGTTAAACGGTAAAAATCGCCCGGGCCCATATATGTACTTTCACCGCTAAGCGCATCATTTTCCGGCTCAACGGCATCCATCCACCACGAATCAACCCCGTTATCGAACATGTTTTCCTTCAGCGTCGTCCAATATTCCTTCCGGGTTTCGGGATTGAAATAATCGAGCCATTTGGTGCCGGGTACAAAGCGTTCCTTAGCCACATATTCCTTCCCGATTTCCGAATTTTTATCGGGGTTCGACCAGATGGAAATGTTGAAATGCGCATGCAGATCGTGCAGTTCCCGAATAAACCCTGAGGGATTCGGGTAATGCTGTTCATCAAACTGCGGCACGCCCCAACCCCGGCTACCCCAGTATTGCCAGTCCTGTACAATCACATCCACCGGAAGCTTTCGCGATCGGAATTCTTTTACGGTTTCAATCAAATGGTTGGCTGAGGTATAGCGCTCCCGGCATTGCCAGAAACCGTATGCCCAAAGCGGAAAAAGGGGAGCGTTCCCCGATAAGTTGCGGTATGTGGCAATCACCGAATCTGCCGAAGGTCCGTAAAACACAATATAGTCGATCATTTTTGCATGGGGAGAACGGAACGTGGTATAATCATCCTGTAACTTCCATGTCAGGGTTGGGTTATTATCCGATTTGCACACCAGTTGCACCTGGTGTTCACCGGTTGTTAAGTACACCAATGCGCCTGCTGTTGGCGGTAACCAAATGTTGGTCTGATCCAGGCAGGGTTTACCGTCGATTACCACAAAATGGCGGTTACTCATATCGCCCAGGTCGAGGAAAATGGAATACAGGCCGTCCCGGGGTACCGTGAACCTGCCTTTATAGAAGGATTGATTTTGCGATACTTTTTGCGTTCCGGAAGTGGTAGTCACTTCAGCAACCTGATCGTTTCCCTGTTCCGATAATTCCTGTTTTTCGAGCGCTATAGGATGATCCGCAGGATTGTAATCAGTTAATCCGTATTGGTGCCATAGCAAACCATATCCCTTGCTGGAATATATAAAGGGAATAGCAATCTGCGAATTCACCTGTGTTAACCGGCGGCTAATGCCCCTCAGGTTATAATGCCCGTCCTGATACTGACCCAGGCCAAAAAGAAATTCATCTTCGGGCGATTCAAATGTCTGCCCGGCAACAAAACATGGTTCATTCAATACCGAAGCTGGCATAAGCTTACGGGAACCTTCTTTTTCGCTGAGAAATACTTTGCCTGACTGATCCGTATAGGTTAAATTACAGGTCGTTTTGTCGATAATCACATTGATCTTGTTGCCCTGAATTTCAAGTTTTGCAGGTGACTCGGTAACCTTCAGATCGGGCACCGCGGATTTTGATGTAAACACAAGTTCAGGAACTTCAGGTTTTTCGCCGGTGTAATACTGGATTCTTATTGCATTGTCTGCAAGTGAAATAACACTGAGCTTTCCTTCAGACAATTGTATATCAACTTTTCCTTGCTCCAGTGAAAAGCTTTTTATGGTCTGTCCCTGGCAAACGGAAACAAACAGAATAACTGTTATGAGACAATAAAACTTCATAATCAACAAAATTTAATCAGCCGAACTTATTGAGCCCAATCTCTACCTTCGGGCGTGCGACGCCATTTGAAATAAGCGTCGAGTATCTTTAGTGATTCCGCGCTTGGTACTGGTCCGACGTGTGGTGTCTTGCTGAAATACATTACCTGGGGATTCAAATCACTGAAAGCAGGCCATTCAGGCATGCCTTGACCATTGGGATGACCATATTTGGCAAAGTTAGTCCAGTAAGTAGCCATAGCATCTGAAATGATCAGATCTGCTTTTGTAGTCTGCGGATTCGATGTATCCAGATGCTGAAATACATAAGCAACATCCTGACCGTGGGGTGAACCAAAACCAAATTGGGGAGATCCTTCCGGATAATCCGGGTGCTGATCGAAGTAATAATAAAATACTTTTGATTTGCCGGTTTGCGACTGAAGTCTTGCCCAAATCCAGGTTTGCCAGCCAAATGCAGCATCGCGGGATAAGTCACGGGCTGTTTTTGGAACTGTAGTTGTACCAACAGGGTAGGCTTTAATCAGGTCATCGGCAAATTTGCCGTATCGGGATTTCACCCCGGCAATATATTCTTCGGGTGTTTTTTCACGGGAAAAGCTTGCTCCTTCATCTGAATTATAGCCAATCAGAACAGGCACATCATTATATTTGCCAGCCTCATACAACCGGTATTGATCATCGGGAATGACAAATCCGTCCACTATCGGCCAGGCATTTCCCATTCCAAAACCTCCGGGGAGTTTTTCAGCATCTACTTTTCGAAGCTCGGTAATTGAAGCTACTCCTGCCTTTTTTAGAAATTCTATCCCGTCGGCTTCCGCCTGTTTCAGGGTTTTCATGTTTTCACCCGGATAGGTGGTCGGCCTTGTGGGCCCGAATGATCCGCCACTCTGGGAAATAGCACCATGGAACAATCCTTTGGCCAGCGGTGATGCACACAGCATGCTCACAGAGATCCCTCCGGCTGACTCTCCAAAAATGGTAACCTTTCCGGGATCACCTCCAAATGCATGAATATTTTCTTTTATCCATTGCAAGCTGGCAATCTGATCGAGTATTCCATAATTACCTGAAACACGATTGGGGTTTTCTGCAGTCAGTTCAGGATGGGCCAGAAAGGCCAATGCACCAACCCGGTATGCAATGCTTACCACTACAACGCCCTTCTGAGCCAGTTTTTCTCCACTGCTGACACCATCAGCATTCGTTCCAAAGCTGAATCCACCACCATAGATCCATACCAGTACGGGCAGTTTGTCGTTTGGTGATTTGGCTGGGGTCCAAACATTCAGGTACAAACAATCCTCACTTTTACCCGATGGAGGGTTTCCACCCTGCATGGGAGCTGGAGCATATTTTACAGCCTGCAGAATACCATCCCACTTGGCCGGAGGTTGGGGAGCCTGCCACCGAAATTCCCCAACGGGCGGGGCGGCAAAGGGTATGCCTTTGTAAACTGTCAATCCATTTTCAAACATACCCTGTAAGCGTCCCTCATTCACTTTTACCGGTGCCGGTTGCTGCGCAAGGCTTATGGTAATGCATAATAATGCAAGAATTCCTGTCAGTGCAATTTTTTTAACCCTGTTTGCGGGTAAGCTTTTCGTTTTCATTTTAAACTATTTTTTATCATTTTGTAATTACGTCAATTTCAGCAAATCCCGCAACACCATCACCCTGTGTGTTTTTTAATGCCTTCAGCTTAAGATACCGGGTATTTACCGGCGCAAAAATCCTGACTTGCCAACCAGGATTGTTTTTAATGTTGGAGAATTCACCCTCGCTCACCAGTTTCCAGCTTTTGTTATCCCGTGAAACGTAAAACTGATAATGGGTAATGATTCCCGAACTCCATTTATGCTGATCAGGTAAATATTTGAAACCACTTACGTTAAAATCGTTTCCCAAATCAATAACCAGGTCGAAGGGCAATACCTTGTCACCGCGTTTGTGCCATACGGTTGATGTGTTCCCGTCAAAAATCGCACTTAAGTTTTCGCCATATGTGCCCACGATCTTCCAGTCCTTTTTGGAAATATCAAATTTTTCAGTATTAACGGGACTGCTTTTCCCCGAAGCCGGATCATGAGCAAAAGCCTTTATTTCTGCTTTTCCGTCGGCATAAAAAGGACCATGGTACAAATTTGATGTTGTGGTAGGCTCGCTGTCGTCAGTAGTATAGAAAAAAATCGGGCCAATATCATTAGTCGTTATGGTAACTTCTCCCTGTTTATTTCTGGCTATAGTAGGCGCATTCAGGAATAACGGGGCATTATATATTCCAATATTGGAAATGACCGGACAGCTTTTTGAATCGGTAATGGTGAACCGAACTTTGGTTGCTTTAACACTTGGAAAGCGGATTATGCGCTTATACCCGATTGTGGTAGCCTTTGCCACTTCTTTCCAGTGACTGTCAACCAATGCTTCCACTGTAAAGGCTTTTACCCGTTGCCCCAGGAGGATATATTCCTGCACCAAAAAACGGTTAATAAGGGTTGGCTTGCCCAAATCAATGGTTAAAGAAGCACTTGTTACATCGTTGTTCGTAGTCCAGTAGGTTTCACTTTTGCCATCCAGGACATTAGCTGCTCCAAATCTTTTTGCATTGCCCCGAACATGGGATGCTTCGGCCTTCGCTTTTTCGGCAAGGTTTACAGCAAACGATTCCTGAACTGCTTTTCCAAATTCCAGCGCCATTTTTTCATCGGTTGGATGAATCAGACCATTGGGCATAATCGGGAAGTTGAGTAACAAGGAACCGTTACGTCCGATTGAGTTATAGTAAAGATCCATCAGTTGTGGAACGGTTTTAACCCTGGAATCTTCAACCGGATGGTAAAACCATTCGGGCCTGATGGAGGTATTAATCTCTGCCGGCACCCAGGCAT
>CAZUBW010000098.1:0-13711 GCA_964618645.1 uncultured Bacteroidales bacterium | reverse complement strand
GTCTGCAACCCGGGAATGCCCATAAGTGAAGTGGTCAGCGGGTAGGTAACCTGGTCCTCGATATCTTTGGGTGAGCGCCCCATCCATTCCGTGGCAACTATCTGCTGGTTCTCGCCGATGTCGGGTATGGCATCCACCGGAACCGGATCCCGGGGTAGCCAGCCCGTGCGCCAGTTGAATGGTGAATATACCAGGCCGAAAACCACAAAAGCTGCCAGGAAAAGTATGGTCACCAGGCGGTTTTCAAGGAAATATTTTACGAGTCGGTTAAACATGCTAATTTGAAAATGTTCTAATTTGATACATGGTTCTATTCCGAAAAATCAAATTAATGCCACAAAGACACGAAGACACGAAGGCTAAATTCAATATTTCTGTAAATGAATATGATAAATAACTTAGTGCCTGATTGCCTTAGTGCCTTAGTGGCCATATTTTCGTTTTAACTTTATGTAGCAGTTACAATCTTAAGTACACTGCGAAAGCCTGAGCGTTATTGTGAAGCCCACTTGCCAAATGGCAAGGAGCGAATCGTATAAAGCAATCTGCAGTTAATGAATAGATTGCTTCACTCCGTTCGCAATGACGCGTTACAATTTGGACTTTTAGAAGTGCACACAAACTTTTTTTTTCAATTATTTACCCCTGTATTTGCAACAACCCGGCAACGCATTATACACCTTGTCGTCGGCTTTGTACTTCTGCGTGTCGTGGCCCACGGCGGCAATTTTCTTTTGCACATCGTCGCTCTTCACTTTCGACGGATCGTAAACAAGGGTCAGCATTTGACTTTTCTTGTCCCATGCTGCTTTTGAAACGCCGTTCACTTTAGCGGCTTTTTCAATACGGGTTTTGCACATATCGCAACTGCCCGAAACCTGAATGGTTTCGGTTTTGGAGGAGGCGGACTTTGTCTGGGTAGTTGACTGGGCATAGGAAATTGCACTCACTACCAATGCCAATACCGCAGTAATCATGAATTTTACTGTTTTCATTGCTTTAGGTATTAAAGTAATTACTTGAAAAAATTAAAATGCAGGACAACAGGTGAATTGATTATTTCACCAGTGCCATATAAGGAAGGAATAACCGGTTAAATACGAAATACACAAATGCCGGCCAGGTTCACCGTATTGGCAGAAGTTCCACCAGGCGGCCTGACATTTGTGTATGGGAAAACGGCGGGCTTTATATCATTAGAAATACTGTTTACCGGTAGCGCTAAATCCTGTACAGCTTTTCTGCCGGTTTCCTTCAACTGAAGTGAAGAAGGGATGTAATTATTATCGACATTAATATAGGTGATGTTGTTCTGACAGCAGTTGGAAGCAATGCCGTCATGAACCGGGCAACTTTTTACCGGAGCTTCCATACCACATCCGGCCAGTTTGCCGGTGAACGACCATTTCATAGCCACCACCTCGCCCTGGCATAAGTGACTTGCCATAGAAAGGTTCATTCCCGAAGCAAGGATGAGCGCTATAATGAATATGGAAAATACTTTCTTCATTATCACTTTAAACACTTCAACAGTATTATTGTTCTATGACAATTAGAAAAAAACCGATAAAAAAGTCAAATGCCTGACAATGGATGGAAATCAATATGAATCATCAATTTCCCGGTCTCAATAGCCCTGGGCTTCAGCCCGGGGACTACAAAATACCACAATATAATACCGCTGCAAGCACAGCCATGCTCGTAGTAATGCCCTGCTTGCAGCGGGTTATATGGTATTGCCATTGAGTACCGCCGGCTGAAGCCAGCGGCAATTGAAAATAAATTATTGTGTTCCATTCATTGTCCCCGGGCTGAAACCACTCTACCGAGGACTCTTCCTGCTGTAAACGACAAACACCACCATCAGCAGACAGGCCGCAAATGCCATGGCTGAGCCAAAATAAAAGGGCGCATTGGCGTTAACTTTGTCATACAGCATACCGGCAATTAAGCTGGCAGGTAACAGTGTAACACCCAGCACAGCATGATACAAACCAAACCCGGTTCCCTTGAGTTCCTTGCTGACCAAATCGGAGACCAGCGCTTTTTGCGTTCCATCGGTTAATGCGCTGTAAAAGCCATACATGACAAACAGGAGGATGAAAATACCGATCTGGTTGAACCTGCCAAACAGGAAATAAACAATTGCATATATAAGAAAACCCACGATGATCAGTTTCTCGCGGCCAATGCGGTCGGAAAGCTTTCCTGCAGGAATGGCAAGGAATACCGATACCGTATTGAAGATCATGTACACAAAAGGAACATAGGATTTATCCATGCCCGTTTCAGCAGTTTTCACCAACAGGAGTGCATCTGCTGAGTTACCTAGGGTGAACACAAAAATGATGACCAGGAAGAAATAGAATTTTCGTGGAAGTTGCTTGAAGCGAAATGCCTGGTGGTTCTCATTCTTTTGTGATTTGGCTTCCTTAATAAACAGGGCAATGGTAATAACCCCCAAAAATGCCGGGATGGTAGCGATCAAAAAAATATACGTATAGTTCAGCGGAAAAAACGACAACAGCAGAAATGCTGTCAGTGGTCCGATAATAGCACCGCTGTTGTCCATAGCTTTATGAAAACCGAAACTCTTGCCAGTTTCGTTGTTTTGAACCGAACCACTAATCAGGCTGTCGCGCGGAGCAGTGCGGATTCCTTTCCCGATGCGTTCAGCAAACCTGATGAACAAAACCTGAACGGGCTTTCCGGCCAGCGCATATTAAGGAGTGACCAGGGCAGTGATGCCATACCCGATTAGCATGAAGGGCTTGTTTTTACCAATCTTATCGCTCCAGTAACCCGAAAACACTTTTAGCAATGAGGCCGTACTTTCTGCAATCCCTTCAATTAATGAAATGGCTGTTTTTGATGCGCCCATCGACAACAGGAACAAGGGCATCACGCTATAAATGAGTTTAATGGAAGTGTCGGTAAAAAAACTTGTCAGTCCCGTGAAAAATACATTTCGCTGTAGTCCGAATATATGGTTTTTGTTCATTTTAGAATCAATTCCTAATGCTTATGGAGTATTTATATAGGCTGAAATATAAACTTTTTTTGGGAGATAGACCTTTGCCGGTCAGACTTATTAAATAGCTTCTCAAATAACTACGAAACCCGGCACAGTGGTAATTACCGTGCCGGGTTTGCAAATTATTAACCCGTTAATTAGAACTTGTCAATATAGTTGGTAATATGCTTGTAATTACTTAATTATATACCTCAATCCTTTAATAATTTGGATTTTGTTCCAAAACAGCATCCTTGTTAAGCCTGATTTCGTTCATGGGTATAGGTAGCAGCACATTATGACTGGCAAAGCCGGTTATGATTTTGTTGGCCGGAGATGTGTCGCCGTTCAGCGGAATACGGTCTGCCAGTTTACCGGTGCGTACAAGGGTCATGCGACGGTTTTCCTCGCTAATGAGCTCACGGGCACGTTCGTCGAGGATGAAGTCGAGCGTTATATCTGCCGCGTCCACACTGCCCAGTTCGTCGTTACCGCTGGCTGCACGGGCTGCTTTAAAGGCACGGTCGCGTAATACGTTGATATCATCCGCGGCGCCTTCAAAGTCATTCTGGCGGAAGCGGGCTTCGGCACGAAACAGGTAAGTCTCGGCCAATCGCATCACCGGCCAGTCCTTAACCAATGCATAGCCAAAGTCGTCAGTCGGATCGTATCCGCCCCACTTGGTGGGATAGGGATACCAAACCTCAAGGCTGTCGGCTGCAAATGGAATGGTTTTATCTCCGGTTTGTAATGTTCTCACCTCTACAGCATCGGGTGAATCCTTGGCAACGCGGAATCCCTGCGCGTTAATACCGGTTTCTTCGCTCCATCCGGGTCTGTTATAATAGGTATAACGGCGGATGTTGAAATTGCTGTTCCGGATATCACCGTCAAGTCCCTGCCAAACGGTGTATTTCATGAAATTGCTCAGGCGCAGACGTCCGTTGCCACGGCCACCCAGTGAATCGGCATTCACCATACCCGACCATTTGTGGTAGGCAGGTTGCCAAACGCGACGGAATTGCGGGTTATCGACCGTTCCGCCGGTAACATTCCGGTTGTATTCCAGTTCAAAAGTCCATATGGCTTCAGCATTACCCTGCGAACGGCGTTGGTTGCCCCAGCGAAACATATCGCGGTAATAGTCACCACCTTCGCCCAGGAATTTGCCATAGCGTGCTTCAATTAGTTTGTATTCGGAGTTGCTAATGATATCCGTTGCCATTTGTTCAGCCTTGGCGTAATAGGAATTGTCTCTCATGCCAATACGCAGAAATACCTGCGAGGCCAGGTGACGGGCCATGTCCTTGTTAATGCGACTTTCTTTTGCAGCGCTGCCAAGGGCCGGCAGGTTTTCAATGGCATAGGTCAAATCGCTTTCAATAACCTGGTCGATATCAGCAACCGGCTGGCGGGTGAAGTTAAAGGTGGGCACAGTTACGGGTTCGGTTACCAGTGGTACCGGACCCCAGAAGCTAACCAGCAGGTTATAGGCATAAGCACGGAAGAATTTGGCTTCAGCCGATGCAGGTTTGTTTTCATCACCAACTGTAGAAATAATTAAGTTGGCATGGTTAACAAAGTCGTAACATTTGCGCCAGAGCCACGACACACCCGAGTTTTCCCAGTTCAGGTCGGCATACTGGTAAAAGGGATTTTCAACACCTTGTGTGGCGCCTGCAGAAGCTACATCAGTGCCAATCTGCCAGCACGAAGTGAATCCCTGCTGGCCACTCCAGCCCCATAATTCAGCAAAAGTGCGGTGAAGCCCCAGTACCTGGGCGTCAATGGTAGAAGCGGAAGTATTCCCGGGTTTGTAGTACGAGTACGGATCTTCTTCGAGAAAATCCTCCGAACACGAAGGAACGATCAGGAATAAGAACGCGAGCAAAATGAATATATATTTATGGTTTTTCATGACGTATTACAGTGTTAAGTTAATACCAAGAATGAAGCTTCTTACCACGGGGTAGTTGAGCTGCCAGTCTCCCGATCCGCGTTGATCATCACGTGCCTCAGGGTCCCAGCCTATCCAGTCGGTAAACGTGTAAAGGTTACGGCCGCTTAAATAAAACTGCAGCCCGTTTATACCCGCCTTGGATAAAAGCGGTTTGGGTACATTATAACTCAAAGTGACATCTTTGATACGGGTAAAGCTGGCATTCATGGGGAAGCCGTAGCCATGGCTGTTGGAGTGGTTACCCAGCGAGCGCCATTCGTTGCTTTGGTTTTCAGGTGTCCAGTAACCGACTTCGGCAGGGCCGTTACGGCGACCAAGCTCATCGGCGGCAGCGCCTATCTGCGCATTATTACGCTTTACACCCTGTACGGTATTGATGAAAACACTCAGGCTCAGGTTTTTGTAGGTAAAGGTGTTGGTGATGCCACCAGTCCATTTTGGGGTGGTTTGTCCCAATACACGGCGGTCATTGTCATCAATTCTTCCGTCGGGTATACCTTCGGGTCCACTGATATCGGCCAGCTTCAGATCGCCGGCCAGTGCCGTCGGATCCCAGTCGGCGTTCGCGCCGGCAGCAATTTCGTCTTCCTGCCACACGCCAACCTTGGTATAATCGTAGATCACGCCAACCGGTTCGCCAATAAACCAGCGGTTCCCCAGGTCGTCCTTGCCATCGCCATAGAGCTCGACAATTTTATTTTTGTTGCTGGCAAAAACCAGGGTGGTAGCCCAGGTAAATCCTCCCGAAACAACATTTTTGGTATTAAGGGTCAATTCAACACCGGTATTTTTGGTTTCACCCACGTTGGTATAAACATCAACGTATCCTGATATCTGTGGGATGGTGCGTACGAGTAAAATGCCGGTGGTGTTGTTTGCATAAAAATCAATCGAACCGTCAATGCGATTGCTCCATAAGCCAAAATCGATACCGGTATTGATTCCCGTGGTGGTTTCCCACGAAAGTTCGTCGTTACCCATACGTGTGGTGGCTTTTAGTGTGGTTTGCGATTGACCTCCCATAGGCAGGGTATTGGAATCCATACGGGGGAGGCTATTGTAAATACCAATGGCTTCGTTGCCCGAAGCGCCATACGATACACGCAATTTCAGGTTGTTAATCACATGGTTCATCGTTTGCATAAATCCCTCACGGGCAATGTTCCATCCGAATGCTACCGAAGGGAAAACAGCATATTTATTGTTAACACCAAACACTGAAGAACCGTCCCGGCGTACCGTGGCAGTGAACAGGTACTTGCTGTCGAATGAATAATTCAACCGGCCCATCTGCGATATGGTTCTGTAAAGGTCGGCATACGATGAAGCATTTTTGGTGCTGGCTGCCTGTAACTTACCCCATCCCAGGTCGTCGTTCGGGAAAATACTACCCTCGGCAACAGCTTCCTGGTAGTATTTGCTTTTGGAGGCGTACAAACCGGTGAAATCGAAATGATGTTTGCCAATATCCTTGGTATACGACAAAATATTTTCAATGGTATAGGTCTGCGATTCACGGTTTACCATGCGCCCCCAGCCGGTCATATTGAAAACGGTTTTACCTTCGTATTCGTTGGTACGGTAAGGAACATAAGAATAACCGGCATTGAACTTATATCTTAGTCCGGAGAGGGGCCTCAATATCTCACCAATATTGAGTTCAGCATACCCGTTAACGGTAATGTTAAACTGGCGGCGCTCAGGATCAAGCGTTGTGGGTAATAACGGGTTAGCCCATAGCGTTTCGGAATACATGGGATAATGTGTATAGGTGCCGTCGTCTTCGTACATACGGGCATAAGGACTCATGGCAGCGGCATTCAGCAGGTTAGCCCTTCCGCCGTCGCGGTTATGCGCCACTACAAACGATGAGGTACCCACTGTGATGTACTTCGTGGCCTTGATATCGGCATTGGTACGGAATGAATAACGTTTATAGTCATACCCTTTAACTACGCCCTTCTGGTCGAGGTAATCGCCGGAAATGTAGTACGAAACATTATCCGTTCCACCGGAAATACTGATGTTGTGATTTTGGATAACACCCGTCTGGGTTACCTCGTCAATCCAGTCGGTGGTCACACCGTTCTGATAATTGTCCCATTCATATTGGTACCTAACCGGTCCACCATTGTATAAGGGTGAGCTTTGAATACGGGAGTATTCGGCGTAACGTTCCAGCATTTCTTCGGGTGAGCTGGGTTCGAGGATGTGGGCTATACCTTCCACACCGCCATAACCACTGTAACGGATAACGGGTTTGCCTGCACTTCCGCGTTTGGTGGTGATGAGGATAACGCCGTTAGAGCCGTTCACCCCGTAAATAGCCACTGCAGAAGGGTCTTTCAGAATTTCCATCGACTCAATGTCGTTCGGGTTGATGTCGTTGATGGAACCATCGGTTTTGGTCAGCGGGATACCGTCCACCACAATGTAGGGTTCTGAATTGGCGCCAATGGAATTCCGTCCGCGCACCAATACCGATGGGGCATCTCCCGGAATGGAGGAAGCCTGGTTGATGTTGACACCGGCGGCTGTGCCCTGAATAGCCTGAATAACATTGCTGACAGGTAGCTTCGAAAGGCGATCCTTCGATACCGAAGTAATGGAGCCGGTGATGTCGCTTTTCTTCTGGGTTCCATACCCGACTACCACCACTTCTTCCAGGGCTGTAATGTCAGGTATAAGGTTAACATCCACCACCGACTGACCAGCCAACTGTACTTTTTCGGTATTGTAACCGATGTACGAAAAAACCAGCACGGCATTTTCGTCAGGCACGTCAAGGGAATATTTTCCGTTTACGTCTGTCGTGGTGCCGCTAAGCGTTCCGTCGATGGTAATGTTCACACCAGCCAGGGTTTCCCCGGTTTGGGCATCGGTAACCACACCCGAAATTTTCTGCTGTTGCATCGATTTGGAAGTGATAACCACCAGGTTATCTTCAAAAAGCTTAAAGGTCAGGTCCGACCGGTCGAAAAGCTTTGCCAGTACCGATTCTACGGGTTCGTCCTTTACGTCAATAGTTACTTCCTGGTCTACGTTAACCAGTTCATTCCTGTACAGGAAGATGAAATCGCTCATCTCTTCAATTTCAGCAATGACCTCTTTTACAGTGGCATTCTTCATGGTCATTGATATGGTCCGCTGCGAAAATGTGCTTGCTGAAACATTGAGAAGGGTCAGGCATAATAAGAACGTGGAGATTTTCATAACAAGCAGTAGTTTAGACAATTCATTCTTATCCCCAACAAAAGGGCTAAGTGGTTTTTTTTTCATAATTTTGTGCTGTTTGAATTAAACAATGGTAATGTGCCAATTTTGCAGATTGGACATTACAGTAATTAATTTCAGATGCCGGATTGTGCTGTGCGAGGCGCTTTCCGGTTTTTTAATTGGTTAAGGTGCTGTTTTTTGTCATAGGCAGTTATGGTTAATAATTAGTTATAGGGTAACTGGTTAAATCAGTTATGCATATTTTTTTTGTGAATGGGCTTAAGGCTAATGTATATCAGGGTATCGTCTATTACGTAATAGAAAGGAGAGGCATATTGCAGGGCAGCCAGTAATTGCTCTACCGATATCTCGGGAAATTTTCCGGTAAAGCGGAACGATTTTAAATCATCGTCCACAAAGTTGAACTGCATGTTATACCTGCGTTCGAGCTTGGTAACCAGGCTTTCGAAAGGTTCGTTGTCAAAGGTGAGCTTGTTTTCTTTCCATGCGGTAAAAAGTTCGGTATCTACCTTTTTATCAAGTAAAACCGATTCCTTCTTTACCAGGGTATATTCCTTTTTACGGCTGATCAGCTGCAGGTTTTCTTTTTTCACTACGGAAGTCTTGGAGGCGACATCAATAACCGATGTTTCTTTATAAAAAGTAGCCTGCTCGTTGGGTTTGAGGTACACCACAAGGTCTTTTGCCCGGGCTTCCTTTTCCTGCCTGGCCGGCTGTCTTTCAATAGCTACAGAGCCTTCAACCAGGGTAGTCTGTATAATATTTTCGGAGGGATACGATTTAACATTGAATGCTGTGCCGATGGCCCTGATATTTACTGCTGAAGTATGCACAATAAAGGGTCGTTTGCTGTCTTTAGCCACTTCGAAATAACTTTCCCCCTCCAGGTACACATGGCGACTGTCGTCTGAAAAAGTGCCGGGATAGGTGAGCTTACTTTCAGCATTCAGCCAAACGCGCGTTCCATCGGGAAGTTCGGCAAAAGCTTTGTTTCCTTTGGGTGCGACAATGATGCAGTTGGCAGTGTCTGCTTTTTCCGACGGGCCTAGGTAGTAACCCGATACGAAGGCAGCGCCTGCCACCAGGATAAACATGGCGGCAATACGCAAAAACCGGCCAAACAAGGAAACGCTTTTTACAGGCTTCCCTGTTTCTTTTATATGTTCCAAAAAATGCTGGTATCCTTCATTCGCATCAAACGCGTGTTTTTGACCAATTATTTCCAATGCATTCCAGAGCATTTCGCACTGTGCAAATTTTTCGGGATTATCCGCTGATTCCCTGAACCAACCAAGCAAAGCCTGCCGGTCCCCGGCAGTGTCATCTCCGCTTAAAACCCTTGCGATAATTTCGTTAACTTCGTTAATCATATAATGGTATCTGTTATAATGACAATTCCCGTTGAAAGTCCGGTAAAAGCAAAAGTGATTTTTTTTAAAAAAAAAGCAATTATTTTCAAAAAGAGCACATAATCAATGCAACACGGATTATTTTAGGCAGGATATTGCCTAAAGATCCACGTAGTTTTTCGAGTGAGATCGAAAGTTGCTTTTGAACGGTATTGATGGTAATGTGCTTTATATCGGCAATTTCAGCGTTTTTTAAGCCTTCAAACCGGCTGAGTTTAAAAATTTCCCGGCAATGTTCAGGCAAGGCATCAACGGCCTCCCTAAATTGAGTCTCCAGCTCTTTGGCAAGTAGCGCCGAAAGTCCGTTCTCGCGTGTGATGGTCAGATATTCCTGTGCCCGAAGCGCCAGTTCGGCATAGACTTCGTTGTGATGGTTTTTTATTTGTTGCCGTTTAAGATAGTTCAGGGCATTGTTCCTGACCGATGTGTACAAATACCCCGAGAGGCTTTTATTGATTTCAATTTTTTCGCGATGCTCCCATAGTTTAACAAAGGTTTCCTGCACCACTTCGCGGGCTGCTGACTTGTCTTTTGTAAATCGCAGGGCGTAAATGCATAGCGGGGCATAATACTCATTGAACAACGACCTGAATATCTTTTCATCATTACCGTTCATTTCGCTATGCTCGTCAGTTAATGCCATCCTACGGTTTTAATCTTCCAAATTAAGGTTTTTTTGGGCAGTTTCGACGCGAAATGAAGAAATATTATGGCTAGTTGATACTACATGCAATGAATATATTGCCGTACAAGTGTTAACAACGCCCCTGTATTACCTTCCAGCTCATTTCTTAAATGCTGGTCATTGAATGATTTCAACCTGCTCACTATTGAATTAATTACCCCTGCCGGAAAAATGTCATCTTTTTCGAAGTATGACCGGTATTGCAGTAAAGCCTCTGCCGATGCCCAGCAGGAGTCGGGTAGTTTTTCATACTCTTTTCCGTTAGCCTTGCCATTTTCCTTGAATAAATTGCAGCTGACATACAATTCGCGGGCCTTATCAATCGCGTTTTCCATTTCAAGTCCGCGTTGCACGGCAATTACCAAACCCGCCATCAACAGATACATGTCTGCAGAACCGTCGGGAGAGCGAATCTCAATGGTTTGTCTCGAAGAATGTTGCTCAGGAGCATTGCGTTCAGCCGGATTGGCATCCTGCACCATGCCGGCTTCGCCTGTCCAGCCAAGCGGTACACGCACCAATACCGAACGATTCCGGTCACCCCAGCATATCGTTGTCGGAGCTTCGTGGTTAGGTACCAACCTTAGGTACGAGGTGGGTAAGGTATTTCCAAATGCCGTTAAAGCTTTTGCCGAATCAAGCAATCCGGCAATCATACGGTGCGCTGTTTCACTTAGCTTGCCCTGGTGGATCATTATATTCTCGCCTGCTTTCTCGAGCAACATGTGGATATGCATGCCCGAACCGGCTTTCCCGGCGATTATTTTCGGTGCGAAACTTACTTCAACCTGGTGTTTGTAACTCAACATACGCAGGATCCACCTGGTAATCAGCACTTGTTCAACAGCCTGGTCCAGGTCGGTAGGCAGGAATTCAATCTCATGCTGTTCAAAATCCTCTCCGTCCCGGGTGAAGCTTCCTACTTCGGAGTGCCCATATTTGATCCGACATCCGGCTTGTGCGCATAAGCGAAGCGCTTCCACACGCAGGTCCTCGAATTTGGCAAAGGGTTTTGACTGGTGGTAACCTTTCTGATCAATAAGCGGGTAAAGACTGTCACTTTTTGAATTTACATAATACTCGAGTTCTGCCAGCGCCTTCATATTGAGCCCCGTTGTTTGGCGGAATTTTTTACAGGCTTTTTTAAGTATATATTCCGATGAACTCTCAAGCGGTCTGCCTTCTGAATCGTAAAAAGAACAAAGTATTTCCAGGGCGGGAATTTCGCTGAAAGGGTTGATAAAAGCCGTGCGGTATTTGGGTATCACATACAAATCGCTTGATGCAGCCTCAACAAATGAGAACAGACTTGAGCCATCCACCCTTTCTCCCATGGTGAGGATTGATACCAGGTGTTCGCGGTTAAAGGGTACGAAATTCAGGGTTTTAAGCTTACCATCTTCAGCAGCATAACGGAAATTAATCATTTGAATGCCTTTTTCTTCTACAAAACGAACGATGTCTGCTGAAGTAAATGCCGATGCAGGTTTCTGCAGAAACCTTTCGAGCTCATTACGACTAGTTTCTATGTTGTTGTTATTCATATGTTTGTGAATTATCCTTCTCAAAATTAGGAATAATTTACCGCCTGCCACCTGCTCTTTGTCATGTGTGTTTTATGGATGTAGTGCAGATAAGTTCATTTGGGCAAACAGCAACTTTCTATAGCAGGCGTATGTTTACCCGAAGATATGGGCAGTTCATCCTGATCAAATGGTGGTTTCATAAAAAACCAGCCTGTTGGCAAACAATCCTCAGGGTTATGACGTAATTATCTTTTGTGTGAATACTATCTTTGCTGCATAGCTAAATAGTGTCTGTCCATAAAGTCCCATTTGCTGCGTTACGCTTGTCCGAAAATTGCTCATTTACGAATAGTAAACTCCGCATTTTCGGACTGCGCAAGCCTTGCAGATGGAACTTTCTGAACAGACACATGGCTAATTAAACATTTTTCTAACTTTATTGACAAGCTCTAAATATATAACCAATAAAAAAGAAAGTTTATGAAAATACTTTCCGTAGTAGGGGCCCGTCCCAATTTCATGAAAATTGCCCCGTTGTCCGCTGCTATTCAGAAACACAATACCGGTCATCCCGACAGGCCGATAGAACACATACTGGTACATACCGGTCAGCATTACGATGTACGCATGTCTGACGCCTTCTTTAATGAATTGGGCATTCCCATGCCGGATATCAATCTCGAAATCGGCTCGGGTTCCCATGCCGAACAGGTTGGCCTGACCATGATAGCATTCGAAAAAGTATTACGCGAGCATAAACCCGACTGGGTGGTTGTGGTTGGTGATGTGAATGCCACGCTGGCCTGTTCCGTCACGGCCAAAAAAGAAAACATCAAGTGTTGTCATATCGAAGCCGGATTGCGTTCACGCGATATGTCGATGCCCGAAGAAATAAACCGGCTGGTTACCGACAGGCTCTCGGATTTACTGCTTACACCCGACAGGATATCTGTCGAAAATCTGCGCAACGAAGGTGTTCCCGGGGAGAAGATCAGGTTCGTGGGAAATATAATGATCGACACTCTCGAAGCGAACAGGGACAAGGCGTCGTCTATTGATATTCACCAATTGCTGGCTGAAAATAAACTCGAAGAAAGTAAGCAGAACAATCATCTCGACGAAAGCAAAGCTTTTGCGGTAATGACATTGCACCGCCCCAGCAATGTGGATAAAACTGAAGTACTGACACCGCTGCTGGGCTTTTTGACCGGTGAGGTAGCCTCAACCATGCCGCTTATCTGGCCTATACACCCCCGTACCGCAAAACAGCTGAAGACTTTTGGGTTGTGGGACAGTGTACTGGCCAATCCCAATATTTACCTGTTGCATCCCCTGGGCTATCACAGTATGCTGAAGCTTAACATGGGAGCCCGTATTATGCTTACCGACAGTGGCGGATTGCAGGAGGAGTGTTGTATTCTGGGAACACCATGTCTTACCCTGCGGTGGAATACCGAGCGGCCGGTAACCCTGCGTGAGCATGGTGGCGCTTCGGTACTGGTCGGCAATAATGTAGACCGGATCCGCAAGGAGTTCAGGCATACGCTGAGTAATGAGGGTTTACCGGCAAGACCGGAGCTTTGGGATGGCCATACCGCCGAAAGAATTGTGGAATTATTTGCCACGGAGTTTTATGAATAACATTATAATTCGCCAATGACGGTTCATAGCGTCATTTTGAATATGCAGTGGCAATGATCGACGCGTCATTGCGAGGGAGGAGATACGACGACCGTGGCAATCTGAGAGAAGTGTAGCTAAACGAAGTTAATCCATTTATTACAATGAGATTGCTTCGCTAACGCTCGCAATGACGGTGCATAGCATCATTTTGAATATGCAGTGGCAATGATCGACGCGTCATTGCGAGGGAGGAGGTAC
>CAZUBW010000097.1:0-14031 GCA_964618645.1 uncultured Bacteroidales bacterium | reverse complement strand
AACCAGTAACCAGTACCTAGCACCCAGCACCCAGCACCCAGCGTTTGCAGTATTACTCCGCTTTATTGCTTTCGGTGAGTTTTTTCAGTTCTTTTTCGAGTTCGGCAATGCGCTTACTCATTTCGGGGAGAGATTTGTAAATGATCATGGCTTTGACCTGACGGCTTACATCGAGGGCGGGGGACCCCAATACGGTATCGCCGTCTTTCAGGTTGTTACTGACGCCCGATTGCGCGCCTATTTTCACGTTATCGCCTATTTTCAGGTGTCCGGCCAGTCCGACCTGTCCGCCTAACTGGCAATTACGGCCGACTTTGGTGGAGCCGGCAACGCCTGCCTGTGAAACGATAACTGTATTTTCACCTACTTCGACGTTGTGACCTATCTGAATGAGGTTATCGAATTTGGCGCCCTTGCGGATAACAGTGGAACCCATGGTAGCGCGGTCGATGGTGGTATTTGATCCTATTTCCACTTGGTCTTCGATAATCACGTTTCCTACCTGCGGAATTTTCCGGTATTGCTGGTCGGGTTGTTGCACAAAGCCGAAGCCGTCGCCACCGATCACCACGCCCGAATGAATAACGCAGCTATGACCGATATAGCAACCATGGTATATTTTCACACCCGGAAAGACAATGGTATTGTCGTTTACCTGTGTGTAATCGCCAATGTAAACCTGGGGGTAAATTTTCACATTGTTGCCGATGGTAACGCCCGGGCCGATGTATGAGAAGGCGCCGATATAGACGTTTTCGCCCAGTTTGGCCGTGGGATCCACGAAAATTGGCTGTTCAACACCTTTTTTTTCAGGTACCATTTTGGTATAGAGCTCAAGGAGCGAGGTAAATGCATCATAGGCATTGTCAACCCTGATAAGGGTGGCATTTACGTTTCCGTTAAGCTGGAAGTCTTTATTAATCAGAACAACAGAAGCTTCGGTATTATAAAGGTATTTTTCGTACTTTGGGTTCGCCAGGAAAGCGAGGGTACCTTTTTTTCCTTCTTCGATTTTGGAAACATCCGTTATTTCTACATCGGGATTGCCAATTAATTCACCTTTGGTAAAATCAGCAACAGTTTTAGCGGTGACTTTCATGCACTTTTCTTTTTCGCCGGGCACAAAATTAGTAATTTAAGGCAAGATCTTTGGGAAAACACAGGAAATATTTTCTCTTGGCTTCCATGAGACGCTGAAAGTGAAATATATCCGAAGCTTCGGCAAAATCTTTCATCTCGCCGGTGTTGAAGATGACGCGGATGGTATCGGTTTTATCACTGTAGGCCCTGTTGGTGATCAAACCGGTATACACCAAGTAATTACATTCGTCGCGACTTAACCCGTAAAGCCTGGCGGTTTCTGCTTTCAGCGCAGCCAGCCGGGTTTCATCCGGAGGTTCATCACTGATCCTTACCCGGGGGAGTTTTCGGCCAATGAGGTTACTTGCCAGCATCGAAAGCAGCGGATCGGGATGGGTTGTCCATGCTTTGGCCGATACCATTATGTCGTCGTCGTCGAGGTTGGCAAAGAAATCGAGTGCCTGGTCCTTTTGTCCGGTAAGGTTATGATTGCCCACAGGGGTGGTAAGGAAGTATTGCAAGGCTGGTGTGGCATAAAGCGGCGTTTGGCCCACCGCCAGTTCCTTGGCGCGCCGGAGTAAGCGTACCAGGAGGTTCTCAGCGGCAATGACCGTTTTGTGAAAATACACCTGCCAGTACATCAGCCGCCGGGCGATCAGAAACTTTTCGATGGAATAAATGCCTTTCGATTCTACCACCAGCTGATCATCCACCACGTTGAGCATTTTTATGATCCTTTCGGTACCGATGGTGCCTTCGGCCACTCCGGCGAAAAAACTGTCGCGCATCAGGTAATCCATCCGGTCCATATCGAGCTGTCCCGATACCAGCTGGTGCAGGAACTTTTTGTGATACTGATTGTTGAATATGTCCAGGGCCAGGTTGAGTTTTCCGTTGAACACCTTATTAAGCTTGTTCATCAGCAGCACCGAAAGCTCTTCGTGCGCAAGGCCCGGAATGATACTTTCCTCAAGCGCGTGCGAGAAGGGGCCATGACCGATATCGTGAAGCAGAATAGCGGCGGTGACTGCTTCGGCTTCTTCGTCGGTAATTTCGGTTCCTTTCTGCCTGATGTTGTCGATGGCCTGGCTCATAAGGTAAGCGGCGCCAAGGGCATGCTGAAAACGCGTGTGGGTTGCACCCGGGTAAACAAAGCTGGTAAGACCGAGTTGCTTAATACGGCGGAGCCTTTGAATATAAGGATGCTCGAGCAGGTCGTATATAAAATCGGTTGGGATAATGATGAATCCGTGAACCGGATCGTTGATGATCTTTCGTTTGTTGGTAACCGATGACACAGTTGGAGGATGTTTTACAGGACAAATTACTGCATATTTGTTCAGATTACCAACAACCGTGTGGAAATTTAGGTTTATCCCCGAATTTCGCCGCCTATCGGGCGAAGTCCGAAATTCACAGCCGTCAAGCTAAGAATTATAAAGTATAGATATTCAATGGTCAGTATGATCCTAATCATACTCTGCCTGCGCTGTGCTTGGCAGTCTTTTTTTTAACACGAAGTACACGAAGAGAAAGCTTCACTAAGACCACTAAGTTTAAGAACACCAAGAGGAGGCTGCCTAAAAAGTCATAAAAAGAGCGTAGTCTCCAGACTACGCTCAGCATACAAAGCTAACATTCAGCACAATGCGCTAGGCGTAGTTTCAAACTACGCCTAACAAATTGACTTTTTAGACAGCCTCTTTCCTTCGTGTGCTTAGTTCTTAGTGTTCTTAGCGACGATTTCACTTTGAGAACTTTGTGTTTAAAAATCTGCCGTGTACGTGTGCGCGGCAGGTAATAAATGTCATAAAAATAAAGACAAAACAATATTATAACTAATTATTAAACAATTATTTAGACCATCTTAGCTTGACGACTATGCCGCTGCGCCTTCGCGTAGCCGCTACGGCAGAGCAAGGCCAGCGGGGGATGTCGCCATGCACAGCGTTAACTGCTATGATATTGATGTCACTTTTTGCTTATCCTTAAGTTGACGGTCATGGTACGAAATTTCCGTTTTTCTTGTACATATACATGGTAATTCAATTAATTTTTATACCTTTGCGGTGAAATTTCAGTAGTGAAGGGGACGAAACAGTCCCCTATTTTATTGTCTGAAAAAGATGATCAGTGAGACCTTGATAAGGGAATTGCTCGACGAAGAACTTGCCCGCAGGGAGTTGTTCCTGGTTGAGTTACAGGTAAGGCCTGCCAATAAAATTGCCATTTTTATCGACAGCATGAAAGGGGTTACCCTCGACGAATGTATGGCTGTCAGCAGGTTTATCGAAAGTCGTCTGAACCGCGACGAGGATGACTTTGAGCTGGAGGTGTCGTCGCCGGGGCTCGATAAGCCACTACGGTTGCCGGTACAGTTTTTAAAAAATACCGGAAGGCAGCTTGACGTGGTAAAAGCCGATGGTACAAAAATAGCGGGCCAGTTAACCGGTGTACTTTCCGAAGCCATTGTACTTGAAACGGAAACCCTGGTTAAGGACGGTACCAAAGGTCGAAAAACAAAAGTTACCCAATCTGTTGAACTACGATTTGAAGAAATAAAAACGGCTAAAGTTGTAATTAGTTTAAAAAAGTAAAAGAGGAATATGGAAAACCTTAATTTGATCGACACATTTTCGGAGTTTAAAGAACTTAAGAGCATTGACAGGGCCACCATGATGAGTGTGCTTGAGGATGTATTCCGCGGTATGCTGGTAAAAATGTACGGATCAGCCGACAACTACGATATTATTATTAACATTGACAAAGGCGACTTTGAGATCTGGAGAAACCGCGAAGTAGTGGAGGACGGAGAAGTTACCGAACCCAACATGCAAATTTCGCTTTCGGAAGCCAAGCTGATTGATGATGATTATGAGGTGGGAGAAGAAGTTACCGACGAAGTGAAACTACTTGATTTTGGCCGTCGGGCCATTTTGGCGTTGCGGCAAAACCTTACAGCCAGGATACTTGAACTTGAAAAGAACAACATATTTCAGAAATACCGCGACCGTATCGGCGACATCATCACCGGTGAAGTTTACCAGGTATGGAAACGTGAGATTCTGGTGCTCGACGAGGAAGGCAATGAACTCATTCTGCCCAAAACCGAGCAGATCCCAACCGATTACTTCCGCAAAGGCGACAACATCAGGGCCGTTGTGGTGCGGGTGGAAATGCGGAACAACACACCGCTGATCATTTTGTCTCGTACATCGCCGATATTCCTGGAGCGCTTGTTTGAGCTTGAGGTACCCGAAATATTCGACGGGCTGATTATCATCAAAAAGATCGTGCGCATACCGGGTGAACGTGCCAAGGTGGCCGTTGAATCATATGATGAGCGTATTGATCCTGTTGGCGCCTGCGTAGGTATGAAAGGATCGAGGATTCACGGTATTGTACGGGAGCTGAAGAATGAGAACATAGATGTGATCAATTTCACCAATAACCTGCAGTTATACATAACCCGTGCGCTGAGTCCGGCCAAAATCTCGTCGATAAAGCTCGATGAGAAAAACAAGAAGGCCGACGTATACCTGAAGCCCAATGAAGTATCGCTTGCCATTGGCAAAGGCGGTTTGAACATTAAGCTGGCAAGTCAGCTTACCGGGTATGAAATTGACGTTTACCGCGAAACCGACTATTCCGATGAGGAAGACGTGAACCTTGAGGAATTTGTCGATGAAATCGACGGTTGGATCATCGATGAATTCAAGGCTATTGGTTGTGACACTGCTCGCAGTGTTCTTAACCTTAATGTGGATGACCTGGTGAAACGAACTGATCTTGAAGAAGAAACCATACGTGAAGTGCTTAAAATACTGAAAGCCGAATTTGAATAATTCGGCAGGATGTTATTATATTTCGCGGAATTACTAATTTTATCGTTGCAATAACCACTAAAGTGCTCGGATGTCAGATAACAAAACAACACGATTAAGCAAGATAGCCAGGGAATTAAATGTAGGCATTTCCACCATCGTGGAATTCCTGCATAAGAAAGGGGTGAAGATCGATTCAAATCCCAATGAGAAGATTACATCCGATCAGGTGGCATTGCTCCTGAAGGAATTCAGCACCGACCTGAATGCAAAAAAGGAATCGGAGAAGCTGAATTTACGCAACAAGCGTGAAAAGCTTGAGGCGATGACGGTAAAGGATTTGCACCACGAGGTGGAGGTTGAAAGTGCCGACGAAGCCGGCGAAGTGCTGGTAAAGGATACCCGGCCTATGGTAGAGCATCATGAACCCGAACCTGAGCGTCCAGTTGAAAAAGAGACCATCAGGGTGAACGTGGTGGGTAAAATAGATGTGGAGAAGCTCAGCCCGGGCAAGAAGCCGGCCCCGAAAAAAGAAAAAAGCGAAGAAGTTATCCGGAAGGAAGAAGTAATTGAACCACCTGTTGTTACACCTCCTGAAGAAGTTGTTCCGCCCCCTCCGGTAGTGCCGGAAGAGCTTGCTAAACCCGAAATTCCGGAACCGCAGGCAAAGGAGCCTTTGGAAAAGGTGGTAGAAGCAGAACCGGAACCGGAACCGGAACCCCTGGTGGAAGATACCTTCATGAAGTCCGAAATTAAGGATGTAGAAGTGAAGGTGGTGGGTAAAATCGATCTCGATGCGATGAACCAGCGTACCAGACCTCCCAAGAAGACTCGCGAACAGCTCGAAAAAGAGCGCAGAGGCCGGACTGCTGTACAGCAGCGAACACCTGCAGCGCCTGTTGCCGGCGCGGCTGAACAGGAAGAAAGACCTGCTCCGACCCGGCCTCAGCCCGAATTGATACGGGCCAAGGTTGATAAGCTGAACGGGCCCAAGGTGGTAGGAAAGATGACGCTTCCCGGATCGGAAAGCGATTCGGATGATGCTGCGCACAAGAAAAAGAGAAAGCGCATCAAAAAAGATACCCAGCGGGTCAGTGTTGACAAGCAACCCCCGCGTGCGGGCGATACCGATGCTTCAAAGGACAAGAAGAAAAAGAAAAAACGCAAGGGCATTCATTTCGAGATTAGCGAAGAAGATGTAGACAAGCAGATAAAGGACACCTTTGCACGGCTTACTTCCAAGGGCAAATCGAAAGGCGCCAAATACCGCCGCGAAAAGCGCGAGATCCTCAGTCAGCGTAACCTGGCAGAAGAAGAAAAGCGCGAACTGGAAAAGAATATCCTGCGTGTAACCGAATTTGTCACCGTTAACGAACTGGCTACCCTGATGGGCGTACCGGCCACCGAAGTTATTTCGGCGTGCATGAGCCTGGGCCTGTTTGTATCAATTAATCAGCGGCTCGATGCTGAAGCGCTGGTGCTGGTTGCCGAGGAATTCAGTTACAAGGTTGAGTTTGTGACCATTGATACCCAGGAGGAAGAGGAGGAAGAGGAGGAAAATCCCGAGGATTTGTTGCCACGACCGCCCATTGTAACAGTAATGGGCCATGTTGACCATGGTAAAACAAAGCTGCTCGACCATATCCGTCATGCGAATGTTATTGCCGGAGAGGCTGGCGGTATCACGCAGCACATAGGCGCCTACGGCGTGGAACTCAAAGATGGCCGGCAGATCACCTTTTTGGATACCCCTGGTCACGAGGCATTTACGGCCATGCGCGCCCGCGGTGCACAAATCACCGATGTTGCCATTATTGTGGTAGCAGCCGACGACGGGATTATGCCCCAGACGGTTGAGGCCATTAACCATGCGCAGGCAGCCGGTGTTCCCATGGTTTTTGCCATCAATAAAATTGACAAGCCCACGGCAAATCCTGAAAAGATAAAGGAAATGCTGGCCAAAATGAATATACTGGTGGAGGACTGGGGCGGAAAGTTCCAGTCGCAGGAAATCAGCGCCAAAACCGGCCTGAACATCGAGGAATTGCTCGAGAAAGTGTTGCTCGAAGCTGAAATGCTGAACCTGAAAGCCAATCACAACAAAGCTGCTGTTGGCACTATTATTGAATCGTCGCTTGACAAAGGCCGCGGTTACATTGCCACCGTGCTGGTACAAGCCGGAACGCTGCAGGTGGGCGATATCATGCTGGCAGGCCATAATTATGGAAAGGTGAAGGCCATGTACGACGAGCGCGGCAAGAAGATCACTTCGGCTGGTCCGTCGGATCCTGTGCTTGTGCTGGGTTTGAATGGCGCTCCGCAGGCAGGTGACAAGTTTAATGTTTACAGCGAGGAAAAGGAAGCCAAAGAGATAGCCAACAAACGCGAACAACTGCTTCGCGAGCAGGGCTTACGGACCCAGAAACACATTACGCTCGACGAAATCGGACGCCGCATCGCCATTGGCAACTTCAAGGAGCTGAACGTGATTGTGAAAGGTGACGTGGATGGTTCCATTGAAGCCTTGTCTGACTCACTCATCAAGCTTTCGAACGAAGAGATACAGGTTAACGTCATCCACAAAGCGGTCGGACAGATTTCCGAAAGCGATATATTGCTGGCCGCTGCCTCCAATGCCATTGTCATTGGCTTCCAGGTACGTCCATCGATGCAGGCACGTAAGCTGGCCGAAAAGGAAGAGATTGACATACGGCTTTACTCCATCATTTACGATGCCATAAACGAGATCAAATCGGCTATGGAAGGCATGCTGTCACCTGAAATCAAAGAAGAAATTGTTGCTACCCTCGAGGTGCTCGAAGCTTTCAAGATCACCAAGGTCGGCACCATTGCCGGTTGTATGGTGAAGGAAGGCAAGATCAAGCGCGACACCAGGGTACGGATTATTCGCGATGGCATTGTGGTTTATACCGGGAAGCTGGCTTCGCTGAAGCGTTTCAAGGACGATGTCAAAGAAGCGGTAATTGGTCAGGAGTGCGGACTGAACATCGAGAATTACAATGACATTCGTACGGGCGATATCATCGAAGGATACGAAACCACCGAAATAAAGAAGAAGCTTTAATAGTTTCCGGCCGGCTTTACGATTGGGCTGGCCTGAATGCTTTGCATTCGTGACATGGATGAGTTAACCAAACAATCATCCCTGATAAAAGCTGCTGCCCGCAGGCTGGGATTTGACGACTGCGGAATATCGCTTGTTACCCGCCTGGATGAAGATGCCGTTCGGCTCGACAGCTGGCTCGGCAACCATTACCATGGCCAGATGACGTACATGGAAAATCACCGCGACAAGCGGGTTGACCCTGCGCGACTGGTGGAAGGCGCTAAATCGGTTATTTCGGTTATCCTGAATTACTTTCCCGGAAAAAAGCAAGCAGATCCGGAAGCCCCTGCCATTTCAATCTATGCCTATGGCCGCGATTACCACCAGGTAATTCGCAACAGGTTGTATTTATTGCTCAGGTACATCAACGAAAGGGTTACCCCTGCAACGGGAAGGGCTTTTGCCGATTCGGCGCCGGTGCTCGATAAAGTATGGGCGGAAAGGGCGGGCCTAGGCTGGATAGGAAAGAACACCTGCCTGATCAGCAAGGCGCACGGCTCGTTTGTGTTTATCGGCGAACTGGTGGTAGATATTCCGCTGCAATACGACAAGCCCATGCAGCAATACTGCGGAACCTGCACCCGGTGCATCGACGCCTGTCCCACCCATGCCCTTGTTGCCCCCGGGGTATTGGATGCCCGTAGGTGCATTTCGTACCTTACCATCGAAAATAAAGGCGACATAGATTCCGGATACCGCGAAAAGCTTGGCAACCGTGTTTTTGGCTGTGACCTGTGCCAGGAAGTATGCCCGTGGAACCGAAAGGCAGCGCCTCACCATGTGCCGGAACTGGAGCCGGTACCCGGGCTCCTTGAAATGTCAAGGGCCGACTGGTACCATATGACCCGTGAAACGTTTGACCGGCTGTTTGCCGGTACCGCGCTGAAACGGGCGGGTTTTGCCGGGCTTCGGCGCAACCTTAACGCTATTTCAGCAACAACGGATGAGTGATGTTGAAATTACGGGCAGACCGCGACATGGCTGAAATACCCAGCACAAGGTTTCGCGATTCAGCCAGTATATCGAGGTACAACAGGCTGACACCAGTGTTAATGTTTCCTGATTTAAAGCGTTTCAGGTGATTTTTCCGCATTTTCGAAAGCTCATCCACCAGATTTTTCAGCATTTCGGCGCCCTCCTCGGGACTGTCGAATTTACCTGTGGCAATGCAATTACGCGTTTTTTTGATGTATTTCAGTGTTTCTTTCAGGAAGTCTTTCAGGTTTTCCGCATCGGCTTTGTGAAGGGGCTCGTGGTTGTTGTCGATATGATTGAATGCTGGTCCTGCAATGTTTTCAACATAATGTACCATATCGTTCAGGTGATCGAGCATGAGGAAGTAATATTCACCGTCGTCGGCCAGGTCGCTTCCTTCGAGTCGCGAGACCAGTAAATGGGCGTTTTTCTTATAGAGCCTGATGTCCTTGCTGAGTTTCCGCACCTCCTTTTCAGCCTTGCCCAGTTTTTTTCGTTTTTCGTCAATAAGCCCTTCAATGGTTTTCTCGTATAGATCGGCAGTGGCAACAATGCTGAGGGCAACACGGTTGTTGTATTTTTCGAGCATCTGTACGCCGGTTACCGCTTCGTCGGCCCAGAATTCGCGTTCGGAAGCCTTGCTATCCTCAACGCGCTTTTTATGTAAAGTATGTGTTTTGTAAATGGCAAAAATGGCAATGGCAATCAACACCCCGACAGCAATCATTCCGCCTGTAATCATCAGCAGGGCCATCAGAAAAGCGCCGGTAAAGGCTACAAAGGCAGTGAAGAACCAGCCACCGATTACGGTAATAACGCCGGAAATCCGGTAAACGGCACTTTCGCGGCCCCATGCCTTGTCGGCCAGCGAGGTACTCATGGCCACCATAAAGGTAACATAGGTGGTTGACAGCGGCAATTTATGTGATGTGGCAAAGGCTATGAGGCTGCTGGAAACGGCCAGGTTTACCGAGGCTCTTACGAGGTCGAACGACAAGCCCTT
Source organism: uncultured Bacteroidales bacterium (assembly GCA_964618645.1). Lineage (GTDB taxonomy): Bacteria > Bacteroidota > Bacteroidia > Bacteroidales > UBA10428 > UBA5072. Next base: position 4,022 of record CAZUBW010000097.1, on the reverse strand, counting down.
GTCCTTTTTAGCCTGTTTTTTAAAGGCTGAATCGTCGAACCGGCTTTGCAGGAAGGGTTTAAACCTTGCAGGGACGAGGGCCCACAAAAATTTACCGATTTGCACGCCAATACGCACCAGCGAACGTGCCAGGGCTGAGGAGGCAAACCGCTCGTTGGTCTGGTCCTGGTTACCCAGGCTGAGCTCGGTTTGGGTTACCGTGCGTGCCTTTTTGGAAAACCAGAGGGCCAGCACCATCACAATACCGGCCACCAACAGGAAGCCGGTGGGTGTTTTAACACTCTCCATCAGCGCGGTCATGGTAAAATCACTCCCGCTGAGACCTTCCTGTGCTGAAAAGACCCTGAAGGATTCGTACCCGGCCATGGGCACACCGATAAAGTTTACCAGGTCGTTGCCGGCAAAGGCCATGGCCAGCGCGAAGGTGCCGAACAAAACGATGACCTTCAGCTGGTTAACATTGAAAAGCCAGTTGAGCAACTGGAGAAGAATGGTCCATCCGGCAAAACATATGCCGAGGATGAGCATTGAATTGTCGGAAATCCAGGCTATCTGCTCCTTGCTGATAAACGAAGAGCCTTTGGCACCTTTGATCAGGATAAAGTAGGTGATACCGGTAATGGCCAGCCCGCCCCATAGGGAACCGAAATATTTCACCGATTTTTTGTAGTTAAAGCTGAAGATAACCCGTGCAATGTACTGAATGATGACCCCCACAATAAAGGAGATGGCTACCGAAAGGAGAATACCGGTTATGATGGCCAGTGTTTTGCCTGAATTGATGTAACTGCCCAGGTTGGCAAGCCCATCGGGCGAATGGCTTATTTTAATTATCGCCATACCCACCGAAGCTCCCAGTAATTCAAAAACCACCGACACCGTGGTGGAAGTGGGAAGACCGTAGGTGTTGAATAGGTCGAGTAGCAATACATCGGTGATCATCACCGCGAGGAAAATAATCAGGATATTTTCGAAGGTAAAGGCCGAAGGGTTCATGATACCGTTACGGGCTACTTCCATCATACCATTGGAAAAGGTAGCGCCAAAAAGTACCCCCAATGCTGCAATGATCATGATGATCCTGAACGGAGCCGATTTGGAGCCAATGGCCGAGTTGAGAAAATTCACTGCGTCGTTGCTCACCCCTACCACAAGGTCGGAAATGGCCAGCACGAACAAGATGATAACAATGATCAGGTAAAAATTTTCCATGGGTGAGCCGGGTTATGTACGTAAATGTAAGGAATTTTTTTCAAATGGATATATTTGTTTCACAATGTTTTAAGTCGAATCCCCCAAAGACTGATGCATGCATTCACTGCTGCCGTCCCCATCATAACAAAATCGTTGCAAAATTGGCAGACTAAGATTACAGAAAGGTTGCAAAAACGTTAAGAAAAGGTTACATTTATTTGGTACATATTTTTTAATGCATTGATTTATACGTAATCATATTATCACAAAAATGTAACATTACTGTAACATTACCGGCGTAATTTTATGCCTTACTAAATAATAAACTTTACCGCGATGATTCGTAACAACATACATATTCTGGTAGTGGATGATGAGGAAGACCTTTGTGAAATTCTTAAATTCAACCTCGAATCAGAAGGTTTCCAGGTAGACACCGTCAATTCTGCGGAGGAGGCCATGCAAACGCGGCTGGATAAATACCAGCTTTTTCTGCTCGATGTGATGATGAAAGGTATGTCGGGTTACCGGCTGGCCGATGAGATTCGCAAACGGCGCAAACTTGAGGCGCCCATTTTTTTCATTACCGCCAAAAATTCGGAGAATGACAAACTTACTGGTTTTTCGGTAGGCGCTGACGATTTCATCACCAAACCATTTTCGATAAAGGAGGTGGTTGCACGCATCAAGGCCGTGGTACGCCGCTCGGCTGTGGCCGGAGACCAGCCTGGCGAGCCATCAACTGTAAGTATTTCCGGGATTGAACTTGACCTCGGCAAGAAACGGCTTACGGTGGACGGCATCAAAGAAGATCTTACCCCCATTGAATTTCAGCTCTTACAGTTGCTGATGAAGAATCCCGGGCGTATTTTCGGACGCGAGCAGTTTCTCGATAGCATCTGGCGCGATGTGAATGTAACCGACCGCACCGTGGATGTGCATATTACCCGTATTCGCAAGAAACTTGGAAAATATGGCAAGTTTCTGGTGACCCGGAAGGGTTACGGCTATTGTTTTGAGATTGAATAACACCCCATTATGAGGACTATTTCGGCTTATACCCGGAAATGGATTGTATTTGCCATTTCGTTTTTTTTATTGATTGCGGTAGTGTTGATGGTTTCGGAGTTTTTTCACGAAAAGCGTTTTCGCATCAATGTGCTGAACGAGAAACTCCGGAATTACGTGACCATTACACAACGTTTTATTGAACAGCAGCAAGTAATTCAACAGGGCCGGGTGGCGTTGATGGACAGCTTGAAAAAGATGATTTCGGATGAGACCATACGCATTACCCTCATTGACGATAAAGGGGTTGTGTTATATGATTCGGAGGTGGAAAACAGCGAAACCATGGAAAATCACCTCCACCGGCCGGAAATACAGGAATCACTGCGTGAGGATTTTGGTACCAGTTTACGGGTATCGGGGACCACCAGCATCAAGTATTATTATTATGCCATTAGCTATCCGGGGTACTTCGTAAGAATATCTTCGCGGTACGACACCGGTGCACGTGAATTCATACAACCCGACAGGATATTCATCATGTTCATTATCCTGATCATTCTGGTAGCTGCTTTTACCGTGGTGCTCATTGCCGATAAATTCGGTCAGTCGGTTAGTACGCTGCGCGAATTTACCATGAAGGCATCGGGTAACAAACCTTTTGACGAAAAGCTGGTATTCCCCGAAAACGAACTGGGCAATATCGGGCAGGAGATCATTGAAATATACCGGAACCTGAACCGTACCAAAGAAGAATTGTTGTCGGAAAAAACCAAGCTGATCAGGCACCTGAACCTGCTCGACGAAGGCATTGCCATTTTCTCGAAAGACCGCCAGGTGATTACCAGCAATACACATTTTATCAGGTTTATCAATCACATCAGCGATACTCGTGTTTTTACGGCTGACGAATTCTTCAGAATAAATGATTTTGCGCCCATCTTCAGCTTTGTAAACAAATACCTCGAAAACGATCACCATGACCACCTGGCAGAGGTATTGCCTACTTATGAGATCACGCTGGTGAAGAACGGACGTTATTTTTCAGCCAAGTGTATTGTTTTCCAGGATAAAAGCTTTGAAGTATCGGTGAACGACGTCACCAAGCCTACCAAAAGAAAACTGCTTAAGCAGCAACTGACCGAAAATATCGCCCATGAACTTAAAACGCCGGTTAGCTCCATCAAAGGGTTTCTCGAGACCATTCTCGAGGGAAACACCGATAAGACGAGAACCACCGACTATCTCCGAAGGGCCTATTCACAGTCGGTTCGGCTGGCCGATCTGATACACGACATTTCGTTGCTGACCAAAATGGAGGAAGCATCGAACCTTTACAGGATTGAACCGGTAAACCTGAGTGAGATGGTGACCGACATTGCCGGGGAAATTCAACCCCAGCTTGCAGCCTGTTCCATCGACCTGCGGATTGTTATGCGATCGGACCTTACCATCAGCGGGAATGCCGGTTTATTGTATTCGGTGTTCCGCAATTTGTTTGATAATACCATTGCTTACGCGGGCACCGGTATAACCGCGCAGCTCGAACACTACATGAGCGACGAGGACTATCATTATTTCTCGTATTTCGATACCGGCGTAGGCGTTCCCGACGAAGACCTGATGCGTATTTTTGAGCGCTTCTACCGGGTAGAAAAGGGACGCGACCGCAAGAAAGGCGGAACCGGACTGGGCCTGTCCATTGTAAAAAATGCCATTCAGTTCCACAAGGGAGATATTTCGGTCAAAAACCGCCCGGGCGGAGGACTTGAATTTTTGTTCACGCTGGCACATGAGACCGGGGTGAGCAGGGAGTAGGG